>NZ_JAUSZN010000001.1:2584500-3230000 GCF_030817595.1 Neobacillus niacini
CACCAGCACGCGTAGCAAGTCTTCCTACTAAATCCTTACCAATCTTGTCGAAGGAGAGGATAAGGATGTCGGCTCCAGACTGCTCGAAAACAGTGTGGATGCTATTAACAAACAGTTCAACATCATATTCTGCTAACAAAGGGTTAGAAATGGTGTATGCGATACTTGCCCCGCTGGCAATTGCTTCCCTAGCGCCTGCCTCAGCGAAAGGACCAAGAGTGACAGATCGAACTTCGCCTCCAGTGGAACTAGCCAAGCGTCTGCCAAAGGCAAGTGCTTCCTTTGCCCCTGAACTCAAGGAATCCCCCTGTTGATTTGCAAATACCAGAATTCTCGTCATAGTTGAATTCCTCCTATAAAATCTTGAGAGCCAAAAGCCTGTCAGCTAATTCGCTAGCAAGTTCTGCACCATCATCACCAGGCAGGACCTCACAAGCTACCTCCCTATTTAGGAGGTATGCCCGCTCGAGCTTAACACCTGGTTGACAGCACTCACGATCAAGATTAAGATCTTCTGATTCTAATAAATTAATAGGTTTGCTTCTCGCAAGTCTAATATCCTTGACCTTTGGAAGTCTAGGAACGTTTGTCTCAGAGCTGATGATGGTAAATACAGCAGGAGTTGGAACACTGACTACCGCATATCCACCTTCGACTTCAACAGTCGCCTTTGCACTATTCTCTTCCACCTCAAGCTCTGAAACGAGTGTCACGCAAGGAATTCCTAGTTCCTCCGCCATAACAGGTCCAACGAGACCTTCCTCGATATCACTTGCTTGGTAACCTGTGAGCACAAGTTGTGCTCCACCTAAGGATGTAATGGTTTGTGCTAGAATATGGCCAACAGCCTGTCCGTCTAGATTCTCCCATTCTTCATCCCACACTCTTACTGCTGCATTTGCGGTAAAAGCTAATGCCCTGCGAAGTACCTCCTCCGATTCCTCATCCCCGAGACAAAGTGCGGTAACAGTAGCTCCAGGAACCTTGTCACGAAGTTGAATTGCTAATTCAAGTGCATTCTCTGCAAATGAGTCCAGCACCAAATCAGTGTCACTATTCTCTGGACGATTCGTGTCGGGGTCTATTTTAAAATATTTCGGTGTAATTTCCGGATCTAGCACCTGTTTAAGGCAGACAACGATGTGCATTTCAATTTCACCTCTCAATTTGTTAATATTTGCGTATTAAACTCCTATCCCTTTAACAGAAAGTCCTTTATCGTCTTTAGGATTAGGAGAAGGTATAAGTCCATACATTTCTCGTAGTCTTTCCACCGCTTCAACAGGCGGCTTTGCATTGTAGAATCCTTTGCGTGTCATATAAACACCAGAGTTTTTGCTCAAATCTACAAGTGACTCACACATTTTGATAGCTGCTGCAAACGAGTCGACCACTGGTACATCGCCAATTCTAGAAATTCCATGGGTAGCTAAAAAGACATTCATTGGACCTTCTCCTGGAATGATTACATCGGCTCCATCATCAATAGCTGATTGAGCGGCTTTTTTGAAGGATTCGATGATTGGCTCTGGGTCATTAAATCCTGCCATAATATCATCAAAGCCCACCTCGGTCTGAACGATTGGTCCTAGTTTACCACCTAAACCATACTTGTCAGCATTCTGACGGAGCTGATCCGCTAATGGGGCCAAGAAATTTACGACTCCAATATGGTCTCCAAGCATTGACGCCATGTGGAAGGAGGCTTGACCATACGCGACTACAGGAATATCTACAAGCGTACGTGCTTCTAAAAGTCCAACATCCGGAATGGTTGCGATGAACATGGCGTCGTAACCGGCCTTTTCAGCTGTTAGCGCAGATCGTACGAACTGTTCCCGGTGGAGATTTTGAAGGTAAGAATGGGTAATAAAGATTCCTGGGTAATGGGAGGGATATGTCTCTTCCGACATACCATGTAAGACAACCTCTACATCCGGGCGGGCAATCCTGCTTACATGTTTAATAATGGCATCCCGATAATGCGGCACCCGGTCAATCGTTGTAAGACTTTGATGCCAGATTTTCATATCAATGGCCTCCTCTTTCATAGATTTCACGTGAACTTTGTTCTTTTTATACAATACCTTAAATTAAGGACTTATCTTTCTAATGGCTCGTGCGATTTGTCCTCAAGCCCCTGTATTAAGGACTAATCCTTCTAATGGATCGTGTGATTTGTCCTCAAGACCCTGCATTAAGGACTAATCCCTCTGACGGCTCGTGCGATTTGTACTCAAGACCCTGCATTAAGGACTAATCCCTCTGATGGCTCGTGTGATTTGTCCTCAACCCCCTGTATTAAGGACTAATCCTTCTAATGGCTCGTGCGATTTGTCCTCAAGACCCTGCATTAAGGACTAATCCCTCTGATGGCTCGTGTGATTTGTCCTCAAGACCCTGCATTAAGGACTAATCCCTCTGATGGCTCGTGTGATTTGTCCTCAAGAATTACCGTCAAATATTCCAACCTTCCACAAAATGGTAAATATCAGATAACTGCACTCGCTGATAATGCTTCCCGAACTGCTATTCTTCCAAAAACCGCAGCCTTTCCTAGCGAACTTCCCGTCATGTACCCTGCCCCGTGGAATCCTCCAGTTACTTCCCCGGCCGCATACAGCCCTGGAATGTGCTCACCAAAAGGATTCAAAACCTGAGCAGCAGCATTGACAGACACACCTGCATAGGTAGCAAGCATTGCAACTGTTGATTCAAATGCATAGAAAGGTGCTGTTTCAATCGCTGTTGGTTTACCGTAGTTATGTGTTAACGACCTTCTGCCAAAATCAGGATCTTCCCCATTTTGAACGCCTTGATTGTATCTAGAAATGGTATCTTCTAGTACTTCTACAGGTACGTCAATACAATCTGCCAGTTCTTCTAAAGTATCAGCTTTGTACAAAAGTCTGCGCTTCTTAAGCAATTCAAAATCATAGAGTGGATCATCTAACACACCTTTATCCATTACGGTTTGGTCCCAAACTTGATAGCTAATCTGCTCAGGCTGGTCGAATGCCGCTTTTCCTAATAGTTTATAAGAAATAGACTCGTTCACAAACCGTTTTCCAAGCTGGTTAACCATAATAGCTCCTTTATAAAATGCCAATCCCTGCGACTTTAACTTCCCAGCTGCACTTGGGTGAAATCCGTATGTTCCATTTAAATAGGGAAGGTCCTTCACCCATGCGCCATGTTCCCAGGCCATTCGAATCCCGTCACCCTGATTGCCGGCACCTCCAATTCTTAAGGCACCCTTTAATTGCGGGGCAAACAGTCCAAGCAGCTCCTCACTTTTGGCAAAACCACCAGAGGCAATTAATACACCTTTCGAAGCAACTGCCTTTCTCTCTACCCCATCCTTCTCATATAAAACCGTATCAATTCGTCCCTTATCATTTTTTAGGAGTCTTCGTGCAGGAGCATTAAAATAAACCGTCAAGTTAGTCAGCTGCTTCACTCTCTTGTATAGGGACTGGATTGCCTGATGAGGATCTATAATATGTCCGCGGGGAACACTATGACCACTTACTGCTTCCAACGATCTGAACTCGATATCGTGGTCTACCAGCCATTGGTAGGTCTCGAGCTGGTGTCTGCCATATTCAGCTACTAGTGTTTGATCATTTACCCCGCCTCCAACCTCCGTCATATCAGCCAGAAGCGATTCAGTAGAATCGAGAATTCCTGCTTTTTCCTGCATATCTGTTCCTGCAAATGCCATATAACCTGAGCTGAGGACTGTACTGCCGCCAAGTTCATCCTGCTTTTCTAAGAGCAGGACGTTTTCACCTTGCTCCCCAGCCTCAACAGCAGCACACATACCTGCAAGTCCGCCGCCTAGAATAATAAAATCATAGCTTTCCATTCCTTATCACTCCTCAGATTCAAAGGCTTTTAACACCTCTAAGGCGGCTTCACATACCTGCATGTCGTGTGAATAATGACCTCCGCTTACACCAATTCCTCCAATTAGTTCGTTATTAATTTTGATTGGATATCCACCGCCAAAAATGACTAATCTAGGTGTGTGAACAATGCCATGTAATAGTGGTGGATCGTCTTTTAATCTGTCATACCATTCATGTGTCGCACGGTTATAGGCTGCTGCAGAAAATGCTTTATTTTGAGCGATTTCAAGGCTTAGTACTGGCGCACCATCCATCGCATAAAATGCTTTTAAATTACCAGGTTTGTCGACAATCGCAATACTAAAAGCAATTCCTAGTTCTTGTCCCTTTGCTAATGCAGCTTCGAGCATTTTATTGGCTAAAGCTAAGCTTATATTTTTTGATTCAATTGCTGTTGTAAAGTTTTCCATTTTCTTTCCCCTTTTCTATCAACATAGTAGTTTACAAATTTACTGGTCTTCCATTCCCAAATGCCTCTATCACTGTTGCAGATACGGCTTTCATTTTTGGCAAGCATAAATCAACAATTACAGTTGCCATGTCAATTGGGTGCAGCCAATTGTCTTTGTTCGCATCCGGTGCAATATCTTCCATCATCTTTGTATTAACTGGACCTGGGCAAACCGCATTTACCCTGACATTGAATGGTTTTAACTCTTCTCCTAATGCTTTGGAAAATCCGATTACCGCCCATTTCGAGGTAATATAGGCACTTCTGTCCGGACCGCCTTTTGTCCCCCAAATAGATGATAGATTGATAATGACACCATTTCTTTTCTCTTTCATTTGCGGTACTACAGCCTTCGCACATAAAAATACACCGCGGGTATTGATTTCCTGAACAAAATCCCACTCTTCAACTGTCGTTTCATCAAATGGCTTGAGCAGCATAACACCGGCATTATTGATTAAAATATCAATACTTCCGAGTTTTTCTACCGTTTCCTGAACAGCTTTATTAACATCATCCTCAGAGCGTACATCACCAGCAAGAGCAATGGCTTCCCCAGCTAGCTCTTCCCTAATATAAGCAGCCACTTCCGAAGTTTCTGTTAAACTTCGAGAAAAAACAGCTACTTTTGCCCCCTGCTTCGCTAGGAGTATACATGTTTCCCGGCCAATTCCCCTGCCGCCGCCAGTTACAAATGCAACTTTATTTTTTAAATCCAACGTTAATCCCCCTTTCTTTACACCCCAAGTTTCTTATCATTACTAACATAAGAAGCTGCATGCTCACCAGCACGTTTACCAAACACCAGACATCGAAGCACGGAGGTGCCGCCAGGATATTTTCCATAGTATAGACCCGCTGTTTCACCTGCGACGTACAATCCAGGAATTACATCATCATCCTGCGATAAAACCCTGCCATTTGTATCAGAAGCTATGCCGCCATTAGTGAAAACATTGGAGCAGACAATTGGGTAGGCAATATATGGCGCCTTATCAATTGTTATGGCCCAGTTTGATTTTGCCGGTGTAATCCCAACAGCCTGTTTTCCGTCCTTCTTATCCCAGTGGAATTCCCCTGGCTGTACAGCAGCATTATAGGATTCTACTGTTGCAATCAATTGATCTGCAGGCACCCCAATTTTTACCGCTAATTCCTCTAGTGTATCGGCCTCAATTGCCGGTTTATCCGTTTCGATTGCTCTCTCATAATTCGGAATGTTGTACATTTTTTGGTCACTAATCATATACGCGATATGGTCTGGGAGGTCGTAAAAGATTTTGCGGGCTACCGCTTCATATTGCTCGTCAACTGTGGAAATTCCTTCATCGACAAAACGGTTGCCATTCTTATCAACTAAAATCGCGTAAGGGTAGGTCATTACTGCTGCTTCTTCCCGCTTACTTCTAGGATCCACTGGTTCTGCATGAAAGGCGTCAAACTGGCCGGCCCCTTTTGCGCCAATTGCCATTGCCATCCGAATACCTTCCCCCTTGTTGTAAAGACCGCCTTCGGCAACGGTGCGAATTTTATGTGCATCCCTGCCAACATACTGTGCCATCATCTCTTGATTTCCCTGGAATCCGCCAGCAGCAAGAACAACCGCTCCTACTTTCAGCTGAAGAGAATTTCCACCCTTAACCCGAACCATGAGCCCATTTATCGCACCTTCATCATCAAGGAGTAATTTCCATGCTGTTGCCTCGTAAATAATCTCAACACCAAATCCGCCAGCACGACGTGATAATGTATCAATTATTGCACGGCCGCCGCCAACTGGAAGCAGTCGCGGTCTTGAAGATGTTAAAAACATCGTCGGCAGGTAATCGAATTCTACCCCTTTTTCCTCAACCCACCTTAGAGTACTACCGGCGTTTTCTGCGAGAGTTTCTATGTACTCGCTATCGGAAAAATGATCGGAGAACGCCATCATATCTTCTACAAAGTTGTCTGCGATTTCATCAATATTCTTCATTCGCATGTAGGACGCTGTCCACCTAGAATTTCCGCCGCGATGATCGTAATCCGTGCGTTCTAATATTGCGATTCGTAAATTTCTTCCTGCCTTCTTGGCACTTTCCGCTGCGGACAAAGCTGCCGCCGTACCTGCCACTCCACAACCTATTACTACAATGTCATAATCCAATTCTCTCTCCACTTTCGTAACCCCCTAGTACTAAATATTATATAAATACTTCTTTTCCCACTCTTTGATTTGATTCAGCTTGAAAAGAGATTGTCTTTCCTCCCAGGTACAGATTATAGGTAATAGATTTTCCTGAGAGCCTTCTTCTTTCAGAATTCTTAAGGATTCAGTGATTCCTTTAATTGCTGAACGAAGAGCTGTATTTGCACACAACATGATTTTAAAACCGATTTCCTCTGCCTCTTTTAAAGAAATAAGCGGGGTTTTGCCCCCCTCCACCAAGTTAATAACCTGTGGGATTCCTTTTAACGAACTGGTGATTTGTCGTAATTCTTCAATGGTATTTGGCGCTTCGACAAAAATAATGTCTGCACCCGCTTCGTAATAAGCAAAAGCCCTGTCTATTGCGTCTTCAACACCATTAACAGCAATTGCATCTGTGCGTGCCATAATTGCTAGATTTTCATCTTTTCTTGCATCTAATGCTGCCTTGATTTTCCCTACCATTTCTTCTTTAGAAATAACATCTTTACCGTTAAAGTGGCCGCATTTCTTTGGCGAGACTTGATCTTCCATTTGAATGGCTGCTACTCCTGCACGTTCAAATTCTCTAACCGTCCGGATTACATTAATTGCATTTCCAAAGCCAGTATCACCGTCCACTACAATTGGAATATTGGTAACGTCAGCCATTCGAGCGACTATATCAACAACTTCTTTTAATGAAGTAAGCCCTACATCTGCCCAGCCCAGCTGTGCATTCGAAATTCCAGCCCCCGTTGCGTAAATCGCCTTAAAACCAATTTCCTCTATTAATTTTGCAGACATCGCATCATAGGCGCCAGGCAGGATAAAGGAACCGGGTTCTTGAAGCAGTTTTTGAAATTCTTTGCTTTTATTCATTAATTTGATCCTCCAACAGTTAGAATATTGCGGATATCAGGAGTGTTTGAAGCGTTACGGTGATGCCACACAACGTTTATCTCCCCAATTAAATACGACTGCAGTTCAGTAACTGGTTTTAGTAATTTCCCTTGATTACCTTCCGCCACCATCACTTCAGCACATTTTGATAGATTTCCCTTGTTTATGGTTACGGTATAATAACCAGGTGCAGGCAATGTATAATAGGGTTTTAGAATGAAAGATTGACCATCCCACTTACATTCCATTTCATAGCAGCGCCCAAGAAAATCAGACAGTTCCTCGACATTACCTGCATTAAGCCTCTCACGAATAGAGGTAGAACTAATCTTTTCGCCACGGCACATCACTTTCTCCACTTTTGTCACATCTATGATCCCGCCTGAATCTCTCTTCAAGCGCTCTAAATTTCCTATCCCTCTTGAACCATAAGAAAAATCAAAACCAGCGACTGCATGGATAACACCTAATTTGACTAGATAATCCCTCACATATTGTTCAGGTGAAAGAGAGGAAAATTCTTTATTGAATTGGGCTATATAAAATGTATCGACACCTAGTTCTCGAAGAATTCTCTCTTTTATGGAAAGAGGCATTAAGTAATCAATCTTTTTTTCCCCATTGAATAGGACTGATTTTGGATGTGGAAAAAAACTCATGACAGCTAGAGATACACCTTTTTCTTTTGCCTTCCGTAAAGCCGTTTTTATTACTTCACGATGTCCGTAATGAAGACCATCAAAAAAACCAAGCGCCATCACACATGCTTTTGCTTTTTTCTGCCAATCTGCCAAATTATCAGTGTTTATATAGATTGTTTCCATACAGTCACCTTTCTTGTCGATTAAGATTTTCTACTGGAATAGAGTTCTAATATCTTAAAGCATTGGATTCCAGACCAGATAATACGCGGCCATAGTTTTCTTTTGTGATTAATGGGGAAAGTGTTCTGTGTGAGTAAAGTGTCCAAAAATCACGGAAAATTCTTTGCAGCGGGTGCCCTTCATATACGTATCCAGAACCGCTTGCAAGAATTAAAATATCTAGTGCTTCCTTACTTACTTGATTGGCATAACCGATATCTGCTAAGGCTTTTACTCGCGCTGGCTTATCCATGAATTTACCGCTGGCAGCCCAGGAATCAAGTTCATCTGCAACACGGTAATAGTGCATGGAAGCGGTATCAATCTTCAAGGCAGCATCAGCAAGTAACGAGTGCAGCGTGGATGAATCACGTAAATATTCAACTCCGATATGTGCAGCTTTTCGATTTGGAAGTGTATTTTGGAAAAATTCTAACGCCGCCTTTACCAATCCTAAGCCTGGCAATGCTAATGACAACGATAAGGATGGAAAAAGTGCCGTACTATATAAAGGAATATCTCTTAAATGGTCTGATGTAAATGTTCCGTTCAACACTTCTGGAAAAGAAACGACTCGATGATCCGGAATAAATACGTTGGTCATTTTTACACTGTTACTTCCTGTACCCTTCAACCCCATAACATGCCAGTCATCCATAATCTCTAACTCTTCAAAAGGAAGTGTCATCAAAGCCTGATCCACCAGATTCCCTTCATCATCCCTGATTGCCATCCCAAAGTATCCCCAAGTGGCATGAAGCGATCCTGAGCAGAACATCCAGAAACCTTCTTCGATTAAATAACCACCTTCGACTTTCCTAGCAATACATTTTCTAGGTTCATATACTCCAGCAAACAGGACATTATCTTCATTCTCTCCGAAGATTTCTTGGTGTGTTTTTTCTGAAAATGATTCCGCTACCATAAGTTCCCGAATGGCACACAGTGATAAAATCCAGCCTGTAGATGCACAGCCGCGAGAGATTTCAACAATACAATCAGAATAGGTTCTCATGCTAGTTTGATAGCCGCCATAAATCCTTGGCCGAAGTAACTTGAATAATCCTGCTTCTTTTAAGTCGTTCATTGTTGTTTCAGGTATCCGGCGAATTTCTTCCGTCTCTTTTGCTCTCTCTCTCAGCTTCGGAACAAGGGCTTTTGCTTTATCTACAAGATACGTGTCGCTATAGGTAACGTTTGTCATAGTACTATCTCCTTTTCACCTTTATTCACTTTTTCGCTTAAGTTCTTAACTAAATTTTAGAAAATTACAAAATCAATTTAAAGGGTAAAAACCTTTCAACTTTCAAACATTTTCAGCTAATTTTTATTGGATTTTCAGCGAAAACTCTGAAGTTTTGGCCAGATGACTAGTACATTGTATAGAATTTTTACGAATTAATAATTTCCTTCGTTTTGATAAATTTGGCTGCATTTTCACCCGCAATTTTCCCAAAAACCGATCCAGCCATTAAACCTGCACCCCCAGGGTAGTTAAAGTAAAATAGACCGCCCACCACTTCTCCTGCAGCATAAAGCCCTGGAATAGAATGGGATAACACATCTTGAACTTCTGTTGTCGAGTTAATTTTCAAACCGCCAAATGTAAAGGTAATACCGCAAGTAACGGCATAGGCTTCAAATGGACCATCCTCCAACGTATTTGCCCAATTTGATTTGCGTACGGCTAGTCCTTCCGTACACCTGCCGTCCTTGATATTTGGATTAAACGGGATATCTTTTCGGATCGATGCATTGTATTCTTTCACACTTTGTAGAAAACCTTCAGCGTCTACACCTTCAAGTTTTTCCGCCAGCTCCTCTAGCGTATTGGCTTTTACTTTTGTTACCTGCCTGCCCTTGTATTCTTCTCGTAATAGCCGAGATACTTTTTGGTCAAAAATTTGCCATGCAAATTGTCCTGGCTGTTCGAGAATTAATCGGCCATATTTGGCATAAGTGTAATTGCGGAAATCCGCACCCTCGTCCACAAAGCGCTTTCCTTCGGCGTTTACCAGGATTCCGAAAGGATAACTGAGCTTTTGAAAACCTTCTGTAAAATCCGGGAGATACCGATCCCCGCCGACAGAATGACAGCCTGACCAATTTCCAGAAGAAAGTGCGCCAATATTTAATGCCATTTGAATGCCTTCTCCCGTATTAAAACGGCTCCCTCTTGCATGGGCCAGGTCCCATTTTGGTCCTAAATAACGTGTTCGCATTTCAGGATTTGCATGAAATCCTCCGGAGGACAAAATCACGGCCTTTGCATATACCTTTGTTGTTTTGCCTTTGTGCTTAAAAATCACTCCATGCACGCCTTCGTCATCATGGATTAGCTCAGTCGCCATGGCCTCAAATAGAGTTTGCACACCTAAAGAAGTTGCTTCTTGATGCAGGGCTTCTACTAATCCAGGTCCCCCGCCGACCGATTCAACAATCATTCCGCCCCAGAACTTAAATTTACCGTCTACCTTAAAGGCTTGACGACCATAAATAGGCACCCAGCGTACCTTGTGGGAGGTTAGCCATTTCATCGTTTCAAAACTTTTTCCTGTTAAGATTGAAGCTAGTTCCGGGTCAGTACGGTAATTGGTGACACGGCACATATCTTCATAGAATTCTTCCTCAGAATAGACACCAAAATCTGAAGACTCAATATCCTCTGGTGAAAGGTCAGGCATGATCTCCTTTAAATCTTCGACACCATCATAAGCAAACCGGATGGAACCATGTGTATAGGTGCTGTTTCCTCCTTTTTCAGCTTCTGGTGCTTTTTCAAGTACCAGGACATTTGCGCCATTTTCCCTTGCTGAGATGGCTGCGCACATAGCAGCATTGCCTGCACCAACTACAACCACATCTGTTTCATAAATTTTGATTTCACTCATAATTATCTGCCTCACTTTCCCAAAAATGTCTTTGAAAAAAGCTGACTCAATTACTTTTGAGTCAGCTTTATCGTTTAAGCCTCTATCGTAGGTTTGTTCATTTCTTTATCGCTGACGGATTCCCCCCAATAGGTGTTAGCGATTGAATGATCTTCCTCCGTCCATTCAACTGGTTCCCAATCAGGTTCAAGAATTAAATAGGAATTACTAAATAGCTCCACACGGCAGCCGCTGCCTGGGTCAAGGACATATAAGTAGAGTGCTTGAGAAACACCATGTTTACCAGGTCCGATGAACTTAATTCCTTCTTCACTTAAAATGTCTGCAGCCCGTAAGACATCCTGCGCGTTATCCAGCCAATACGAAATGTGGTGAAGCTGGTTTGGCGTTGCTGCCTGCGGTCTTGAAATAACGGCAATGTCGTGAACGAGAGGCGTTACACTCATCCAGCCGGCCATGGTTGTTTCATTGTTATATCTCACATATTCACGAAGCTTAAATCCTAATTGAGCTCCTAAATAATCCAGGATTTCTTGGACATCCATGGATGTAGCAATGTTTACATGGTCAAATCTTCTAGGTGAGCAGCCACGGGCCCAAGACTTGTAGGTTTGATTTCTCAAGACAGAACGTCTTTTTTCGTCCGCTTTAGGCTTTTCTACATCATAATAGATTTCAAAGGAATGCTGACTTGGCAGTTTAAATCGTATGGCCCGACCTTGACCCGCTTCTTCGCCTGCTTCAATCCATTTTACTTCCGTTCCAGCTTTTTCAAGAAGCTGTGCAAAACCTTCTACATCTTCCGGACGTTTCGTTCTCCAGCCAATATGATCTACATATCCTCTATCTCCTGCAGTTAAAGAAAGGGAGTGGTGTTCAAAATCGCCCCATGCGCGTAAATAATACGTACCGTTTACTTCCTCCGTTACTTCTAAGCCGATAACATCACGGAAAAACCATAGTGATTTTTCTAAGTCGGGAGTAACGATTGCCACATGTCCTAACTTTGCAATTTCAGGTAAAGTCATCTTCTTTTCCTCCTTTGATTTTTAGATTCTATCAGCAAAATAGTTCTGAATTAAGTAATTAAAGCTTTCCTGCTTTTCAATTTGCGTCCAATGTCCACATTTCCCGTATACATGCAGCTGGGCATTTGGCAAATGTGAGAGTAAATAATAGCTGGATTCTACGGAGCAAACCAGGTCATCCCGGCCGTGCACTAGTAAAACAGGATTCTCAATTCTTCTTAATGCTGTTGTTGGAACTGGTACGGCTGCTGTTGCGAAAATAGAATCATTGGAGATACGAACTTCTGGCTTCATAGCTGTTTCATATCGGTAATCAGTAATAGCGTCGATAATCGGCGCCATTGCCTCCGCATCGTATACAAACCAGCTCATAATTTGACGCAGCTTCTTTGGCGTGGGATTGTCATAAAATCCTTTCGCTCGCGCTAACTCTGGGCTTAGTTTGGTATTTGGAGTTCCTCCTGGTCCCATTAACACCACTCGATCAAATCGTTCTGGATGTTCTAATAAAAGCTCAAGTGCAATAGAACAGCCCAATGAATTACCAACTAAATGGGCCTTTTGAACACCCAAATCATCTAGAAGTTCCATAAGTTGAGTTACCCATAAATCCATCCACGCTTGCCTATTCTTAGGCAAGGTTTCCGGATGACTGCTGTTGCCAAAACCTAAAAGATCTGGAGCAAGACAGTCATACATCTCAGAACAGTCTTTCAAGGCATAACGCCAATTCGCAAATGATGTAACACCTGGACCAGAGCCATGTAAAAATAAAATCACTTCTGTATTGCCTTCACCTGCTCGATTTAGGTATGTTTCAAAGTTAGCAGTCTTAAGTAATTGTTGAGTAATGTTTGTCAATTTACCATTCTCCTCCTTGAACAAATCAATTTTTCTAGAAAATCTCACATGGATGAAATCCCTTACATTTTTAAATTCGACAGTTAAGCATAGTAAAGTTTATCTATAACTGAAATTTTAGAAAATTTGACGTTTTATTTCTAGAATAAAAACTATTTGATTATGTAACATTTTTTAGTAGATTTTTGTTGGATTATTGAAAGACTTAACAAAAAATATTACCTAATTAAGTGTTGTTTCCATAAAAAATAGCCCAAAGAGGGCTCAAATAAATTATGGTTACTTAAATTAAATTAATTAGGAATCTCCACTGCTCCTGTATCGACTATGTCTTTCTGGTCATTCTTCGCTAATCTTAAGGTAAATAGAGTAATCAGGCTGACAAGCAGGCATCCAGCGATGATAAACATTGCTTGTTTAAAATCGAAAATCCCCATTAACATTGGGCCTATGAAACCACCAAGTGATGATAACGTGCTTACTAATGCAATGCCAGCAGGTGCGGTTGATTCAGAAAAGAAGAAGGTGATATAAGCATAAAAAGTTCCGGATATCCCATATAATCCTGCTGAAGTAATTGATAGCATTAATACCATCAGCGGCACACTTGAAACGTATGCACATCCAATGAACCCAATCATGGCAATTGATACACATGCACCTAAATGCAATTTATGCCTGCCCGTTCTATCTGCATTCCAGCCTGTAAAAAGAATGGATGGAATCGCGATAATAGAAGGAATCATTGCAAGCCATCCAATTTGCAAATTGGTTGTTTCAGCAGATGAAAGTGATTTAATAATCGTAGGCATCCAATATGACAGTGCATTCACCGCAACAAATCCAGCAATATTAAATAAAGCTAATTTCCATACTTTCGATTCCATTAACATACCAAGATGTGATGATTTATTTAATTTTGCACTCAGTTTTCTTTCTTTAACAAGCTCATCTTCAAGCCATGTTTTTTCCTGTTCTGTTAACCACTTGGCGTTAACAGGACGGTCTGTCAAGTAAAATAAAACCACAATACCTAATAGAACTGCTGGTATACCCTCTAAAATAAACATCCACCGCCAGCCTGCTAATCCTCCCCAAGTCACAGTATCCATGATCCAAGTAGAAAGCGGAGCACCAATTAATGCACTTAATGGTAAGGCAACAAAAAAGAGAGCTGTTGCCTTTCCTCTTTCACGGGCTCTAAACCAATACGTTAAGTAAAGAATGATTCCTGGGACAAACCCTGCTTCTGCAGCACCCAATAAAAAGCGTAAAATATATAAGTGGGACGCAGATTGGATAAATCCAGTTAATACAACCACAATGCCCCATGTAATCATAATACGGGCAATCCAAAGCCGTGCACCAACTTTGTGCAAAATAAGGTTACTTGGAACTTCAAAAAGGAAATAACTAATAAAGAATAAACCAGACAATAGCCCAAAAGCTTCTGCCGTTAATGCTAAATCTGCATTCATCTCTAAAGCTGCATAGCCCATATTCACCCGATCCAAAAAGGCAATGACATAGAGAATTAAAATAAACGGCAGAATTCTTCTCATTGTTTTCTTTACAGTACTTCTCTCAACGGTATTAATAGCTGTAGCTACATTCAAATAAATCCCTCCCAGATTCTTGCATCAAAAAGAAAACCATTACATTTCCTAATATTAGAAAATTCTAAATATATAAACTAGAGTAAAATCCATTGGATTTTCTACCATTTTCAACCAGTTTATATTGGTTTTTTGATACTTCACCTAGAAAAATAGAGCAATCAAACCTGAATGCCCTGGTAACTGGACTCTCTATTTTTATATTTCCAGCTCCCCCAAAGCTAACAGTGAATCTAAAATCAATAGTAACTGATAGCTTTGTGATGAGTCTCGCAGATCTTTATTAATTAGATTTTCAATCTTGTTAATCCGGTACATAAGTCCACTCATTGATAATGACAAATCATCCATCGTTTGCTGGAGTTTACCGCCATTTGATAGAAAAACATAAAGTGTTTTCAATAATTCCTTTTGTTTGCCCTCTCCCAATTTATAGAGCGGCCCTAATTCCTGCTTAGCAATTTTTTTGATCCCGCTGACATTTTTTGAATTAATTAAAATTCCAACAATCCCCAAATCTTTAAAATGGATAATTTTCTTCTCCGTTGACATCCTTAGGCTTATAAGGGATTCATCCAAATACTCCAAAACATGTTCAATTTCCTCAGCTCTATCACTAATGCCAATTTTATAGTTATAATATGAATGAGTGGTTTCTATATGTTTTAAGATTTTTTCCATATTTGGCAGTATAATTGAAGATTCAGGAATCAGCATAATGATTTTACCTTCATATTGACCGATGAGTGCTTTATATCCCTGAATATCTAAGTACTTAGCAATTGATTCTAAAATTTGTTCATAATCATTGCTATCTTTTGCTTTCTTGCCATTCTCTTTATAGTCAATTGCAGCAATATAGAAGGGCGTTTCAAGATTTATCCCCATATAGCGACCGCGATTGATAATTTCTTCTCTAGAGGAATACTGTCCCTTTAAAATTTGTTCTAAGAAATAGCCCTTCATCTTTTCAAGTGCTTCAAAGCTCGTCTTTTCATTTAAAAGGTATAGAGAAGCTGCATTTGCTACCCGCTCGATAAACATAATATTATTCTCAGAGCTTTTCTCTGTTTCTTTTAAATAAATAAATGTACAATAGCCAATCACTTTTTTTTGTACAATAATAGGCGTGATGAGACGCTCTTGGTTTTCTGTTTTTAGTCTAGTTGTTTCTTTAAATAGGGGAAGCGGTTTATTATTTTTTCTATTCTTTCGAATTAAGCTTTCTTTCAGTTCTTTACTCAAAGCGCTATATTCGTCTTCTTCCATTCCTGCATAAACAATTTTTTGAAAGCTTAAATCCTCGATTGAAATCGGTATTTTTAATAGTCCAAAAGTAGAATCGGCAATATCCTGTAAATTGCTTCCGTTTGAAACACTTTCCGTTAATTTTTTATGAAATTTCGAAACCTTATCGATATAATTCCGCTGCTCTAACAATTGCTCATAGGTGTACTCTAATTCTTCTATAATATTGATTTCATGATAGAATTTCAGCTCATCCTGAATCTCGATTCCCCAATCTTCCTGGAGCTTCATCTCGAAGCAGCATTCAGGGTCACCTTTGGCTACACAACTAATTTCTTTCACAATCAAACTCTTTTTACAAATGGTAGACATATAGCCGCTTGCATACCCCGTTAAGATATGGCATACAGGCATATCTGATTTCCCATGATGTTTAAGATGCTCCTGTGCTTCAAATGAATGAATCCACTTTCCTTTGCCATTGATTGTCTTTATATTTTCCGAATCAACCCATTCAATAAATCTTTCAGACTGGACATCTCCTATATGACCTGTACCTAAATGGAGGACGGCAGCTTGTTTAATTAGATAGTCAATCGAGGTACTCGTTAACATGGCTTCTTCCGCATTACTGACACCTAAACTCCAACCGTAACGAAGCAAAAAACCCTTGGCTCGCTTTAATCCTAAATTCTCAATTATGCCCTTACGCAATAAACCAAAGGCTCCAGCAGTGGTGAGAATTTTCTTATTTCCTTCTTCTATGTAGTTTGGTTCCAGCAGATTGCCTAAGTTACCCTTCATAAACTCACCTTTTCCCTCTAAGATTAAGGATTAAACTGGTTTGATTCGAACTAGTGCAAAGCTTAAAATAAAGACTCCTTACATTTTGCATACAAGGAGTCTTAATCTTTATAGTGTGTCTTTATTCCTTGAAGGCAGCAGTTACTGCTCCAATATGTTCAAATTCAGCGGTGAAGGTATCTCCAACTTCAATTGGTATTGCTTTTGAAAGTGCTCCAGAAAGAATAACTTCCCCGGCATGGAGAGAAATACCGTAGGTTCCAAGTGCATTCGCTAACCATGCGACTGCTTGAGCTGGGTGCCCCATCACTGCTGAACCATCTGCTGAGTCCAAATACTCACCATTTCTTGCTACTGTCATTTTTACCGCGGCTAAATCTAAATCATCTATTTTTGCAGTTGTTCTTCCAATAATTGCACCAGCGGATGAACCATTGTCTGCAACTGTATCTTCAAATTTGATTTGCCAATCTTTTATTCGGCTATCAATAATCTCTAGAGCTGGAACCACATAGTCCGTAGCTTCAATCACATCGTTCATCGTTACACCCGGACCTTTTAAATCCTTATTCAAAACAAACGCAATTTCAAATTCAATCCTCGGCTGAATAAACTTATGAAGACTAATTGTCTCTCCCTCTCCATACATCATGTCATCAAGAAGATGTCCATAATCAGGTTCGGAAACATTCAGCATTTCCTGCATGGCTTTACTCGTCAGCCCAATCTTTTTTCCAACGACCACAGCACCTTTCGCTACCTTTTGGCGAATTTGGAAAAGCTGGATGTTGTAAGCATCCTCAACAGTAATTTCTTCTGTTGAGGATGTAAATGGGGCAATCGTTTTTTTCTGATCTTCTGCTTCCATTAAAGCAGTCGCGGCTTTTTGAATATCCATTACAGCTGTCCCCTTTTCATTAAAGTGTTCATTATACCGTTACAGCTTCAGCTAAAGCCCGGTACTTTCCACTATAAAAAATGAGTGGTTCAGCATCTTCTAAATGAATATCGGTTACTTTTCCAATGAATAGTGTGTGATCTCCTTCAACATGTACAGTAGATACTTCACAAGCAATTTGTGCAACTGCCCCGTTTAGTACGGGCTTCCCATCTAGACGGTCAAATTCTACTTCGCGGTGTTCCTTCAACTGTCCCGCAAAAATCATCGAAAGTTCCTGTTGGTCAGCAGCTAAAATATTTACTGAAAACGTTTGGCTTTGTTTAATTTTCTCAAGAATCCTTGCCTTTTCACCAATTGAGATTACTACTAGTTTCGGGTCAAGTGACACAGACATGAAGGCATTTGCTGTCATGCCATGTACATCCCCATCCACATCAGTAGCAATTACGGTTACACCTGTTGCAAATTTTCCCATTGCGGTTCGAAATTGACGGTCATCCATTCTACTAACCTCACTCTTCTATAAAATTAATTTACTACACTCTTAAGCTTCAATAGTCGGATTGTTTTCTGGTAACGTGTCTGTTTGATCACCCCAGAAGGTAAAACCGACATCCATCTCATCTAACGTCCAGACAATTGGCTCCCAGTCTGGTTCAAAAATCAAATAGCCATTGGTGTACAACTCCAAGCGTACTCCACTTCCTGGATCGACCACATATAAGTACATTGCTTGTGAAATACCATGCTTACCTGGGCCTTTAAATTTGATTCCATGTTCCGCTAAGATGTCTGCTGCACGCAGCAAATCTTGAGCATTATCCAGCCAGTAAGACAAATGGTGAATTTGATGTGTTGATGGCGAGAATGGATCATGACTTACGGCAATATCATGAACCAAAGGAGTTACGCTTAACCATGCACCAATTAATGATTCATCCGGAGCTTTAACGCATTCTCTCATTTTAAAACCTAGCTTTTCCATTAAATAATCTGAAATCACATTTGCCTTTAAGGATGATAGGATATTAACATGGTCAATTCTTCGTGGTGAAACGCCTTTTGCCCATGATTTATATGTCTGGTTCTTTAACACTGAACGTTTAGATGGCTCAGCTAGTGTTTTTTCCATATCATAATAAATTTCGAAACGGTGTTTACTCGGCAATTTAAAACGAATGGCTCTTCCTTGCCCTGCTTCTACTCCAGCCTCCACCCAGTTTACTTCTGTGCCTGCCTCCTCGAGCAGATGAGCAAATTGCTCTACATCTTCCGGACGCTTTGTTCGCCAGGCAATATGATCAACATACGACTTTTCGCCAGCTGTTATTGATAATGTGTGATGTTCAAAGTCTCCCCATGCGCGTAAATAATGCGTGCCATTTACTTCTTCTGTTTCTTCTAATCCAATCAATTCCTTAAAGAACCAAAGTGATTTTTCAAGGTCTGACGAGACTAGAGCTACGTGTCCTAACTTTGCGATTTCTGGTAAACTCATGTTTTTTTCCTCCTATTAATTTTATATTTGAATCTTCAGAATACAGAAAGCCTTTTCATTTCAAGTTAGACAAAATAGGTATTCGGTTCTTGGCCGCAAAGGACTCTTCCATATGTTTCGATTAAACTTGATGGTGTAATGAAACCATGTAAATGCATGGCGAAAAAATCACGATAGACTAATTGTAGAGGATTATTATGGTAGGTAAACATAGATCCAACTCCAGCAACCAACAGATCAATTGCTTCCTTACACAATTGATTTACATAGCCAAAATCAGCCTTTACCTTTACAATTTCGGCAGTATCCATTACCTCACCGCGCTCAGCATAACTATCAATTTTATCGACAGCACGGTATAAAAACATTTCAGCAGTATCAATTTTCAATTGTGCTTGGGCAACCTGATGATGTGTGATTGGTGCTTCATTTTGTTTATGATAAAAGGTGTTTCCAATTCCAGCTTTCGGAAGTCTCTCCATATAGAGGTCCATCGCTGCCTGTGCAAGCCCTAATGCCGGTCCTACAATTGATAAAGTAAGAGATGGCACAAAAGACGATCTATATAATGAAACGTCTTTAAGCGGTTCAATTAGGTATTGCCCTTTGCTTGCTAAGCGATCCAATGATACACGGTGTTCTGGTACGAAGACATTTTGAATTCTACAGCTATTACTGCCGGAACCCTTTAATCCCATAACATTCCAGTCGTCAAGAATCTCTATTTCCTCACGTGGTACCACCATAATGGCCATTTCCATTCCGCCATTTTCATCTGCTAATGGGAATCCGAAGTAGCACCAATCGGCATGTGGACTTCCTGAAACAAATGGCCACTGGGCTTCTTCCACAAAATATCCGCCTTCAACCTTTTTGATATTACACTTAATCGGTTTAAAGTTACCTGCTAACACAACATCTTTGCCCGTTCCATAAATCTCATCTAAGGCTTTTTCTCCAAATGTGTAAGAAATCATATAATCACGAATATTGCTTAAGCAAACGAACCAACCTGCTGAACCGTTACCACGGGAAATCTCTGTTACAACCTCTGTGAACGCTCTCATATTTGTCTGATAACCGCCAAACATATGCGGCCTGAGTACCTTTAAGAGTCCCTCATTTTTCAAATCATCCACAATCTCTTCTGGAATTCTACTATTTTTATCAATATCTTGGCTAAACTCTCGCAGTTTAGGAATAAGAGCCCGCGCTCTGTCCACTAATACAATTTTTGTTTCCAACACGCTTTGGTTCATAAGAAAACCTCCCGTAATTATGATTGTCATACCCTTTAAATTTCGTTACCCACTTCCAGAGCCAGACCCATTTTCTGATATTTTTCGCTTACACTATCTGCAATACGGGTTAAATGTTTTTCCATTAGCTTTTTTGCTAGTTTAGCGTCCCGCTCTTTTAAGCTAAAGTAGATCATCCAATGCTCCGCCTGCGATTGCTTTCGTCGTTCCTGTGAAAATAACATTGCTGGATTACCAACATAATTCAAGTAATCCCATAACTGATTTGCAAGAGTAAACGTATAAGGTAACTTAGCCGCTAGATAAATGATCCGGTGAAACTCAATATTAAGGAGTGAATACTCTTCCTCAGAGATTTCTAGATTATCCATCTTAGTTAAGATCGTATACAATTGAGAAAGTTCTTCATCATTTAAATTTTTTATCGCATGCTCCGTCATTAATGCATCCAGGTTGGCACAGACCAATAATCGCTCCATTACTTCTTCCATTTCGGGTCTTTTTACAAAGACTCCTACTTGGGGGATGATTGACAAAAACCCTTCCTCTGAAAGCTTTGTCATAGCCTTGTGTATGGGTGTGCGGCTGATATTTAAATGCTCAGAAACTTCATTAACATTGATTGCTGTATCAGGTACCCAGACCCCATCAATAATTTGTCTTTTAATATAGCGATATGCCTGATCGATTTTCATCTTAATACACCTTCAATTCTCATTTGTTGTCGTTACCCCTATAATATTAGTAATGACTCTAAGAGTCTATCACTTTCATACTGATAGGGAGGTATCAACGGTGTATTAGTAATTAAATCGACACTATTTCTATATTTCACCGTTGAAAAAATCCAAAGTTAGTTTGATAAATCTTTCCTTTTGTTCTACCTGTGCCCAGTGTCCGCAGCGCTTGAAGATATGGAGCTGCGCGTTTGGCAAGTAATCCATGACGTAAAGGCTGCTTTCAAGCGGTACAAATCGGTCTTGGTGTCCATGAATGAGTAACATTTCATTCTCCATTTGTTTAAGTGCTGAAGGAGGAACAAGCATGTCAGACAGATGTGATTTTGTGAAATTTTCCTCATAAGATCTGCGTACATCCGGTCTTAAGAACAACTCTAACCGTTCTGCAACAATCTTCTCCAGCTGATCTTCTAAAATACTCTTATCGTAGAGGAACCAGCTTAATAGATTTTTAAATGCAACAGGGTTTGGATCTTTATGGAAGTTTGCTAATTTAGCAAGCTCTGGGGTAGGTTCTTTCAAGCCGCCTCCTGCTCCCATCAACACGATACGATCAAATCTTTCTGGAGCATACATAAGAAGGTGAAGTGCAATAACACCGCCCAGGGAATTCCCAACCAAATGGGCTTTTTCAATTTCTAAAGTGTCCATTAATGATAGTACTTGTTCTACTCGAATCTTCATCCATTGTGCCCCATTTTGAGGGTATTCTTCAGGATGATCTGTATTTCCAAAGCCAAAGATGTCTGGTGCCACTACGTGGAATTTATCTTGAAAACTAGGTAGAATTTCTCTCCAGTTTGATTCTCCACTTGCCCCAGGTCCGCTTCCGTGTAAGAAAATAATTGTCTCAGATGACTTATTATCTCCACCTTCATTAATAAAAGTTTGATAGTTTCCGGTTTGGATCTTTCGTTTAATGATTTCAGCCATATTTCAATTCCCTCACTTTCCAAATCAATTGATTCCTCTAGCTAAAATTTTAGTTCTTGTGTTAAACATCATCTATGTAGTATAAAACCCTTAGAAAAGCGCTTTCATTAACTAACTATAATTTTACCTACTGTTTTTTAATCTGTCAATCAATTCTAAATATTTATTAAAATTAAAATATAAATAGATGAAAATCTATCTTAAAAACCTTTCACAAAAATATAAAAGGATGTACAAAGTTATTTGTAACATCCTTTCTTCATAATTAATTATTTAATGTAACTTCTGTATCTTTTTTAGGTTTCATTACCGCTGCGGCCCATATTAACGATAAGACAATTAACCCAATGGCACTGACAGCTAATGGGAATCTTCCAATGTCTTGATTAAATATGTTTTGCACGATTTGGAATCCAAATGGTCCTAAAATACCGCCTAGACCCTGCCCTACGACAACAAGCCCTACTGCTGGCGGTGCACCAGGAGGAGTAAGTTCTGAGACTTTTGTAAATACACCTGGAAGTCCAATCCCCATTGCAAACCCGCCAATAATACTACCGACAAAGATCATGGTTAGGGTTGGTGAGTAATAACAAATTGCCATCCCAATCCCTGTTACAAGAACACCTATAGGCAGATAGAAGTTTGGCAGTGCATGTTTGATTTTTCCAAAGATAAATCCTGCAATCAGTGTACCAAAAGTAAATACAGAGATTGCCATACCTGCTTCTGTTGCATTCCCTAGTCGATCACCTTGAATGACGACCGAAATATTTGTAACATATCCAAAGATTAACCCAGAGTATATTACTTGTCCTAAACATACCCAATATATTGCTTTTGGTAATTTAACCTTATTACTTGCTTTTGCTGCTTCATTCGTCTGTTTCTTTTCAGGCTCTGGTAAATAAAGCATGGTAACGGCTAGAATCCATATTGGGAAAAGGTACGTCAGGAATCCATATTGCCAGCCAAAGGAATCTGCTAAAATTCCGCCTCCTAATTGGAAGAAAATTGCTCCAATACATGCAATCGTGGAGGTTCCAAAACCAATTAAGAAATCTCTTTCCCTACCGTCAAAGAAATCCGTTATGACATCAATAGATAACGGCATGGTAATACCAACACCTAGTCCTAAAAGTCCTCTCATTGCTATAATCAATGGCAGATTATCAATAAATGTTGGCAGTGTCCCACCGACAATGAATAAAGTCAACCCGATAAATAACAATGTTTTCTTTTTAAATACTTTTGTTAGTTTTCCATAAAAAAGCGCAGGTACAATTTGTATGAGACCCGGGAATGTAGCTACCAACATAACAATGGTGGGATCATAATCTGGAAATGCCTTAATAATGTCAGCCATAATCGATCCAGCTACTCCAGCTGCAACATCTTGAAAAGCCAGAATGACGACTAAAAATTTAAGCATATTTCTACTAATATTTTTTGCCATTTTTATCCCCCTTGTATTTGTAATACAGTATGCGATGTTTTTCTGTAAACGTTTTCATTTAACTCAAAGAATGATACTTTTGATTTGCTTGTGGCCTTCAAGCAACAACAGCTTAAAATCTTAGACTTTACATAAACTAAAATTTTACATTTCTATTTTTCACGATTTTACCGGTAAAAATCGTGAAAAAAGCAGTTCCTTTTGCTTACTGTAATTCTACAGTTGCATAAAATACTTGTCAATATATTCATAATATTTTTTATTTTCTGAACAATTAGTTACACAATTTCTCTTATTAAATAAAAAAAACACTGAATTTCTACTATTTTTTACTTAATTTCTTTGTGAAAAATTGAACTCTATTTTTATGTTTTAAAAAGGTTAGCAACTAAAATTTTATATATTTTAAGTTTTTTTTAATGTAAACGTCTTCACGTGAATTTAGTTGATTTAAAATGTAAGAAAATATGTTATATTCTAATAAATGAAAAATGGGAGTGAAAAAATGAATACACTAGTCCAGCGAGCTTATAACTTTAATGCAGGTCCATCTGCCCTTCCGTTAGCAGTTCTTGAGAAAGCCCAACAGGAACTTATCGATTTTCGTGGCACGGGTATGTCAGTCATGGAGCTCAGCCATCGTAGTGCTGCCTATGAAGAAGTACATAACAACGCCATTGCACTTCTAAAAGAATTGTTATCTATTCCGGAAAATTACGAGGTCCTTTTTCTCCAAGGGGGAGGAAGTCTTCAATTTTCAATGGTTCCAATGAACTTTTTGAAACCTGGTGAAAAAGCAGGATATATCATGTCAGGGTCATGGTCTGAAAAGGCATATTCTGAAGCAAAACTATTTGGGGACCCCTACCATGTTGCCTCTACGAAGGAAGGACAATATCGCCGTGTCCCTCAATTTGACGAGTTGAAATACAATCCGACAGATGCCTATATTCATCTCACATCAAATAATACGATCTACGGGACACAGTGGAAGGACTTCCCAGACACAGGTGATGTACCATTGATTGCAGATATGTCCAGTGATATCTTATCCAAGCCTTTTGATGTCAGCAAATTGTCATTAATTTATGCCGGTGCTCAAAAGAATCTTGGTCCTTCTGGTGTTACAGTAGCAATCATTCGCAAGGATCTGCTTGAAAAAGCGAATCCTAACATTCCGACAATGTTAAAGTATAGCACCCATGCAAAAAACAATTCTTTATATAACACACCACCTACATTTGGTATTTATATGCTTGGCGAAGTGTTGAACTGGATTAAAGAAACGGGCGGAATTAATGAACTAACCAAACGCAACGAGGAAAAAGCAAAACTCATTTATGACGCAATCGATCAAAGCAATGGATTTTATGTTGGTCATGCCGAAGTCGAAAGCCGCTCACTGATGAATATTACTTTCCGAGTGAAGGATGAAGAATTAGAGAAGAAATTCTTAGCTGAAGCAAAGAATGAAGGATTTATCGGTGTAAATGGTCACCGCTCTGTTGGAGGCTGCCGTGCCTCTACTTACAACGCTGTCCCATATGAAACATGTAAAGCGTTTAGTGAATTCATGGTGAAATTTCAAAATGCAAATCAATAAGTAAACTAAAAAGGGAAATATATATTTTATATACTTCCCTTTTTTATTTTTCTAAACATACGATATCCTTTTCTGACATTGTTAACGATAAAGAAGGGTATAGGAATATTATATTTATAAATAAAAGGCAGATAAATTTTGTAATAAGCCTTTTTTAGGTCATCCCACTTTCGGCATTTACCCTGCTTATAAAAATCTGATACATCTACTATATACCCTCTCCCATTACTCATCACAACATTTTTCCCATGTACATCGAAGGGATTTAGTCCAACCGACCTTGCATATGCAATCCCCTCATCCACATCGTGAATAACACTTTCGGGGATCCGGATTCCTTTCACGACTGCATTGAACAAATTAACGCCATCAATCCTTCTTAAAATTAAATAATTATCTCCGTAGTTAATTAACGATGAAAAGGATGGATGATTCCCTAGCTTCTTATATACTTCCACTTCTTTTTTTAAGTCCTCAGGGTTTCTTCCATACACCTTTACAACCCAATTGGGGTTCGACCGATGTAAAAATACCCCTGCATAATTCCCGCTCCCAATTGTTTTCCAAGTATTCGAGGAATTTCTTACAATAATGGGGTCAAATGGGCCATCTGTTGTTAATTGGATATTGGGCAATAATTCATTTCCAATTAATTTTGTATATTTCTCAATTTTCATTTGGACACCTCAAAACAAACTAGATAATATTTCTTTCCTTTTAGTATACATCTCATATACACTTAGAATAGAAAAAATATTCTCTACTTTAACAAAAAATTTATTACCTATTTATAACGAGGTGTTACTGTGTTATTTCCAACCTTAGAAACAGATCGATTAAAATTAATTGAAATTACTCAATTTCATGCTACCAGTTTATTTAATATTTTATCATTAGAAGAGGTAACCAGATATTACGGGACTGATACTTTCACCTCAATTGAAGAGGCAAAAAAGTTAATTGACATGTTTCAGAAGAACTTTTACGAAAAACGGTCCATGCGCTGGGGAATCGTCCTCAAGGAAAATAACAAGTTTATCGGTACATTAGGTCTAAATGGATTACAGCTTAAAAATAAAAAAGCGGAAATTGGCTATGAAATACATCCCTCCTATTGGAGGCAAGGCTATACTTCTGAAGCGATCAAAGAGATTTTGCGCTATAGCTATCTAGAATTGAAATTAAACCGCATAGGGGCTGTTGTTTACATAGAAAACGAGGCTTCAAGTAATCTTCTTGAGAAGTTAGGCTTTAAAAAAGAAGGAGAACTGCGTGATTATTTGTTTCAAAACAATTCATATCATACCACTAGTATGTTTTCTTTATTAAAGCGTGAATGGGAACTGCTTTCAGCTGAATCTTTAGGTTTTCGAGACAAATAAAAAAGCCAGGAGGTCCTGGCTTTCATTCTTCAAAATAATCTCTAAATGCTTTTGGATTATTGGTTTCTTTCCCCTGATAATATGGGTTATTCTCGGTAGAATCCTGCGGGTCAAGATTTGTTTTAATAATCAAATGTGGTCCTGATGGCTGCTCCACAATGATTCTGTCGTTTAATTGGTCGAAATCAGGCAGTTTGTTATTTCCAGGTTGTCTAGGCTCCATATCTGTGACACCTCCTAAAAATAGGTTGCTGATTTTTCTTTTTTATCATACCTTCTTTCTTTTATTATAAGATAATAAAAAAGAAAAAACTAGGAAGTAGAGACTTCCTAGTATGTTTATTCTTCTTCGACGCCGAGTAAGAAATCTGGATTCAATTCCTCAAATTCTTCGTCGTCAACATCCATTCCCCAATCATCGTCATCGTCCTTGCATCCATGTGGATTAACGGCGACACATACTTTCGTTTCGCCAATCACTTCCACGAGGAATTCCCTTTCAACATGGACAATGATTCGATTGCCATTCGGGGAGATAACGGCTTCACAACAATTTGGCTGCTGAAGAACGCGAGCACAAATTTCATTGTCATCCAAGCAATCATGGTCACGGTATCGTAACTTAATGACATCTGTATATTGAACCTTTTCGGTTACTACTTCTGTTCTGGTATTATCATTATATGAATACCAAACGTTAATGTCATACGAGCCGTGTATCTCTACAGTTTTGCCGACTTTTTTCGCGTTGTATTTATGGTTGATAATCCAACATCCAAGAATGCTTGTCGGACTATGTGCCGGGCTAATCGTATGATTGGACTGGGTGAATTTACGCCCTTTCGCTACTACGGCCTTCGTAATTATCTCTCTGTATTCTCCCATTTCGCGCGAACCCTCCTCATTCATTTTCAATTCATCCTATGCAATTTTATAGACTAGTGTGCGATATATTTCTGCGAATACTGGATAAAAGTTTAGTCATAATTCATTTTATGCGGGAGTCTAATGTAGGTTCCAATTAGGCAAGTACTTTAAGTTGAAATGACTTTTCTAAAAATGTCCATAAAAAAACCAGGCTCTGTAAAAGCCTGGTTACCTTTTTAATGTTCATGGTCGTGATCGTGATTTCCACAAGACCCGCCATTATGAATACTTGCACCTGTTTCACCTTTTAAGACATCTCCGCCAGTAGACTCAATAATGACATCTGTTACCTTATTAGAGATTGTAGTAGCAATTAACTGAAGCAATTCATTTACTTCCATTTGGGACTGTTTAAACTCTTGAACAACTGGAATATTATCTAACTCCTGTTCAATCGAAGCGATTTTATCTTCTACCTTTTTTAATGCTTCTGGCTTACCGTAATGTTGTAAATTAACGGCTTGCTTTTGCAAACCCTTAATATCTGAAATTAACGTACTAACCTTCGGGTTTACATGAATCTGTGCTTCTGCACGTTTAAAGAAATCAACTTCCTCAGTTTCTCCTATCATGCGTGCTAATTCTTGTGCACGAGCGATGATATCGTCTTTTGTATATTTCGCCACTTTACTTCACCTCTACCGGTTCTAATTCTTCCACCATTTCTCCGTTTAATGACCATGTTTTTGTATCAGTAATTCTGACCTTAACAATTTTACCAATTGCTGATTTAGGAGCAGCAAAATTCACAAGCTTGTTTCTGGAAGTGTATCCTGCAAGGACATCAGGATTGTTCTTGCTTTCCCCTTCAACAAGAACTTCAACAATTTGCCCTTTGTACTTTTTCATTGCTTCAGCAGAAAGTTCATTCACTAAAGCATTCAACCTTTGTAGACGTTCTTTCTTTACCTCCATTGGGACATTATCCTGCATTTTTGCTGCCGGTGTGCCTTCACGTGGAGAATAAATAAAAGTGTAAGCAAGCTCATAACCTACTTCACGATAAAGTGAAAGTGTCTCTTCAAATTGCTCATCTGTTTCATTTGGATAACCTACAATAATATCTGTCGTTAAGGCTACATTTGGAATAGCGGCTTTTATTTTTCTGACCAATTCTAAATATTGCTCTCTTGTATATTTACGTGCCATAATTTTTAACACATCTGTTGAACCAGATTGAACCGGTAAATGGATGTGATCCATTAGATTTCCGCCCTTGGCAAGAACCTCAATAAGATGATCATCAAAGTCGCGTGGATGGCTCGTTGTAAAACGGATACGCGGGATATCAATTTTGCGTAATTCATCCATTAAATCTCCGAGACCGTATTTCATGTCTTCAAGATCTTTACCATATGCGTTTACGTTTTGACCTAGTAACGTAACTTCCTGATACCCTTGTGCTGCTAAATGTCGTACTTCCTGGATAATTTCTTCAGGGCGACGGCTTCTCTCTTTACCGCGTGTGAAAGGAACAATACAATAGGTACAGAATTTGTCACAGCCATACATAATGTTAACCCATGCCTTAATATTTCCGCGTCTTACTTTTGGAAGGTTTTCAATAACGTCCCCTTCTTTAGACCATACTTCAACAACCATTTCTTTTGACATGTAGGCATCATGTAAAATATTTGGCAAACGATGAATGTTATGTGTACCAAAAATCATATCCACTTGGTTATAGGTTTTTAAGATTTTATTGACCACAGATTCTTCCTGTGACATACATCCACATACACCTAAGAGTAAATCTGGCTTTTCTGTCTTCAAATGCTTTAAATGTCCTAGTTCACCAAACACTTTATTTTCAGCATTTTCACGAATCGCACATGTATTTAATAGGATAACATTCGCGTCTTCTGTCCTGTCAGTCGGTTCATAGCCTAAAGCCAAAAAGATTCCAGCCATAACTTCCGTATCGTGCTCGTTCATCTGGCAGCCGTACGTACGAATATAAAACTTTCTGCCTTCACCCATGCCGCGAAACTCTTCAGGAATGGAGAAATCATTGTGGTATCTTACTTCTTCTTTACCACGTTTTTTAGCGTCTTTTAATGATGGTGCAGTAATGACCTGTTCAAAGTACTTACTGTAATCCTTGCCGGATTTTTTGTCCGAAGAATTAGCAGCTTCAATTTGTTTTGATTCTAAACGTTGTTTCTCATTCATTCGTATTAAATCTCCTTTCAGTCATTTTAGCTGATGTGTCTATTAATATTAATAAAGTAAATTTTTACCTGTACATAGTGTTAGAACACGCCTAACATACTTCTGCACATTATTATAGTATAAAGGTTAATAGGCTTGAAAACAATAGAAAATCCCGTAGCAGCACACTACGAGATTTTCAAATTGCTATTACATAAATTCGCCAACTAGTTTATCAAAATATTGTTGATCAAGGTTTAAATCAGCCTGTGATAAAGGAGTTTCAGCGTAACCATTGATTAATTCCTGATACGATTGACGTTCTGTGTTCTGATAAATTAAACCAGTAACTAAGCCATTATGCTTCATCAATGTTTGCATAGCTTCTTCACGGTTTGAAGGATCATAACCTTCAATATCACTCAACTTCGTTAAATTCTCTTTAAACCAGTCATAAGTGTTGACTTTATTATACGTTACACATGGGCTGTATACGTTTATTAAAGAGAACCCTTTATGCTTTATACCAGCTTCAATTAGAGCAGTCAAATCCTTTAGATCTGTTGAAAAACTTTGTGCAACAAATGTTGCTCCAGCAGTTAGGGCCATCTCCATTGGAGAAATCGCTTGTTCAACCGATCCCATCGGAGTTGATTTTGTTTTAAATCCAGCAGCGGAACGTGGAGACGTTTGTCCCTTTGTTAAGCCATAGATTTGGTTATCCATTACAACATAAGTAATGTCAATATTTCTTCGGATTGCATGGATTGTATGACCCATACCAATTGCAAAACCGTCTCCGTCACCACCAGAAGCGATTACTGTTAAATCACGGTTTGCCATTTTTACACCTTGTGCGATTGGTAATGAGCGGCCATGAATTCCATGGAAGCCGTAAGAATTAATATATCCAGAGATACGGCCAGAACATCCAATACCAGAAATAACAGCTAAGTTTTCAGGCTCGAGACCTACATTCGCTGCTGCACGTTGCATTGCCGCTTGTACAGAGAAGTCGCCACAGCCAGGGCACCAGTTCGGTTTTACATTATTTCTAAAGTCTTTAAAAGTGGCCATGTTTAGAACAACTCCTTACATTTTGTATATACTTCGTGTGGTAAGAACGGATTACCGTCATATTTTAAATGTTTAATAATCTTTTCAGCATGACCAACATTCATTTTCATAATGTTTGCCAATTGTCCAGTAGCGTTGTTCTCAACAACTACAACTTTCTTTGCTGAACGAACAAGTGGTAATACTTCGTCAGTCGGGAATGGGTGAATCAAACGAATTTGAGCATGGTTTACTTTTAAGCCATCGTTTTCTAAACGAACCATTGCTTCTTCAATTACACCACGAGTTGAATTGAATCCAACAAATAAGACATCAGCTTCTTCATGTTTCACATTTTTATAAACTGGTGTGTTGAAACGAATATTTTCTATTTTACGGAATCGCTTGTCCATTTGAGCAATTCTGTTTGCTGCTGATTCAGAAGGTTTACCAGTTTCATCATGTTCAACACCTGTTACATGGTGGATACCATTTTTCATACCAGGAATAACACGTGGTGAAATTCCATCAGCTGTCACTTCATAACGTTTGAAATATCCTTTGTTTTCATTTTCAGGAATTTCATCTGTTACCAGCTTACCGCGTCTGATTTCAACTTTATCCATGCTTAATGGTTCAACAGTCTGCTTACCTAGAGATAATTGAAGATCTGAAAGAATAATAACTGGGCATTGATATTCTTCAGCAAGGTTAAATGCCTCGGCAGTATCATAGAATGCTTCTTCTACAGTACTTGGAGCCATAACGATTTTAGGGATTTCTCCATGTGTTCCATAGATCATCGCCATTAAATCGGACTGCTCTTGCTTTGTTGGTAATCCTGTAGATGGACCGCCACGCTGGGTATCAACAATAACAAGCGGAGTTTCTGTAATACCAGATAATCCGATTGCTTCCATCTTTAATGATAGTCCAGGACCTGCAGATGCAGTTATTGTACGTACTCCAGCATAGTTGGCACCAATTGCCATTGTACATGCTGCAATTTCATCCTCTGTTTGAATAACTGAACCACCAAGTGCTGGAAGCTTTTTAATTAAATATTCCATTATTTCAGAAGCTGGTGTAATTGGGTAAGCAGCCATAAAGCGGCAGCCAGCTGCGACAGCCCCTAATGCAATAGCGTCATTTCCGATCATGAACATGCGCTTTTTACCGTCAGCTTTTTCAAGTTCCATTATTTCAACGCCATCTACAAGCTGATTTTTCATATACTCATATCCAGCTTTAATGGCATCCATGTTTTTCGCAACTACTTGTGCACCTTTTTTACCAAAAATCTCTTGAACTACTTCTTCAAACACATGAATATCAAGATTCAAGACAGCTGATGTAGCACCAATCGCTACCATGTTTTTCATTAAGGATGTTCCTAATTCAGTAGCAATTTCTGTAAATGGAACCGCATACAATGCTGCTTGTGTATCTTCTGGTTTCTTAGGCGTGAACTTTGCATCCGCAAGGATTACACCTTTAGCGTGTAGCTCTTTGTAGTTTAAATCGATAGTTTCTTGGTCAAAAGCGACAAGAACATCAAGATCATCAGAGATTGAACGAACTTCTGTCGTACTTACTCTGATTTTGTTGTTGGTATGACCACCTTTAATACGAGATGAAAAGTGACGATAACCATACAAGTAATAACCTAGGCGATTTAATGCAATAGCAAATATTTCCCCTGTACTTTCAATACCTTCCCCTTGTTGTCCGCCAACTTTCCACGAAAGTTGATTGATCATGACTTACACCCCTTTGGATATGTAAAAAGTATATTTTAGAACTCGTTAATAGTGTAGCACAATTCCGAGTCATTCACTAGAATTTAGACTTTAATGCTTTAAAGGCTAAATCAATCGAAACTAGAATATGTACTAAACGCTTACAATTCTAGACCTCTATTCCAAAAATTGCAACCCTTTCAGACGAAATATTGTCTAAAATATGAATATTTTTTTATATTATAAAAATTGACATTTAGTAAAGCTACTTACCTTACCCTAAAATTGTTGTAAAACGTTGCTGTTATGCGATTTGGTACTAAATCTAAAAAAATATATTACTTTAACACTTTATCATAGAAAACGTTTTCACTTATACTAGAATAACATTATTATAATAATTTGTATATAAAAATACCTGCTTAAAATATAAGCAGGCAAAAGCGTTTGTTTTATTCATCTTATTTCACATCATTGATTCTATCTCTTTCATCTTGGTTCAACAATAAGCTTTATAGCCGTGCGTTCTTCACCATCAATCTGAATATCAGTGAACGCAGGGATGCAAATCAAATCAACTCCGCTAGGTGCTACAAATCCTCTTGCAATCGCTACTGCCTTAACAGCTTGATTCAATGCACCTGCACCAATCGCCTGTATTTCTGCTGCACCTCTTTCACGCAGAACTCCAGCAAGTGCACCAGCTACAGAATTAGGATTAGATTTTGCTGAAACTTTTAATATTTCCATTCCTAGCTCCCCCTTGTATAATCCCGATCCTGGCATGAGCAGTTTCATGAGCAAATCAGGTATATAAGATTCCACTGCTACTATATTCATTCTGCAAAAGACATATTCCGGCTTGGACAAAAAAAGTGCTTATTTATCGTTAAAAAGAAATAACCTTCCATTTCGGAAGGTTAAGAATACCAAGGATGATCTTCATTTATTAAAATTCTCTCCATTTTTTTGCACTTTCCAGTTTTTCTGTCTAGTTCCATGTAGACGCCGCTAAGCTGAGTTCTACCTGATTTAGGGACTTCAAATCTTACAGGAAGGCTTGTAAGGAATTTAGTGATGACTGCTTCCCTTTCCATCCCAAGAATTCCATCATATGGACCTGTCATCCCTACATCTGTTAAATAGCCTGTCCCATTTGGCAGGACACGGCTATCCGCTGTTTGTACATGTGTATGGGTGCCTACAACTGCAGAAACCCTCCCGTCTAAATACCAGCCCATTGCTTGTTTTTCACTGGTAGCTTCTGCATGAAAATCCACAAAGATAAAGGGTGTACGTGCTTGAGCGATTTCGACTAATTCATCTGCCTTTTTAAAAGGGCAATCCAGTGGAGGCATAAAGGTTCGCCCCTGCAAATTGATGACAGCTACCTCGATGTCATTTACCTTAAAAAATGCTAACCCTTTGCCGGGAGTTCCTTCTGGAAAGTTTGCTGGACGTACCATATTCTTTGCTGATTCGATAAATTCAAAAATCTCCTTGTTGTCCCATGCGTGATTTCCAAGGGTTACAGCCTGTGCTCCAGAACCTAAAAATTCCCGATAGATTTTTTCTGTAATACCTCTGCCGCCTGCTGCATTTTCACCATTAATAATCGTAAAATTTGGTCGATACTTTTCCTTAATCTTTGGCACATACTCTTTTACCATATCTCGACCTGGTGATCCTACAACATCTCCAATAAATAATAAGTTCATTTGTAATCCTTTCGTAATGCATTTATTTATTATAAATTGTATCACACTTTTATTTTATTTAACCGCAACTCCAAACTTCAAAAAAATAAAGCAGTGCTTTCGCACCGCTTTATTTTGCATATTCTACAGCCCGTGTTTCACGGATAACTGTCACTTTAATATGTCCAGGGTAGTCAAGCTCTTCTTCTATTCGTTTTCGAATATCTCGAGCCAAACGATGTGCAGCTAGATCATCAACTGCATCTGGTCTTACAATAATCCGGACCTCTCGGCCAGCTTGGATTGCAAAAGATTTTTCAACACCTTCATAAGACTCAGAAATTTCCTCCAGCTTTTCTAAACGGCGGATATAGTTTTCTAGAGTCTCACTGCGTGCACCAGGTCTCGCAACCGACAAAGCGTCAGCAGCAGCCACTAGAACAGCGATGGTTGATGTTGGTTCCGTATCACCATGATGTGAAGCAATACTGTTGATTACCACTGGGTGTTCCTTGTATTTAGTCGCAAGCTCAACCCCGATTTCAACGTGACTTCCTTCCACTTCATGGTCAATCGCTTTTCCAATATCATGTAATAGACCTGCACGTCGTGCCAGTGTTTCATCCTCACCAAGTTCAGCTGCAAGTAAGCCCGAAAGCTGTGCAACCTCCATTGAGTGTTTTAAGACATTTTGTCCGTAACTAGTACGGAACTTCAAGCGTCCTAGGATCTTAATAAGATCCGGATGTAATCCATGAACTCCGACTTCAAATGTCGTCTGTTCACCCACTTCACGAATGTACTCATCCACTTCACGACGAGATTTTTCGACCATTTCCTCAATTCGTGCAGGATGGATTCGTCCATCTTGAACTAATTTTTCAAGCGCTAATCGCGCCGTTTCCCGACGAATCGGGTCGAACCCTGATAGAATAACAGCTTCTGGAGTATCATCGATAATCAAGTCAATTCCTGTAAGTGTCTCTAGTGTACGGATATTTCTTCCTTCACGACCAATAATACGGCCTTTCATTTCATCATTCGGAAGGTTGACTACAGATACAGTCGTTTCCGCAACATGGTCAGCAGCGCAACGCTGGATTGCTAGCGATAGAATTTCCTTCGCTTTCTTATCCGCTTCCTCTTTGGCGCGGTTTTCACTTTCCTTAATCATTATCGCAGTGTCATAGGTTAACTCCTGCTCCATCTTATCGATAATGATGTTCTTCGCTTCCTCACGAGTCAAACTCGAAATACGTTCAAGTTCAGTTTGTTGTGTTCGTACCAACTCGTCCACTTTGCTTTCCATCTGTTCAATATGCTGTTGTCTTTGGTTTAGAGAATCATCCTTCTTTTCTAATAGAATTTCTCGTTTATTTAACGATTCATCCTTTCGATCTAAATTCTCTTCTCTTTGCAGTAAACGGTTTTCTTGTTTTTGCAGTTCATTTCTTCGTTCACGAACCTCACGTTCGGCTTCCGTACGAAGCTTGTGAATTTCATCCTTTGCCTCTAGCAAAGCTTCTTTTTTCAATGAATCAGCATCACGCTTTGCATCTTCAAGAATCTGCTCTGCAGCATTCTTTGCACCTGCTATTTTTGCCTCAGCAATGGATTTACGAACAAAATAGCCAACAACGGCACCGACGATAATGCCAAGCAAAATGGAGATGATAGTAATAGGTTCCATCGTTACACCTCCTCTTGCTATGAACTTTTGTTACACTTTTTAAGTGTCGGCATGTACATTGGTTTGGTTCAACATACAGCAAGCACCAAGCTTTTCATTGTAATATTAACAAAAATGTAAAATATACATGTTAATTGTAAATGTGTGTATATTTATTGTCAAGGGTAACTCCTGACAGCTTTTTGAAATATTTAGACTTTGTTCATGTTTTAACAATATATAAATTGCTATTGTTTGTATAGATATACATGCAGATTGATAATTATTCACTTTTATTAAAAAGAGCAAAACCTAATCAGGCTTTGCTCTTTTTGTTAGTCTATTAATTCGAACTGTTCATCGTCATCGGCTTCAGTGACTATTTTTTCCCCGTCTAATCCGAAGTGTTCACGAATCTTTTGTTGAATTTCAAGACGAACACTTGGATTTTCTCTTAAGAAGGTCTTTGCATTTTCACGGCCTTGACCGATTCTTTCCTCATTGTAAGAATACCAAGAACCGCTCTTTTGAACGATATCTAATTCAGAGCCAATATCAATGATCTCGCCCTCTTTAGAAATTCCTTCACCATACATAATATCGACTTCCGCTGTACGGAATGGAGGTGCAACTTTATTTTTAACGACTTTAATCTTGGTTTTGTTACCAACCACGTCAGTGCCTTGTTTGATAGCTTCTCCACGACGTACTTCAACACGGATCGTAGAGTAGAATTTCAACGCACGACCACCAGGTGTCGTCTCAGGGTTCCCAAACATGACACCAATCTTTTCACGAACTTGGTTAATAAAGATTGCGATTGTCTTCGATTTGTTAATGACACCAGAAAGTTTACGGAGTGCCTGAGACATCAAACGAGCTTGAAGACCCATGTGGGAATCTCCCATTTCTCCTTCAATTTCTGCTTTTGGAACTAATGCTGCAACGGAATCGACTACTAGAATATCAATCGCACCACTTCGTACAAGTGCCTCTGCGATTTCTAGCGCTTGTTCTCCTGTATCAGGCTGGGATAACAATAACTCATCGATGTTAACCCCTAGTTTTTGTGCATATGCTGGGTCAAGTGCGTGCTCAGCATCGATAAACGCTGCTTGTCCGCCTGCTGCTTGTACTTCAGCAATTGCATGTAAAGCAACAGTTGTTTTACCTGAGCTTTCAGGTCCGTAAATTTCGATAATTCTTCCTCTAGGATATCCGCCCACACCAAGTGCTGAATCTACTGCTAATGAGCCACTTGGACTTGTTAAAATCCTTGTGTCTGTCTTCTCTCCCATTTTCATGATGGAACCTTTACCAAATTGCTTTTCTATCTGTTTTAGCGCCATTTCTAAGGCCGCTTTACGATCACTCACTACTAGTTCCTCCCTTATATATAAACCAAAAAGTTAATAGCCAAATTCAATAATTTAAAACCTACTAATAATATAACCTCTTTTTGGACATTTGTACAGCAAAAAGTCGAACACTTATTCGATTTTTTTGAAACAAATAAACATGTAATAAAAGGTAAATGCTCTAGCATTTAACCCATTTTCAACCGTTTTTGAGCTCTAATTTACCTTTTTTATCTGTTTTCAAACTATTTACTAGCTATGAGAGATAAATTTGTTTATCCGAGAGTAATTTCGCGTTACGCGAGAGTATATTTGCTTATGCGAGAGTAAGTTACGTTATGCGAGAGAAAGATACCAGATAATGTTTTAAGATAAAAAATCACAGAGAGCTTAGTTAGCTTTCTGTGATTCTTGCAATTGCTTTATTAAATAATAGCAGCCGTATTTTACCGAACGGCTCCGGTTTGCTTCCCTTGAACCGCCAAGTTCCAGCTTTTTAACCACTGTTTGCTGTCCTCTAATCGAAATCCCAATGTAAACTGTTCCTACAGGTTTACCCTCAAGCTCACCTGGTCCAGCAACACCAGTGAAACTAATCCCAATATCAGCTGATACTAATGCTGCAACATTTTCAGCCAGTTCTTTGGCACACTCTTGACTTACAACCCCATATTTTTCAATGGTTTCTGGTTTAACCTTTAAAACATTCTTCTTAACCTCATTCGTGTAGCAAACAACTCCGCCCTTCAGGACTGAACTAACACCGGGTACACTTGTTAGTTCCTGTTGAAACAATCCTCCCGTTAAACTCTCTGCAGCTGAGATTGTTAATTTCTTGTCTTTTAAAACTCTCATAAGTTCCGCTACTAGAGAAGTATTGTCATACCCATATATAAACTGACCTACACGAGCTCTAATGTTACCCTCTACTTCATCAAGCATTAACTCTGCCGTTTGCATGTCTTGGTGCTTCGCAGTAAGCCGTAACGTGCATTCTCCATCTGCAGCCAGCGGGGCAATTGTTGGATTTGTTTGTTGATCTATTAAATCCATGATTTCTGTTTCTAACGCCGCCTCACCAATTCCAAAGAACCTTAAAACTCTAGAAACTATTTTCTCATCCGTTTTTACTTGTTTGGATAAAGCTGCAGTCCCAAAGTGTAAAAACATCGGCTCCATTTCTTTTGGTGGTCCCGGCAGGAGCATATATACGCAATTACCCTTCTCGACCATCATACCTGGTGCCATCCCATGATGGTTTGGAAGGATAGTAGAATCCTCTAATACAAGTGCTTGCTTCCTATTATTTTCAGTCATTACCCTATTTCCCTTTTTAAAATAAAGTTCAATAGATTCTAATGCTTCTTGATCCATTACTAAATTTTTCTCTAAATGGCGAGCAATTGTTTCCTTCGTTAAATCATCCTTTGTTGGTCCTAGCCCGCCCGTAAAAATAATCAAATTTGAACGTTTTTCTGCAATTTCAATTACGGACCTTAATCGGTCAGGATTATCACCAACCACCGTATGAAAAAATACATTGATACCTATTCCTGCAAGTTGTTGCGAAATAAATCGTGCATTACTGTTAACGATTTGACCCAGCAGTAATTCAGAACCAACAGCAATAATTTCTGCATTCATCATCCATTACCCCAAGTTCTATTTAGAATTTTTAAATACATGCATATTCTTCGAAAAATAATCCCAGCCAGACCAGATTGTAAAAATTAATGCAACCCATAATGCTACATCTGCAAATGGAAATCCAATCATCTCAAAAATAATATTATGTAATAAAAGTGCTGAAATTGCGATAATTTGTGCCCAGGTTTTGATTTTTCCAAGGTTATTGGCCGCTACCACTTCTCCACCTTCTACGAGCAACAGACGAAGTCCTGTGACCGCAAATTCTCTGCTTATGATTACGATAACAATCCAAGAGGCAGCATATCCAAGATCAACAAGAACAACTAGCGCTGCAGAGACAAGTAATTTATCAGCAAGCGGGTCAAGAAATTTCCCCATATTTGTAACAAGATTATATTTTCGGGCATAGTAGCCATCCACCCAATCAGTCGAAGAAGCAAAAATAAAGATTAATGCTCCAACAAAGTGGGTTACCGGAAGGTCAGCTCCCAGTAAGTGCATGTTCCCCCAATCAAAGGGGAAAAGCATAATTATCAAGAAAATAGGAATTAAGAGAATCCTTGATATCGTTATTTGATTTGGTACATTCATTGTTTTGCCTCCAGGTAATAGTAAGAACGAAAAATAGTCATCACTGGATGACTATTCGTTCTTCGGAACAAATTGAATCGTAACGTTCTGTTGAACCACATCAGTAGGTGCGATAGCATACTCTAGCTTTTGGTCATTTACGTAAATCTCTGTATCGACCGCCCTGCCAACTACAATAACGGCTTGGGTATCGCCCGTTAAATCTACTTCTGTACTTGGTGTACCAGTGGTAGATAATAACCCCTGGAACTTGGATTGACCACTGCTATTTTTAATATTTACCCATGTTTGCCCTGTTGAAACCAGCTTTACAACAAATTTATCAGCATTTTTCAGGTCATAGGTAGAGTTCTTTCCACTGTTTTGAACAGCTGTTAATTCTTGTTTCGGAGTTTCTACAACCGGATTCTCCTCAACTGTCTTTTGTTCATCATTCTTTTCTTCTTCATTTTCTTTTGTGTTTTCTTTTTCTGTCTCGTCTGCTTTGTCCAGATTTTCAGAGCGTACAAATTTCACAGGCTCATTTTCCTCATTAACTTGGTCATTGGCCTTATCTCCAACGTTATTAACAAAGAAAAAATACAGTAACCCCGCAGCTCCAATAATAAAGACCCCAATTAAGACCTTTGGAATGATATCAAAGATTTTCGAGGATCCTTCTGTTACGGTCTTTCGCGTTTTTACTCGAGATAATTTCTCAGGTAGATCCTCATTGTGAGTTGCTGGAATTTCGTTTTTATACGTCTCAAATATTTCTTCTGGATTAAGCTGCAGCGCTTCAGCGTATTGTTTTACAAAAGCTCGAACATAAAAATTTCCCGGCATACTAGAATAATTGCCTTCTTCAATCCCTATTAAATACCGCTTTTGAATTTTTGTGATTGACTGTAAATCCTCTAAGCTTAATCCTTTGGCTAATCGCTCTTCTTTTAGTCGATTACCTAATTCAGTCACTTATTAACACCTTCCAATTATTTAAAATCCAAAATCTCCAAAATCAGAGCCAGAGAATAAGTTATTTTGGTCGACAATATCATACGTAATTTCTTCGTCTGCATCGTTTCGGAGCTCTATAATATAATCAAAATCTTCAAGCGTATACTCAGAATTTTGAACAAAAATATCAGGGTGTTCGACCACTTTAACAGCCGGTAAACGCATGATCTCACGTACTAGCTGCCAATGGCGTTCACTAGCACGTTTGGTTGAAACAATTCCATCAAGAATAAACAAATTATTTTCGTTGTATTCATCTTGGATCAGCTGGTTCCGTATCGTCTGTTTTAGAAGAGTGGAAGATACGAATAACCATCGCTTATTGGCACATACGCTCGCTGCTACAACAGACTCCGTTTTACCTACCCTCGGCATCCCACGAATACCTATCAGTTTGTGTCCTTCCTGTTTAAATAACTCTGCCATAAAATCAACCAATACACCCAGTTCACTCCGAACAAACCGGAATGTCTTTTTATCATCCGCATCACGTTGTATGTATCGGCCATGGCGGACAGCCAGACGGTCACGTAGTTTTGGTTCTCTAATCTTTATTACTTTTATTGTGTCCATTGTATTTAAAATTGACTCTAACCGTTTAATTTGGTTATCATCTTTTGCTAAGATCAATAAACCGCGTCGACCTTCATCTACACCATTAATGGTTACAATATTAATTGACAGCATTCCGAGCAGGGAAGAAATGTCGCCCAATAAACCAGGACGGTTTTTTTGAATCTCATATTCTAAATACCACTCTTTTTTCTCCATAAAAACCTCCTTAGGCGTAACGACAAATTTTTCATTTCCTCATCTATCCAATATAATATATGATTTTGATAGAAGATGAAAGTAAAAACAAGCTCAAACGATAATTAAGTATGTATGACTCCTAAATAGCAAAAAAAAGAGAGGTTACCCTCTCTCCAGGCTGTCGAGAAAATCTCGACAGCTATTATTTTTTGTAATTACTTTAATGATTCACCGCGTTAATATGCTATAATATACATATAAATAACAGGACGGTGGATAGAATGTATAAGCCAAAAAGAGAAATACAAAACGAAGCTGAATTTGTTTTTATTGATGATTTAGTACCGCAAGATCACCTATTAAGGAAGGTGGACAAGTATATTGATTTTTCTTTTATTGGTGAGAAGGTCCGTCCTTTTTATTCAGAAAATAACGGGCGTCCTTCGGACCCTATACAGCTCTTTAAGATGATGTTTATCGGATATTTTTATGGCATTCGTTCTGAACGACAATTAGAGCGTGAAATTCAGACGAATGTGGCCTATCGATGGTTCTTAGGATTAAAGCTAAACGATACAGTTCCCCATCATTCCACCATTAGTTGGAATCGGCGAACCCGTTTTAAAGATACAAATATATTTCAGGAAATTTTTGATGAGATTGTCTTCAAAGCAATTAACCACAAGATGGTTGGAGGAAGAGTTTTATTTTCCGATTCCACACACCTTAAAGCGAATGCAAACAAACATAAATTCTCTAGAGTTGAAGTGGAAGTTGAAACACGTGAATATGTAGAAGAATTAAACAAAGCTATTGAGGAAGACAGGAGAGATCATGGAAAAAAGCCTTTAAAGGAAAAGGAGGAGGTGACCGAGAAAAAGGAAATACGACTGAGCACAACTGATCCTGAATGCGGGTTTATGTCACGAGAGAATAAACAGGAGATGTTCTGTTATCTTGATCATCGAACTACCGACATGAAGTTCAACATCATAACTGATGCGTATGTTACACCAGGAAATGTTCACGATTCCGTCCCCTATCTTTCACGGTTAGACCGTCAGGTCGAACGTTTTGGATTTAAAGTAGAAGCTGTGGCACTTGATTCGGGTTACCTGACAAATCCGATTTGTAAAGGACTTAATGAACGCAATATTTTTGGAGTTATCGCTCACAGAAGATATCAATCAACAAAAGGGTTATTTCCTAAATGGAAGTTTACATATGACAAAGATAGAGATTTGTATGTTTGTCCAAATGGTCAGGAGTTACAATATCGTACAACTACAAGAGAAGGTTATCGGGAATATAAGTCAGATCCTAAAAAGTGTACTAACTGCCCACTCCTGCCTGAGTGTACAAAATCTCAAAATAAAACAAAAGTAGTTACCAGACATGTTTGGGAGGAACATAAGGAAAGGTTCGACTTAACAGACTTTCAAAGTCAGGTAAAATACTATATAAATTTAGAAAAGAAAAAGTAGAGCGAAGCTTCGCAGATTCAAAAGAACTGCATGGGCTTCGCTATTGTAGGTTACGGGGATTGCAAAATGCGAGTGAGCAAGTGTTACTTACCGCAGCATGCCAAAACATGAAAAAGATTGCCACGCACTTAGCCAGGTTTGAAAAAGTGTGTGGCAATCTCCAGGTTCATTCCCCCTGTTGATTGGAGCGGAAGGTGCGAAGACTCCTGCGGGAGTACGGGGCTGGGGAGACCCCGCAGGCGCTTAAGCGCTGAGGAGGCTCCCCGGCACGCCCGCGGAAAGCGAAGCAACTGGAGCGGAAATCAACAGGCCTTTGGGCAGGCAGAAAAATAAAAATTGCCGAGAAAGATACCTTTCTCGACAATCTGAAGAGAGGTTACCCTCTCTCTTAACGACTGCCATTATTTTGAACTAATTTAACCATTATGTTTGCAATGGCTTGCTGCTCTTCTTTATCGGCAACAGACCAAAGATCTGCAAGAATTCTTTCTTGCTCGTTTTTCGGTTCTACCTGCTCTGAAAGGTAATCACCAATCTGTAATGCAAGCGCACTTATCGCACCCTCGCTCATTCCTTCATTTTGAGCTTGGTGAAGGCGGTCAGCAAGAAAATCTTCCCATTGCTTCCAGTTATCTAAAACAGACATATTAAACCCTCCTTTTTAGTTGTACATTGTTATTTTGCAATGATAGGGAGGAATTTATTCATGAAAAAATATGTATATTTTATGTATACCAGCCGCCATTTATTGAAAGAACTTGTCCCGTAATATAAGAAGATTCATTTGATAGTAAAAATTTAACACCATTCGCGATTTCCCCGGGAACACCTAACCTGCCCATTGGGATTTCGTATTGAAGAAGTTGTTTATCCTCTTCAGAGAACTGGCTCATCATAGGAGTCTCGACCGCACCAGGAGCAATTGCATTCACCCGCACCCCATTTAATGCAACTTCTTTACTTAACGCTTTTACAAACGATATTTGTGCCCCTTTTGCCGTCGAGTAGACCACTTCGCATGCGGCACCTGTTTGACCCCAGATGGAGGATATAAGGATTACATCTCCTGAACGTTTTTTAATAAGCTTTGGCAAAAGTTCTTTCGTTATCATTAAAGGACTCATCACATGGACCCTCATTAATGATTCTACATCTTCCTGTTTTACATCAACAAGAAGACCATAGTGCGTATTACCGCTGCAATGAACAATGGCATCGATGGAGAAGATTTGTGAACAAATCTTTTTATAACTATCCGGCTCTTCTAAATTGGCTTGAATAGAAGTATATTCACCGCCAAAGGGTTCAAGTTCATTTAGCAGTTCCCTCATTGCTGCTTCATTTTGATTAAAATGCAGATACAAATTATAACCGAGAGAGGCTAATTTTAAAGCCACCGCTTTTCCAATTCCGCCGCTTGCTCCTGTAATTAATGCATATTTTTCCACATACTTCACTCTTTCTATTCTAACTACTCCCCATAATAAACTAAAAGAAAAGCGCCGGCTAGCGGCGCTTCTTTGTTATTTCTTAGGTATTACTTGACATACTGAGAAACGTTCTTCTGAAATAACTTCTGATGCCATGGTTTTAATATCATTCATCGTTATTTTCTCTAGCGTAGGAACAACATCGAACAAATTCATATCGTTAAAGGCATATCTTGTGAACTGATTAGCGATATATTCAGGTGAGTTCACAGCACGTAAAAATGCCCCTATTTTTTTCTTTTTAGCTCTATCTAATTGCTCCTCTGTGAATGTTGTTCCATTTTTAGCTTGAAATAGCATGTTTTTTAGCTCATCTGCAAGTTTATCGGGATTTTCTGTATCTCCGCCAACCATCGCAAAGCCGAAACCTTGTTCCTGTGTATAATCATAAGAGAAGGTTTCATCAATTAGACCTTCATTATAAAGTTGATTATAATTCTCCGAGCTTTTACCAAACAACAAATCCAAGAGTACATTCATGGTTAGTTCATTCTTTAATAACTCCGGCCCCGTTTGATCAACATGCAAGGCTTTCATCCCGATTAAGCATTTAGAGGTTTGCACATTCATTTCCAGCACTTGCTTTGGCTGTCCAGTCTGAAGTGGCTCGTCTTCAAATTTACGCTTAATCTCTGGCATCTCTTTGTAATTCTTTTTTGCTTGGTTTTCTCTAACTTGATCCATAAATTTTTTTGGATCGACTGGTCCAACAATAAACAATAACATATTGCTCGGATGATAAAAGGTATTGTAGCACTCATAAAGTAAATCTTTTGTAATATGTGAAATCGATTCAATGGTACCGGCAATATCAATCTTCACAGGATGGTTTTGATATAAATTTTGAATCAGTCCAAAATAGAGACGCCAATCAGGATTATCATCATACATAGTAATTTCCTGACCGATAATCCCTTTTTCCTTTTCAACCGTTTTTTCCGAAAAATAAGGATCTTGAACGAAATCAACTAACGTTTCCAGGTTTTTTTCTACATCCGAGGTACTGGAAAATAAATACGCAGTCCTGGTAAAAGAGGTAAAGGCATTTGCAGACGCCCCTTGTTTGCTAAACTGTTGAAAAACGTCTCCATCTTCCTTTTCAAACAGTTTATGCTCAAGGAAATGGGCAATCCCATCTGGAACCTTTACATATTCCTCTTTCCCCAACGGAACAAAATTATTATCAACGGATCCATACTTGGTCGTAAAGGTAGCGTACGTTTTATTAAAGCCTTTTTTTGGCAATATATAGACATTTAAACCATTGGCTAACTTTTCATGATAAAGCTCTTCTTGGAGCTGGTCAAAATTTATCTTCTCCATTATTTTACCGCCTCCGTTCCTGTTAAGAAGTAGATGGTATCAAGTTCAATTTTATTCGCCACAGCGACAATTTCTTCCTTTGTCGTTTTTTCCATATCATTAATCCACTGCTCAAGTTTAATATCCTTGGCGGCCACAACGTTATGATAAAGAATTTCTGTTAATCCCCGTGAGGTATCAATGGTTTCAAGAATTTGATTTCGAATCACTGCTTTTGTCTGAATTAACTCTTGATCAGTAAAATCGCCTTTTTGCATCGCTTCTAACTGATCGCGAATGATTCCCACTGCCTGGTCATAGTTCTTCAAATCAATCCCTGACATGACCATCATTAGCCCCTTATGACTCTCAAGCCTGCTGGATACATAATAAGCCAAGCTTGCTTTTTCACGAACATTGATAAACAATTTCGAATGCGAAAAACCGCCAAAAATGCCATTGAACAATTGAAGCGCGAAATAATCAGAGTCACCATAGACAATATTTGTACGGTACCCAACATTTAATTTCCCTTGTTTGACATCCTGTTCTTCTTTAATTTCATTGACCTGGTCCTTCTTTGGTATCTCAGTGGTTACTACCTTTTTCGGTGTACGGTCTTCAAATTTCAATAAATTCTCTGCAAGGCTTTTTACTTCCTCTTCCTTTACATCACCGATGACATAAAGATCCATCTCATCCTCGGAAAACGCCTTCTTAAAATATTCGTATAAATTTTCAGGAGTAATCGTATCAACATCCTCTGCTTCTCCATTCACTTGCAGAGCGTAGGGTTCACCCTTACACATTTCTTGCAGCAGGCGTACGTTCGAATAACGCATCTTATCATCATAAACAGATTGAATTCGCTGCTTTAATGTTCTCTTTTCTTTGTTCACAGTCTCTTGATCAAATGCATTACCTGAAACATTTGGCTTAGTCAAAACCTCAGAAAGAAGTTCAAAACCTTTTTTCAGTAATGGGGTAGGATCACTTAAGAATTTCTCATTTGCGATCTCCAGCGTAAAACTAATTATATGATATTCACCTTTTTTCGCTAAATCAATAAATAGGGTAGCGCCATATAATTCATCTAAGTAAGAACGTAATGCAGTCGTTGTCGGATAGTTCGCTGAGCTGCTTTGTAAAACATGAGGAAGCAGTGCTCTCTTCGTAACACCTTCTTTTGTTAAAGGCGCTTTCATTTTCCATACAAATGTATTCGTTTTGTATTTATCTGTTTCAATGACATGGAGTTTATAGCCCTGCATAGTGGTGATTTTTTCGGCAGTTGAATCCATCTCATAACCTCCTTCAGATTTCAAAATCCTTCTTATTATATATGTAAACATTCATCGTGTTATTTTACATCTTTTCCATTGTTTTTATCACTTATTCTTACTATAATTTGCCAGGCTTGGTTTTTACAAGTTTAAGCTACGGATTATTATAGAAACAACGGCTGTGTGAATTTAGGCTGTTGATTTGCGCTACAGGCGCTACGCTTTCCGTGGGCTCGCCCGTGAGCCTCCTCGGTCGTTCCGACCTGTGGGGTCTCACTCAGCTCGTTCATCCCGCAGGAGTCGAGCGCCTTTCGCTCCAATCAACAGGTTCTAAAATCAACAGTATCCTATAACACAGCCAAAATAAAAAGGCTGACAATTTAGCCAGCCTTTTGAATTTACACTTATTAACGTTTTCCTGGATCAAATGGTTCTCCCGCTGCTTTAGGTGCTTGGGAAGATTTAGAGAAGATTACTAAAGCAATTAACGTTACTACATATGGGAAAATTTTCAGAATGATTGGCGGTATTACAGCCAATTCTGGGATAACTTGAGATACGTTAGCGATTGTACTAGCAAATCCGAAGAATAATGTTGCTCCTAAAATTCCTAATGGTCTCCATTGACCAAAAATTAAGGAAGCAAGTGCTAGGAATCCTAGTCCTGAAACGGAACCAGTGAATTCACCTGCGTATGTTAATATAATAATCGCGCCGCCTAATCCTGATAGAGCACCAGAAATCATAACGCCGATATAACGGATTCTTACTACATTAATCCCGGCAGCTTGGGCAGCCTGTGGAAACTCACCACATGATTTTAAACGCAAGCCAAATTTAGTTTTGTTTAGAATAAATGCACTTACAAGTAGTACAACTAAAATAAACCAAGTTGTCGCATACGTTTTTGTAAACAATAGATCTCCGATTATTGGGATTTGAGATAAGACTGGCACATCAAATGGCGTAAAACCACTTGTAATACGAATATTACCACTACCTGTAATATTTCTAGCTAAGAATACTGTTAAAGCCATTGCAATCATATTAATCGCAGTACCACTTATTACTTGGTCAGCACTTAAATTTATGCTTGCAAAAGCATGTAATAGGGAGAACAAAATACCTACTACCACCGCTACTAATAAACCAATCCATAAAATCGTTGATCCTTGCATTTTATCTTGCAGAAAGTTAACAGTTAAAGCACTCGCAAATGCTCCTGAAATCATTAAACCTTCTAAACCGATATTTACGATACCGCTTCTTTCACTAAAAAGACCGCCTAGTGCAGTTATTAGTAGAGGAATTGTAAAAACAATTGCGTAAGGGAATATTTGTTCAATTATGGTCCACATATATTATGCTTCTCCCTTCTTGCCAACAGGTCCATTTACATCATTTGCATTTGAACGAGTCTTGCGGAATTTATTTAATAGACGGTGAATCATTACGCTTGTAGCAGCAAAGTAGATAATAATAGCTATAATTGTATTTGCTAGTTCAGGCGGGATCTCGATCATCGCATTCATAAAGCCTGTACCTGAATACAGAATACCAAAAAGGAGTGCTGCAAAGAATACGCCGATTGGAGAGTTTGCTCCAAGTAACGCAACGGCAATGCCATCGTAACCCTGGGATGGTAAGATACCAATTTGCATGCTGGAAGCATTACCTGTGTATAATGCTACCCCGCCAAGACCTGCAAGTGCTCCTGAAATTAACATAGATAAAATAATGTTGCGATTAACTTTCATACCTGCATACTCTGCTGCATGCCGGTTGAAACCTACCGCTTTTAATTCAAAACCTAATGTTGTTTTATTTATAATAAATGCAATGATAATTACAGCAATAACCGCAAAGAACAACCCTAAGTTGATATAAGAACCTTGAAACATTTCTGTCAGCCAAGGCGTTCTCAATGTAGACTCTTCCGCAAGTTTACGTGATTCAGTTTCAAGGAATTCACCTTTAAAATAACCTGGAACCACATAGTAAACTGTCCAATACGCAATCCAGTTCATCATAATGGTTGATACTACTTCATGCACATTGAATCTTGCTTTAAAATAGCCTGGAATAAATGCCCATAATCCTCCGCCAACGATACCAGCTAGTATCATTACTAGGATTAAAATTGGTCTTGAAAGATCAAACGTTAAAGCGACTGCAGTAGCACAAAGGCCGCCAATTAACATTTGACCTGCTGCACCGATATTAAATAGACCTGTACGGAAAGCAAAAGCGACAGCAAGTCCTGTAAAAATAAGCGGTGTTGCTGTTGCAAGCGTATCACCAATACGTGATATATTTTTTAATGCACCTTGGAATAAATACGTATAACCTTCGATCGGGCTTGCCCCTATAAATAACATTAATAGGCCACCAGCGATTAGTCCTAGAATAATTGAAATTACTGATACAATGGTGTTTCTCACACGGTTCCCTCCTTACTCACTCCTGCCATCATCAGTCCTACTTCATTTTCATTCGTTTCAGAAGCATTAACAGTTCCAATCAACTCTCCATTATTAACGATGGCAATTCGGTCTGAAAGCTGCAGTACTTCATCAAGCTCTAATGAAACTAGAAGCACAGCCTTTCCTTTGTCACGATGTTCGATTAGTCTTCTGTGAATATATTCAATCGATCCTACATCCAATCCACGTGTAGGTTGTACGGCAATGAGTAAATCAGGATCTAATTCCATTTCACGCCCGATGATAGCCTTTTGCTGATTACCTCCAGATAGAGTCCTTGCAATAGAAGCTCCGCCTTCGCCTGAACGAACGTCAAAGTTTTCTAAAATACTTTTCGCATACTTCTTTATTGCAGCGCCATTTAGTAATCCAGCCTTTGCAAACGGAGGTTTATTATAAATTTCTAAAACCATGTTATTTTCTAGTGTATAATCAAGAACAAGTCCCCGTCTATGTCTATCTTCAGGGATATGGCCAATTCCGCTTTCAATTCTTTGGCGAATTGGAATATTTGTAATTTCTTTACCTTTTAATAAAATTTTCCCTGATTCAACTTTTCTAAGTCCGGTAATCGCTTCAACGATTTCTGATTGACCATTTCCTTCAACCCCAGCGATACCGACAATTTCTCCTCTTCTTACTTCAACCGAGAAGTTTTTAAGTCCTAATACTTTTCTATTGTTTTTCACCGAAATAGAATCTATTTGAAGTACTACCTCACCAGGTGTACTAGCTTTCTTATCCACTTTAAAGTTAACTTCGCGTCCAACCATCATTTCTGCCATTTGTGCCGTGCTTGTTTCTTTTACGTTAACTGTTCCGATTCCTTTTCCACGTCGAATAACAGTACAACGGTCTGCAACCGCTTTAATTTCTTTCAACTTATGTGTAATAATGATAATTGATTTACCTTCATTAATAAGATTACGCATAATTTTCATTAACTCTTCAATTTCATGCGGTGTTAATACAGCTGTTGGTTCATCAAAGATTAGAACTTCAGCTTCACGGTAAAGCATTTTCATGATTTCTACTCTTTGCTGCATTCCTACTGAGATATCTTCAATTTTTGAATGTGGATCAACGTTTAAGCCGTAGTGCTTTGATAATTCTGCTATTCTTTTAGCAGCCTTATCAATATCTAAAACCATACCTTTTAATGGTTCACTGCCTAAAATAATATTTTCAGTAACGGTAAAATTTTCTACTAATTTAAAATGCTGATGGACCATTCCAATGCCAAGCTGATTAGCAACATTTGGATTTGTAATTTTAACTTCTTTTTCCCGTATTTTAATGATCCCTTTTTCAGGTTGATACATACCAAATAATACACCCATTAGTGTTGACTTACCGGCACCGTTCTCCCCTAATAAGGCATGTATTTCCCCTTTTTTTAATGTGAGGGTAATATTATCATTTGCTACAATACCAGGGAATTCTTTCCTAATATTCAGCATTTCAACCACATAACTCATAGTAGCACTCACCTTTTTATATAGACTCGAGTTTCTTTGAAAATAGGGAGTCCCCTATTACAACATCTAAAACTGAAGGATATTGAAACGTTATATATGATTTCTCTAGTAATATGCATAGTTGCCAGAACAATCATACATAAAAGGACATAAAAGAGACGGGAGATACCGTCTCTCTTTATGATTTTTTTTACTTGAATAAGCTTCCTTGTTCAGAAGCAACTTTGATTTCGCCTGACTTAACTTTTTCAAATACTTCTTTTACTTTTGTAGTTGTATCATCGCTTAAGTTTGGATTTTCTGCTGGTAAGCCAATACCATCGTTTTTAGCATCGAATACTAATGTTTCGCCACCAGGGAAATCACCATTTAATTCACGTTTAATGATATCTAATGTAACGTTGTCTAATTTCTTCATAGCTGAAGTTAAGATTATTGATTTATCTCCATCATATTTTCCATCTTCGTACTGATCAGAGTCAACACCAACGATCCAAACTTTTTCGCCAGCTTTACCACGTGTTTTTGCTTCGTTGATCGCACCTACACCAACACCGCCAGCAGCTGTGAAGATTACATCTACACCACGGTCATACATTTGTGCAGCAATTTGTCCACCAGCAGCTACGTTATCAAATGAACCTTGATAAACTACGTTTTCAGCTTTAAGTGTTAGGCTTGTTCCTAGGTTATCATTTGCATATTTAACACCTTGTTGGAAGCCCCAGTTAAACTTTTGAACAGCAGGAATTTCCATACCACCGATGAAACCTGCTTCACCTTCTTTTAATTCAAGGGCAGCAGCAACACCAGCTAGGAAGCCTGACTCATGCTCCGCAAAGAAAACTGCAACTGTGTTGTCTTTAACAACTGGCTTAAAGTCACCTGAATGCGGGTTACCATCAAGGATTACGAATTTTGCATCTTTATATTTATCTTGCGCATGGAACACGGCAGTTTCAAACTTAAATCCAGGTGTTACGATAAACTTATAACCTGCATCGTATAAGTTACCCATTTCTTTAAGGTATTCTGCCTCAGTTGTACCAGCTGGCTTAAGATATTTAGATTGAATTCCAAGTTCTTTCTCAGCCTTTTTGATACCTTCCCAAGTATTTTGGTTAAAGGATTTGTCATCAATTGTACCAGCATCGGTAACCATACCAATTTTAACAGCGTCTTTACCATTATCATTACCAGTACTCTTGTCATCACCGCCGCCACATGCTGCTAACATTGTGCCTGCAGCTAAAATCATTGACATAGCTAAGCCAAAATTACGTTTTTTCAAGGCAATTGACCCCCAATATTTTTGTTTGATTTAGTAGGAACATTCAGAAAGCATTTTGATTACGTTTTCATCATCTAAAAAAAATTAAAATCTTTTTCGCAAAACTTGAAAACTAAATTTATCTGCTTTAAAGTAGTTTACCGAGAAAAGGACTGGTTCATCCAATTCATCGAAATGCATTTGCTTTAATACAAGCAATGCCGTTTCTGGTTCACATTCTAAAATAGGTGAAATTTTCTCATGATAACCAACGGGTTCAATTTGAGCAACCGCATAAGTAATCTTTCGGTTGGCCTCTTCTTCTAAAATGGAGAAAATTGATTCCTCACCATGAGAAAATGTCTCTGGCAGAATTTTTTCAGGTACCTTGTCGATACAGTAAACGACTGGTTCCCCGTTTGCTGTTCTAACCCGCTCCATGATTACAATTTCCTCATTTGTAGAACATGAGAAACGACGTATATCCTCTTCAGTAGCTCCAACAGTTGATGAACTTAAGAAAATGGTGCCTGGTTTCATCCCAGCTTGTAAGATCATGTCCGTGACACTATTAAGTTGTTCAATCCCTGAGGTAAACAGAGGTTTTGCGTTAACAAACGTACCGACACCATGGCGGCGAATGATAACATTTTCCTCTTCAAGTATTCGAAGTGCTTCTCGAAGCGTGGCTCTACTTACACCCAGTTGTTTGGCAAGATCGAATTCAGAAGGTAGTTTTTCTTTTTCTTTGTATACTCCTAGTTCGATATCTTGCTTCAACCGATCGATAACTTGTAAGTATAAATGTCGGTTATCTAGCTTAATAGACATGCAGGTACCTCCAACTCTTTCCTAAGACATCAGACATCTGATGTATAATCATTCCTACTAATCGAAAATAATATACCATTTTTTTAACCATATGGAAATAGAATTTCTAACTTTTGTCGAAAAAAGCAAAATTGTCGAAAGTTGTCAAAATTAATAGGACTATTTACTCTGAACTCTGCTATAATTTATAGTTGTCTACAATCGATAGGTTTAATATGTAAAAAAAAAAAGAGCCGGATGGCTCTTCAGGCTGTCGAGAAAATCTCGACAGCTATTATTTTTTGTAATTACTTTAATGATTCACCGCGTTAATATGCTATAATATACATATAAATAACAGGACGGTGGATAGAATGTATAAGCCAAAAAGAGAAATACAAAACGAAGCTGAATTTGTTTTTATTGATGATTTAGTACCGCAAGATCACCTATTAAGGAAGGTGGACAAGTATATTGATTTTTCTTTTATTGGTGAGAAGGTCCGTCCTTTTTATTCAGAAAATAACGGGCGTCCTTCGGACCCTATACAGCTCTTTAAGATGATGTTTATCGGATATTTTTATGGCATTCGTTCTGAACGACAATTAGAGCGTGAAATTCAAACGAATGTGGCCTATCGATGGTTCTTAGGATTAAAGCTAAACGATACAGTTCCCCATCATTCCACCATTAGTTGGAATCGGCGAACCCGTTTTAAAGATACAAATATATTTCAGGAAATTTTTGATGAGATTGTCTTCAAAGCAATTAACCACAAGATGGTTGGAGGAAGAGTTTTATTTTCCGATTCCACACACCTTAAAGCGAATGCAAACAAACATAAATTCTCTAGAGTTGAAGTGGAAGTTGAAACACGTGAATATGTAGAAGATTTAAACAAAGCTATTGAGGAAGACAGGAGAGATCATGGAAAAAAGCCTTTAAAGGAAAAGGAGGAGGTGACCGAGAAAAAGGAAATACGACTGAGCACAACTGATCCTGAATGCGGGTTTATGTCACGAGAGAATAAACAGGAGATGTTCTGTTATCTTGATCATCGAACTACCGACATGAAGTTCAACATCATAACTGATGCGTATGTTACACCAGGAAATGTTCACGATTCTGTCCCCTATCTTTCACGGTTAGACCGTCAGGTCGAACGTTTTGGATTTAAAGTAGAAGCTGTGGCACTTGATTCGGGTTACCTGACAAATCCGATTTGTAAAGGACTTAATGAACGCAATATTTTTGGAGTTATCGCTCACAGAAGATATCAATCAACAAAAGGGTTATTTCCTAAATGGAAGTTTACATATGACAAAGATAGAGATTTGTATGTTTGTCCAAATGGTCAGGAGTTACAATATCGTACAACTACAAGAGAAGGTTATCGGGAATATAAGTCAGATCCTAAAAAGTGTACTAACTGCCCACTCCTGCCTGAGTGTACAAAATCTCAAAATAAAACAAAAGTAGTTACCAGACATGTTTGGGAGGAACATAAGGAAAAGGTTCGACTTAACAGACTTTCAAAGTCAGGTAAAATACTATATAAATTTAGAAAAGAAAAAGTAGAGCGAAGCTTCGCAGATTCAAAAGAACTGCATGGGCTTCGCTATTGTAGGTTACGGGGATTGCAAAATGCGAGTGAGCAAGTGTTACTTACCGCAGCATGCCAAAACATGAAAAAGATTGCCACGCACTTAGCCAGGTTTGAAAAAGTGTGTGGCAATCTCCAGGTTCATTCCCCCTGTTGATTGGAGCGGAAGGTGCGAAGACTCCTGCGGGAGTATGGGGCTGGGGAGACCCCGCAGGCGCTTAAGCGCTGAGGAGGCTCCCCGGCACGCCCGCGGAAAGCGAAGCAACTGGAGCGGAAATCAACAGGCCTTTGGGCAGGCAGAAAAATAAAAATTGCCGAGAAAGATACCTTTCTCGACAATCTGAAGAGCCGGATGGCTCTTTTTTTCAATTCACTTCTTCGTTTGGTTTGGATTGTAAAACAGTTCTAGGTTTACTGCCTTCATATGCCCCTACAATACCACGAGCTTCCATTTCATCAATTAAACGTGCAGCTCTTGTATAGCCAATTCGAAAACGGCGTTGCAGCATTGACACTGAAGCAGTTTGCATTTCAATAACTAAATCAACAGCGTCGGCATATAAATCATCGTCTACTTCGCCAACTGCCTCTGGTGTATCATCTGGTATCATCTCTTCTTGATATTGAGCTTTTTGCTGTCCGATAACAAAATTAACGGTATCTTCCACTTCATTATCCGATAAAAATGCTCCTTGTACACGAACAGGTTTTGAAGCACCAACTGGCAGGAATAACATATCCCCTCTACCTAGGAGTTTTTCTGCCCCCCCCATATCCAAGATTGTCCTTGAATCGGTAGCACTCGAGACAGCAAAGGCAATTCTTGATGGGATATTTGCCTTAATAACCCCCGTTATGACATCAACAGATGGACGCTGGGTTGCTATTATTAAGTGAATTCCAGCAGCACGGGCCATCTGTGCCAATCTAGTAATCGAGTCCTCTACGTCTGAAGAAGCTACCATCATTAGGTCAGCTAGCTCGTCCACAATTACCACGATATATGGCAAAAGTGGCTGCTTGTCATTTTCTTCGATATTGTGCCTCTTAACATGGTCATTATAGCCTTCAATATTACGTGTTCCTGTATGGGAGAAAAGGTCATATCGTCTCTCCATTTCACTTACAACCTTTTTCAAAGCCTGCGATGCTTTTTTAGGTTCTGTTACCACAGGTGCTAATAAATGTGGTACACCATTATAGACATTTAACTCAACCATCTTTGGGTCAATCATCATTAATTTTACTTCATGAGGCTTAGCTCTCATTAAAATGCTTGTAATAATACCATTAATACAAACACTCTTCCCGCTTCCGGTTGAACCGGCCACGAGCAAATGGGGCATTTTATTTAATTCAGCAAGTACTGCTTCCCCAGTGATATCTCTTCCAAGACCAATCAGTAGTTTTGACTCCGGTTTATTATTTTGGGTTGCTTCTAATACCTCTCTTAGGGACACCATTGCCACCTCAGAATTCGGAACTTCTATCCCAATGGCCGACTTCCCGGGAATAGGAGCTTCTATACGGATATCTTTAGCAGCAAGTGCTAAGGCGAGGTCATCACTTAAACTAACAATTTTACTAACCTTAACGCCTACATCAGGGTGCACTTCATATTTTGTAACAGCTGGTCCTAGATGGACCTGGGTTACTCGCGCTTTTACCCCAAAGCTCTGAAAAGTTCGTTCCAGTTTAGCTGCATTTGCATGTATTAATTCATATTCCCCGCTCTGGTCTGTCTTCTTCGGAAGTTTAAGGAGTCTTAAAGGTGGTAATTCATAGGCTACATTCTCAACTTCCGTGAAGGTAATGGGAGGAGTGGAATCTTCTTCTATTATCTGGTCATTCCCTTTGTTTTTGGGATCCTCTTTTCTTCGTTTAGGTTTTTGTGTTTCCTCGTCTGAATAAGCACGATCAGCAAAACTTGAGATCAGGGGCTCAGGTGTGACCACTTCATCCTGCGTGTGTTGCAGCGGAGTGATGATTTCAGGCTGTTCAGAAGCCGCACGGTTTTCCCGTTCACGCTGCTGTTGTATCCTTCTTTCTTCGCGTTTTTCTTGTTTTTTCTGCTTCCATTCTTCCATATCTAAGTGAAAGGCACTCCATTGTCCCTTTGAAAATTCAATTAGAGTAATACCTATTTTTGCAACAAACTCACCGAATGATTTTCCTGTAAGTAAAATAAATCCAATTAATATAAAGATAAAAGCAATAATCTTGGTACCAGTTTCAGCAAAAAGATAATGAAACATAGCAAAAAGAATAGCACCTATCATTCCTCCGCCAAGGTCAATTGTACTCGTTTCTCCTTTGACTTCCATCATGAAAATTTCCCACGTGTTACTTATGACACTTGGGTTTTTAAAGTTCCCATCGTTTGTCAGTAAATGAAAAAGCGTAACATGGCTTAAAAGGAGAATGGATGAAACAATTAAATATATACCAACTAATTTAATTTGAAAGATAAAGGGTATCGTTCGTTTCCACATCAGATATACACTGAGGATCACGAGACCAATCAGGCTGAGCATATACCATTCACCCATCCAAAAACGGAAAAATAGTACTGCTGCCTCACCAACAGCTCCCAATTTTGCTATTGATATAATAGCCAGTGCCAATAAGACAAGCGCGGAAAGTTCAAATTGAACGGTTTGTTTTAAATGATTATCTCTCTTTTTTGATCTTCTTTTTTTCTTAGCCATCTAATCACCTGTCTATATAAGTGTAATACTATCATTATCATCCTATCGCATTATCAAACACAGGTATAAATACAATAGGAATATAATTAACCCCAAAAGAAGAAAGCAGCCGGAATGGCTGCTTAAGCTTCTTATCCTAATTATACCATAATACCCTGCTAGTTTGCGGACAATCCTTCAATGCTAGCACAAGAAATTTTAGCACCAGGACATATACGCTCGTCTAAATAATGCTGCGGGTCACTGCTTAATACGCGAACAACCTGTACATTTTGTGAGTCCGTTTGTTCAACAATTAATGATATACCTTGATAGGTTACAGTTTGTTGTTTAGTAAATGATTCCGTTTCAGGAGGATATATAAATTCCTGCGGCATCGTGGTATAAAGAATCATTGAACCAGCCCCTCTGAAGACGCTTTACTTTGATCTATTAATTCGTTTAGCTTTCTCATCGCTTGACCTAATCCGCCAACCTCATCAATTAATCCATATTCGACTGCATCTGGACCAACGACATTTGTACCTATGTCGCGAGTCAGATTACCCTTAGCAAACATTAAGTCTTTAAATTTCTCCTCGGTGATATTCGAGTGCTTGGTTACAAAATTAACCACTCTATCCTGCATCTTATCTAAATATTCAAATGTTGCGGGAACTCCAATTACAAGGCCCGTTAATCGGATAGGATGAATGGTCATCGTTGCTGTTTCAGCAATAAAACTGTGATCACACGAGACGGCTATTGGCACTCCAATGGAATGCCCTCCTCCTAAGACAATCGAAACAGTTGGTTTTGAGAGTGTAGCCAGCATTTCAGAAATGGCAAGCCCTGCTTCTACATCTCCTCCTACTGTATTTAATATAATAAGTACTCCTTCTATTTTAGGATTTTGTTCAATCGCTACTAATTGAGGAATCAAGTGTTCATATTTTGTAGTTTTATTTTGTGGAGGCAGTGCTAAATGACCCTCAATTTGTCCGATAATCGTTAAGCAATGAATTCTTGAATCGGAAGATAGCTGTGGTACATTCGTTTGCCCAAGCTGTTGAATTTTTTCCATTAAAGAAGAAGGCTTATCCTCTTTTTGAGGTTCCTGCCCTTCTTGATTTCCCGATTCGTTTTGTTGTAAATCCCTTGTCATCATAAGTCTCCCTTCACGCATGATAACGTTAGTATTAACCTATGAAACAATTTCATTCTTAGATATCAAGAATCATTTCAACTTGTCAGTTGATTGGAACGAAGACCAACTGTTTGCCAATAAAGAAAAGCATTGGTTTTTTCCAATGCCTCCCTTCTAATTAAACTTCCATAATAATAGGAAGAATCATCGGTCTTCTTTTGGTTTTTTCAAATAAGTATCGGTTTAATCCATCTCTTATGTCCTGCTTCGCACTTGACCATTCAAAAGACTCCTTTGAGATGTTCTTTTGGACAATGTCTCGAACTAATTTAGTTGATTCATCCATTAACTTTTCCGATTCGCGAACATAGACAAAACCACGAGAGATAATTTCAGGTCCAGCAGCGATTTTCTTATCCTGTCGTGTTAATGTGACAACCACAATTAATATACCATCTTGAGATAGTAGTCTTCGGTCTCGTAATACGATATTTCCAACATCACCAACACCAATACCGTCAATTAATACATTTCCGGATTGTACCTTACCACCTATAGTCAGCTTTCCATCCTTATATTCTACGATATCGCCACGGTCGGGAATAATAATATTTTCATCTATAATTCCACAATCAAGAGCTAGTTTCCTATGCGCTTTTAACATTCTATATTCCCCATGTACAGGGATAAAAAACTTTGGTTTCATAAGATTTATCATAAATTTTAGTTCTTCTTGGCTGCCGTGACTGGAGACATGGATGGTCCTTTTTCCTGAGATAACATTGGCTCCTGCTCTAAAAAGCATATCCACTGTTCTAGATATTAATAATTCACTGCCTCTAAGTGGGGAAGCAGCAATTAATACGGTATCTCCTGGCTGAATATTAACATGTTTTGCAGATTGTTTAGCCATTTTTTGGAGCGCCTCAATTGGCTCTCCTTGACTGCCTGTCATCAAAACAACAATTTCTCTATCTTCGTAGTTGTTTATTTCATTCACCGAGATAATAAGATCTTCTTCTACTTCCAAGTAACCTAAATCTAGTGCAATATGATAAATTCTTTCAAGACTTTTTCCCACAACGGCTACTTTACGACCATTATCCCTTGCAGCATCAAAAATATGCTGAATTCTGTTTATGTCTGACGCAAAGCAAGCCGCAATAATTCTCCCTCGAGTATTATAGAATGCTGAAGATAATTCTCGTTCGACGATGGCTTCAGATGTAGTGTATCCCGGCTTCTCTGCATTTGTACTGTCCGAGAGTAAACATAATACACCCTTTTCTCCAATAGCTGCCATCTTTCCAATATCAGGTTTATAAAGCTTTGTCGCTGCCTGATCAAATTTGAAATCACCGGTATAAACAATACTGCCCTCTGATGTTTGGATACAAACACCAACAGAGTCCGGAATACTGTGATTGGTTCGAAAGAAACTTACCGCCACGGAATCCATATTGATAACAGAATCCGATGTTATTTCAATAAAATTAGTTTTCCCGCTATATTCCTGCTCTTTTAGCTTCGCGTTTGCAAGAGCTAAAGTAAGTTTAGTTCCATAAACAGGTACGTCCAGCTGGCGGAGAAGATAGGAAAGAGCACCAATATGATCTTCATGACCGTGTGTTAAGAAAACAGCCTTAACCCTTTCTTTGTTTTCCGTTAAATAAGTGATGTCTGGAATAACGATATCAATGCCAAGCATTTCATCCTCGGGGAACATTAGCCCGGCATCAATAATAAAGATGTCCTTGTCCACTTCAACAAGATACATATTTTTCCCGATTTCTCCGATACCACCAAGCGTAATAATCTTAATGGAACTATTTTTTCTATTTATCAATTTCCGTTTCCTCCTATGTTGATTGTCTAGCTCAAGCACTCTTTCACTAGAGGTCTTCGACATTTCAAAATTGCCCGATCGAAATCAGTTATGATTATTATACTTGATAGTTGAAAACCTTTACAACCAAATTTAGTTGTTTTTACTATCTATGGTTATTTAGTTGGACGTTTTGCACATTTACTCGTATAAAATTATAAATGCCAATCGAAAAAAATTCGATTGGCATTTATATTATTATAACAATAATTTACTTAAGGCAGCTCGTTCTTGTTCCGTTAATGGTACAAGAGGCAGCCTTACTGATCCAACATCAAGCCCTTTAATTTGAAGTGCTGTTTTAACTGGTGCAGGGCTGGGAGCAGCAAAAAGTCCCTGCATAATTGGGAGAAGCGTTTGGTGTAGTTTTGCCGCTTTTTCATGTTCCCCATTTAAGAACGACTTCACCATTTCTTGCATTTCTTTCCCAATCACATGTGAGGCTACGGAAACAACTCCTGCCCCGCCAATGGAAAGAATCGGGATGGCTATAGCATCATCGCCACTATACAAATCGAAGTCACGATCCGTATTTGCAATAATATTTGTCATCGCATTTAAATCGCCGCTTGCCTCCTTAACAGCTACAATATTCGGTATTTTTGACAGCCTTATAATCGTTTCAGGATGTATATTCACGGATGCCCTTGATGGTATATTATAAACCATTACTGGCAAAGTAGTGGCTTCGGCAATCGTTTTAAAGTGCTGGTACAATCCCTCTTGATTCGGTTTATTATAGTAAGGTGCTACTAACATGATACCGTCAACGCCAAGCTGCTCTGCTCTTCTCGTCAGTTCCACTGAAGAGTAGGTATTATTACTGCCTGTGCCTGCAATTACAGGTATTCTTTTTGCAACTACCTTTACAACATGATCAAATAATGCCAGCTTTTCTTCCTTCGACAAGGTTGGAGATTCACCCGTTGTTCCTGCAACCACAAGAGATTCTGTCCCATTATCTATTAGATAATTTACCAATTGGGTGGTTTTAGAAAAATCGATATGACCTTTTTTATCAAAAGGTGTGACCATGGCTGTCGAAACTCGACCAAAATGAACCATTTTACTACTCCTTTCAATTACGAAAATCCCGTTGCAACAAAGGCATAGACTGCCTTTTGTCGTCTAAATATCCGTAAGCTTTATATCCAGGGTTTCCTCTTCCAGATGAAAGGCGTCATGTAATGCATTAACTGATTTAGCCAAGTCGTCTTGTTTCACTAGTACCCAAATCGTAGTGTGACTATCAGCGGATTGTAAAATGCGAATTCCGTTCTCAGAAAGAGCTGTAACGATTCTTGAAGTAACACCCGGAACACCGGCAATACCGGCTCCAACGACAGAAACCTTTGCACAATGACGTTCTATAACAGGGTCATGTCCTATTTCCTTTAAGACCCTAATTGCCCTGTCCGTCATTTCCTCCGTAACTGTATAAACAACAGCATTTGGTGAAATGTTTATGAAATCTACACTAATTTGTTCATTTGCCATTGCTTTAAAAACTTCGGCTTGTAAGTAGTACTGATCTTTTTTAGCAAATACTTTGAATTGAGTCACATTTGAAACATGTGCTATTCCCGTAACAGTTCTCTCTTTAATATCACTGCCTCGAGACTCTTTTGAGATGGATGTCACCAATGTTCCTAAATCATCGGAATAGGTAGAGCGGATTCGGATTGGAACTTTTGCCTGCATGGCTATTTCTACAGCTCTTGGGTGAATAACCTTCGCACCCTGATAGGCCATGTTACAAACTTCTGTATAGGTGACAACAGAAAGTCGCCTAGCGTTATCAGCTATCCTTGGGTCTGCGGTCATGATTCCTTCCACGTCAGTAAATATATCAATCCATTCTGCATTAAGAGCCGCTCCTAATGCTGCTGCAGATGTATCACTGCCACCTCGTCCAATTGTTGTAACGTCACCGTTCTTTGCAGCACCTTGAAAACCAGCAACCACAACCACATCATGGTCTTCTAAATCGCGCAGCAGTCGATCACATTTCATTTCAACGATCTTTGCCTGTGAATGATCGCTGTTTGTTCGAAATCCTGCTTGAGCCCCGGTCAAAGCAATCGCATTTATGCCATTTTCTTGCAGCATATTGGCAAAAACAATGCTAGAAATAATTTCACCACATGATACTAAAAGATCTTGTTCACGTTTACTGACCTTGCTTTCATTACTCCCAATTAAAGAGAGAAGTGTATCTGTTGCATAGGGATCACCCTTTCTTCCCATTGCAGATACTACAACTACTACCTTATATCCTTCGGCTAATGCATTATTGATATGTCTCTTTGCATGTTGCCTGCTTTCTTCATCCTTCACAGATGTTCCGCCAAATTTTTGTACTATGATTTTCATATAACCTTTAAACCTGCCTTTATAATCAAGCCTTTATTTTTTTTCTTTGATTAAACCCAGCTTTATCAAGCTCTCAGCAATTTGAACTGAATTCCAGGCAGCACCTTTGAGTAAATTGTCGGAAACAACCCACATATGGAAACCACGACTTTCGTTAAGGTCATTACGAATTCGACCTACAAACACATCATTACTTCCTACACAATTCGCAGGCATAGGATATACTTGGTTCTCTGGGTCATCTTGTAGCACCACGCCTGGAGCTGTCTTTAATAACTCTTTTATTTCATTTGCAGTTATGCCATCTTCTTCAATTTCAAAATAAACAGATTCCGAGTGACCCACTGCTACAGGTAAACGTACACAAGTCGCAGCTACATGCAGCTCTGGCAGATGCATGATTTTCTTTGTTTCATTAATCATTTTCATTTCTTCATAGGTATAGCCGTTATCTTGGAACTTATCGATTTGTGGTATCGCATTAAAGGCGATTTGATAGTGGTTCTTGTCACCTTTTACAGGTAAAATCTTTGGCTCTACTGTTTCACCATTGATAATAGCTTTTGTTTGATTCTGTAATTCTTCAATTGCCACAGCTCCTGCACCAGAAACTGCCTGATACGTTGAAACAATAATTTTCTTAAGTCCAAATTTTTGCCTAATTGGTTCTAACGCTACTACCATTTGAATAGTAGAACAATTTGGGTTAGCAATAATACCATTATGTTGGTGTAAATCTTGTTCATTTACCTCAGGCACAACTAACGGAATATCTTGATCCATTCTAAAGGCACTTGTGTTGTCCACTACAATAGCCCCGTGTTTTACTGCTTCAGGAGCAAGCTCTTTGGAGATATTTCCTCCAGCTGAGAACAAAGCGATATCGACACCTGCAAAGCTTTCTGGTTTAGCTTCCTGAACCGTATGCTCAACACCGTCAATCGTCACTTTTTTCCCTGCTGAACGTGCAGAGGATAATAGAGCTAGCTGTCTAATTGGGAATTTTTCTTTCACTAACGTTTGGATCATTTGCTGACCCACCGCGCCTGTTGCACCTACTACGGCAACATGGTAACCATTACTTTGATTCATTTTCTAGTACCCCTTTCAATCTTTCATCTATGATTATTGGTCATTTCTGTTCATGGGAAAGAATCAGAAAAGATTATTATAAATTCTCATCAGTGAGATGATTGTCTCACTGATGATTGAATTATAAATATATTAACATATTCCTTGAAAGAAATAACCATATTTGATGAAAGGAGTGTGAATTAGTCTAAGTCCTTATATCTTTCGACTAATACTGGTTGAATTTGACGGCCTTCTATGGCTGCTTCTACTGTTTGCATTAACATAGGCATCCTTGCTACCATAGAATTTGGCTTCTTGATTGGATCGTCTTGACCATATGGGATAAAATAGATATTTTTTGTTGCCATTAATCGCATTAAGTTAACTCCATTTAGTCCTAAAGCATCATTGGTTGAAATTCCAAGTACGACTGGTTTTAAATTTCTTAACGTCGCTTTTGCAGCCATTAAAACTGGGCTATCATTCATCGCGTTTGCGAATTTGCTCATTGATACACCTGTCAGCGGGGCAATAACCATACAATCTAAAGGAATTTTTGGTCCCAAGGGCTCTGCTTTCACGATTGAATCTATCGCTCTGTTTCCTGTTAGATCCTCGATCCTCTGAATCCAGTCCTCGCCTTTACCAAAACGAGTTTCGGTATTTTTCACTGTAAAGGTTACAACCGGCAAAACTTCAGCACCAGCTTGAACTAACTTTTCAATTTCCGGGAATACCGCGTCGTACGTGCAGTGGGACCCCGTTAACCCAAAGCCTATTTTTTTCCCTTTTAAACTCATTTTACTATCCCCTTTCGCTTGCCTAAATCATCTTGAAGCAATTGGGCCAGAACATTCGCTAGTATTTGACCAGCTGTTTTTGGCGCGACAATACCAGGTAATCCTGGTGCAAGAAGTGCTTTTATACCTCTTTTTTCTGCATATCTAAAATCAGTTCCACCAGGCTTTGAGGCTAGATCAATAATCAGAGTATGGGCAGGCATTTTGGAAATAACAGTAGCACTTACAATTAGTAAGGGTATTGTATTGATTAAAATATCAGTTTCTTTAACCTCTTTTTCTAATTCATTTAAATGAAAAGGCGTTAAAGCCATCTCCGTAATTCTAGCAAGATGTTCACTTTTCCTTGCACCTACCTTCACTTTTGCTCCAAGGGCATGGAAGGTTCTAGCCACACTCATCCCAACTCTTCCTAAACCTAGTACGGTAATATTTGAGCCATGAATCGTGAAATCGGTATGCTGGATGGCCATCATGATGGTTCCTTCTACTGTCGGAATAGAATTGTATATAGCTACATCATCCCTTTCAAAAAGCTGCACAAGTTGACGCTTTGCCTCTTTGGTAATCCCATTTAAATACGCATTACTAATTCCGGAGTAAACGGTACAATGATCAGGCGTTTTCATAAGCAGTTCAGCTGTCAAAATTACCTTCTCATTAGAAAAGATGGTTTCTACATGACCTTCTAAATTTGTACCGGGCACCGGTAAGATTATGGCATCCATATTTGAAAAATCGACTTCATCCAACTTTTCCTTCACAGCGCCTGTGAACGCGTGGTCAAGCTGCTCGAAACCAATTAATGATAATCTGGCATCTAACTCGGTTAACTTCCGGATAATCTCCAGCTGTCTTGCATCTCCACCGATCACTGCTATCTGCATCCCTGTCAGCATGAAATCATTCACCTTCTTTTCAAAAAAATCCTAGCAGGAAGTCTTTTTACACTTATCACTTCAACATCTTATGTAAGAATGAATCAATCTGTGAGTTTTCCATTCACAGTTAAATAAAAAAGCCCAAGCAAAAATTTACTTTGCTTGGGCTTTTAGGCTATTTTCATTTTTTCTTCTACTATTCATCATGTACATCAATAATGATCATATCAGAGCCGATCTTTTTTATATGCTGCCAAGGAACTCTAATTTCTCCACCTTGTTTTCTAAAGCCAAACCATTTTAATGAGGATGGAATGAGCAATGCTTGAATTTGACCAGTATTTTCATTGATTTCAAGATCTGTTTGACCAAGAACCCCCAAACGCTCTGCCTTTTTTACATCCACAATTTCTTTTCCACTTAATTCACTTAACCTCATGTGAATAAACTCCTCTCTAACATCTTTACTATATGTTTATCGATGGAATTCCTAATTTAGAATAAGAAAAGTGGAAGTGCCTGGGCGTTAAAACTAGACACTAACGAAAAAAACAGTTCAGGTGAACTGTTTTTTCTATTATCTTAAACCTTTTGGTAATTCGCCGTCTGGGCTGATCAAGGAAACCGAGTAGTTGTTGGTAAATACAGATGAAGCCATTCCATCTACACTTTGCTTGGTTACTTGGTCAATTTGCTCAATAATTTCATCCAATGAACGGTGGCGCTTTAATAATAGCTCATTTTTGCCGTTTCGGCTCATCCTGCTATTTGTACTTTCTAAACTTAACATTAAGCTTCCTTTTAATTGCTCTTTACTATTAATTAATTCTTTTTCAGTAATACCATCTTGTTTTAATTTATCCAGCGTTTCTTGAATGGTTTCAAATAATACATCAAGCTGCTTTGCACCAGTTCCCCCATAGACGGTTACAACACCATTATCCTGATAAGCTGAATGGTATGAGAATACAGAATAAGCTAAACCTCGTTGTTCACGAACTTCTTGGAACAATCTGCTGCTCATACTGCCGCCTAGAATATTGTTTAGAATAATTAAGCTGTAAACATCTTCATGACCAATCTTTAAACCTTCAAAACCAATACATAGGTGTGCTTGTTCTGTTTCTTTCTTTCGCGATAATCGATTGGAATGGAACGTTGGAATGTTTTCTGTAATCGCACTTTTCCCGCCTTCATACGACCCGAAATACTTTTCCACTTCCTTAATAAAACTCTCAGAAACATTTCCCGCAATTGAAATTACGACATTTTCTGGTGTGTAATGATTGTGGATATAGTCTTTAAGCGTATCACCGGTGAACGTATTTAGCGTTTCTTCTGTACCTAATATAGGGTAACCTAGAGGATGGTCTCCATAAATAGCCCTGCTAAGTAAATCATGAACAATATCATCGGGAGTATCATCATACATTTTAATTTCTTCTAGAACTACATTTCTTTCTTTATTTAATTCCTCTTCAACAAAGGTTGAATTGAAGAACATATCAGCTAATACATCCAAAGCGAATTGCGCATGTGTATCCAAAACTTTAGCGTAGTAACAAGTGTACTCCTTTGAGGTAAAGGCATTTACTTGCCCTCCAATGCTATCAAAGGATTCTGCTATTTCTTTCGCAGACCTTGTTGTTGTACCTTTAAAAAACATATGCTCTAAAAAGTGTGAAATTCCATTCGTTTGGGGATTTTCATTTCTTGAGCCAGTGCCGATCCATACTCCAATTGCTACAGATCTCACTGTTGGTATATTTTCTAATACAATTCTTACTCCATTTTTGCAAGAATATCTGTTAATCATCAAAATCCTCCTATCTATAGAAAGCGGAAACTAGAGCTTTATTAATTATTATCTGGATTATTTGGTTAATTTATTTCAGAATTCTTTCTTCGCTCATTAAATCGCTAACAGTCCCTATTTTTAAACTTTTTTCTTCAATGAGTGTGATTAAGCGATCTAACGATTTTGCGGTAGAATCTGTTGGATGCATGAGGACCATTGAGCCATTATCAATCTTAGAAATAACACGATTGATTAGTTGGTCAGGTGTAGGTTTTTGCCAATCTATCGTATCTACCGTCCACATAACGGTCTTCATTTTTAATTCAGCAGCTATTTTAACGGTTTCATCCCGGTAACTGCCGCTCGGTGGTGCAAACCAAATGCTCTTATTACCTGTAGCTGCTTCAATGACTTCATTTGTTTTTAACAATTGCTCCCTTGTTTGTGCAGCAGTAATTCTCTTCATGTCAGGATGTGTATAGGAGTGATTCCCAACTTCATGACCTGCACTCACAATCATTTTTGCCAAGTCAGGATTATTTTTCACCCATCTTCCCTCGAGGAAAAAGCTTGCTTTTACTTTGTGTTTTTTAAGTGCAGCAAGCATTTCAGGTAAATATTCGTTTCCCCATGCTACATTAATAATGAAGCTCACCATTGGTTTGTCAGGATGCCCGCGATAAATGGGAGATGGAGGCAAATCCTTAAGATGTACCGATGGTGTTGTTTGTTTATATACTATTTTTTTTTCATCGAAAATGCCGCTTTTTTTCATATTTTTATATGAAGCTTCAATATCGACAGTTAACCCATTATAGCCTGGGATTGCTTTCCACACTTCATCAATTTTAGCATTGGAAGGCGGTATATTATATGTAGAAGCATTTTTAATAATACTTTGATATAGCGGATTTTCTTGCTTTCCTACAGTAACCACGTTTCCTTTTAATGATGCAACATATGTATTTACAAGAGGATTGTTAACAGAAAACCACGCTACAAATAAAATGAGAGCGATCAAACTAAACTTCTTCATTTACCTTCCCCCTTCATACAGAATATATGAATAATGAGGACAAGGTAGAACTAAAAGCGGTAGCGCCTTACATGGAAAAAGTCAGGGTTCCCCCTGACCTTTCTATTATTCCTAGTGAGGCTTTCTTACTGTTTTTCTGCTGCTTTTTCAGCCTTCTCACGTTGTTCTTTTAAAATTGCCTTACGTGAAAGGTTTACACGTCCTTGTTTATCGATTTCAGTAACTTTGACTAAAATTTCATCACCGATTGCAATAACGTCTTCGACCTTTCCAACTCGTTCCTCGGCCAATTCAGAAATATGGACAAGTCCATCTTTGCCAGCAAAGATCTCAACAAAAGCACCGAATTTTTCAATTCGCTTAACCTTACCAAGGTACATTTGGCCAACTTCAACCTCGCGTACGATATCTTCGATAATTTTCTTCGCCTTTTGGTTCATTGCTTGGTCAGTTGAGGCAATAAATACAGTTCCATCTTGTTCAATATCGATTTTAACACCAGTTTCTTCGATGATCTTATTGATTTGCTTACCGCTTGGTCCAATAACATCACGAATTTTATCCGGGTTAATTTTCATTGTTAAGATTTTTGGTGCAAATTTTGAAAGCTCACTTCTTGGCTCAGTTATTGTTGCAAGCATAGAATCAAGAATATGCATTCTACCCTTCTTTGCCTGTTGAAGTGCTTCTTCTAGGATTTCACGAGAAAGTCCTTTAATTTTTATATCCATCTGAAGTGCAGTTACACCTTTAGCAGTTCCTGCAACTTTGAAATCCATATCACCTAGGTGGTCTTCCATTCCTTGGATATCAGATAAAACAGTGTAATGTTCACCAGATTTTACTAATCCCATCGCAATCCCAGCAACTGGGGCTTTAATTGGAACGCCAGCGTCCATCATCGCAAGTGTACTTGCACAAATACTCGCTTGAGAGGTAGATCCATTAGATTCCAGAACCTCAGAAACTAGGCGAATAGTATAAGGGAAATCCTTTTCAGAAGGTACAATTGGTTCTAATGCTCGCTCACCAAGAGCACCATGTCCGATCTCACGACGGCCTGGCCCACGGATTGGTCCAGTTTCACCCACACTGAAGGAAGGGAAATTGTAATGGTGCATAAAACGCTTTTCTTCCTCGATTCCCAAACCATCTAGAATTTGCACATCTCCCATTGCTCCTAATGTACAAATGCTTAATGCTTGAGTTTGCCCACGAGTAAATAATCCTGATCCGTGTGTTCTTGGTAAAATACCTACCTGTGAAGATAAGGGACGAATTTCATCGATTTTCCGACCGTCTGGACGCACCTTTTCAACGGTTATTAAACGACGAACTTCACCTTTAACGATTTTATCTAAAATTTGTTTTACCTGTTTCATGTCATCGTCTGTAGCCTCATTCTCCTCGAACTTAGCGATTACACGATTCTTTACTTCTTTAATGGCATCCTCACGCGCATGCTTTTCCTGCACCTGAATGGCGGTTACCATATCGGCTTCACACATTTCTCTAACTTCAGCCTCTAAATTTTTATCAAGTTCATAAAGAATAATTTCTCTTTTTTCCTTGCCAGCTTCAGCCATAATTTTTTCTTGGAATTCTATAAGGCGTTTAATTTCTTCATGTCCATACATAATAGCCTCAAGCATGACTTCCTCAGAAACTTCATCTGCACCTGCTTCAACCATGTTTATTGCATCTTTCGTACCGGCAACAGTTAAATGAATATCACTTTTCTCGGCTTGTTCTACTGTTGGATTAATAACAAATGCTCCATCGACTCTGCCAACAATTACACCTGCAATCGGTCCCTCGAAAGGAATGTCAGATGTGCAAAGTGCTAAAGATGATCCAAACATTGCTGCCATCTCTGATGAGCAATCTTGGTCCACACTCATAACAATACTGATTACTTGCACATCATTACGGAAACCTTCTGCAAAAAGTGGACGAATTGGACGGTCAATTAATCGACTCGCCAAAATGGCTTTTTCACTAGGACGACCTTCTCGTTTAATAAATCCTCCAGGAATTTTACCCACCGCATATAATCGCTCTTCATAGTTACATGTTAATGGAAAAAAGTCTAAGTTTTTTGGTTCTTTTGAAGCTGTAGCAGTACTTAGAACTGCAGTATCTCCATAACGGACCATTACTGATCCATTTGCCTGTTTGGCTAGTTGTCCAATTTCAACGGTTAATTTACGTCCAGCCCAATCCATGGAATATTCGTGTTTCGTTTGTTCCATTTTGTTACCCCTCTCTATCCAAATCACTTTAGAGGATAATGCGAAATAAAATCGCTCTAATCATCTAATATAAAAAAAGCGTTTATAGCTTATGTTATCAATACAAATATACTTATAGTATGCTCAAATTTTCGCGACTTAAAATATGTATATAATATATTTATCTTGCACTAGGTGCTATCTTTTTTAAACCTAACAAAAAAGCGGGAAAAATCCCGCTTCTTTTGATTATCGACGAAGTCCTAGCTTATTGATTAATTCACGGTAACGTTGAACATCTTTATTACGTAGGTACGTTAAAAGATTACGACGCTTACCAACCATTTTCAACAGACCGCGACGTGAGTGGTGGTCCTTCTTATGAGTACGTAAGTGCTCATTCAAATTGTTGATTGATTCAGTAAGGACAGCGATTTGAACCTCTGCAGATCCAGTGTCATTATCATGAGTTTTATACTCAGCGATAAGTTCGTTTTTACGTTCTTGTGTGATTGCCATCCTATTCACCTCCTAAATTTACTATCCCCTGTTACTGAGCAAGCGTCGGTGACTCGACTTGCCAAGGAAAGGTTATTTTTAATACGTTAATAAGAATACAACGTTTTACGACAAATTGCAAGTTAATCGCTAAAAAAGCTATTTATTAAAGTATTCAATTGCATTCTGTTTGTCTTTTTCGATTTGTGCCACCAGTTCATCAATTCCGGAGAATTTTTGTTCTTTTCTTAGGTATTGGTGCCATTCGATGGTTACTTTCTTTCCATAAATATCTTTTTTGAAGTTAAAGATATGGGCTTCGACTGAAACCTTTAAAGCGTCCTTATTGAATGTTGGTTTGTAGCCAACATTACATACACCTTCGTACCAGTCTTCACCGATCTTGATTTTTACGGCGTAAACACCCAGAGGGGGTAAAATAAATTCATCCATTGTATCTACATTTGCAGTAGGGAATCCAATTGTCCTGCCTCTTTTATCCCCATGGACGACTATGCCGGCTGTGGTATAGAATCTTCCAAGTAATTCAGGCAGCTCAGTGGTTCTTCCGTTCTTTATATATTGACGAATTCGCGTTGAACTTACTTTTTCATCCCCACTAGTGAATTTTTCTACAATGGTGAACGTGAATTTTTCTCTTGAATGGAAGGGCAAGATTTCCATCGTTCCTTTTCCCATACGGCCATAAGAGAAATCAAATCCTGCCACGACATGTTTTACATTCAAATCAATAACATACTGATCAATAAATTCTTGGGGAAGCAGGTTTGCAAATTCTGCCGTAAAATTTACGATAAATAAATAGTCGATGCCTAGTTCCTCAATTAGATTAATTTTTTCGGCTAGTGGTGTTATATATTGAACATGCTTTTCATTTTTCCCTAAAACAACTGATGGATGAGGATCAAAGGTCATAACTGCGGACCGGAGTCCTTTTTGATTAGCTTGTTTTTTAGCTTCAAGAATAACCTTTTGATGACCAAGATGAACTCCGTCAAAATAACCAAGTGCCATTGATAATGGAGGTATTTGCGTTTTTTCTATATTTAATGGGAATTCTAGTTTTATTACTTCCAATGAGACTCACCTTTTCTTGACCGTAACCTTTTTAACCTTGATCATTACGCAAAACTTTAACCGGTTTTAACAGCCCTGGTTTGTTCGGGTGTACCGAATAAATGGCAAGTGCTTTGCCTTCTTCCGTTTCAGCGCTAATAGGTCCGTTACTATTTTTTAAATGCTCTGGTATTGGTAAAAGTGCGCCATTTTTCACTTTCTCTGCTACTTTATCATTTATTATGTATTTCGGCAAATGAGAAAGTGCCAATTCTAAAGGTCTTAAAAAGGAGGATATTGTACCAGCTTCCACTGATTTTTCAATCTGTTCAAAAGTCAAACAATCATCAATTGTAAAAGCAGATGATTGGGTCCTAATTAAATTTGACATATGTGCAGGATAGCCAAGTTCTTCACCAATCATTACTGCTAGTGTCCTGATATAGGTTCCTTTGCTGCAACTCACTCTAAATCGAAATGAGATAGTTTCACCTGAAAATACCTCTCTATCGTCAAGTAGCTCCATCGAATAGATAGTTACCTTTCTCGTAGGACGTTCCACTTCAATTCCTTTGCGGGCATATTCGTATAAACGAGTCCCATTCACTTTTACGGCTGAAAACATCGGTGGTGTTTGTTCTATTTCACCAGTGAAAGAATTTAGAACTTGAAGGATTTCTTTCCTGCTGATGGTACCTTCTACCTTTTTCTCTTCAACCATTTCTCCTGAAGCATCCTCGGTTGTTGTGGAGTACCCAATTGTCACTTCTCCTTCATAACTCTTCCCAGCGTCAGTTATGTATTCTGCTACTTTTGTTGCTCTACCAATACAAATAGGAAGAACTCCGGTCACATCTGGGTCAAGTGTGCCCGTATGGCCCACCTTTTTTGTTTTTAATATTTTTCTTAATCTAAAAACACAATCATGCGACGTTAGTCCTGCCGGTTTATATAAAGGGATGATTCCTTCCATCGCCGGTCACTCCAATTCAATTTTGTATCGAAAAAAAAGGATAGACAATTGTCTATCCATTTATTCTTCTTCATTTTTTTCCATGCTTCTTTCTTCATGGTGCAATTGATGAATGAGAGAATTGATTCGATTTCCATAATCCATCGATTCATCCCATTCAAAAAGGATCTCAGGAGTCTTGCGTAAACGAATACGATGTCCAATTTCAGTTCGGATAAATCCTTTCGCCTTTGCAAGACCTTTAAGCGTGTTTTCCTTTTGCTCTTCATCGCCCAAAACAGAAATATATACTTTTGCTTGTTGGAGATCTCCTGTTACTTGAACATCTGTAACCGTCACGAAGCCGATCCGGGGATCCTTAATTTTCCGCCCGATGATGTCACTTAGTTCTTTCTTCATTTGCTCTCCAACACGATTTGCTCTGTGGCTCATCACTTCACCTCTTAACTTAAAGCCATTCTACTTCGGTGATCGTTCTTTCAATCTCAGGAAAAGAATCAATTAATTTAAATGCATTTTGCAGTTCCAGTTCAGTCATTACCCGATTGGATGTTACCGCCACAATGGCTATTTTCGTCCTTTGCCACACATCCTGATAGCCAACTTCTGAAACTGATACATTAAATTTTTGTTTTAACCTGGTAAGAATTCGCTGTAATACAGCCCGTTTCTCTTTTAAAGAATGAGCATCGTAGATGATACATTCACAAACGGCTAAACCTACAATCATTTACGTTCAATTTCTTCCATTACGTAAGCTTCAATAATATCTCCTTCTTTAACATCATTGAAGTTCTTAATGGTAATACCACATTCATAACCTTGTGAAACCTCTTTGGCATCATCTTTAAAACGTTTTAATGCATCGATATTTCCTTCAAAGATGACAACACCGTTACGAATCAAACGAATTCCGCTATCACGAGTTATTTTCCCGTCTGTTACATAAGAACCGGCAATGGTTCCAACCTTTGAAACTTTAAAGGTTTGACGAATTTCCGCTTGACCAATTACTTTTTCTTTAAATTCTGGATCAAGCATACCCTTCATTGCAGCTTCGATTTCTTCTATTACCTTGTAAATAATACTGTGAAGTCGAACGTCGACCTTTTCTTGTTCAGCTGCACGCTTCGCATTGACATCAGGACGAACGTTAAAGCCGATTACAATGGCATTAGAAGCAGAGGCAAGGGTAATATCTGATTCATTGATGGCACCAGCACCACTATGAATAATTTTGATATTTACGCCTTCAACGTCAATTTTTTGCAGTGAGGCTGCTACGGCTTCAGCCGAACCTTGAACATCAGCTTTGAGGATGATATTTAAATCCTTCATCTCACCCTGTTTTAACTGCTCAAATAAATTATCAAGGCTGACGATTGATTTCTCTCCACGTTGAGCCGCAAGTGCTTGTTGTGCACGTGCTTCCCCAACTTGACGAGCAGTTTTTTCATCGTCAAATACAACGAAACGGTCACCAGCTTGTGGAACATCACTTAAACCTGTAATTTCAACAGGTGTTGATGGTCCAGCTTCTTTCACACGGCGTCCTAAATCATTTACCATTGCGCGAACACGACCATACGTGTTTCCTACGACAATTGGGTCACCGATTTTCAATGTACCATTCTGAACAAGCAAGGTAGCCACTGATCCACGGCCTTTATCTAATTGTGCCTCAATTACTGTTCCAACTGCTTTACGATTAGGGTTTGCTTTCCATTCTTCAACTTCACTAACAAGTAGAATCATTTCAAGCAGATTATCGATTCCTTCCCCAGTTTTCGCGGATAGTGGAACAAAGATTGTATCTCCACCCCAAGCTTCGGACACTAATCCATGCTCGGTAAGCTCTTGCATAACACGGTCTGCGTTCGCAGCCTCTTTATCCATTTTATTAACGGCAACGATAATTGGAACCTCTGCAGCCTTCGCATGGTTAATCGCTTCAACTGTTTGAGGCATTACACCATCATCAGCAGCTACTACAAGGATTGTAATATCTGTGATTTTCGCACCACGTGCACGCATAGTTGTAAATGCAGCATGTCCCGGTGTATCAAGGAATGTAATCTTCTTCCCGTTTTCAACAACTTGGTATGCACCAATATGCTGGGTAATTCCCCCTGCTTCACCTTCTGTAACTTTTGTGTGACGAATGGAATCAAGCAATGTGGTTTTACCATGGTCAACGTGACCCATAATCGTAACTACTGAAGGTCTTTCTACAAGATCTTCAGGTGCATCTTCAGTAAAATAAACTTCAAGATCTGTTGTATCGATTTTAATTTCTTCCTCGACCTCAACCCCGTATTCACTGGCAATTAATTCAATTGCGTCTTTATCTAACACCTGATTAATTGTTGCCATTACTCCTAGTAAAAAGAGCTTCTTGATAATTTCGGAAGGTTCGCGGTAGATTTTTTTTGCAAGTTCGCCTACAGTAAGAGATTCACTAAAAGTAATTTTAGTTGGAAGTTCTTTTACCTTCTTTACCTGAGGCTGTGTTTGCTGAACCGGAGTATGATTCTTTTTCCGGTTGTTATTATTATTGCGATTTTGATTATTATTATTAAAAGGTTTTTTATTCCCTTTTCCAGCGCTAAAAACTTTATTTTCCTTAGATTGGAATTGTTGACTGTGCTTTTTGCTGTCAACTGCTTTCGGTGGTGATACCACTTTTACCTTGCTAGGAGTTGTAGTCTTTGCGTCGTCGTCCTCAAAAGCTTTTGGGCTTGTTTTACTTTGCACTTGTGGTTTAACTCCCTGCTGCTGTGGTTTCTGATTCTGGCGATTTTGCTGTTGCGGTCTAGCTTGCTTTTGTTGTGGTTTGCTTTCATTCTTGTTATAGGTTGCGTCAAGCTTTACAACCGCGGCATCCTCAATTGTTGCCATATGATTTGAAACCTCTATGTTCATTTCTTTTAATTTATTTATTACATCTTTACTTGAAATATTGTGTTTTTTTGCATACTCATAAACACGTATTTTACTCATATTTTCACCCCCGCTAAAATTAATCGAGCAACGTCATCAATTTCTTTGCAAATCCATCATCCAGTACAGCTACAACAACGCGGGCTTCCTTGCCAATCGCTTGGCCCAGAAGGTGGCGATCTTCCACTAGTTTATATGGAACTTCGTATGACTTACATTTATCTGTAATTTTCTTTGTCGTATTTGCAGATGCATCTGCCGATAATAAAACGAGCTTTGCTTTTCCGCTTCGAATCTCCTTAACAGAAAGCTCCTCGCCCGATATGATTTTCCGTGCTCGATTTGCTAAGCCAAGTAACGACATCCATGGATTTGTATTCATATGGACTGCCTATTATCCTTTTCTATCAATTCTAACAGTTCCTCGTATAAAGTCTCATTAATCGAAACTTCTAGATGATTAGATAGGATGTTTTTTTTCTTGGCTAGTAGGACCGCTTCCTTGTCCCTTGAAAGGTATGCACCTCTGCCCGACTTTTTCCCTGTCAAGTCGATAGATACATCCCCTTCTTTTGAGCGAACGATGCGAACGAGTTCTTTTTTCGGCTTCATTTCACCGGTTGCGACACACTTCCGCATAGGAACTTTTTTACGATTGTTCACGATCATTCACCTCACTTCTTATTCCTTTTCTTCTTCTTCATTAAAGACATGTACTTGATCATCAAAAAGCCGAATCATTTCTTCACGTGGATAAATTCCTATTTCACGTGCTTCTGTTTCTGATTTGATATCTATTTTCCAACCTGTTAATTTTGCAGCTAAACGGGCATTTTGTCCGCGCTTTCCAATTGCCAGTGAAAGTTGATAATCTGGTACAACTACAGTGGTTGCTTTTTCAGACTCATTCACCATTACATCTAATACTTTAGATGGGCTTAATGAATTTGCAACAAAGATGACAGGATTGTCGGACCATTTAACAATATCGATTTTTTCACCTTTTAATTCATTTACAACGGCTTGAACCCTTGTACCTTTTGGACCTACGCAAGAACCAACTGGGTCAACTTCATTGTTATCCGAATGAACAGAAATTTTAGAACGGTCGCCTGCTTCACGAGCAACTGATTTTATCTCAACTGTACCATCATATATTTCTGGAACTTCAATCTCGAACAATCTTTTTAGTAATCCAGGATGGGTACGAGATACGAAAATTTGAGGACCTTTCGTTGTCTTCTCAACCTTCGTAATAAAAACCTTTATTCGGTCATGTGGCTTATACCGCTCATTTGGCATTTGTTCATTAACAGGGAGAAGAGCCTCAATCTTTCCAAGACTTACATAAATAAACTTTGAATCAAGTCTTTGAACAATTCCGGTCATGATATCTTCTTCACGATCAATAAACTCAGAATAAATTATGCCTCTTTCAGCCTCTCTAACTCTTTGTGTAACCACTTGTTTTGCTGTTTGAGCTGCAATTCTTCCGAAGTCCTTAGGTGTTACTTCCATTTCCACTACATCTTCAACAGCATAATTAGGGTTAATGTTCCTGGCATCTGCTAATGATATTTCAAGACGAGGGTCGAACACTTCATCTACTACTTCTTTTCTGGCAAAAACACGCATGGAGCCTGTTCCCAGATTCAAGTCAATTCGAACATTTTGGGCTTGATTGAAATTGCGTCGATATGCCGAGATAAGTGCTGCTTCAATCGCATCGATTAATACATCTCTAGAAATGCCCTTTTCTCTTTCTAGTATGGTAAGAGCATCTAATAATTCGCTGCTCATTTGATCATATCCCCCTAACTTTCATATATATTTATCTTTTATTATGAAAAAATAACCGCTAGCCTTGCACTAGCCACTTTTTCAAAAGGAATCTCGATGATTTTTTTACGAGTTTTGATTTTGATTTCAACTTTTACTGTCTGCCCATCATAATCGAGTAACTTTCCTTCAAATCCTTTTTCACCGTCAATGGGCTCGTATGTTTTAATGAACACATTTTTACCAATTGCCTTTTCGAAGTCCTTCGCCTTTTTCAACGGTCTTTCTGCACCAGGAGAGGATACCTCAAGAAAATAATTTTGGGTTATCGGGTCAAGCTCATCGAGTTTTTCACTAAGTCGTTCACTGACAGTGCCACAGTCCTCAATATCAACACCGTTTTCTTTATCAATATATACGCGAAGAAACCAGTTTTTCCCTTCTTTGACAAACTCAATTTCCACCAATTCTAAATCTAATTCTTGTAAAATTGGCTGCGTTAGCTCTTCTACTACTTCCGTTACTTTGCTCATGTTTAACCTCCTTTACCGACATTTTCACCCATATTATACGTATTTCACGGAAAGTTTTATCAATAACTCTGTAAAATTATCCAATACAAAAACGAAAGAGCGGGTTTCCCCACTCTTTAACACGAGAGTATTTCTTAGTATTTCCAATAAAACTATACCATAACCAAATTTTATATGCAAACCGAAACGCATTAAATCAAGGTTATTACCATCTAGAATAGGGAAAGCTGATTTTGTTCTGGTAAGGCTCCAAGGCAACCTTGCTTGTCTAAATATTCTAGAATAGTTTTTGATACTTTACCACGTTGCTGTAGGTCTTCTTTCGATAGAAATTCTCCATCTTTTCTTGCCTTTACAATGTTATAAGCGGCATTCGTTCCGAGCCCTGGTATTGAATTAAATGGGGGGATTAAAGAATTTCCTTCAATAATAAACTCAGACGCGTCGGATTTATATAGATCATAGTTTTGGAAAGAAAAGCCCCTTTCCACCATTTCAAGGGCCAACTCGAGAACGGTTAATAGGTTTTTTTCCTTATTTGAGGCTTCAAGTCCTTTTGCATTGATTTCCTCAATTTTTGCCCGAATGGATTCAGAACCTCTTGTCATTACTTCCAAATCAAAATCTTCTGCACGAACGGTAAAATAGGCTGCATAGTATAAGAGCGGAAGATGTACCTTAAAATAGGCAATTCTAACTGCCATTAAAACATAAGCAGCTGCGTGGGCCTTAGGGAACATATATTTTATCTTTTTACAAGAATCAATATACCATTCCGGTACTTCATTACGGCGCATTTCCGCTTCCATGTCTTCAGAGAGACCTTTCCCTTTACGAACCGACTCCATGATTTTAAAAGCAAATGATGGTTCTAGTCCCTGATAAATAAGGTAGACCATGATATCATCACGACAACCGATAACTTCACTCAGATTACAGATGTTGTTATGAATTAATTCTTGCGCATTTCCCAGCCATACATCTGTTCCGTGTGACAGACCAGAAATTTGGACAAGTTCAGAGAACGTCGTTGGTTTTGTATCTTCAAGCATTTGGCGGACGAAACGTGTACCGAATTCAGGGATTCCAAGTGTACCTGTTTTACACATAATTTGCTGTTCGGTTACACCTAATGATTCGGTTCCACTAAAAATCTTCATCACTTCGGGATCATCAGTTGGAATCGTTTTTGGGTCCATTCCACTAAGATCCTGCAGCATTCTTATTACAGTCGGATCATCGTGCCCAAGTATATCAAGCTTTAAGACGTTATCGTGAATGGAATGGAAATCAAAATGGGTCGTTTTCCATTCAGAGTTTCTATCATCTGCAGGGAACTGTATTGGTGAAAAGTCATAGACATCCATGTAATCAGGAATAACGATAATACCACCTGGATGCTGACCAGTTGTTCTTTTTACACCGGTACAGCCGGAAGCAAGTCGTTCTATTTCTGCCCCGCGTAATTGTAAATTATTGTCCTGCTGATATGCTTTTACATATCCAAAAGCTGTTTTATCTGCAACTGTACCAATTGTACCTGCTCGGAAAACATTATCTTCTCCAAAAAGAACTTTCGTGTAGTTATGGGCACGCGGCTGATACTCCCCAGAGAAATTCAAATCGATATCGGGAACCTTGTCCCCTTTAAAACCAAGGAAGGTTTCAAACGGAATGTCATGTCCGTCTTTATGATATTTACTTCCACATTGCGGGCAATCCTTATCGGGTAAATCAAAGCCTGATCCCACAGAACCGTCATTGAAAAATTCCGAGTGCTTGCAGGCAGGACAGACGTAATGCGGAGGTAATGGATTTACCTCGGTAATTTCTGTCATTGTAGCAACCAATGAAGAACCTACAGAACCCCGTGAACCCACAAGGTACCCATCATCCAATGATTTTTTTACAAGCTTATGTGAAATCAAGTAGATTACGGCGAAACCATGGCCAATAATACTCTTTAATTCTTTTTCAAGGCGTGCCTCAACGATTTCAGGAAGAGGCTCTCCGTAAATCTTCTTCGCCATTGAATAACTCATTTCACGCATTTCTTCATCTGCGCCTTCAATTCTAGGCGTATATAAGTCGTCTTTAATTGGCTTAATGACATCAATCATATCCGCTATTTTGTTTGTATTGGTAATAACAATCTCTTTAGCCTTTTCGCCTCCAAGGAAAGAAAACGCAGCAAGCATTTCATTGGTGGTCCTGAAATGGACATCAGGCAGTTTGTGACGATTTAGCGGGTTAGCACCGCCCTGTGAGTTCACCAATATCTTACGGTAAATTTTATCGTTCTCATTTAGATAATGGACATTACCGGTGGCCACAACTGGTAGCCCCAATTTTTCACCAAGCTTGACGATATTACCAATTATATCTTCTAATGCTTTTTCATCACGAACTAGTTCCATTTCAATTAATGGAGCATTGACTTCCTTCGGCATAACCTCAAGATAGTCATAAAATTGTGCCGCCGCTTCCACTTCATCGGGAGATTTTTGCATCATTCCTTCAAAAACTTCACCTTTATTACAGCCTGATCCAACAAGAATTCCTTCTCTGTATTTTTGAAGCACGGACCTTGGCAGTCTCGGAACTCTATAAAAATATTCAATATGTGAAATGGATACGAGTTTAAATAAGTTCTTTAAACCAACTTCCGTCTGTGCAAGCAGCGTACAATGATAAGGACGTGCGCGCTGATAGGCATTTCCTTTCCCCATGTTATCGTTAAATTGATCATGGTACTCGATTCCTTTTTCTGCCGCATCCTTAAGCATTTTTAAAAGTAAATACCCTGTTGCTTCTGCATCATAAATCGCCCGATGGTGTTGGGTCAATTCAATATCAAATTTCTTTGCCAATGTATTTAAACGATGATTTTTCATTTCTGGATACAGAAATCTACCTAATTCGAGCGTATCTATTACTGGATTTTTTGCCTTTTCAAGTCCAATGTTTTTATAGCCAACATTCAGGAATCCCATATCGAACGAGGCATTGTGGGCTACAAGAACAGCGTCCCCTACCCAATCATAAAACCTTTGGATTACTTCGCCAACTTCAGGAGCATTTTGGACCATATCATCTGTAATTCCTGTTAGGTTGATGGTTGTAGCCGATAATCGATGATGTGGATTTGCGAATGATTCAAATCGGTCAATGATTTCCCCATCTCTAATTTTAACTGCCGCAAGTTCAATAATCGTATCATACACGGCTGACAAACCAGTCGTTTCAACGTCAAACACCACAAATGTATCTTCGGCAATTAAACGATGGGCATCATTATAGGCAATCGGTACTCCATCATCGACAAGATTTACTTCTACACCATAAAGGATTTTAATATCATTTTTCTTTCCTGCACCATAAGCCTCTGGGAAGGATTGTGCCACAGCATGGTCCGTAACGGCAATCGCCTTATGCCCCCACTTCTTGGCTTGAGCAATGAGCGCCCCTACGGGAGTGACTGCGTCCATTGAACTCATTGGAGTATGCAGATGGAGTTCCACTCGCTTTTGGTCTTCAGGAGCTGTATCTTTACGGCCCTCTGGTTTAATTTCATTTATGTCATTTCCAATCATGACTAAATCACGGACAAAAGTATCATTTTGAATGCTTCCCCGAACTCTAACCCACATACCTTTTTTGATTAACTGGTAAAGAGCAGCGTCTTCCTTATCCCGTGAAAACATTTTAACCATGAGAGAGCTTGTATAATCCGTAATCTTAAAGGTTAGTAGAGTACGTCCGCTTCTCAACTCTCTTGTCTCCGCATCAAATATAAATCCTTCGACTGTGACTCTTCTTTCTTCATCGACAATATCAATCATGCTTCGAAGATCTGAATCATCTTTAATTGTTAGACCAATTGAGAGCGGCCCCTCAGAAACAACCCCACTAGCATCCTTCTCCGCTTCTTTCTTTTGTAAATCAGCTAGGGCCATGAGTCCGCGTTCTTGATCTTCTTTTTGTTTTGCTAATAAAAACTGTTGATATTCGTCATTTTTTTCTTCACTCTTGATGTCAGTTTCAAGTGTTAAACTCGGAAATCCGTATGATTGATACAAAGTGGTAATCATTGAACCATATTTCTTTTTTAAGGCCATGCCTTCTGTGTCATTGCGTACCGAAATGGTTAACTTATTACCACTAACAGCCGGTACTTGTTCATTTAATAATTTAAGCATCGGCGGCGAGATACCATCGATTTGTTGAATACTATGATTCCAATATTCTAGAAGTAATTCTGGCTGAAAACTTTGATCTTCTACTTTTAAATCATAGGTAATATTCGCTATATTTGAGAATTTTCTTTCAAGTTGAGTAGTAAAACGAAGATATAAACTATAAGGAAGAATTTTTTCTAATAAAAATTGAAAATGCCATTTTCTTGCCTTTTTTTCAACAATAAATCTTTCAATTTGTGCATTCTGAAATTGTGCTACAACAGCGTCCTCTATTAATTCTAGTTGTTGGAGCAAGAGTAAGAATCGCTCTTTTTTGCCAGAGGCATGTTCGCTCATCATTCCCTCTCCCATCTATATAAAATCTCTATACTTATCTTTTATCAAAAAGTAATTATATCATATGATACCTAATCATTCGGCTAATTTCGACAGAAAAATAAAACCAAATGAGTAAATAAAAAAAGGTCCACTAGGAACCTTTTTTTAATTTTATAAGAAAAACCTCTGGATATCATTCCAGGTAACAACCAGCATGAGGAGCATTAGCAATGCAAACCCAATAAAATGGACCATGCCTTCCTTATGACGATCAATTGGCTTTCCTCTTACAGCTTCTACAGCAAAGAACATTAACCTTCCACCATCAAGCGCAGGAATTGGCAATAGATTCATTATTCCAAGGTTAATACTCAAAATCGCCGCCCATTTCATGACATAGTAAATGCCTGACTGCACTACTGTATCAGTAGAAGCATATATTCCAACCGGACCTGAGAGCATATCAATAGAGAACTGACCTGTAACTAACTGACCCAGCATGACAAAGATCTGTTTTGTCCAAAAGTAAGTCTCGGTAAAACCAGCGGTAATCGCTTTTAGTGGTGATTTTTCGATAGGACTATATACACCTATGAGGCCAATCTTATCACCCTCAACGGTTTGTTCTTTAGGGGTAACGGAAATTTCTTGATCTTTCCCATCACGAGTAATGGAAAAATCTAGTTCCTCATTCGGATTTTCCCTGATAATTTCAACCACATCAGACCAGCTTGAAATTTCAGCGCCATTAATACTGTTGACAATATCTCCTTGCATAAGACCTGCAGCATTTGCAGCACCATCAGGCGTAATCTCACCTAATTTAGGTTCATTCGTTGGAACACCTTGTAAGAATGCAATGATAATGAACAAAAAGAAAGCAAGGACAAAATTCATCATCGGTCCAGCAAAAATAGCCATTGTTCTCTGTGGCAAAGTCTTAGATGCGAATTGACGATCATATGGAGCTAATTGTGTTTCTATCCCATTTTCAATCGTCACAGCAGTCGGGCTTACAGGGAAAGTTTGCAAGCTTTCTTCTTCATCCTCAGGATAGCCCTTAATGAATAGCTTATGTTCAATATCCGCATGTTCTACTTCCACAATTCGACAATTAGGGTACTTTTCTTTATTGTTCAAAATGATCTTATTAACGTTATTATCTTTGTCAAACAAGAGCCCGATTCTGTAACCAGGTTTTAGTTCAACAACCTCTGGATCTTCACCAGCCATCCGAACAAATCCGCCAATTGGCAGTAACCTAATCGTGTAGGTAGTTTCCCCTTTTTTATGAGAGAAAACCTTTGGTCCAAATCCGATCGCAAACTCGCGGCACAAAATCCCTGCACGTTTTGCAAAAATTAAATGGCCTAATTCATGGAAGAAGACTAGAGCACCAAAGATAACGATAAAGGCAATAACTGTAGTCAAACTAAAAACCACCTTTTTTATAGAAGTGAATATACATATTGTCTTGTTTCTTTGTCCACCTCTTGAATAATGGATAAGTCAGGATTTAAGATTAAATCATGCTTGCTTAATGCCTTCTCGATCATGTCCTCAATTTGTAAGAAATTAATCTTCCCATCTAAAAAAGCAGCTACTGCAACTTCATTTGCTGCATTCAATACAGTTGGAAATGTTCCGCCCTTTTTCCCAGCTTCATAAGCAAATTTCATACAACGAAAACGATTAACATCCATTTCTTGAAAATGTAATTTCCCTATTTGCGCTAAATTTAATCGTTGTGATGATTTTAGAGGTAATCGATCAGGGTAGGAAAGCGCATATTGAATTGGCACCCGCATATCAGGTGTTCCCAGCTGTGCTATGATGCTGCTGTCATGAAATTCAACCATCGAATGAATAATGCTTTCTTTGTGTAAAAGGACATCAATTTTTTCATACGGCATATTATATAGCCAATGTGCTTCAATCACTTCAAGTCCTTTATTCATCATCGTGGCTGAATCTATCGTTATTTTTGCTCCCATTGACCAGTTGGGGTGATTTAAGGCTTCTTTTACTGTAACACCTTCAAGGTCGTTTCGTGAACGATCACGGAAACTCCCACCGGAAGCCGTTAGAATCAATCTTTCTACAGTCTTCTCTTGCTCACCCTGAAGGCATTGAAAAATAGCCGAATGTTCACTATCAACTGGAAGTAATGCCACTCCATTCCTTTCGGCAGCCTCCATAACAAGATGCCCAGCCGTTACCAATGTCTCCTTATTAGCAATTGCGATCGTTTTTCCACTTTCAATGGCTTGTAAAGTTGGATTTAGACCAACACTTCCAATCACAGCATTTACAAGGATATCGGCTGAAGGATAGACAGCAACTTCTACAAGTCCCTCATCGCCAAAGGTAAATTTAGTTTTAGGGAATTCTAATTTTAATGTATTACAATCATGGTACTCTTGTACAGAAACAAGCTCTGGTTGAAACTCAGTAATCATTTTTCTAGCTAATTCTAGATTTTTTCCGACAGAGATTGCCACTAATTTAAATTCTGATAGATGTTCACGCAAAATATCTAAAGTTTGGGTCCCAATTGAGCCAGTAGCACCCAAAATGCTAATTTTTTTCAACTATCGTTCAACTCCTAAATAGAAAAGCGGAAGCGCCTTGTCCAGGGGCGACAGGCATAAGACAAGCGCTGACAGAAGGCGTTTTTTGCCTTCCGAAGTGATTGGCTTATGACCCCGAGCCCCTAGGCGCTGCAGCTAGACAGTAATCTACCATAAGTGAAAAAAGTGTAATAATGGCAGAATGAATAAAAGACTATCAAAACGGTCAAGGATTCCACCATGTCCTGGCAGTATATTTCCTGAATCTTTAACACCAAAGTGGCGTTTAAACGCAGATTGGACTAAATCCCCAATTTGTCCGAAGATTGAAAGGACAGCGGTTATGGCCAGTAATGCTAATAAGTTTGCGTTGATTTCCGTCAATAAAGAAAATAGGACAGCGACAATTAGTGCACAAACCACACCGCCAACAGACCCTTCTACGGTTTTGTTTGGACTAATTTCAGGCCAAAGCTTGGTTTTGCCTGTAGCTTTCCCTACAAAATAAGCACCTGAATCAGTTGCCCAAATCATAAATAAAGAGTAAAAAATATAAACTAATCCCGCATCACGCGTTTCAATAAAGAAATAAAAACCGATTCCTACATAAATAGCGGATAATATTGAAAAACCCACATCTTCAAAGGTAAAACGATTTTTTGTTATCACTGTATAGGCCAATAACAAGAGGATAAAAGCTATGCCCAGTTCTGTTTTTGTATAATAAAAAGTATTTACTATATCACTATACTGCTCAGGATAAAGAATAACCCAGAGAAATAAAAGTGTAAGCAGTCCATGAACAGAAAAAATACTAAGTTTTTTCATTTTTAATAATTCATACAAACCCACCGATGCGAGGAAGTATGTTAATAATACGAAAGGTAGTCCACCGTAAAAAACAATAGGTAGAAATAAAGCAGCTGCTACTACTCCTGTAATGATTCTTTGCTTCATCTAAGAATTCAACACCTTTATAGGACTTGAGAGAGAGTACTTAAATACCGCCAAATCGACGTTGACGATTCTGAAATGCTTCAATTGCTTCAATTAGATGTTTTTCTCTAAAATCTGGCCATAATACATCCGTAAACCAAAACTCCGTATAGGCTAATTGCCAAAGCATAAAATTACTTAGCCGGATTTCTCCACTAGTCCGGATTAATAAATCGGGGTCTTTGTGGTTGGAAGTCATTAGATATGAGGAGAAGACTTCTTCGTTTAACTCGCTCTCTTTCAGTATTCCACTTTTATAATCATTTAAGACTTTTTTGGTCGCATCAATAATTTCGGATCTGCTTCCATAGTTAAGCGCAAAGTTTAATACAAGACCATCATTGTTCTTTGTATCTTCAATCGCTTTTTCAATTGCATGTAAAGTATGTACCGGAAGTTGTTCTTTATACCCCATCATTGCTACTTGAACATTTTCTTCAATTAATTCTGGCAGAAAGGTTCCTAAAAATTCCTCAGGAAGCTTCATTAAATACTCTACTTCATTTTTTGGCCGCTTCCAATTTTCTGTGGAAAAAGCATATAACGTCAGCGTTTTTATTCCAAGAGAGTTTGCTAACTTTGTTATTTTACGCACGACCTTCATACCTTCATGATGACCAGCAATTCGTGGCAATGCTCTCTTTTTTGCCCAACGCCCATTGCCATCCATAATAATCGCTACATGTTCCGGTACCGGCAATTTTCTAACCTCTTCTATTTTTTCTCGGAGTGTGGAAGAGTTATTATTTTGATTCTTCCAAAGCCTAATTTTATTAAACATAACATTGCTCCTCCAAATTCAGATAATCATTTCCTCCGATAATAGATCATGCCCACAGAGCCTGTGTTGATATATATGAAGAATGCTGATTTTTGCATGCTTTTATCATACCAAAAAAGTAAAAATATATCTTCTTCTAATTAATTTATGTAGTAGGACAAGAAATAAGAATGACGTTTTACCATCTGCTTTAAATTCTCTTTGGATATAAATAGTGAAAAAACCCCCTGAAAAGAGGGTTCTTCAAAATAATTAAACTTCCAAGATTTCTTTTTCTTTGTCTTTTGTTATTTGATCAATCTTACTTATATGTTCGTCAGTAAGCTTTTGAATATCATCGGAATAACCTCGAAGTTGATCTTCTGTTATTTCACCATTTTTTTCTAACTTCTTCAAGTCGTCGTTACCATCACGACGGATATTACGGATAGCAACTTTCGCCTCTTCAGATTCTTTCTTTACTAATTTCACTAGCTCTTTACGGCGTTCTTCTGTCAATTGAGGAATGGCAAGTCTGATGACCTGACCATCATTTGAAGGATTTAACCCCAAGTCAGATTTAAGAATTGCCTTTTCAATATCACCTAGAATGGATTTGTCATAAGGCTGGATGACAAGTAGTCGCGCTTCTGGTGTAGAAATTCCAGCCATTTGATTCACAGGAGTAGGTGCCCCGTAATAATCAATTGTAATCCTATCTAATAAAGAAGCACTTGCTCTACCTGCACGTATACTAGCAAGCTCACGAGTATATGCTTGTATTGCTTTAAGCATTCTATCCTTCGTAGCTGAAACTACTTGTTTTGGCATTAAATTTTCCCCCTAACAATTGTTCCAATTTTTTCACCCATAACAGCACGTTTAATATTACCTTGTTCCATGATAGAAAAAACAATAAGTGGAATATCATTATCCATACATAATGAAGACGCAGTTGAATCCATAACAGCCAATCCTTCTTTAATTACGTCTAAGAAAGTGAGGTCATCATATTTTGTTGCATTAGGGTCCAAACGTGGATCAGCTGAATAGACACCATCAACATTGTTTTTTGCCATTAAAATTACTTCAGCATCAATTTCAGCTGCTCGTAATGCAGCAGTTGTATCAGTAGAGAAATATGGATTTCCTGTACCAGCAGCAAAAATAACTACTCGCTTTTTTTCTAAATGTCTCATTGCACGACGTCTAATATATGGCTCTGCAACTTGACGCATTTCAATTGAGGTTTGAACGCGAGATTCAATACCAAGGTGCTCTAAACTGTCTTGCAGCGCTAGTGAATTCATAACTGTGGCTAGCATACCCATATAGTCAGCAGTTGCTCTGTCCATTCCCATTTCACTACCTATTTTACCACGCCAGATATTACCACCGCCAACAACAACTGCAACCTCAACACCAAGTTCTGCAATTTCCTTTACTTGTCCAGCGATTGATTTAATAACGGATGGTTTAATACCGAAGCTTGATTCTCCTGCAAGTGCTTCCCCGCTTAGTTTTAGAACGACACGTTTGTACTTAGGACCGCTCATATGAACCTCCTTATTATGTATATTATTATAAAAAAACTTTAAAAATAGGGAACACAACGTGTTCCCTATTCAAAACATATTTTGCGTACCATGCTTATAAAAAATTACTTTTTATTTACTTGGTTCATAACTTCTTCAGCGAAGTTGTCTTCACGCTTTTCGATACCTTCGCCTACTTCGTAACGAACGAATTCACGAACAGTAGCACCTTTTGATTCAACAAACTGACGAACTTTTTGATCAGGGTTTTTAACGAAAGTCTGGTCAAGTAAGCATACATCTTCAAAATATTTACCAAGACGGCCTTCAACCATTTTTGCTACGATATTTTCTGGCTTTCCTTCGTTAAGTGCTTGAGTAGTTAACACTTGACGCTCACGTTCAACTTCTTCTTGAGAAACTTGGTCACGAGAAACATATAAAGGTCTTAGAGCAGCAATGTGCATTGAAACATCTTTTGCTGAATCCGCATCAGTAGTACCTTCAAGAACTGTCAATACACTAATACGTCCACCCATGTGAAGGTAAGCACCAAAAGCATCATTGTCAGTTTTTGATACTACTGTAAAACGGCGAAGTGATAATTTTTCACCGATTTTAGCAATAGCAGCATTGATATAGTCTGCAACAGTCACTCCATTAATAGTTTGAGCAGAAGCTTCTTCAACAGTTGCTGGCTTGTTAGCAAGCAAGTGTGCAGCTAATTCTTTTACAAGGGTTTGGAATGCTTCGTTCTTTGCAACGAAATCTGTTTCAGAGTTTACTTCTAAAATAACTGCATTGTTTCCTTCAGCAACCACATATGTTAAGCCTTCTGCAGCAATACGGTCACCTTTCTTCGCAGCTGAAGCAATCCCTTTTTCACGTAAGAAGTCAATTGCTTTTTCCATATCACCATTTGTTTCTGTTAACGCCTTTTTACAATCCATCATACCTGCGCCTGTTTTTTCGCGTAGTTCTTTTACCATTTGAGCAGTAACTGCCATTGTAAATTCCTCCTTAAACTATGTACTATACTACTATCTTAGCCATTCCAAGTTAAGATAAACATTTCTTAAAAAAAGGTGATAAAGGGTCTCCCTCTTATCACCTTTTGAAATAAATCGATATCTTACGCTTCTTGTGCTACTTCTTCACCTTGTTTAGCTTCTAAGATAGCATCCGCCATTTTACCAGTTAATAGTTTTACAGCACGGATTGCATCATCGTTAGCTGGGATTACAACATCGATTTCGTCTGGATCACAGTTAGTATCAACAATACCTACGATAGGTATGTTTAACTTTTTAGCTTCTGCTACTGCGATACGCTCTTTACGAGGATCGATAATGAAAAGTGCATCTGGAAGCTGCTTCATATCTTTAATTCCGCCTAAGAATTTTTCAAGGCGTTCTTGTTCTTTCTTTAATTGAACAACTTCTTTTTTAGGTAATACTTCGAAAGTACCGTCTTCTGACATTCTTTCAATATCTTTTAAGCGGCCAATACGCTTTTGGATTGTTTCAAAGTTTGTTAAAGTACCACCCAACCAACGTTGGTTAACAAAGTACATACCTGAACGAGCTGCTTCTTCCTTAACAGAATCTTGAGCTTGCTTCTTAGTACCAACAAAAAGGATCGTTCCGCCATTAGCAGCAAGATCTTTTACCCAGTTATAAGCTTCTTCAACTTTCTTAACTGTTTTTTGTAGGTCGATGATATAGATACCGTTACGCTCTGTGAAGATATATTTCTTCATTTTAGGGTTCCAACGGCGAGTTTGGTGTCCGAAGTGTACACCAGCTTCAAGCAATTGCTTCATTGAAATTACTGACATGTTATTTTTCCTCCTATGGTTTCGTTTTCCTCCGCTTGCCTCATATTTAAACAGCAACTGTATTTACAGCACCGGCTGTTAAATCAACAAGCGTGTGTAATAACACCGTTAAATAATATAGCACATGTGAAGATAACAATCAAGTTTTACTTTAGAAAAAATAAATCTCCAGTTTATCTGGAGATTTATTTACAACTATATTAGTTGGATCTTAATTTATCTAATTCAACAAGGAATTTATCATTAAGAACTTTGATATAAGTACCCTTCATCCCAAGTGAACGAGATTCGATTACTCCAGCACTTTCAAGCTTTCTTAGAGCGTTAACAATAACGGAACGTGTAATACCAACACGGTCTGCAATTTTCGAAGCAACTAATAATCCTTCGTGACCATTTAATTCTTCAAAAATATGTTCGATAGCTTCAAGCTCACTATAAGATAACGAACTAATTGCCATTTGAACAACTGCCTTGCTCCTTGCTTCTTCTTCGATTTCTTCTGACTTTTCACGCAAGATTTCCATACCGACTACCGTTGCTCCGTACTCAGCAAGAATAAGATCATCATCATGGAACTTTTCTTGCAATCTTGCAAGGATTAATGTCCCAAGACGTTCCCCACCGCCAATAATTGGCACAATTGTTGTTAATCCTTCACGGAATAAATCCCGATTTTCAACAGGAAATGCAGTATATTGGCTTTCTATATCAAGATTCGAAGATGTCTCTTGAATATTAAATAGACCATTTGTATATTCTTCAGGGAATTGTCGGTCCTCTAGCATTTTTTTCATACGATCATTTTCGATTTGTTGGTTAATCGCATAGCCTAAAAGCTTTCCACGACGACTTAAGATGAAAACGTTCGCTTCAATAACTTCACTTAAAGTTTCTGACATTTCCTTGAAGTTTACTGGTTTTCCTGCTGCCTTTTGTAGTAATAAATTAATTCTTCTTGTTTTTGTAAGTAAATCCATCTGTTTCTTCCTCCTAATTAACTGCAACCATTATTAAGTTTTATTGTTCTATCATTATAAGATAAATTGGCTTAAATCTTTGTTTTTAGATATTGCTCCAAGCTTATCATCTACATATTGTGGAGTAATCGTAATCTTCTCCATTAAAATATCAGGTGCCTCAAACGACAAGTCTTCTAGTAGTTTTTCTAAAATCGTATGAAGTCTTCTAGCCCCAATATTATCTGTATTTTGATTCACTTCAAAAGCAACTTCAGCTATTCTACGAATAGCATCGTCAGAAAATTCAATTTGTATACCTTCTGTTTCTAATAATGCTTGATATTGTTTAATTAAAGCATTATCCGGTTCAATTAAGATCCTAAAGAAATCGTCGACGGTTAACTTCGTTAATTCTACTCGAATTGGTAACCGTCCCTGTAATTCTGGAATTAAATCTGAAGGTTTTGACATATGAAAAGCGCCAGCAGCAATAAATAAAATATAATCCGTTCTAATGGAACCATATTTCGTAACAATTGTTGAACCCTCAACAATTGGCAGGATATCTCGCTGTACACCTTCACGAGACACGTCTGCCGAAGAACCGCCTGAATTTCTGCTTGCAATTTTATCAATTTCATCGATAAAAATGATACCTGTTTGTTCAGCACGATAAACCGCTTCCGTAGTAACCTCATCCATATCAATTAATTTTGCTGCTTCTTCATTCGTTAATACTTTCCTGGCCTCACGGACTGTTAATTTTCTTTTCTTCCGTTTTTTCGGCATAAAGCTGCTTAGGGCGTCTTGCATATTCATACCCATTTGTTCCATCCCTGAACCTTGAAGCATGTCAAACATGGATGGTGTTTGTTCTTCCACTTCTACTGTCACGATTTCTTCTTCTAGTTGACCCAGTGCTAGTTTTTCCCTAACAATTTTACGTTTTTCATTGACTGAGTAATCTTCTTGATGGTTATCCTGCTCCACAGTTGTATTGCCGCCGCCAAATAACATTTCAAGTGGGTTTTTATAATTTTGCGCTTTTTTTGCTGATGGTACTAGTAAGTCAACCAGCCTGGCATTTGCATTTTCCTCCGCACGTTCCTTCACAGCTAACATTCTGTCTTCTTTAACCAATCGGACAGATGTTTCAACGAGGTCACGAACCATAGATTCAACATCGCGTCCAACATAGCCGACTTCTGTAAATTTCGTAGCTTCTACTTTAACGAATGGCGCACCAACCAGCTTAGCAATTCTCCGAGCAATTTCTGTTTTACCAACACCCGTTGGACCTATCATTAAAATATTTTTAGGAATAATTTCTTCGCGGAGTTGTTCATTTAACAAACCACGTCTATAACGATTTCTCAGCGCAACCGCAACTGCTTTTTTGGCGTCCTTCTGACCGATAATATATTGATCAAGTCTTTCAACAATTTGACGCGGTGTTAAGTTATCTGTTTTAGCCATTGTAGGTTCCCTCCCGTTAAAGCTCTTCCACGATAATGTTGTGGTTTGTATATACACAAATTTCAGCCGCAATTTCTAAAGAAGCCTTTGCAATTTCTTTTGCAGTAAGATGATCACCTGCATATTTCTTTAGAGAACGTCCAGCTGCAAGCGCATAATTCCCACCTGATCCGATTGCTAGAATTCCATCATCAGGCTCAATTACTTCTCCTGTTCCTGAAACGAGGAGTAAATCCTCTTTATTCATGACGATTAGCATTGCTTCTAGCTTTCTAAGAACCTTATCACTTCTCCACTGTTTAGCTAACTCAACAGCAGCTCGTTGGAGGTTGCCATTATATTCTTCTAATTTGCCTTCAAACATTTCAAAAAGAGTGAATGCATCGGCTACAGAACCGGCAAAACCAGCTAATACTCTTCCATTAAATATCTTTCTAACCTTTTTTGCTGTGTGCTTCATCACTACTGCATTACCAAATGTGACTTGACCATCACCTGACATAGAACATTGACCGTTATGATGGACCGCAAATATCGTCGTGGCATGAAATTCGTTCATCATTTCTCCTCCTCTTGCATTTTAAACTAGCAAACCTATGTAACAAGAGATTGTCTTAAGCAGACAAGTGCATTACACTAGAATAGTATGAAAACTTTATTCATTTATTCCCTTTTATATATGGGTATATACGTTTCAATTGATTCCATTCAATCCTCGCTTGTTCACCCATGAACAATAGGAAATTACGCTAAGCAAATTGGGGTTGTCCAATTGTATATTGTGATTAAGTTTGCTCCAATTGTAAATGGCTGCTACCTAACGTTAATAAATCAGTCACATTTATTAATATGTCAACCTCACAAAGGCTACTAAAGCGTAACACACTTCTTAATCCCTTGCAATAAATTTTACAAAACTTTCACAAAGTTCTGAATTGTTTCTAATGCTCTGTTTGCATGCTGCATATTTCGTTCCTGTTTCCCCTTGATTTTTTCAGGAAGTTCTGGAAATAGTCCAAAATTCGCATTCATTGGCTGGAAATTCTTCGCGTTAGCTGTTGTAATATATCGTGCCATACTTCCAATAGCCGTTTCAACAGGAAACTCTACAGGATCATTCCCTAAAGCTAATCTAGCAGCATTGATTCCTGCAGCAAGTCCACTTGCAGCAGATTCCACATATCCTTCCACACCTGTCATCTGCCCTGCAAAAAACAGATTTTCACGTTCTCTAAATTGATAAGAAGCTTTTAGAACCTTGGGTGAATTAATAAAAGTATTACGATGCATAACCCCGTAGCGGACAATTTCTGCATTTTCAAGTCCTGGAATTAACTGAATAACCTCTTTTTGTGGACCCCATTTTAAGTGAGTTTGGAAACCAACAATATTATAAAGGGTTCCCGCAGCATCATCTTGACGAAGTTGTACCACCGCATATGGTCTTTTCCCTGTTTTTGGATCTTCTAAACCAACTGGCTTTAGCGGGCCAAATAACATCGTTTTCTTTCCTCTCTGTGCCATAACCTCGATCGGCATGCAGCCTTCAAAGAAGATTTCCTTTTCAAATTCCTTTAATGGGACGGTTTCTGCTTGCACCAGTGCTTCATAAAAGGTGTTAAACTCTTCTTCCGTCATTGGACAGTTTAAGTAAGCCGCTTCACCTTTATCATAACGGGATTTTAGGTAAACCTTATCCATATTAATGCTTTCTTTTTCAAGAATTGGTGCTGCAGCATCATAAAAATATAGGTAATCCTCGCCAGTTAAAGATTTTAGTTGTGCTGATAATTCCGGACTTGTTAATGGACCTGTTGCAATTACCGTTATACCCTCAGGTATTTCTGTTACTTCTTCATTTATCACTGTAACATTTTCATGGTTTCTTACCATTTCGGTCACTTTTGCCGCAAACTCATGTCGATCTACTGCCAAGGCACCACCTGCGGGGACTGAGCATGCATCCGCAGCAGCAATGATAACAGAATCAAGCAATCGCATTTCTTCTTTTAACACACCGACTGCGTTTGTTAGGGTATTTGCCCTTAGGGAATTACTACATACCAACTCCGCAAACTTATCTGTATGATGTGCAGGTGTTTGTTTCACTGGTCTCATTTCATAAAGGCGGACTTTAACACCGCGTTTAGCAATCTGCCACGCAGCCTCGCTTCCTGCTAAACCAGCCCCAATTACATTTATTGTTACATCGTTCATGTATTTACCTCCTGATTTTTCAAAGCTTAAGAACCATGAATTTAGCTTTACTTTTTACTATGTTTACTTTTCCCTCTTTTTAGCCCATCTTGCATTGTACTATACGAATCAAAAACAAAAAAGTTTTATGATTTCTATAAAAAGCGGAAGCACCTTGAACAGAGCTAAATAAAAAAGATAAAAAGAGTGAGCTTTTGCTCACCCTTAACTTTGTGGTTCTTCCTTGTAATCACACTTTGTACATTGAACTTGAACACCTTTTTTCAATTTCTTTTCTACAAGTGGACCTTCACATTTAGGACAAGGTCTTGGTAACGGTTTATCCCAAGAAATAAAATCACATTCAGGAAAACGATCACAGCCGTAAAAGATCCTTTTTTTCTTACTTTTACGCTCAATGATATTTCCTTCTTTACAGTTTGGACAGGTGACTCCGATCTCTTTAACAATGGCTTTCGTATTTCTGCAATCAGGGAAATTGCTGCAAGCCATAAACTTACCATATCTGCCCATTTTGAACACCATCGGGCTAGAGCATAATTCACAATCCTCACCCGCAGGCTCATCTTTAATCTCAACAGACTGCATTTCCTTCTCGGCTATTTCAAGGTGTTTTTCAAATTGCTGATAAAAACCATCAATAATTTCAACCCAGCGTACTTTCCCTTCTTCAACATTATCTAAATCCTGCTCCATTTTTGCAGTAAAATCAACATTGATAATATCCGGGAAGAATTCTAGAATTAATTCATCAACGATTTCACCTAACTCGGTAGGGACAAATCTCTTATTATCCAGTGCAACATATCCTCGCTTTTGGATAGTATCTAAGGTTGGTGCATATGTGGATGGACGTCCGATACCTAGTTCTTCAAGGGTTTTAACCAATCTAGCCTCCGTGTATCTTGGCGGCGGCTGTGTAAAATGTTGTTTTGGTTCAATATCCTTCTTAAAAACAACATCGCCTTCTTGTAAGTTTGGCAGCATTTTATCCCGTTCCTCAACTTGATCATCTGAACCTTCCACATATAGCTTCATAAATCCTGGAAACTTAATCTTTGAACCAGTAGCACGGAATAGGACATTCCCATTTTGTAAGTCGACACTCATTGTATCCATTACAGCCTGTGCCATTTGACTTGCCAAAAATCGCTCCCAAATTAATTTATATAACCGCAATTGGTCTCTAGATAAAAAAGGCTTCAAACTATTTGGATCACGCAGGGTGCTTGTCGGCCGGATAGCTTCGTGAGCGTCTTGTGCATTGGACTGTTTTTTCTCTTTTCTTTGTTCTTCTTTTAAGTATTCCTTGCCGTATTCAGAGAGAATATAGTCTGCTGCCTCTTTTTGAGCTATCTCGGATATCCGAGTTGAGTCTGTTCTCATGTAGGTGATAAGACCAACTGTTCCAGCTGAGCCAAGTTCAATTCCCTCGTATAACTGCTGTGCCAGCATCATTGTTTTCTTTGCCCGAAAATTAAGTTTCCTAGCTGCTTCTTGCTGGAGTGAAGAGGTGATAAATGGTGGAGAAGGATTTCGTTTACGTTCCTTTTTTGTTACCGATACCACCTTGAATTTATCGCCTTCCATTTGTTTTAAAATCTCTTCAACATCCTGTTCCGATTTCAGTTCTGTTTTTTCCTTGTTAGCTAGGGAGAAATAAAGAGCACTAAAATGATCTTTCCCCTTCACCAACTCTCCTTCAATCGTCCAATATTCTTCAGGAATGAATGCTTTAATTTCATTTTCTCGTTCGATAATTAATCGGACCGCTGTCGATTGAACGCGTCCTGCACTTAATCCTTTTTTGACCTTTTTCCATAAAAGCGGGCTAATGTTATAACCAACCAGACGATCTAATACCCGTCTTGCTTGCTGTGCATCAACTAAATCCATATTGATTGGCCGCGGGTGTTTGAAAGATTCTTTGATTGCTTCCTTGGTTATTTCATTAAATACAACCCGGCAGTCTGAATGGATATCAACATTCAAGCTATGAGCTAAGTGCCATGCAATTGCTTCCCCTTCGCGATCCGGGTCAGCCGCGAGATAAACTTTCTTTGCTTTTTTTGCTGCAGTTTTTAATTCCTTTAACACTGGTCCTTTACCGCGAATGGTAATGTATTTGGGTTCAAAGTTGTTTTCTTTGGAAACTCCCATTTGGCTGCGAGGCAAATCACGCACGTGCCCCATAGATGCTTTTACTTTATATTTATTTCCTAAATAGCGTTCAATTGTTTTCGCTTTTGCAGGTGATTCTACAATTACAAGAAACTCTGACATGCAAATAATCCTCCTCAAGGGGATATTAGAAATGTGAAAGCAATCTGAAAATGACCAGACCTGCTTACAATTTGAGAAGATTTCCTAAATTCCGAATTTCCAATTCGGTCCTGTGAAAATACTTTACAAAAATGCCTTATCCCTAAATTTATCTTTTTATATAATTATTCCTATGAAAAGTGGATAGTGTCTCATCATGAATACCTCTTATTTTTAAACAAATAACTATTGATGTCAATGACATCGAAACCGTTTACAACTAGTTAATGATAATAATACGCCAAAATATTCCTATTTACACATACTTTTTTCGAATATCTGTTGGAAAATGTATAACATATTAGAAATAATTTCAAGCTTTTTTAGCATCATTCTCCAAGAATACACAAAAAACCTTCAAAAAACGAATAATTCATTGATATATTTTTTGACAATAAAGTTATAACCGAAGTTCTTCTAAAATATCCTCGCTGCTCATTACTAGTTTTGCGCCTTGCTGGATAAGGTCATTTGTACCTAGTGAGTTTTGATTAAATATACTTCCTGGCAGTGAAAAAACCTCACGACCTTCATTTACTGCATAGTTAGCTGTAATGAGGGATCCACTTTTTCGTTTTGCTTCTATTATAAATGTACCATTTGATAATCCGCTGATGATTCGATTACGTGCTGGGAAATGCCATCGCAATGGTTTCGTATCTGGGGGATACTCAGAAATGACCAACTGAGATTTCATCATTTCCTTTGCTAATTCAGCATTCTCCTTTGGATAGATATGATACACTCCTCCTGCTATAACTGCAATTGTTTTACCTCCATTTTTCATTGCATACTCATGTGCAAGTGTATCAACACCACTTGCTAAACCACTCACAATAACTACTCCCTTTTCCACCAACGAAGGGAACATTAAACGGATAGCACTCTTACCATATTGAGTTGCTTTCCTAGAACCTACGACAGCCAGCTTCGGCTGAATCTCAAGCAAAGATAAATCGCCTTTTACAAATAATACCCATGGCGGCTGATATATTTCTTTTAGCAAACTGGGATAATTTTGATCAAAAATCGTAATAACCTTAATACCGTTCTTTTCATATTTCGCGATTTGTTGGGTAATGTTTTCAAGTTGGATGGATGTTAAGGAAGGTGTGCTTTTTGAGATGGTGTTTGTGGAAGAAGGAAATAAACTATATTGGCAGAATTGTGATTCATCATGTATAGCCGATTGAAGAGACGGGTCTTTTTTCATAAATTGCAAAACTTTACTCCATGACATTCCCGAATAGTGAAGCAACGCTATAAGTCTTTCTCTAAAATCATCCATTATAAACCTCCATTAGTAAAAGAATAAATAAGAAATAGTCCCTCCGTAAAAAGGGACTATTTCTCCTATTCTTAGTGTGTTTTACACTTATCGTATATGCCTTGTTCTTTTAATACTTCAATTAAAGTTTCACCCATTACGGATGGTGTATCGGCCACTTTAATTCCGCATTCATTCATAACACGAATTTTTTCGTCAGCTGTTCCCTTACCACCTGAAATAATCGCACCAGCGTGGCCCATGCGCTTTCCAGGAGGAGCTGTACGACCGCCGATAAAGCCAACAACAGGTTTAGTCATATTTGCTTTAACCCATTCCGCTGCTTCTTCCTCAGCAGTACCACCAATTTCACCAATCATGATAACTGCATATGTTTCTGGATCTTCATTAAATGCTTTTAAAACATCGATGAAGTTTGTACCGTTTACAGGGTCTCCGCCAATACCCACAGCTGTCGTTTGACCAATTCCGGCTTGTGTTAACTGGTGAACTGCTTCATATGTTAGTGTTCCAGAACGAGAAACAACCCCAACATGACCTTTTGTATGAATGTAACCTGGCATGATCCCAATTTTACATTCATCAGCAGTAATAACACCAGGGCAGTTCGGACCAACTAAGCGAGTCTTCTTGCCTTCCATATAACGTTTTACCTTTACCATATCCAATACTGGGATATGCTCCGTAATACAGATAGCTAATTCTAATTCTGCATCAACAGCTTCAATAATGGCATCCGCTGCAAATGGTGCCGGAACGTAGATAACAGAAGCAGTTGCGCCTGTAGCTTCAACAGCTTCTTTCACTGTATTAAATACAGGTACACCTTCTACTTCCATGCCGCCTTTACCAGGAGTGGTTCCACCAACGATTTGTGTTCCGTATTCTAACATTTGTTTTGTATGAAAGAGAGCAGTTGAACCTGTAATCCCTTGAACAATAACCTTCGTATCTTTATTAATAAAAACGCTCACGTTAATTCCCCTTTCTTTCGATCCTATTTCACAAGTGAAACGATTTTTTGTGCACCGTCAGCCATTGATTCTGCAGGAGTGATCGCTAAACCAGACTCAGCAAGAATTTTCTTACCTAAATCAACGTTTGTTCCCTCAAGTCTAACAACAAGAGGTACACTTAGTTGAACCTGCTTAGCAGCCTCGACTACACCCTCAGCAATGACATCACATTTCATGATTCCACCAAAGATATTAACAAAAATACCTTTTACGTTTGGATCAGAAAGGATAATTTTGAATGCTTCTGTAACCTTTTCAGCTGTAGCACCGCCCCCAACATCAAGGAAGTTCGCTGGGTCTCCGCCATAATGCTTAACAATATCCATTGTTGCCATAGCAAGTCCGGCACCATTAACCATACAGCCGATATTTCCATCTAAAGATATATAGCTTAAATCATATTTAGAAGCTTCGATTTCCTTTGGATCTTCTTCTTCAAGATCACGGTAAGCAAGCACATCTTTTTGACGATATAAAGCATTTGAATCAAAGTTTAACTTTGCGTCAAGCGCCATTACCTTTCCATCACCCGTTACAACCAATGGGTTGATTTCAGCAATCGAGCAATCCTTTTCGATGTAAGCATTGTATAAGCCCATCATGAATTTAACAGCTTGATTAACAAGCTCTTTTGGTATGTTGATATTGAATGCGATTCGGCGCGCCTGATAAGGCATTAAGCCAACAACCGGATCAATTTCTTCTTTGAAGATTTTCTCCGGAGTTTTTTCAGCTACTTCTTCAATTTCTGTTCCGCCTTCTTCAGAAGCCATTAGAACAACTCTTGAAGTTGCACGATCTAATACTAGACCAACGTAGTATTCTTTTTTGATATCGCAGCCTTCTTCAATTAATAGACGCTTAACTTCTTTACCTTCAGGACCAGTTTGGTGTGTAACCAATGTTTTCCCTAGGATTTCACTAGCGTATGTACGCACTTCATCAAGGTTTTTAGCGACTTTAACTCCGCCGGCTTTACCCCGGCCGCCAGCGTGGATTTGTGCCTTTACTACACAAACTTGTGAGCCTAATTCCTTTGCAGCTTCTACAGCTTCTTCAACCGTGAATGCCACTTTGCCATTAGGAACACTTACCCCGTATTTTCTGAGGATTTCTTTCCCCTGATACTCATGGATATTCATTTCCCATCCTCCTATCAAACTCTTCAAAAAATTGACTCCGTTTTCATTTTATAGAATGAGTGAAACCTTGTCCACCGTTATGCACAAAAAAATTATATTCCTCATAATATTATGAATTGTTAAACCCCACAATTAAAGCGCTTTCATAAAAATTCAATTCAAAAAATGACAACTTAATATTTTCTAACAATAACAAAACAAGCTAGTTGTGCTTGTTTTGTTATTGTTCCAACACCCATTCTTTTACTGGCGCAAAGCTCTTTCGATGATAAGGTGTAATGCCATGCCTTTGAATAGCCAGTATATGTTCCCTAGTACCATACCCCATATTTTGTTGAAACCCATATTCAGGAAATTTTGTTGATAATTCAACCATTAGGCGGTCTCTTGCAACTTTTGCTACGATGGAAGCAGCAGCGATAGACACACTCTTTGCATCTCCTTTAATGATAGGTTCAACTACAAACGGTGTTTCAAGCTTCATCGCATCTATCAGCAAAACTTCAGGATTGGGGTCTAAAGCTGCAATTGCAGCTAACATCGCCTTTTTTGTAGCCTCATAAATATTGACTCTATCAATTTCAGCAGCGCTAATCATTGCAACACTAACTGCTATCGCTTCTTTTCTAATGATTTCATCATATTCATTGCGTTTTTTTTCAGATATCTTTTTTGAGTCATCAATACCTGGCAGGAAAAAGTCTTCGGGCAAAATAACTGCTGCTGTCACTACCGGTCCTGCAAGCGGCCCCCTGCCAACTTCATCCACACCTGCTATATATTTATAGCCTTGTGACCGCCATTTGTTTTCGTAAAGGTTCATTTCATTAAACTTTTCATGAAGCTGTCTTTCTTGTTCCATTCTCTTTTGCCATCTATGTATTAATTGTTGAACCCCTTTACGTTCATCCTTCTGAATTCTTTTAAAAAAAGGGTCACTTTCAGCCGATATGTTATTAAGCTGTTGTTCTATTTCTGCTATAGTTAATACTTTCATTTTCTTCACCCGATGTAAATCATACCTTTCCTAGCGATTTATTACAATGACCAAAAATAAACAAAAACTCTCCATGAACGAGAGTTTCTTTGGTGTTTACTTATTTTCAGTTTTATCGACTATATCGCTCGGTCTTTCAAATGTCAGTGGTCCAAATTTCTCAGACCTAATTTCCCTTATCACTAGTTCGGATACTTTATCATAATCCACGATTCCGCCTGCTCCGAGACACCCTCTAAGCTCTCCAATTTGATCAAACATTTCGACCACATTTTCAGGGACAGCATCAAGCTTATAACGTTCCTTAAGTCTCTCTGGATAGTTTTCTTCCAAAAACTTAATTGAAAAAACAACAAGGTCCTGCAAATTTAGCAGAGTGTCTTTTATAGCACCCGTCACAGCAAGCTTCTTACCAACCTCTTGGTCTTCAAACTTCGGCCATAGAATACCCGGAGTGTCTAATAACTCCAGCTCTTTGCCAACTTTGATCCACTGCTGGGCTTTTGTTACCCCTGGCATATTTCCTGTCTTTGCAATATTCTTCTTGGCAAGCCGATTAATTAATGTTGACTTTCCTGCATTAGGGATCCCAACTATCATGGCACGTATGGCTCTAGGGTTTACTACCCCCTTTGCTCTGAGGCGATCAAACTTTTCCTTTAAGATTTCATGGGATGCCTTTACAATATCCTTCATACCTTCCCCAGCTTGAGAGTTAATGGCTATTGCTTTAATTCCTCTTGCTGCAAAATGGGCAATCCATTCTTTCGTTATTGCTTTATCGGCAAGATCCGCTTTATTTAAGAGGACCAGCCTCGGTTTATGCTGAATAATTTCATCAATCATCGGATTACGGGATGAATAAGGAATTCTTGCATCCACTAATTCGTAGATAATATCTACTAGCTTTAATTTTTCCGTGACCTCTCTTCGAGCTTTTGCCATATGGCCTGGAAACCATTGGATTGTCAAAGCAGTCACCTCCTATGTTATTTCAAGATGTGTGCATCTTTTAATGGCCAGTAAACGATACTTGTTTTACCGATTATTTTATCCAACGCGATGGTTCCGATATGTCTGCTATCTTTACTGAAACGACGATTATCGCCCATTACGAACAATTCACCCTCTGGGACGGTCTCAGTACCTACAGGTGTTTCTTCAAGTGTAAAAGGATCGGTTAAAGGGCCCTCCACTTTCTTCTTATATTCATCCAAATAAGGTTCCTCATATGCTTTCCCATTAACATATAGTGTATCGTCTTTATATTCAATACGATCGCCCGGAAGTCCAATTACTCTTTTTATGTAATCCTTCTGTTCCGGCGCATGGAAGACGATAATATCAAATCGTTTTGGTTCACCTATATTATAGCTTAGCTTATTTACTATCATACGGTCTTGATGTTGCAGAGTTGGCATCATGGATAGCCCGTCTACTACAATGGGTGCAAAAAGAAAGTAACGAATGACAGCTGCCAGTGCAACAGCAATTAAAAGTGCCTTCGTCCATTCCCAAAGTTCATTCTTCTTTTTTATCATGTCTGTTCCCCGCCAATCACAAAAAAATGTTTGCTATCCTCTTATTTTACATAAAAATTGTTTAATAAACACGTGGGGCTACACTTTTTAATCAAACTTTAATATAATTTCTCAATGGGGATATAATACTGTATGTACGAAAAAAGAGCTTGCAGAGCAAGCTCTTTCTTTTATTATCTAATTTCTTTAATACGAGCTTTTTTACCACGTAGCTTACGTAAGTAGTATAGCTTAGCACGGCGAACTTTACCGCGGCGCAATACTTCAAGCTTCGCAATTTTAGGTGTGTGTACAGGGAAAGTACGCTCAACGCCTACTCCGTAAGAAACCTTACGAACTGTGAAAGTTTCGCTAATTCCACCACCACGACGCTTAATCACTACACCTTCGAATAACTGAATACGCTCGCGAGTACCCTCGACAACTTTAACGTGTACACGTACAGTGTCACCAGGACGGAACGCAGGCAGATCAGAACGAAGTTGTTCTTTTGTGATTTCTTCAATTAATTTTTGCATCGTTTTCAACTCCTTCCAACAGACGCTCATGCATATCTACTATCCTTTTACATTGCAGCGGAACATCGTTATAAGACCATACTGAATTTGTTACTCAGCTCAAGTCACAAGAAGTATCATAACACAAAAGACAACTCCATGCAATAACTACTCATATTCTTTTTTTATTTCATTCAGCCAATTTTCCTGGTCATTGGTTAATTCTATTTTTTCTAATAAGTCAGGTCTTCTTAGGTATGTTCGTCGTAAAGCTTCTTTGTTTCGCCACTCCTCGATTAATTTATGATGACCTTGCAGCAGGACCTCTGGAACCATCATGCCACGAAAATCAGAAGGACGTGTGTAATGAGGGTGTTCAAGTAGTCCTGTACTAAATGAATCCTTCATATGTGATTCTTGATTTCCTAAGACTTCAGGCAAAAGACGGACAACACTATCAATCACTACCATTGCTCCAAGCTCGCCGCCAGTTAAGACATAATCTCCTATTGAGATTTCGTCTGTTACCACATGTTCACGTATTCTTTCATCATAGCCCTCATAATGACCACAAACGAATATCAAATGCTCTTCCTTTGCTAATTCCTCTGCTTTTTTTTGGTCATATCTTTTTCCTTGCGGACAAAGCAGGATCACTCTTGTCCGCTTGCTTTCAGCTTGTTCCTTTAGTGCCGCAACAGCGTCGAATATTGGCTGCGGCTTTAATACCATTCCTGCTCCACCGCCATAGGGATAATCGTCAACAGTCTGATGTTTATTATCCGCGTAGTCTCGGAAATTGACAACATTGTATTGAACTGCTGATTTTTCAGCTGCTTTATGTAAAATGGAATGTCCCAATACACCTGAAAACATCTCAGGAAATAATGTAAGTACATCTATTTTCATCATGAAAGCAGCCCTTCCATCGGCTCAATTAAGATTACCTTTTTCTTTACATCCACTTTTTTTACAACATCTTCAATATAAGGAATCAATATTTCCTTGCCGCCAGGCGATTTAATTACCCAGACATCATTTGCACCTGGGGATAGAATCTCGGTAACCTTACCAATTTCCTCACCACTAGTTGTAGCTACGAGGCAGCCAATAATCTCATGGTAATAATATTCATCTTTCTCAAGATTCCCTAGCTGTGATTCTGGAACTTTAAGGATTCCATCTCTAAACTTTTCAACCTCATTGATATTTTCTAACCCTTCAAAGGTTAAAAGATTAAAGTTTTTGTGAGTACGATGGGTTTTTACCGTTAATTCAATCGGCTTAGTAGATCCTGGCATAAATAAATACAATGTATTGCCTACTTTGTAGCGCTGCTCAGGAAAATCAGTTTTAGAAATAACCCTGACCTCACCTCTAATTCCGTGTGTATTGACGATTTTGCCAACATTAAACCATTTTTCCATATAACTTGTCACCTCTATCTTATTTCCTCAATCATACCGTTTTTAATGATGATTGTACGCTGCCCTGTTACTTCTTCCCAATTGTCGCCAACATTTACTTCAACAAGGGCCTGCACTTCTTTTTCCTTTAATTCACTGCCTAATGGTAGCATATGTAGTTGTTCGATTTGAAACTCATAAAGCTTTTCTTTATCATGACGTTTTTTGAGTTCTTTTTCAAAATGAGTTTTCAGCGCGCTTGCTTGATATTTTTTTGCCTTTTCTAATTTTTTCAACTCAAATTGGAGCTGTTCATATTCTTTTTGCATCTGCAGCTTGCCCGCAAAATATTTTTCAAGCAGCTTTTGTTTGCTTTGTTCCGTTAAGATTTGCTTTACGATAACAGTTTGAATAAGTTGCATAATACTGCTTCCTCCTTCAGCTTCTGTTTTCATAGGCTAGCTTCAGCGCCTAAGCGCTTCCGCTTTTCATGATAGCAAAAAAGAGGGGAATGTTATTCCCCTCTTCATCTAGATGCAAAAAGCTATTCACCAATTTCTAGAAAAATTTTCTTTTGTTGTGAAGATCCTGCTGCATATACAACAGTCCTAATGGCCTTTGCAACACGCCCTTGTTTACCAATCACTTTTCCCATGTCTGTCTTATTGACAGTAAGGTAATAGGTGATTCGCTGATCCTCTTCGTTGACATTCACGCGAACATCTTCTGGAAAATCAACAAGGGGCTTTACGATCGTTTCAATTAATTGCTTCATAGCAATTACTTGCTTAACTTAGCATTATGGAATTTTTCCATGATGCCTTGGTTAGAGAAAAGGTTACGAACTGTATCAGATGGCTTCGCACCATCTTGTAACCATTTAAGAGCTAATTCTTCGTTGATTTGGATTGCAGCTGGTTGAGCTACTGGATTGTAAGTTCCAATTACTTCAATGTAACGTCCGTCACGAGGAGAACGAGAATCTGCTGCTACGATACGATAGAAAGGAGTCTTTTTAGCTCCCATACGCTTTAAACGAATTTTTACTGCCATTTTAAATAAGCACCTCCGAATAGTTTCACACAAGATAGTATATTATCAAGTTTTAAATCATTTGTAAAGTGTTTTTTCTTTACACCATTATTACCAATTTTTTCTGTTCTAAAACGGTTTAAATGGAAATTTAAATCCGCCTTTTTTCTTGCCTTTCTGCTGCATACCTGTCATTTGCTTCATCATCTTCTTCATGTCTTCAAACTGTTTTAATAATCGGTTTACTTCCGGAACGGTTCTGCCGCTACCTTTCGCAATCCTTCTTTTACGGTTTGAATTCAAAATTTCTGGATGAGTCTTTTCTTCCATGGTCATAGAGCGAATGATAGCTTCAACATGTGCAATTTGTTTCTCTTCGATTTGAATATTATTCAAACCTTTGATTTTGTTTGCACCTGGCATCATTTTTAATAATTCATCTAGTGGACCTAAATTACGAACCTGCCCTAGCTGCTCTAAAAAGTCATCGAGGGTAAAGGAGGCTGTCCGCATTTTCTGCTCAAGCTCTTTTGCCTTTTCCTCGTCCACATTTGCCTGGGCCTTCTCAATAAGCGTAAGTACGTCACCCATCCCAAGAATTCTAGAGGCCATCCGTTCAGGATGGAATGGTTCAATAGCGTCCATTTTTTCGCCTAGACCGACAAACTTAATCGGTGTTTGTGTTACAGCACGAATGGACAGCGCAGCTCCACCACGTGTGTCACCGTCAAGCTTTGTTAAGACAACGCCAGTCAGACCAAGCTGTTCATTAAAGCTTTGGGCCACATTAACAGCATCTTGACCAGTCATTGCATCAACAACAAGAAAGATTTCATCAGGTTTTGCAAGCTCTTTAATATCCTTCAGCTCGCCCATTAGGTTTTCATCGACATGCAAACGTCCTGCTGTATCAATTAAGACATAATCATTATGTTCTTCTTTGGCTTTCGCTATCGCTTGCTTGGCAATTTCTACAGGGCTTACTTGATCACCAAGGGAAAATACAGGCATATCTAGCTGCTTTCCAAGCGTTTCAAGCTGCTTAATCGCAGCAGGACGATAAATATCGGCTGCTACAAGCATTGGCTTACGGTTATATTTTTTACGAAGAAGGTTTGCAAGCTTTCCAGTAGTGGTCGTTTTACCAGCACCCTGTAATCCCACCATCATAATCACAGTAGGAGGTCGATTCGAGGCAGCAATCTTGCTTTGCTCACCGCCCATCAATTCTGTCAGTTCTTCATTAACAATTTTAATGATTTGCTGACCAGGGGTTAGGCTTTTTAGTACTTCTTGTCCTACTGCACGGTCGCTGACTTTTTTTACAAAGTCTTTAACAACCTTAAAATTAACGTCAGCCTCGAGTAGTGCAAGGCGGACTTCACGCATCATTTCTTTTACATCCGCTTCCGTTACCTTGCCTTTTCCACGGATTTTTTGAATTGTATTCTGCAGTCGGTCGGCTAATCCTTCAAATGCCATTCATGCCGCCTCCTAATCTAATTTCTCTAGCTCGGCAACCACTTCGAGCATTGCCTGCTTTGATGGGTGTTCTTCATTTAGCAATTCTTTTACATGCCTTAATAGTTTGCTGCGCTCTTGAAATTTCTGAAATAGTAATAGCTTTTCTTCATACTCCTCAAGCATGGCTTCTGTACGTTTAATATTATCATATACAGCCTGACGGCTTACATCGTACTCTTCAGCGATTTCTCCAAGTGAGTAATCATCTAAATAATAGAGAGACATATAGCTTTGCTGCTTTGGTGTTAACAACGAATAATAGAAATCATAAAGATAATTCATTCGCGTTGTCTTTTCAAGCATGCGTATACCTCCCCTTGTTAAGTGAAAAGCCTTTACAAATGTAGTTTACACAGTCATAGCTAGTCTGTCAAGAAAATATCTTTACATCAATTTACAGCATTATCCACTTGATCTGCAAATAAACCATAAACATATTGCTCCGCGTTAAATTCCTGAAGATCATCCATTTTTTCACCAAGACCGACGTATTTTACGGGGATTTTCAATTCATTCCGAATCGCCAAAACAATACCGCCTTTTGCCGTACCGTCTAATTTAGAAAGAACGATACCGCTCACGTTCGTTACCTCTTTAAACGTCTTAGCCTGAATAAGTGCGTTTTGACCTGTCGTTGCATCTAATACAAGCAGTACTTCATGTGGTGCACCAGGTACCTCTCGTTCGATTACCCGTTTTACCTTTTCAAGCTCTTTCATTAGATTGACTTTATTTTGTAAGCGCCCGGCAGTATCGCAAATCAAAATGTCTACTTTCCGAGATTTAGCAGCCTTAATCGCATCATACATTACAGCTGCAGGATCTGAACCTTCTGCCTGTTTAATAACGTCAACTCCGACTCTTTCTCCCCAAACTTCTAACTGCTCAATGGCACCAGCACGGAAAGTGTCACCTGCTGCTAATAAAACAGATTTTCCTTCACTTTTAAACTTATGACCAAGTTTCCCTATGGTCGTTGTTTTCCCCACACCATTAACTCCGACAAATAAAATAACTGTCAGACCATCTTCTTGAATGTTCAACTTAGATGATTGTTCCTCACCCGCATTATAAATATCGACCAACTTTTCCGAAATAACACTTTGAACTTCTTGTGGGTCCTGGATATTTCGCCGTTTAACTTCCATTTTCAATTCTTCAATTAATTTCATAACTGTATCGAAGCCTACATCTGCCTGTATTAAGATTTCTTCTAATTCCTCGAAGAAATCTTCGTCTACTTTGCGGTATCTAGCTACAAGATCATTTACCTTACCAGAGAAGTTATTTCTCGTCTTTGAGAGGCCGTCTTTAAATTTTTCTGTTACCGTCTCTGTTTGTTTCGTTATTTTCTCTTTTAATTTTTTAAAAAAGCTCATTCTTTTTCACTTCCTAGATTTAAGTTTTAACAAGCTCCTTTGTATCCTCTAGTCGGACAGAAACGAGCTTTGAGACACCTGACTCCTGCATAGTTACACCATATAATACATCTGCTTCTTCCATCGTACCTTTTCTGTGAGTGATAACAATAAACTGTGTTTCTGAACTAAATCGCTTTAAGTATTGACTAAAACGAAAAACATTTGCCTCATCTAATGCTGCTTCTACCTCATCTAGGATACAAAACGGCACAGGACGGACTTTTAATATAGAGAATAGCAACGCAATCGCTGTTAATGCTCTTTCTCCCCCTGATAATAACCCAAGGTTTTGCAGCTTCTTACCTGGCGGCTGGGCGACAATTTCTACACCTGTATTTAATAAATCCTCTGGATGAGTCAGTTTTAAATCTGCTCTTCCGCCGCCAAACAAGGCGCGGAATACTGGTTCAAATTGCTCGCGAATTCCATAAAACGTCTGCTCAAAACGTTTTTTCATTTCGGTGTCCATTTCATCAATGACCTGATAGAGGGTATCCTTGGCCTCTTGGAGGTCGTTCTTTTGCTCATTTAAAAATTCATAGCGTTCCGAAACTCGCTCATATTCTTCAATGGCTCCAATATTAACACTGCCAAGTTCTTCAATCGCCAGTTTAATCAACTTCACCTTTTTCCTAGCTTCTTCTACTGGCAATGCTAGTGGATACTGTTCTTTTGCTCCCTCAAAAGAAAGTAAATATTCTTCTCTAAGATGGGCAAGTTTTGTTTCAAGTTCTACATCTAAGCGGTTAATTTTTACTTCTTCATCCTTTAAGACCTCAACCATTCCTTTATGAAGTCTCTTTATTTCTTTCGCTTCGATTTCGGCATCTTCAAGTGCTGCTTGCATTTGAAGACGTTCCTGCCTTCTAGAAGAAATAAGTGAAATGGTTTCTTCCTTGTCCTGCTGTTTGCGTTTGGCAGCAGCCTCCAACTGTACTTCCCCGGAAGTGCTTCCCTCCATTTCAGATGTCAGCAGCATAAGATCCTCTTTATAAAGCGTAAACCGTTCTTGACTCTCGTTTAATTCTTCAACAATCATAACCAAACGTTCTTTTGAATTTACAAATTGCTCATTTTTTGCCGCAAACTCCACTTTTAAGTCGGTTATTTCCTTTGTCAGTGTTTCTCTTGATGAGATGTCATTCGTTTTTTGTTCTGTAAGTTTAGCAATTTGAGCATCAAGCGAAGCTATTTTTTCTTTAAAGATGGTAATTGCTTCATTAAGTTCAGCTTTACGGTTTGTTATGGTTTTTTGTTCCTCTATCAATTGACCTTTTTCAAGATCATAGATTCTCAACCGGTCATTAATATTCTTCGTTTCGAATTCAGCTTCACGGAGATCACCTTTAAAGGCTTGCTCCTGTTGTCTTAATTCTTCCCCAAACTTTCGCATTGCTTCTAGCTCAAATTGATGTGTTTTAACATCCTCTTTTAATGCCTTTACATGACTTTCTAAACTCGAAGTTTTTTCACTCATGATGTTAAGCTTTTCTTTCAACTCTTCAAGCTCGCCTTTTCTAGTCAATAAAGAACTTGTCTTTTGCTTTTGGGCACCGCCGGTCATCGATCCGCCTGGATTCACGATATCTCCATCTAACGTAACCATTCGACAACGATACTGGAGGATTTTAGCCAGTTCGTTCGCACCCTTTAAATCTTTCGTGATGACAACATTTCCTAGGAGGTTACTTATCACCTCAGAGTATTTGGGATCAAAGCTTACTAGATTGACTGCACTCCCAATCAATGAAGGATGGTTTTGAATAGATGTAAGTTGTGAGGAAGACAACATTCTGCCTTTAATAACACTTAAAGGTAAAAAGGTAGCTCGTCCGAATGAATTTTGTTTCAAGAATTGGATGGCCATACGAGCATTTTGTTCTGTATCAACGACTATGTGCTGCAAGGCTCCGCCTAATGCTGTTTCAAGTGCTGTTTCGTACTCCTTTGGCACCGTTACAAGCTCGGCGACAGCTCCTTCAATGCCATGAAGCTTTTTTCCCCGTGCTTTCAATACTTCTTTTACGCCCTGGAAAAATCCAGAATAGTCTTCTTCCATTTCCTCGAGCATTTCTTTTCTTGATTTCGCCTGTTGAAGGATTTGATAAGCCTGATATAACGTCTTTTCTTGCTTTTGATAGTTATTTTGCACATTTTCAAGCTTACGCTGCTTTTCTCTGAAACTTGTTACTTGATTGGAAAGACCTTTTTGTACCTCTTCTAAGGCTGTTTGAACCTGTAACATTTTATTTTGTGCTTTTTGTCTTTCCTCCAGGAACTTAACATTTTCAGAGTCCAGGCGTAAGCTCTTTGTTTCCTGTTGTTCTAGCTGCTGAACGATATACTTAAGCTCATTTTTTGCACCAGCCTGATCATTTAGAAGTTCAATATATTCACTTTTTAAAGTTTCAATTTTTTCTTCAATATTTTCAGTAAATAACGCCATTTTCCCCTGTTTTTCTTTTAACTGAGTTTGAAGGTAATTTACCTGTTCAGTCAGTTTATCAACTAGGTCAGCTTGAATTTCTTTGTTACGTTTTAATTGTGAGATTTTATCTGTTAGTTCAGCAATACTTTTTTCAAGCTGTGCTCGATTTTGAGAGGCATTTTTCTTGCGTTCTTTTAGTACATCTTTTCTTCCTTCTAACTTTTCTAGTTCTTCACTTGCATGAAGGAGAACATTTTGCAAATCCGTAATCGACTCATCAAGTGCAGCGATGTGGTCCCTTGTTTCTTCTATTTTTGCTTCCTTTATCTGCAGCTGGGCCGAGAGCTTAATTTCTTCCTGCTGATGTTCTTCAAGCTGCGTTGAAAGATGAGTCCACTTTTGGTGTAACTCTTCGATGTCGTAAACCGTTAAGGCTACTTCGATTTTTTCAAGTTCTTCCTTTTTCTCTAAGTAATCTTTTGCAATGGAAGCCTGAATCTTTAACGGTTCAACTTGTCCTTCGAGTTCATGAAGAATGTCATTCACTCGATTTAAATTTTCCTGTGTTTCTATTAATTTAGCTTCTGCTTTTTTCTTGCGATTTTTATATTTTAAAACACCTGCTGCTTCTTCAAAGATGGTTCTTCGGTCCTCTGCCTTACTATTGAGAATTTCTTCCACTTTCCCTTGGCTGATAATCGAGAAAGCTTCTCTGCCAAGACCCGAGTCCATAAACAAATCAACGATATCTTTAAGTCTGCAGGGCTGTTTATTAATTAAATATTCACTATCTCCTGCACGGGTGACCCTTCTTGTTACACTCACTTCATTGTAATCAATGGCTAATCCTTCGTCCTGATTATCCAGCGTTAAGGTCACTTCCGCATAATTTAACGGCTTTCTTGAATCGCTTCCCGCAAAAATGATATCTTCCATTTTAGAGCCTCTAAGTGATTTAGCAGACTGCTCGCCTAAAACCCAACGGATTGCATCTGTTATATTACTTTTCCCACTTCCGTTCGGACCAACTACAGCAGTGACTCCTTGAACAAAATCCACCCCAATACGATCTGCAAAAGATTTAAAGCCAATGATGTCCAACCGTTTTAAAAACATATCCTTTTCCTCCCTAGAGCTTGGCCGGAATCTTTCCTTAGCATACTATGGTTGTTTTAACTATGATGTTTTAGCCTTTAGGACCTCGAGCGCCATTTGGGCGGCATGCTGTTCAGCTTCTTTTTTCGATTTACCAGTACCGATACCTAATTCTTCACCGTTTAATGAGACTCTTGAAACAAATTCTTTGCTATGGGCAGGACCTTTTTCAATTAATACCTTATATTCGATTAACCCAGTCCCATCTCTTTGAATTAGTTCTTGAAGCTGGCTCTTAAAATCCATCACATGAGAAAAAGCACCCTCATTAATTTTAGGGAAAACCACTTTATCTAGAAATTCGTTTACTACCTCTAGTCCTTTATCCAAGTATAGCGCACCAATGAAAGCTTCAAATACATCCGCTAAAAGCGCTGGACGCTCCCTGCCCCCTGTCATTTCTTCACCCTTACCTAATAAAATCAACTTGCCAAAGCTAAGTTCGTTTGCCAAGGTTACAAGGGAGGGCTCACACACGATAGCAGCACGGAGCTTTGTCAGTTCTCCTTCACTCATCATTGGATATTTTAGGAACAGGAATTTTGAAACAGTTAGTTCTAGTACAGCATCCCCTAAAAATTCAAGCCTTTCATTATCTTCATAAGGCTTTCTGCGATGCTCATTCACATAGGATGAATGAGTAAAAGCTTGTTTTAATAGTTTTTCATTTTCAAAATGAATACCGATCTTATCCTGAAAATCCTTAAATTGATTTTCTTTTGCGCGATTGTTCATTTCTTTTTCCTTACCTTTTCTGCGCATTAAAGTCTCCACCTTGCATATTTTTTACACATTCCTATCAATAGTTTAAGTAATATTTAATCAAAACGCAAAGAAACCTGGCAGTATTTTTTTAAGACTGCCAAGTCTAATAATATAGAAGAAAGCCCCGTTTGAAAACGGAGCTTTTGAAGAAAATCCAACGAATTATTGCTTGCTATTTATGTAATTCACAGCATCACCAACTGTGCCGATTTTTTCAGCATCATCGTCAGAAATTTCCATATCAAATTCATCTTCTAATTCCATAACTAGTTCAACTACGTCAAGGGAATCAGCACCAAGATCATCTTTGAATGAAGCTTCAAGTTTAACTTGTGACTCATCTACGCCTAAACGGTCAACGATGATTTTTGTTACTCGCTCTAATACCTCTGCCATTGTAGTTCACCTCCCCTCAAGCTATTATAAAGTATATCAATAAAATAATACACTTATAAAAACAAAAAATATATTTTAAACTTTGATTAATGTCCAGCTCCAGCGCCTAGGGGCTCGGGGTCATAAGCCAATCCGTCAAGAAGGTTAAAAAGCAACCTTCATGCCGGCTCGTCTTATGCCTGTCGCCCCTGTTCAAGGCGCTTCCGCTTTTCTATTTACATTACCATTCCGCCATTAATATGAAGAGTCTGCCCTGTAATGTATGAAGCGTCATCGGAAGCCAAGAAAGCCGTCATTTTCGCAATGTCCTTAGGCTCTCCTAAACGGGCCAGCGGAATCTGTTTTAACATCTCATCTTTTACCTCATCCGATAATTTATCTGTCATATCGGTTGTAATAAAGCCTGGTGCAATCGCGTTTACTGTAATATTACGAGATGCTAGCTCTTTCGCTGTCGTTTTCGTTAAACCAATAACACCTGATTTTGCTGCAACATAGTTTGCCTGACCTGGATTTCCACTAACTCCAACAACGGAGGTAATGTTAATAATACGGCCGACACGCTGTTTCATCATTTGGCGGGTCACTGCTTTGGTACAGAGAAAAACACCTTTGAGATTGATATTAATAACATCATCCCATTCTTCTTCCTTCATTCTCATTAGTAAATTGTCTTTTGTTATACCTGCGTTATTAACAAGTATATCCAATTTACCAAATCGATCTACTGTTTCTTTCACCATTTCTGCTACTTCTTCACTATTAGATACGTCGCATTTAATCGCAAATGCTTCTTTACCCATTGCTTTTATTTCATCTACCACTTCATTGGCTTTACCTTCACTGCCAGCATAATTCACTGCGACATTGGCTCCTTGTCTTGCAAGCTCAAGAGCAATTTCTCTGCCTATCCCTCTTGACGCACCGGTTACTAGGGCAACTTTGCCTTCTAGTGTCATAGATTTTCCTCCTTCAATGCCTCGATAACAGATTGACAGCTTTCCTCATCCGAGATCGAATAGGTTTTAACACTACGGTTAATTTTTTTAATTAAACCTGAAAGTACCTTTCCAGGACCAATTTCAATAAATGTATCTACACCTGAATCAATCATCTTCACAACAGAATCTTCCCACAAAACAGGTGAATAAAGCTGTTCAATTAAATTTTCTTTTATTTCTTCTGCAGTCGTCATTGGATTTGCTGAAACATTAGCAATAACAGGAATACGTGCATCCTTCATATCAAGTCCATCTAAAACCTGACGCAGTTCACTTGCTGCAGGTTTCATTAATGAAGAATGGAATGGTCCGCTGACCTCCAAAGGAATCGCTCTTTTTGCACCGGATTCTTTTGCTTTTGCACTTGCAAGCTCAACACCTTTCCGCGAACCAGAGATAACAATTTGACCTGGACAATTCAAATTCGCAAGAGAAACTGGGAAGCCAGAGTCACTAACTTCAGCTGTTACTTTAGAAAGAGGTTCACGGTCAAGCCCTAAAATAGCTGCCATTGAACCTTCACCATTTGGAACAGCTCCCTCCATAAATTCCCCTCTTTTTCTTACAGCATAGACACCATCTTCAAAGGTTAATGCGCCAGCTGCAACAAGGGCTGTATACTCACCAAGACTATGTCCAGCAACAAAATCCGGCTTAATGGCTGCTTTTTGAAATCTTTCTAGAATGGCCAAACTCGTTGTTAATAAAGCTGGCTGTGTATTTACCGTTTTTGTCAATTCTTCTTGAGGCCCCTCAAAGATAAGCTTACTTAATTCAGCCGAAAGTCTTTCATCGGCTTTTTTAAAATATTGCATAACCTCAGGATACAGCTCGGCAAGCTGTTGCCCCATACCAACTATTTGTGAGCCCTGACCAGGAAATACAAATGCAATCTTTCCCATTTCCGCACCCCTTCTTACACTTCTATTTTAGATGTTTTCTCATCTTCAATGGATTTTTTAATAAGATCGACTACATCTTTTCCGACCATATCCCTCGTTTGACGAATTGCACTAAAGATAGCTTGTCCGTTAGAGGAACCATGTGCTTTAATTACAGGCGCCTTTAAGCCAAATAGTCCCGCACCGCCGTACTCTGAATAGTCCAATGTGTTTTTTAAAACCTTGAATTCAGGCTTTAACACCGCTGCAGCAAGTTTACTTTTAAGGCTGCTCATTAAGGTAGTTTTTAGCATTTTAAACATAGATAGTGCCGTACCCTCAACTGTTTTTAACACCATATTGCCAGTAAATCCGTCCGTCACCACGACATCTGCTACGCCATCAAGTAAATCCCTGGCCTCTACATTGCCTACAAAATTAAGGTTTGCGTTTTTTAATAGTTCGAAGGCATGTTTGGTTAGGTCAGTCCCTTTCTTTTCTTCTGTTCCGATATTAAGAAGACCTACCCGAGGCTTAGCTATCCCTCTTACCTTTTCACTATAAATGGATCCCATTATCGCATATTGCAGCAAATGCTCAGGCTTTGCATCTACATTTGCCCCAACGTCCAATAATAGGAACCCCTCTCCGCCAATGGTTGGTAACGTAGGTGTAAGTGCTGGACGGTCAATACCCTCAATTCTGCCAACAACAAATAATCCAGCAGCCATTAATGCACCTGTATTTCCTGCTGATATACACGCGTCTGCGATTCCATCGGCAACTTGCTGCGCGGCAAGTACCATGGAGGCACTTTTTTTTCGTCGAACTGCCCTCACAGGTTCGTCAGTACCAAGGATCACCTCGGATGTATGTATAATGCTTATTCGTTCTTGATTCGTTAAGTATTCATTAATTTTGGTTTCATCCCCGACTAGGGTTATATGTATATCAGAAAATGCTTCTACAGCTTTCATTGCACCGATTACGATTTCTTTAGGAGCATGGTCGCCACCCATTGCATCGATCGCTATCTTCATCTTTTCTCATCCTTTAATGATTTTTCTGAACGGTACATTTCGAATTCGCCTTTAAAAACAAGTTCGTTATTGACATAACTGGTTACTTCAACAATCGTCCTGCCAAGGCCATCGTCTATTTTTAAAACTTTTGCTTTGGCAATCACTCGTTCACCTTGTTTGACAGAACGCTTGAATTGAATATTTGCCTTTGCTGTTAACGCCAATTCATCATTTATTACCGCTACTGCTAGTGAATTTGCCTGGGCGAAAACATGGTGCCCGCGAGCAATCTTGTTCCGAATAAAAACATGCTCTTCTCTAACATCAAATATGGAAATCGCACTTTGATCGAGTTCAATATCAATTATTTCACCAATGACTTCTTCTAGTGGTAAAGACCGGACTTCATCTTCAAATTTTTTCTCGGCAACATACTTTATCCTTTCCCGTAGTTCAGGAATTGATAATTCCAGACGGTCTAAGCGGATGGTTTGCACACTAACTTGAAATTTTTCTGCTAGGTCTTCATCCGTTATAAAAGGATTTTCCTTAATGGTTTCCTTAAGCATTTGTTGTCGTTCTTTTTTTGTTCTTCTCATATCATACACCGTCCGAGCTATTATGACTAGGTACTAATAGTAGTATAAAATTAGAAAAAGCAGATTGCAAGAATAAGTTTTTATTCTTACAGTCTGCTCTAAGTTGGTTTTATTGATTAATCTAGTTTTTCTCCTTCTAATACACCTGTGTTTTCTAGCTGGTTTCTTAGGTATTGGTATTCTTTTCTTGTCCAAAAGGTTTTTGATTGGATCATTAGAGACGCGTCATTTCTGGCTGTTTCAAGTGTGCGGTAATCATGAACCATGTCTGCAAGCTTAAATTCTGGTACCCCGCTTTGTTTTTTACCAAAGAAGTCTCCAGGTCCTCGCAGTTCGAGGTCCTTTTCACTTAATACGAAACCGTCATTTGTTTCGGCCATTATTCGCATTCGTTCCTGACCTACTTCTGACTTTGGATCCGCTAGAAGAATACAGTACGATTGGTCACTGCCTCTGCCTACCCTGCCGCGAAGCTGATGGAGCTGGGAAAGTCCAAATCTTTCTGCGTCATAAATGACCATCATCGTAGCATTCGGAACATTCACACCTACTTCTACTACTGTGGTTGAAACTAACACCTGTACCTCATTGGTACTAAATGCCTTCATAATCGTATCTTTTTCATCCGAACTTAACCGTCCATGCATAAGTCCAACCTTAAAGCGATTTTGAAAGTGGTGCGTTAGAGTAGTATGAACGTCAATAGCGTTTTGGACATCCAGCTTGTCTGATTCTTCAATCAATGGGCAAATCACATAAGCCTGATGACCCTTTTCCAATTCCTTTTCTACAAAAGAAAGAACCCTTCCTAACATTTCCGGCTTTGCCCAGTAGGTTTCAATCGCCTTTCTGCCAGCCGGCATTTCATCAATGACCGATACATCCATCTCACCAAACACGGTAATAGCAAGCGTTCTTGGTATCGGTGTAGCAGTCATGAACAAGACATCAGGATTTTCTCCTTTTTCCCGTAACACCCTCCGTTGTTCAACCCCAAAGCGGTGTTGTTCGTCCGTTATGACGAACCCTAGTTTTTTGAAGGTAACCTCATCTTGAATAAGAGCATGTGTCCCTATTAATATATCCACTGTACCTTCAGATACTTGTTGAAGGATCTCTCTTCTTCGTTTCCCTTTAACAGAACTCGTTAACAATTCACATCTAAGCCCAAACGGTTCTAATAAACCATTAAGGGACTCAGCATGCTGTTCTGCTAAAATTTCCGTTGGTACCATTAATGCCCCTTGGTAGCCAGCTGTAACACTCGCATATAATCCAATCGCAGCAACCACTGTTTTCCCCGAACCCACGTCTCCTTGGAGCAAGCGGTTCATCCTTAAAGGTGATTTTAAGTCGTTTAGAATTTCTGATACAACACGACTCTGTGCATTGGTCAAAGGGAAGGGCAATGATTGAATAAATTTCTCTACCTTCGTTTCTAAATAGTTTTGCTCAATTCCAGGTGAGTGCTCTCGTTCAAATTTCCGTAATGCCTGCATTTTTAACTGAAATAACAGAAATTCCTCATAAACTAAACGGCGGCGAGCCTGTTTTACGTCCTCTTGATTAACTGGAAAATGCATCGCCTTCAGAGCACTATTGCGGTCTACCAAGCGATACTTTTTGACAAGAGTTAACGGTAAACTTTCCTCGATATATTGACCAAATTGTTGAAATGCAATCGAAATAAATTTACGCATTCCCTTAGTGGTGATTTTCCCTTTTAATGAGTATACTGGCTCAAAATCTGTTGTTTTTGTATTTTGTCCAACCTGCATTTCATTAGCGGTAATCGTTTGCCGATGGGCGTCCCATTTACCTGTAATCGTAATGGTTTCATTCATAACGATTTTTGACTTTAAATAAGGCTGATTAAAAAACACAACCTTAATTAAATATTGTCCAACGAACATTCTAATCATCAGCTTAGATTTCTTCCGGCCATAATATGTAAGAGAAGGCTCACTATGAACCTTCCCTTCTATTGTAATCTTCTCATCATGCTTTACCTCTGAGAGTTCACGAAGCCGATAATCTTCATAACGGTAAGGAAAATATTCTAATAAATCTTCGACTGTATATATTTTCATTTCTGCTAAACTCTCAGCTGTTTCTTCCCCAATTCCTTTTAACACTGTAACTGATTGTTTTAGGTATTGATTCACTTTACACGCGCGGAATACCGAAGATCTTAGCTTCGAGTTCACGACCTGTCGGAGTTGCCGCCAACCCTCCCTGTGCTGTTTCTTTTAATGCGGTCGGCATTGATTGTCCTATTTTATACATGGCATCAATAACTTCATCACATGGTATTCTGCTGGTTATACCTGCTAATGCCATATCTGCAGCTACCATTGCATTGGCTGCACCCATTGCATTTCTTTTTACACATGGTACTTCGACAAGACCGGCAACAGGATCACAAACGAGACCAAGCATATTTTTTAATGTGATGGCCATTGCTTCTGCACATTGCTCCGGTGTACCGCCTGCCATTTCAACAATAGCTGCTGCAGCCATTCCGGAAGCAGAACCAACCTCCGCTTGGCATCCACCAGCAGCACCTGAAATTGAAGCATTGTTCGCAACGACGAAACCAAAAGCTCCTGCGGTAAAAAGAAATTCTACCATTTGTTCTCTAGTCGGATTTAGTTTCTCTCTCACTGCGAAAAGTGTACCGGGCACAACTCCAGCTGAACCTGCAGTCGGCGTAGCACAAATTGTTCCCATTGCTGCATTGACCTCATTGGTTGCTACCGCTTTGCTTACTGCGTCAAGGATCGTTTTGCCTGACAGGAAGTTGCCTTTTTCAATATACTTTTGTAATAGAACAGCATCGCCGCCGGTTAACCCTGAGTGGGATTTAACTCCTTTGATTCCTCGTTCAACGGCTTCTTCCATAACCCTTAGATTACGGTCCATAAAAGCAAGTACTTCTTCGCGGCTACGGCCGGTGACATTCATTTCTTGCTCAATCATTATTTCCGATATTTTTTTATTTTTACTAACAGCAAGCTCTACTAACTCTGCAACATTTCGAAACAATTGCCTTCCCCCTTGTTTTTCATATTGTCTTTGTCGAGCCCCAGCGCAGAGCTAATCAACAATTTTTGTAACCTTCAGTATATTTGGTAATTCTTCTAGTTCTTGAAGGATTTTATTTTCGATATTTTGGTCTACTTCAATGGTCATAAGAGCAAGCTTTCCTTTTTCTTTTCTTGCAACTTCCATATGGCCAATATTGATTTCGTATTTTGCCAGGACATTGGAAACACTTGCGATAGCACCAAAACGATCATTATGAACCACTAAAATGGCTGGATGGTTTCCGGATAATTTTAATTCAAAGCCATTTAACTCAGTTATTTCAATTTTGCCGCCGCCAATTGAGATTCCGACTAGCTCTAATTCCCCTTTATCATCACCAATGATTACTCTAGCAGTGTTTGGATGATCCGTAACTGCCTCTTCTTCTATAAATCGAAGTTTAATACCCCGTTCTTTCGCTATATCAATTGCATTTATGATTCTTACGTCATCGGTATCAAAATCTAACAAACCACCAATAATCGCGACATCCGTACCATGCCCTTTATACGTTTTAGCAAACGAGCCGTATAAAGATATATTCGCCCATTTTGGTTCCCTGCCAAATAAACTCCTAGCAACTCTGCCAATTCTCGCAGCTCCAGCAGTATGCGAGCTCGATGGTCCAATCATAACAGGTCCTATTATGTCAAACACACTTCTATATTTCATCCGTCTACTCCCCCTAGGACAAATGTATCTCTTTGGATATCCATCTATATTTATAACACATAAAAAAGAAAAAAGAAGGGTTTCCCCTTCTAATTTTATCACTTATTCTATTGCAAAGATAAATGAATATAATGGTTGTTTTCCATTATGAAGTTCAACTTCTACGTCCTCGAACTTCTCTTCTACAAACGCTGTAAGTGCATTTACCTCGTCCTCGGTTACATCTTCACCATAAATGATGGTTAATATTTCCGAATCCTCATCCACCATCTTAGTAAGCAAATCTTCCGCAGTTTTACCTTTATCTTTGTTTTTCACAACGATTTTGCCTTCTGCAATTCCCATGAAGTCATCTTTTTCAATTTCTAAACCGTCAATTTGGGTGTCGCGAACAGCAAAGGTAATTTGCCCCGTCTTCACATGCTGCATTGCTTCTGTCATAGCAGCTTCATTTGCCTTAACATCTCCAGCTGGATTAAATGCTAAAAGTGCAGATAAACCTTGAGGGACAGTTTTAGATGGGATTACATAAATTTCTTCATCCGATACTTCAGCCGCTTGCTGCGCAGCCATAATAATATTTTTATTATTCGGGAGAATAAATACTTTTTTTGCATTCACTTCTTTAACGGCTTTAACAATATCCTCGGTACTCGGATTCATCGTTTGGCCGCCTTCAATTACTGCATGTGCACCGATACTTTTGAATAAATCCGCAATTCCAGAACCCATGGACACAGTAACTATCCCATACTCTTGCTGTTCTTTAGCTACTTGAGGTTTATCGGAAACTAACGGTGTATGCGTTTCTCCAACTATATTGGAATGCTGCTGTCTCATGTTTTCAATTTTTATATTGATTAAGCTTCCGTATCTCTGTCCGTAACTTAGGCAATCACCGGGCTGTTCAGAATGAATATGAACCTTAACAACCTCGTCATCCGCTATAACCAGTAAGGAATCACCAAGTTTACTTAGATCATTCCGGTAAACCTGTTCGTCGAATGGATGCTTTGCCAGCTTCGCATCTTCAAACTTCACCATAAATTCTGTACAGTACCCATATACAATATCTTCTGTATTTATATGACCTTGGACACTTTTATGGTGTTCAGCACTCACCATTTCGTCCATAGAAGGATATGCTTCAGGCGAATCTGGAAGTTTCTCGCCTTTGAGTTCAGCAAGAAATCCTTCATAAACAAAAACCAGCCCTTGTCCACCGCTATCAACAACACCAACTTCTTTTAAAACTGGCAGCAGATCTGGGGTACGTTTTAGAGAGGCCTTTGCTTCTTTTAAAACTTCATCCATAATCTCGATGATATCGTTCGATTTTTGGGAAGCCTGCACACCTCTTTTAGCAGAATCCTTTGCAACCGTTAAAATCGTTCCCTCAACCGGCTTCATTACCGCTTTATAGGCAGTTTCGACACCCGATTCTAACGCTGCTGCAAATTCTTTTCCAGAGATGGCTGCTTTGGTTTCAATTGCTTTTGAAAATCCACGAAATAATTGGGAAAGGATAACCCCGGAGTTGCCTCTAGCACCCATAAGTAAACCCTTGGATAGAGCCACCCCGACTTTACCAATATGTTCCTGCACATTATTTTTAACTTCCTTTGCCCCTGAGGTCATTGATAAATTCATATTCGTTCCAGTATCTCCATCGGGCACAGGAAAAACGTTTAATGCATCCACCATTTTTGCGTTGGCACCTAGATGATTCGCACCTTGAATCACCATCTCTGCAAAACGTTTTCCATCTAAAGCTGTAATAGACACAAACTTTCCTCCTCTACTTGCGGTTCGTTACACCACTTACGGGTTCGTCACACGAACTCCCTGAACGTAAATATTTACCGAGTCAACGGCAAGTCCAACGGTCTTATCAAGTGTGTATTTCACCTTTGATTGCACGTTATGAGCAACCTCGGAAATCTTTGTTCCATAGCTGACAATTATATACATATCAATATGTACTTCTTCATTCTCTTGGCGAACAATAACTCCACGAGTAAAATTTTCTCTTCTTAAAATTTCTGTAAGACCGTCTTTTATTTGGCTCTTTGATGCCATACCGACAATTCCATAACAATCGATAGCGGCACCTCCAGCGATGGTGGCGATTACTTCATTTGAAATATCAATTTGTCCGAACTTAGTTTTTAATTCGATGGACATGAATCGTTCCCCCTTTTGGAAATTGCTCCTTGACTAGGCTCTTTAAAAAAAGAGCTTGCATACTATATTCTAAAGCGCAAAATAAATATTTTCTCGTTAAAATCATCTTTAAGATTTTAACTACAATATTTAGGACACTACCTTGACTAAAGTCATTTTACTATAGTGAAGAAAAATTTGAAAGCGATACTTTCTTCTTATAGTCTTTACAATCAATAATAATGCATGTCAAGGTATTTTTCTTGAAACGTTTCGTAATCACTATTGCATTCAAACTGGTTGTATGATAAATTATTAAAGTATCTTTAGACAATAACGTAAATGCTGTATAAAGCTTTGGGTATTAAGGAGGGAATCATTATGCCACGTAAATGTGTTGTAACTGGAAAGAAAACTACAACTGGTAACGCACGTTCTCACGCTATGAACGCTAACAAGCGTACATGGGGTGCTAACCTACAAAAAGTACGTATTCTTGTTGATGGAAAGCCTAAGCGTGTTTGGGTTTCTACAAGAGCGTTAAGAGCTGGTAAAGTAGAACGCGTTTAATATGTCAGGGCATCCTTTAAAGGGTGCCCTTTCTTACTATCTTTCCCATATTTCCTCAAAATAAAAAAGCACCCATAAAATAGGTGCTTAAACAGCTTCTCTATTCCTTCTTATTAAATGCACCAATCATCGCTCGGACAAGTCCACCTAAAAACTTTGGCAGTTTAATTGTATAAAACTTCATTATGTCCCTCCTCACCATCTCACACATCTAACTTCTCTCGTACGCCCTTACTATTTTATTCAAACGGACGAAATCAGTACCTCTAAAAAAGCTATTAATCATTACTTCTTATCACTAATAATATGCCTTCCGAAAATGAAAAAGTACCATAATCACTAATAAGTTCATTACTAATACATAGTGTAGAGCCTATGGAAATATGACGGTTTTCTAACGGATATTTAAAGCCCTCCAGAGTGATGCCTTTTACGTCAAGGGTTATAGGAACAAAAGAAATATACTTTTTATCTGCCCTTTGTTCAATTTTATAACTTCCCGGTCCTTTTAATGATAAAATATTTTGATTATCAATAAGAACCATGTTTACTGGGTTTTCTTCCAATACCGGTTTGACCAATAAGTGTACATTCGCCAGCAGATGGTCTAATCTCCCACCAGTGGCTCCAAAAATTCGGATTAAAACAGGCTCTTGTTTTATAGCCCAATTCAAAGCAAGTTCCATATCTGTTTCATTTTTTTCGGGCTTATACCTCTTCATTTCCTTTACATGACCTTCAATTACCTGCAATTCTTCTTTCGAAACAGAATCGAAATCTCCAAAACCAATAACTGGTGTAAGATTCTTATTAATAAGACTGTATACCCCTCGATCAACTCCAACCCATATGTCATTCTCACTAGAATATTCATGTAAATTGGGAAGAAATTCTTCAGGACCCCCTGCTAATATATTTATATTCATTAGTATCCCCCTTTTTACTACGCAAAAAGCCAGCATTTTAGCCGGCTTTGTACTTTTTATCCCCTTATTAACGAGATCGCTGCTGCGTAGTCCTCTTGATCATAAATAGCAGATCCAGCTACAAGAACATTCGCTCCTGCCTCTACACATAATTTTGCCGTTTCTGAATTTACTCCGCCATCAATTTCAATTTCAATTTCTTTTCCAATTGAGTCTGCCATTTCCTTTACTTTTCTAATTTTAGGCAGGACTTCCGGAATGAATTTTTGACCGCCGAACCCTGGATTAACGGACATTAACAACACCATATCAATATCTTTTAAAATATGCTCAATGGTGTTAACAGGAGTTGCTGGATTTAACACCACTCCCGCTTTAATTCCAAATGACTTAATATGATGGATCGTCCGATGAAGATGTCTGCATGCTTCAACATGAACGGTAATGTAATCTGCTCCTGCTTTCGCAAAGGCTTCAATATATTGGTCAGGGTTATCAATCATTAGATGTACGTCTAGCGGAAGCTTTGTAACGGGACGAATTGCCTCCACAATTAATGGTCCTATTGTAATATTTGGAACAAAATGACCGTCCATTACATCAACATGGATATAGTCAGCCCCAGCCCTTTCAACTGCAGTTATTTCTTCACCTAATTTGGCGAAATCAGCAGAAAGGATGGAAGGTGCAATTTTCAGCATTTTAATACCTCGGCTTTCTTTCTTTTATTTCTTGAAGGAAATCAACATAATGTTGATAGCGGTATTGAGTAATGGTTTGAGATTCAACTGCTGCTTTCACAGCACATTTAGGCTCACTAATATGTAAACAGGCTCGAAATTTACAATTTTCACTTTCTCTTGCCATTTCCGGAAAGCAATACGTCAATTCCTCAGCTTCGATATCGGTGAATTCTAAAGAACTAAAACCCGGTGTATCTGCAATTAGGCCACTGCCAATACTAATTAATTCAACATGCCGGGTAGTGTGCTTTCCTCTGCCTAAATGTGAGGAAATATCGTTAGTTTTTAGTTCAAGATCGGGTCGTAATACATTTAAAAGTGAGGATTTTCCGACACCTGATTGACCAGCGAAAACTGATATTTTATCTTCGACATGTGGAGTCAATCCTTCAATACCCGCTTCTGTTTCGGATGAAGTCAGTAATACTTCATAACCTATGTTTCTATAATGATCAGCATATTCATTAATGCCCTGCTTTTCGTTGTCATTTGTTAAATCCATCTTTGTGATGCATATAAGTGGTTTAATATGATTATATTCAACAAGGACAAGAAAACGGTCTAATAATACGGTACTAAAATCAGGTTCGACGGCGGAAAAGACGAGAATGGCCTGATCGACATTTGCTATAGGCGGACGAACCAGTTCATTCTTTCTTTCCTTAACTTCCATAATATAACCATCACGTTCATTTTCAGCCTGAAAAACGACTTCATCACCGACAAGTGGTGTAATCTTGTTTTTTCGAAATACACCTCTACCCCGGCATTGAATCATTACTCCATCATGCAGTACGTAATAAAAACCACTTAATGCTTTAACAATTTTCCCTTCAGGCATAGCCACACTCCTTGAAGTTTATTCTAACTCTTGATAATTCAACGTTTCTTGCGCAATAACCCGATCATCAAGTTGGACTCTGTACCCACCTTTTCCATCAAATGGAATCTTCAATGTGATTGGGACTCTCGTTGTAGTAGTAATTTCAAAGTCTTCCGCAGGCTCGGTCATACTATGAGTCATGTCCTCAATATAAATAAGGACTCTCTGTTTTTGCCCTGGTACTATAGGATTGTACTCAATTGTGATATCTCTCGTTACATCTTTAGGCGGTTTTTCTTCCTTGCCTTTTGAAATAACAACTGAAACCTTGTCACCCATTTTCATTTCCGTATTAGGCAGAGGTGACTGCGAAATAATGCTGCCCTTAGGAATCAAATCATCATACTTTTCTTCTGAAATTTCAAATTTAAGTCCAACAGAATCTAAATATTCCTGTGCACCCTTTGTGCTGTATTGTGTTAAGTCTCTTAAGACGATTGGTTCTGGCCCCTTACTTACTTCAAATATTAATATAGTTTCATCAGGAATTATTTCTTGACCTGCTTCAGGCTCTTGGCTAAGAATTGTACCAGCCTCACTATCATCAAAAACTTCAGTAGTATTAATATCTTTAAAGTTCAGATCCTCCAATAAAGGAATTACATCATCATAGCTTCTTTCAACATAATCTTCTAGTTCTATCTTTTCCTTACCAGTACTTACAAATATTTTGACAGATGTATTTTCTTTTACCGTACTTTCCGCTTCAGGACTTGTTTTGATGACTCTCCCCTCTTCAATTTCATCATCAGGTATTTCTTCTTCCTCGCCTGCCTTAAGACCTGAAGCTTCCAATTTGGCAATTGCTTCTTCTAGTTCCATCCCGCTGATATCAGGTATGCTTACATCTTTAGGGGATAATAAGTCTGGTAAGACTGTAATAGTGAATATTCCCAGCAATAGTAACAATAAAAAGGTTGAAATTAATATAATAGGCCACTTTTTACGTTTTTTCTTGTCTTTCGCTTTTTTTACTGTATCTTTCTTGACATTGTCTGAAATTTTATCACTATGAACTAACGTTTCATCAAGATTTTGCAACGGACGGTCATTCGTTATGATGGGAATCGCTTTTGTTGCTTCATCATCAGTAGGAATTACAAATTTCGCTTCATTTATTCTCTGTGAATCAAGTGCTGTTCTTAAATCTTCCTCCATTTCATCAACACTGTTATACCGATGAAAGGAATCCTTGGCAGTCGCCTTTAACACGATATTTTCAACACTTTGTGGAACGTTCGGATTCCACCTTCTTACGGAAGGAGTTTCTGATTGCAAATGTTTTAATGCAATTGAGACTGCAGATTCTCCTGAAAAGGGAAGTCTGCCGGTTAATAATTCAAACATGACAATTCCAAGGGAATAAATATCCGATTTCCTATTTGCCATACCTCCACGCGCTTGTTCAGGTGACAAATAGTGTACCGACCCCAATACAGAATTCGTTTGAGTAATACTTGTTGCACTTAGAGCCATAGCAATGCCAAAATCTGTAATTTTCACATTACCAAAGCGGTCAACAAGAATATTTTGCGGCTTGATATCTCTGTGTATAATATGGTTTTGATGGGCATGCGAAATAGCTGATGTCAATTGTTTCATAATTTCAATTGTTTCTTCAACTTGTAACGGTGAATTTTGTTGTATGTATTGTTTAAGTGTTTGACCCTCAACATATTCCATTACAATAAAATAAAGATCATCCTCTTCTCCAACATCATAAATACTTACGATACTAGGATGAGCTAAGCTTGTCGCAGATTGTGCTTCTCTGCGAAATCTGCGAATAAAATCCTCATCATTGGCAAAATCAAGGCGAAGCATTTTCACGGCAACATCACGGTCAAGAATCATGTCATGGGCTAAATAGACATTTGCCATTCCACCGCCACCAATCATTTCTAACACCTTATATCGACCGCTTAAGCGTTTTCCAATCAACATTATAAATCACCCTCGCCGGTATCAGAAAACTCAACAATCGCCAGTGAAATGTTATCCTCGCCGCCACGCTCATTAGCGATAGAGATTAATAAATTTGATTTTTTCTCTAAGTCATCCTCGTTCTTTAGTATTTCAGCAAGTTCTGCTTCACTTACTTTGTTTGAAAGTCCGTCAGAGCATAATAAGAGAATGTCCCCTTCTTCAAACGTAATGGTTTTAATATCTATTGAGACATTCAGTTCAGTTCCAAGAGCCCGCATGATAACATTCTTTCTGGGATGATGTTCGGCGTCCTCTTTTGATATTTGCCCAGTGCGAACTAATTCATTCACCAGAGTATGATCTTCCGTCAATTGCTGGAATCCCGATTCATTTAGTATATAACAACGGCTATCACCAACATGCGCTATGGTAGCGAATAGATGCGTAGTAATAACAGCTTCAATCGTAGTACCCATTCCATCACATTCATCATGGCTGTTTGCATGGTCAAATAAAACCCTGTTGACTTGAATAATCTTTGTTTTTAACCAAACTTCCGCTTGTTCTGCAGTTTGAATCCCTTCAGATTCCTCCCACATCTCTTTTAAAGTGGTTAATGTCATTGTGCTAGCCACGTCACCAGCACGGTGACCGCCCATACCATCAGCTACGATGGCAAGGCGCTGCCCGTCTCGGTTTAAAAATATACCAACACTATCTTCGTTATTCTTTCGAATTCTCCCTACATCCGTCTTATACACAGCTTTCAACGCTGTCACCTCGTCTCTTCTTTTCGCTCCTTTGCACGAAGTTGTCCACATGCTGCGTCAATGTCGTGACCCTGCTCCCGGCGAATGGTTACATTAATACCGCGATTTTTGAGTGTTTTTTCAAATGCAAAGATTTTATCCTTTGGGGTACGTACATAGTCCCTCTCTGGAACATAATTAACAGGAATTAGGTTAACATGGCATTTCAGTCCTTTTAATAAGGATGCTAATTCTTCTGCATGTTCAACTGAATCATTAACACCGCCAAAAAGTCCGTATTCAAAACTAATTCGACGCCCCGTCTTATCGATATAATACCTTACAGATTTCATTAAGTCATCTAGTTTATATGCCCTGTTGATAGGCATTAACCGAGACCTTAATTCAGTGTTAGGCGCATGAAGTGAAATCGCAAAATTAATTTGCATATTTTCATCAGCAAATTGATAAATTTTCGGTACAATTCCGCTGGTGGAAACTGTTATATGACGTGCACCAATCATCAATCCTTTGTCATGATTAATGATTTTTAGAAACGACATCATGTTATCATAATTGTCGAACGGTTCGCCTATCCCCATAATAACTACTGAGCTGACACGCTCGTCTGTTTCGTCAAGAGCTTGCTGAACTGTTACAACCTGTGCAACAATTTCACCAGCTTCTAAATGACGCTTAAGCCCTCCAAGTGTGGAAGCACAGAAGGTACATCCAATCCGGCAGCCAACTTGCGTTGTTACACAAACCGAATTGCCATAATCATGTCGCATTAAAACAGTCTCAATAGAGTACCCGTCGTGAAGTTCAAACAGAAATTTAATGGTACCGTCAGAAGACGATTGCTTTATAACCGTTTTTAATGTGGTAATTTGAAAATTCTCTGATAGCTTATCACGTAAACCTTTTGATAAATTATTCATATCTTCAAAAGAAGAAACTCTTTTTTTGTATAGCCAGTCAAAGATTTGCTCACCACGGAAAGGCTTTTCACCATTATTAGTCAGCCATTCCTTGAGTTCATGAAGCTGCAGGGAATAAATAGAAGTTTTTTTTATGTCCAATGTTGTATTGTTCTCAGTTGTATTTAATTGTTCCAACTGTTACACCTTCTTTCTTAAGCATACGATAAAGAATCCGTCAGAGCCAATATCCTGGGGAAGTATTTGTAAATAACCATCTGTTACCAATGGTTGAATTGCCTCTGGCATTCTTCCTTTTAATGAAGCATCTGTCTCAAATTCAGGATGCTCTTGTAAAAATTTTAAGACTGTACCTTCATTTTCTTCTTTATCTACTGTACACGTACTGTAGACAAGAATTCCACCTTTTTTCACTAAAGGTGAGACCGAGTTTAATAAATTTTGTTGAATCGTACTTAATTGATAAAGATCTTGTTCTTTTTTGGTATATTTCATGTCAGGTTTCCTTCTCATAACACCCAACCCTGAACACGGGGCATCGAGGAGGATTCTATCAAAATACTCCTCTTGAAACTGTTCTCCTGCCTTGCGTGAATCCATTGCAATTGTCCTTATATTACCCAAACCTAAACGTTTAGCATTTTCATTAATTAATTTTACTTTATGTTCATGTAAATCGAGCGAAATTACTCCGCCAGTTAATTTCATTGTTTCTGCAATATGAGTCGTTTTTCCGCCAGGAGCGGCACAGGCATCCAAAATCAATTCGTTTTCATTTGGAGCTAGTGCATAGGCAGCCAGCATTGAACTTTCGTCCTGTATGGTAATCATGCCTTTTTTAAACGCCCTTGAAAGTGCCAAATTTCCCCTCAAAGCCCTAATAGCTTCCGGAATAACAGGACTTTTTTCAACTAGAAATCCTTCTTCATCAAGATCCTCAATCACTTCACGGACAGTCGTTTTTGTTAGGTTTACCCTCGCTGTTTGCAGTGGCGCCGTTAGGTTGATCTCACACATTTCTTTTGTTCTTTCAAAACCAAATTGCTCAACCCACCTCTTAACCAGCCATTCTGGGTGGCTCGTTTCGATTGATAGCTTTTCAATGGGATCACTAACTTGATCCAATGATGGGAGTCCCTCACGCTGAATACTTCTCAGCACACCATTTACCATTCCTGAAATCCCTTTGTGTCCTCGCTTTTTAGCAATTTCGACTGCTTCATATATGGCTGCTCTATCAGGAATCTTATCAAGGTATACCATTTGATAGAGTGTTATCCTTAATAGCTGGTGCACCCAATTTTCCAACTTTTTGCTGTTTTTTATAAAGGGTTTTAGATAGTAGTCGAGCGCCATCTTTCTTTGTAATGTTCCATATGTTAACTCTGTCAGCAGACCGATATCAATAGAGGGAATTTTGTTTTTTTCAATGGTACTATTTAACAGTAAGTTACTGTAAGATTGATTTTTTTCAATGTTCTCCAGTAATTCCACCGCTGCTTCACGTACATTTTTCTTTTTATTGGTCATTTTATTCTCCTAGTTTGCTGCCAACTAAGATTTTCGAACCTGCACCTCTGTAAAATTCTTCACATGTCATTTTCGTTTTTCCAGAAGGCTGCAGTTCTTTAATCTTAATAGCTGTTTCATTACCCGTTGATACAGTTAGGCCATCAGGGTCGTTCTTTAAGATGGTTCCAGGCTCCCGGTTATCTATACCTGTGACCTTCTCTGAACGCCACACTTTTAACGTTTGACCATCAAGGGTTGTAAAAGCAACTGGCCAGGGGTTTAAGCCGCGGATATGATTATAAATCTCTTCGCCCGTTTTGGACCAATCAATTTTTTCCTGCTCGCGCTTAATATTAGAAGCAAATGTTGCTTTCGCATTATCCTGTGGAATAGGCGTTAATTTTCCTTTTAATAAATTGGGCAGAGTTTCTGATAAAAGTTCAGCCCCAGCCTTGCTTAGCTTTGTATGAAGGCTACCCACATTATCTTCCTCAGTAATCTCTACTTCTACTTGAGTTAAAATGTCACCGGCGTCCAGCTTTTCAACCATATACATAATGGTGATCCCTGTTTTCTTTTTGCCTTGGATGAGAGCATAATGAATGGGTGCTCCGCCGCGAAGTTCTGGAAGAAGCGAGGCATGGACGTTAATACAGCCATGTGCTGGTGCTTCTAATATTTCTTTCGGTAATATTTGTCCGAAAGCCGCTGTAATGATCAAATCGGGATTTAAAGAAATGATCTTTTCCAATTCCTCTTTTTGGCGGATTTTTTCAGGTTGATACACTGGGATACCATGCTTCAATGCTTCAACTTTGACAGGCGGCGGTGTTAGTACTTTTTTTCTGCCAACCGGTCGATCTGGCTGGGTAACAACACCTATAACCTCATAACCGTCATTTATTATTCTTTGCAGCACGGGTACTGAAAAGTCTGGGGTACCCATAAAAACGATTCTCGTCATTCACTTTCTACTCCTTTTAACTCATCTTCTTCAAGATATCGGCTTACTTTAGATGTGAATAATACCCCGTCTAAATGATCGATTTCATGTTGTATTGCCCTTGCCAGAAATTCTTCAGCTTCGAGGGTGAATTTTTTTCCTTTTCGATCAAATGCCTCGATTTTCACATAATTGGGTCTGGTTACTTCTCCAAAAAGGTCTGGGAAGCTTAAACAGCCTTCAGGACCCGTTTGCTCTCCTGATGTATTGATAATACGTGGATTAATCATCTCAATCGTACCGTACTCATCATCAATATCAACAATTGCGATTCGTTCATCTATTCCAATTTGTGGCGCCGCAAGTCCAACACCATCATGTTCAATCATGGTGTCATACATATCATCAAGCAATTTAGCAAGCTTTCTGTCAAACTTTTCTACAGGTCTGCAATTTTTTTCAAGTACCTCAGCTGGGTACATTACAATTTTTCTAATCGCCAAAGGTGTTCCTCCATCTAAAATCGTAGTTGTCCGATTCTTTTATCTTTATTATTAATTACTATACATTTTCACCCAAATTACTCTTTCATAACCTTTTATATCAACGATATTTGGTTTCTTACATTAAAATAAATGGGTTTACATCGATTGATACAAGTAAGCCGCTTTTTGGGTCGCTTTGGTATTGGTCGAGTATGGCTTTTAATGTCTTATTAAGCTCCGGTTCACGCTTATATTTTATTAGGCAATGATAGCGGTAGCGGTTATTGATTCGCGGGATTGGTGACGCAGCAGGACCCAGAACGACTGCATGATTGGACAGACGTGACCTGACAAAAGCAGCGATTTTTTCAGTTGCCGAAACAACAGTCATTAATTCTTCATGACTTATTGTGATTAAGGACAGATAATAAAAGGGCGGGTAATGATGAGCTTTTCTCATCATCATTTCCCTGTGGTAAAAGCGATCATAATCCTGTGTTCCGGCCAGCTCTACACTATAATGCTCCGGTGTATAAGTTTGGATTATGACTTCCCCGGGTAATTCATGGCGCCCTGCCCTGCCGCTAACTTGTGTTAATAGCTGAAATGTTTTTTCAGAGGAGCGGAAATCCGGTAAATGGAGCATCGTATCTGCTGAAAGTACGCCAACAAGCGTAATATTCGGAAAATCCAATCCTTTAGCAATCATTTGCGTACCTAAAAGAATATCAGCTTTTCCTTCATGGAATTCCTTTAACAGCCTTTCATGGGCTCCCTTTTGCCCAGTAGTATCAACATCCATACGAATTACTTTTGCCTCAGGAAGAATTTTCCCCAGTTCTTCTTCAACCTTTTGTGTTCCTGTACCAAAATAACGGATATAATCACTTGCGCACTCAGGGCACTGGATAGGTACATAGCTTTCAAAACCGCAATAATGGCATTTCATTTGATCCTTAACCTTGTGATAGGTTAAGGAAATATCACAATTCGGGCAATTCATCACATACCCGCAATCCCTGCACATAACAAATGAGGAGTGCCCGCGTTTGTTTAGAAATAATACAGACTGCTCTTTTCTTTCAATTCGCTCTTTTAGTAATTCAAACAATTTCCTCGAAAACATAGAGCGATTACCAGCTCTAAGTTCCTCCCGCATATCAACAATTTCTACTGCCGGCAATGCCCTCTTATTCATCCGGTTCGGCAGGGATAATAGTGTGTAAACCCCTTTTTGTGCTCTTGCAAATGACTCAAGTGCTGGAGTTGCGCTCCCAAGTACAACTGGGCATTGATTATTTTGCGCTCGTTCTATCGCTACATCTCGCGCATGATAACGCGGCATTTCTTCCTGCTTGTAGCTTGTTTCATGTTCCTCATCAATAATAATAATGCCCAGGTTCTCAAAAGGAGCAAAGATGGCTGACCTTGCACCGACTACCACTTTAACCTCTTTACGTTGAATCTTCCGCCATTCATCATATTTTTCACCAGCAGAAAGTCCGCTGTGCAATACCGCTACTAAATTCCCAAAACGGCCCTTAAAGCGATTAACCATTTGAGGAGTTAAAGCAATTTCTGGTACAAGTACAATCGCCTCTTTGCCTTTTTCAATGACATCTTGAATGGTTTGCAAGTAAATTTCAGTTTTCCCGCTGCCAGTTACCCCATAAAGCAAAAACACCTCATGGCGTTTATTTTCTATACTTCCTAGAATTGGAACCATCGCTCGCTGCTGGTCTTCTGTTAAGAGCAGAGGCTCGGTTCGTGTAAATGTGCGATTTTCATAAGGATCACGATAAACTTCCATGTCTTGTTCAGCAAGAAATCCCTTTTCAACTAGTGCTTTTACAGTTGATGATGAAATGTTTAAATGTGATAACAACTGTCTCAATTCCACCGGGTCACTGTGTTCAACAAAATACCTTAAAACCTCTTTTTGTTTTTCAGCCTTTTGAGGAAGGCCATTACTCGCTGTTTCCAAATCTCCTGAGGAAAGCAAAGGAATGACATATTTTAATTTCTTTTTCTTTAGTTTTTCTTTCACTATATAAAGAACTTCTAACAGCCCTTTAGCAGCTTCTCTTTGGAGAATTGGAACTAAACCATTCTCTAAGGCGTCATCCCATTGTATCGCTTCTTGATTTTTAAATACTTCTTGAAGCTGCGCAGGTAATTGATTTAGTTTTACCCCTGTGGAAAGCTTTACCTTCTTTTCATACTTCGCTTTTAATGCAGCTGGGAGCATTGCTTGATAGGCATAAATTTTAAAGCACAACGTATTAATAGTCAGCCAATTACCGAGATCAAGTAATTCCCGATTAAGAACAGGTTCTAAGTCCATCGGTTCAATAATTTCACGGAGTTTCTTAAATTCTGAATCTGCTTTTATCTCAGTAACAAAGCCTTGAATTTTCCTTGGACCAAAGGGGACTATTACCCTCATCCCGGGCTGGATCGTCTCTATCCATTCGGTTGGGATTAAGTAATCAAACGCCCTATCCGTTTGTTTTGCAGGCACATCAACAATAACACTAGCAATTTTCATTAGATTCCAAATCCTTTGGTAATACAACGATTTCTTCGATAATCTTATGTGCAACCTCAAGCTTTGACATTAAAGGCAGCTCAATCTTGGTTCCGTCACGCTTAAAGAGCGTCACGATGTTTGTATCCCTGCCAAAACCAGCACCTTCTGCCTTCACATTATTCGCTACAATCATATCTGCATTTTTGGACTTTAATTTTTTAAGCGCATATTCTTCAACATTTTCCGTTTCCGCTGCGAATCCAATTAGAATCTGATTTCTTTTTTTTGTTCCTAGCTCAAATAAAATATCTTTCGTTCTTTCAAGTTCAATCGCTTTGTCCCCAGGCTGTTTTTTCATCTTATGTTCATAAGAAACTTTAGGAGTGTAATCAGCGACTGCAGCTGTTTTTATAATAATATCCGCGTCATCAAAGTTTTTCATCACGGCATGATACATCTCATCTGCACTTTCAATATTAACTATATCTACACCAGCGGGAGGAGTTAAATGGACCGGTCCTGAAACTAATATTACTTTCGCGCCCTCTTTCTTTGCAGCTTCGGCAAGAGCGTATCCCATTTTTCCTGTAGAATGGTTGGTAATAAAACGGACAGGGTCAATCTTTTCCCTTGTTGGACCAGCAGTAATTAGCACGGTTTTCCCTTTTAACTTTAAAGAGCTGTTTTTAAGAAAATTCTGTTTGATTAATTCAACAATTTTCTCGGGTTCCTCTAAACGTCCCTTACCAACATAGCCACACGCTAAATAGCCCTCACTCGGTTCAATAAACCGGTAACCGTAGGAGGCCAATATAGTTATGTTCTTTTTCACTGCCGGATGGTCATACATATGTACATTCATCGCCGGGGCAATCCAAACTGGAGCAGTTGCGGCAAGTAAGGTGGTGGTAATCATATTATCAGCTATGCCATTTGCCAGCTTACCTATCGTATTGGCTGTTGCAGGAGCTACAAGTATTAAATCGGCCCAATCAGCTAAATCAATGTGTGCAATCACATTGGGATTTTTTTCATCAAAGGTATCGGTATACACATCATTTCGAGATAACGCCTGAAAAGTTAATGGGGTAACAAATTTTGCAGCAGATTCACTTAGTATTACTCTTACTTTAGCACCAGCTTGGACAAGTTTGCTCGTTAAAGCTGCCGCTTTATACACCGCAATTCCACCTGATACACACAATAAAATCTTTTTATCCAACATCATCGGATCCCCCACTTCTATTCCACAAGTATCTATTCTTTTATTATGCTAGAAACACTTTTTTTTTTCATCTTTTTCAACCGTTTTTCGACAAAAAATAAAAAAAGGCTGACATCCTGCCGTCAGACCTTCTCGATTATTACTTGCCTATATTGCTATCTTTGCCGTAAATAGCACCTGTTTCTGATTTATTTGGAATTCGATATGTCAGCTCACCGCTGTAGATTTCCTCTAAAGCTTTTCCTACGTGTTTATAGGAAACATATTTAGGTAATCTTTCATCACGTGTTTGCTGCATGGAGCGGGCACGTTTTGCTGCAACAGAAACTAGTGAGTATTTTGAGTCAATTTTATTTAGTAATGAGTCAATCGAAGGATATAACATTTATTCAACCTCCAGTAATTTTTTATATCGGTGTTCCACACGTTCCCGGCGGCAATGTTCAGCGACAACAATTGCTTTTACCCGTTCACATGCCAGTTCTACCTGATCATTCTCTACCACATAATCATATAATTCCATCATTTCAATTTCTTCACGTGCTGATAACATCCGATTGTTGATCAACTCTTCTGTTTCAGTACCTCTGGTAACAATCCGATTCTTTAACTCGGAAAGACTTGGAGGCATTAAGAATATAAATAAACCTTCTGGAAACTTTTCTCTAACTTGTCGCGCACCCTTTACCTCGATTTCTAAAAAAACATCTTTCCCGGCATCTAAGGTTTCACGAACATAATCTACAGGTGTGCCATAATAATTGCCAACAAATTCTGCATACTCTAAAAGTTTACCTTGCTGAATTAACTCTTCAAATTCTTGACGTGACTTAAAAAAATAATCCACCCCATTTACTTCACCAGGGCGAGGTGCACGGGTTGTTGCGGATATTGAGTATTCAAAAGCCGTGTCCGGATGGGAAAATATTTCCTTTCTAACGGTACCTTTTCCGACACCAGAGGGACCAGAAAATACGATTAGTAATCCTTTTTCCTGCATTTTCTATAATCCTACCCTTCATCTATAATTTCATCACGGTCTGCCAATCTATGGGCAACCGTTTCAGGCTGTACCGCTGATAAAATAACATGATCACTATCCATGACAATTACGGCACGTGTACGTCTTCCATATGTAGCATCAATCAAAGAACCCCTATCACGTGCATCTTGGATAATCCTTTTTATCGGAGCAGATTCAGGGCTTACAATTGAAATTATCCGATTGGCAGATACGATATTTCCAAATCCAATATTAATCAATTTAATCGACATGATTATCATCCAATCATCAATAATATATTTTGGTCGAGTCAACCAATTTCTAAACACATTTATTCAATATTTTGAACTTGTTCCTTCAGTTTCTCAAGCAAACTTTTTATTTCAACTACTTTTTTAGTAATATTTGAGTCATTTGCTTTTGATCCAATGGTATTAGCTTCCCTATTCATCTCCTGCACAAGGAAATCAAGTTTTCTTCCAATAGGCTCAATCTCATTTAATGTTTGCTTAAACTGCTGGACGTGGCTATTTAACCTTGTTAATTCCTCGTTAATATCAATTTTATCAGCAAAAATCGCTACTTCGGTTAATACACGACTTTCATCGATTTGGCCTTGTACTAGTTCCTCAATTCTTTTCATTAAGCGTTCTTTATAGGCGGAGGCAACCAGTGGGGCGTAACCTCTTAGATCGTCTATATTTGTGTCTAATTGTAATAAAGAAGTGAGCAAATCCTTTTTTAGCTCTTCTCCTTCAGTTATTCGCATTTGCTTACATAGTAAAACTGCTTCTTCTGTTGCTCTTAGTACTAAGTTTTCCAATTCTTCGTTGCCAGCATCATTTTCTTCGATATGTAAAAATTCGTTACGTGTCAATAAATCTTGAAGTAAAACATTTCCTTCAATATTGAATTTATCACGTGCTTCTTTAATAAACAGGTAGTATTCTTCGAGCAGCTTCCAATCAACCTGGATTTTCCGAGTAACTGCACCTTCCCCTTCTATCATTATATAGACTTCAGCTCTGCCACGCCTTAGATGCTGATTCAATTTTTTCTTAATCTTATCTTCTACCTTTAACAGCTGCCTCGGCATCCGAACATTTATTTCACTAAAACGATGGTTGACTGTTTTTACTTCCACATTTACCGAAAAAGAGGCTGAGGAAATTCTGCTTCTCCCAAAGCCCGTCATACTTATAACCATCAAGGACACTCCAATCTTCTGAGCGGTTAACCTACTATGTAAAAGTATATTGTTTTTTTGCGGAAACTAACAAAAGGTAATAGAGTCATCTCTACTACCTTTTGGATTATAACACACTTTATTTTGTTTTTCTTAACAAAAATGTTCCTGCTAGTAAAAAAGTTGGTATAGATGATAGACCGATAATCAAAAGCCAGTCTTTTGCTAAGATTGGTAAGGTGTGGAATATCGGCTGGAATGGCGGGTAGTAGATAACTGCAATCATTAAAGCAAGAGATGAGACAACCGCCCAAACAAGATATTGGTTTCCAAATGGATTTCTAGATAAAACCGACTTTTCACTTCTACAATCAAATACATGGATGAGCTGTGCCAACACTAGGGTTGCGAATGCAATCGTTTGTGCATATTGCAGGTTTTCAGGATTCTGTTTATAGACAATTATAAAGGCTAAAAGGGTAACGATACCAATAAGAAAACCCCTTGAGACGACTTTCCAGCCTAATCCTCGAGAAAATACACCTTCATTTGGACTGCGCGGTTTTCGTTTCATTACATCCTCTTCAGGACGGTCCAATCCTAATGCCATTGCCGGCAGTCCATCCGTCACTAAATTTACCCAAAGAATTTGAATTGGAACCAATGGTAGCGGCAGTGCTAAGATCATCGCAAACAACATAACCAAAATTTCACCTACATTTGAAGCCAGTAAGTATCGGACAAATTTCCTTATATTTTCATAGATGTTTCTGCCTTCTTCAATTGCCGACTTGATGGTTGCAAAATTATCATCTAAAAGTACGAGTGATGAGGCTTCTTTCGCTACGTCTGTTCCGGTAATTCCCATGGCCACACCGATATCTGCTGCTTTAATGGCTGGTGCGTCATTTACACCATCACCCGTCATTGCCACAATATGACCTCTATTTTGTAAAGCCTTAACAATTTTCAATTTATGCTCTGGTGAAACACGAGCAAATACAGATACATCATCTACTACTTCCTCTAGTTCCTCAACAGACATGTTTGATAATGCATTTCCATCTAGAACCATACTTTTCTTCGTTAAAATCCCCAGCTGTGAGGCAATCGCTTTAGCCGTTATCACATGATCGCCTGTAATCATTACTGTTTTTATTCCTGCTTCCTTACACTCTTTCACCGCGTCTTTAACTTCTGGTCTAGGCGGGTCAATCATTCCTTGAACACCAATAAAGGTTAATTTATTTTCTGCTTCCTGTTCGCTAAGGATAACGGTATTCGCTGGTATAGGTTTAAAGGCAATCGCAATTGTCCTAAGAGCTTTTGAAGCAAGGTTATTGATAGCTTCTTGAACTTGGTTTTGAACACTTTGTCCTAGATATTGTGTCTTACCATCCCAAAGGATGGATTCGCTCTTACCTATGATTACATCGGGTGCCCCTTTTGTGACAATAAAATTCCTGCCTTGCTTGTCTTTCACATGCATACTCATCATTTTTCTCGCAGAGTCAAACGGGAATTCATTTATGATGGTAAACTCATCTAATAAATTTGTACGATCCAGTCCCGCTTTCATAGCACTAACAAGCAAGGCACCCTCTGTTGGATCTCCGTCAAGAATATAATCTTCATCTTTGATTTTTAATTCTGAGTGATTGCAAATCATTCCAAAAATGAGCATTTGCTGTAAGGCTTTTTCATCTTTTGGAAGTACACGAGTATTACCGCGGTAAAAATCACCACGAGGCTGATAGCCCACACCGTCGACTGTCCAAGTGTTACCACCGCTCCATAAATGGGTAACAGTCATTTTGTTTTGTGTCATAGTTCCCGTTTTATCAGAACAAATAACCGACGCACAGCCAAGTGTTTCAACTGCCGGCAGCTTTCTGACTATCGCATTTTTCTTAATCATTTTTTGAACCCCGAGAGACAATGCAACTGTTACAATTGCCGGTAATCCCTCAGGAATTGCTGCTACTGCAAGGGAAACACCCGCTAAGAACATTGTATAAAGTTCATGTCCTTGTAAGACTCCAATCGCAACCACAAGAACGGTTAACAATAAAGCAACTGTTATCAAAATTTTTCCCAACTGCTCCAAGCGACGCTGCAGCGGAGTTTCCTGCGTTTCTGCATTTTGGAGTAAATCGGCAATTTGGCCCATCGCTGTTTTCATTCCTGTTCCAATAACGACTCCAACACCACTACCCCTAGTGATCATGGTACCCATGAAGGCAATATTTTCCATATCGCCAATCCCAGGGTTAATTGTCTTTAATGGATCTATATGTTTAGATACCGGCACTGACTCTCCCGTAAGTGCGGACTCTTCGATTTCTAAACTTCTGGATTCAATTATCCTTACATCTGCGCCAATTCTGTCTCCGCTTGAAAATTTAATGATATCTCCTGGAACTATTTCTTTAGAAGGGATTTTCACCCATTGTCCTTCTCGTAACACGGAAACCTGTGGCGCAGATAATTCCTTTAGAGCCTGTAATGATCTCTCAGCTCGTCTTTCTTGAAAAAATCCAAGAAAACCATTAATAATCACAATTGCAATAATCGCAATTGCATCGATATATTCACCAAGTAATCCTGATAAGAGCGTGGCTGCAAGCAGCACTAAGACCATAAAATCTTTAAACTGACTAAAAAACAAGAGCAAAGCAGATTGCTTTTCCCCTTCCTGCAATTCATTAAGCCCATGTTGAGCAACTCGTTTCTTTACTGCTTCTGGTGATAACCCAGAAGAAAAGTCGGTATCTAAGACCTTTTCTACTTGATTTATCTCCATCTCATGGAATTTCATCCGACCATCTCACTTCCCCCATTAATTATATGAGACATGCTCTAAAGAAAGCTTATTCAGCCTCGTCCCAAAAAATGCTATGATAATTAAGAAGAGTTATGATATCCGCATGAACAAGATAAAATAAGACATACTCTAACCTTGTAAGTTATACTTAAGAAATAAATATGTATTAAGCAAAGGATGTTTTCCATGTCATTTGATGGTTTATTTACAAAAGCAATGGTTGATGAACTCACGCGCACTCTAAAAGGCGGCAGAATCAACAAAGTACATCAGCCTTATAAAAATGAAGTAATTCTAACAATCCGCGCAAATGGAGTGAACCAAAAATTATTATTTTCAGCGCACCCCAGCTACGCACGTGTACAGCTAACGAATGAAGCATATGAAAACCCCAGCGAACCGCCAATGTTCTGTATGCTGCTAAGAAAGCATATTGAGGGCTATATATTAGAGGATGTATACCAAGTAGAAAATGATCGGATGATTATTTTTGAAATCAAGGGCAGGAATGAAATCGGTGATGTCAGCTACAAACAGCTAATCATCGAAATCATGGGAAGACACAGTAATATTGTACTGGTTGATAAAACGAGGAATATCATTCTCGATAGTGTTAAGCACGTGTCATTTGCGGTAAATAGTCACAGAGCGATATTGCCAGGGCAGACATATATTTACCCGCCAGAACAAAACAAACAAAACCCTTTTATGGTTGGTACTGATGAAATATTGAGAAAGATTGATTTTAATAGCGGTAAGCTTGATAAGCAAATTGTTGAGCATTTTGCTGGAACCTCACCATTATTCGCAAAAGAAGTTATTTACCAAAGCGGCATTGCTAACCGAGCAACCATACCGACAGCGTTCCTTCAGTTGATAGAAAGAATCAAGAGTGGAGAGCTTGTGCCTTCTATCATGTCAACAGATAATAAAGAAGTGTTCTACCTCTTTCCTCTACAGCATATTAAAGGAGAAGTAAAAACCTTTTCCACCTTAAGCGAGATGCTTGACCGTTTTTATTTTGGAAAGGCTGAACGGGACAGGGTAAAGCAGCAAGGAAATGATATTGAGCGGTTAATCATCAATGAAAAAGAAAAAAATGAGAAAAAAATTGAAAAGTTAGAGAGCACATTAAGGGAGGCTGAAAAAGCAGATCAGCTTCAACGTTTTGGGGAATTGTTAACGGCAAATCTTTATGCTGCAAAAAAAGGGATGAAAGATATCGAAGTAATTGATTATTACGATGAAATGGGCGGCACAGTTGTCATACCCTTAGATCCACGGAAAACGCCATCAGAAAATGCCCAAAAATATTTTTCTAAATACCAGAAGGCCAAAAACTCTGTTTCCATCGTGATTGAACAAATTGACAAAGCTCGTGAGGAAGTCCTTTATTTTGAAAATTTACTGCAGCAAGTGCAGTCAGCTTCCCCTAAAGACATTCAGGAAATTCGCGAGGAACTGGTTGAAGGGGGATATATCCGCGACCGCCAAAGACGAAATGCGAAAAAGATAACAAATGCTAAACCTATTTTAGACCATTACCTTTCTTCTGATGGCACTGAAATGATTGTTGGTAAAAATAATAAACAAAATGATTATTTGACCAACAAACTTGCTGCAAGAGATGAGATTTGGCTTCATACCAAAGACATTCCTGGCTCTCATGTGGTCATTCGCAGTAAAGAACCATCCGAAGCAACTGTGCATGAAGCAGCAAAATTAGCTGCCTATTTTAGTAAAGCTCGAAACTCCAGTTCCGTACCAGTAGATTATACAAAGGTGCGGTATGTTAAAAAACCAAGCGGTGCAAAGCCTGGCTTTGTTATTTACGATAATCAACAGACAGTATATGTTACCCCTGAAGAAGAATTGGTTCTTAAACTTAAGAAATAATAAATATGCCCCGGATACCCGGGGCTATTGTTTTATTCAAATCTCTTACTCCATTCAGCTGGTGCCACGCTCCATGACAGTAAGCTTTCTTGATCATTTTTGCTGATGTAGCCCTTTTCAATGGCAACCTCAACTAGATTTGCAAAATCCGTAAGCGATTCACTTTGAATATCTTCTTGTTCGAATGCTTCCTTCCCCTTTTCCAGTCCATATGTAAAAATGGAAACTACTCCAAGCACTTCACATCCAGCTTCTCTAAGTGCCTGAACAGCTGTAATGACACTGCCTCCTGTGGAAATTAAATCTTCCACCACAACAACCTTCTGGCCTTTTTCTACTTTGCCCTCTATCTGGTTACCTTTGCCATGACCTTTTGCTTTCGAACGAACGTAACACATTGGTAAGTTTAATAAATCACTAACCCAAGCTGCGTGTGGAATCCCCGCAGTTGCAGTACCAGCAATAACTTCTGCAGCTGGGTATTTCTCAAGAATTATAGCCTGCAGACCTTGTGCGATAGCTTTTCTTACTTCCGGATAAGAAAGAGTCAGGCGGTTGTCACAATAGATTGGCGAGCGTAATCCTGAAGTCCATGTAAATGGCTCGTTAGGTTTCAAAGCTACCGCATTTATCGTTAATAATTTTTCTGCTATTACTTTTTTCATAGTTGAACTCTCCTCCATGCATCTAACCATTTTTCGTAGCTGTTTACTGGATCAGTTGATCTTGTGATGGAACGACCTACCACGATCGACGACACACCAGCATCCCTTGCAAATTCAGGAGTGGCGATTCGTTTCTGGTCTCCCATATTATCTTCTTCCATTCGTATACCTGGAGTAACTGTATAAAAACTGTCACCCAATGTTTCACGAATCGGTTTTGCCTCCCATGCTGAGCAAACGACTCCATCTAAACCAGCTGCTTTTGCAAGAGAAGCATAATGAAGAACGGATGTTTCGAGTGGAACAGAAATGAGCTGTTCTTTATTCATTTGGACTTCGGATGTACTTGTGAGCTGGGTAACTGCAATACATGCTGGACGCATTCTTCCAGCTGCGGTCCCTTCATCTAATCCCTCTAAAGCAGCACGCATCATTTCTTTACCGCCTGCAGCGTGTACGTTGACAAGGTCGCATTCCAGCCTTGCAAGACCCTTCATTGCACTTTTTACAGTATTGGGAATGTCATGAAGCTTTAAATCTAGAAAAATACGATGACCATTACCTTTTAAATAATGAACAATTTCAGGACCTTCCTGATAAAACAGCTCCATTCCAACCTTTACAAACAGCTGCTTCCCATTAAATGGCTGTAAAAATTGCTCTACCTCATTACGATTCGCAAAATCAAGCGCGATGATAAGCGAGTTGTCCATGCTCCTGCCAGCTCCTTCCCCTGCATTCACTGATGTGTTCATAGCCTAATTGCTCCAATAACGATGGTAATTCATCAATAATGGTTGGACACACGAACGGGTCCACAAAATTTGCTGTACCAACGGCAACGGCACTTGCACCGGCATAGAAGAATTCAATTACATCTTCAGCAGACTCAATACCGCCCATCCCAATAATCGGGATATTTACTGCCTGACTAACTTCATAAATCATCCGTAGTGCGACCGGTTTAATCGCCGGTCCGGATAGACCGCCTGTACGATTGGCTAATATCGGTTTACCTGTTTTAAGATCCAGCCTCATTCCTACAAGCGTGTTGATCATCGTTAAACCATCCGCTCCACCATCTTCCACTGCTTTGGCCATTTCGACAATATTGGTTACGTTCGGTGACAGTTTGACATAGACCGGAACTTCGGAAACTTCTTTTACTTTCCTGGTTAACTGCTTTGCAACCTCCGGAATCGTTCCAAAAGCGATTCCTCCTGTTTTTACATTCGGGCAGGAAATATTCAATTCTAAGGAATGAACATTGGAAGCTTTCGAGATTTGGTCTGCCACCTCAATGTAGTCTTCTTCCAATGATCCTGCAACGTTGGCAATAATCGGGACATCATACTGCGATAACCATGGAAGTTCATTGCTTAATACTTTTTCCAAACCCGGATTTTGCAGTCCGATTGCGTTAAGCATTCCTGAGGATGTTTCGGCAACTCTCGGTGTTGGATTGCCGAACCGAGGTTCCACTGTCGTGGCTTTAATCATAATCGCACCCAGTTTACTTAAGTCATAGAATTGGCTATATTCTCTTCCAAATCCAAAGCATCCTGAAGCAGGCATGATTGGGTTCTTTAAGTTTAAGCCAGGTAACTGTATATTCAGTCTGCTCATATTAATACCTCCCCGGCACGGAAAACTGGGCCATCACTGCAAACTTTTTTATAGGATACATCATCAAGCTCATTGCTTGTTTTGCATACACACGCAAAGCATGCTCCTACCCCGCAGCCCATTCTTTCTTCTAACGATAGAAACACTTTCTTATGAGAATACTGTTTTTCAATTGCTTTTAGCATTGGTGTTGGGCCGCAAGTATATAAACAATCAAAATCTAGCTCTTTAATAACATCGGTAACAAAACCTTTTTTCCCGTAAGAACCGTCCACTGTTGTAATATAAGTGTCCCCATATTCTAAAAACTCTTTTTCATAAAATACAGCAGATTCTGTCTGGAAACCAAGGACATGGATCACCTTTACTCCTTTTGCGGTCAGCTGCTTTGAAAGTTCATATAACGGTGGAACGCCAATCCCGCCGCCAACAAGTAAAGCAGTTTCCCCTGCTTTGACCTCATTGACAGGAAAACCATTGCCTAAGGGACCGAGAATATCTAGCAGCATTCCCGGGCCTTTCTCAGCAAGTAGTGTAGTCCCTTTTCCTTCTTTGCGATAAATCATCGTAAATTGAGAGTTACGCTTATCAACAGAAGAGATACTAATCGGTCTTCTCAACAGCGGATCTAGTGCTTTTGCAACCCGAATATGCACGAACTGTCCAGGTGCGTTAATCTCATTCACGAAATCTGCTTCAACATTTAGTTGAAAAATATCTTGTGCAATTTCTTTTTGGGAGATGATTTTGCATAATTCCTTTTTTATCAAGCAAAAACAACCTCCTTTTCCTCTACTGCCATGGCTTCTGCCGAAAAATTCATGGATTCGATTACTTTAAGAATGGCGTCTGCTGTATCTAATGAAGTTAAGCATGGAACTCCATTTTCAACTGCTTCACGACGAATTCTAAAGCCATCGCGTTCAGGCTGCTTACCTTTTGTAAGTGTGTTGACAATGAACTGGGCCTCGCCATTATGAATAACATCTAGCAGCGTTTTGCCTTCTGAGCCAATTTTCCCAATGACCTTAACGGGCAGACCAGCAGACTGAAGAACTGCAGCTGTACCACCTGTCGCCATTAAGCTGTAGCCGTTTGCAGCAAATCTCTTAGCAAGCTTTAATGATTCTTGTTTATCTTTATCCGCAACTGTAAACAATACCGTACCAAACTTTTGAATGTTCATACCTGAGGCAACTAAGCCTTTATATAGTGCTTTTTCAAGGGTACTATCTTTTCCCATTACTTCACCGGTTGATTTCATTTCCGGTCCAAGCGTGATATCAACACTTCTTAATTTTGCAAAGGAGAAAACTGGAACTTTTACATACACTCCATTCTTTTCAGGAACGATCCCAGGTGTATAGCCTTGCTCCACAATGGAAACTCCTAAGATTGCTTTTGTCGCAATTTTAGCCATTGGAACATTCGTAATTTTGCTTAAGAATGGAACCGTACGGCTTGAACGCGGATTGACTTCAAGGACATATACTTGATCCTTTGAAATGACATACTGAATATTCAACAGTCCAACAATGTTTAGACCTTTCGCCATTTTTTCTGTGTATTCAACGAGTGTTTGTTTGATTCTTTCTGAAAGTGTCTGTGGCGGGTAAACGGCAATCGAATCCCCGGAATGGACCCCAGCACGTTCAATATGCTCCATAATTCCTGGTATCAACACATTTTCACCATCACAGATCGCGTCTACTTCTATTTCTTTTCCAGTTAAGTAGCGGTCAATTAAAACTGGATGTTCAGGATTGATTTTAACCGCATTTTCCATATAATGAAGCAGTTCTTCTTCACGATAGACAATCTCCATTGCTCTGCCTCCGAGTACATACGATGGGCGCACAAGGACTGGGTAGCCGATTTCATTGGCAATTTCAACTGCCTCTGAAACAGATAATGCAGTTTTTCCTAGAGGCATTGGAATATCGAGTTGTACAAGGGCTTGTTCAAATTTATCCCTGTTCTCTGCACGATCCAAATCCTCTAGGCTTGTTCCGAGAATTTTTACCCCATTTTCCTCTAATTTTGCAGCAAGATTAATCGCTGTTTGCCCGCCAAATTGTACGACTACACCTAGAGGGTTTTCTAAATCAATAATACTCATTACATCCTCAATCGTTAGTGGTTCAAAGTAAAGCTTATCGGAGATACTGAAATCAGTCGAAACTGTTTCTGGATTATTATTAATAATTATCGCTTCATAACCAGCTTCTTTTATTGCTTTAACAGAATGAACCGTTGCGTAATCAAACTCAATCCCCTGGCCGATACGGATTGGACCAGAACCAAGTACAATGACACTTTGTCTGTCTGTTACAATCGATTCATTTTCTTCCTCGTATGTTCCATAGTAGTAAGGTGTTTCTGACTCAAATTCAGCTGCACATGTATCTACCATTTTATATACTGGAATCATACCTAAATCTTTACGTAGACTGTATATATCCTGTTCCTTTTGATTCCAAAGCTGGGCGATCGTTTTATCAGAGAAGCCTTTTTGCTTCGCTTCCTTAAGGATATCTATATCCATTTGATTCGAAGCAAGTTTTGTTTCTAAATCGATAATTCCCTGGAACTTATTTAAGAAAAATAAGTCTATCTGGCTCCATTGATGGATGGTTTCTACCGTGATCCCTCGCTTCAGTGCTTCAGCGATGTAAAAGAGTCTCTCATCTCCGGCTTTGCAAATTCGTTTTTCTAATAATTCATCATTGATTTCTTCTGCTCCATTTAATTCAAAATGGTAGACACCAGCTTCTAATGAGCGGATTGCTTTTAATAAAGATTCTTCAAAGGTTCTTCCAATTGCCATTACTTCTCCAGTAGCTTTCATTTGCGTTCCAAGTGAACGGTTTCCTGATTCAAACTTATCAAATGGCCATCTCGGAATTTTTGTAACGATATAGTCAAGAGCAGGTTCAAAGCTTGCATATGTTTTTCCTGTTACAGGATTAAGCATTTCATCTAGCGTTAAACCTACTGCAATTTTTGCAGCAAGTTTAGCAATCGGATAACCAGTTGCTTTTGAAGCAAGTGCCGAAGACCGGCTTACCCTTGGATTTACTTCGATAATAAAGTAGTTAAAGCTATATGGGTCTAGTGCCAACTGAACATTACAGCCGCCTTCTATTCCTAGTGCACGAATGATTTTCAGAGAAACATTTCTTAATAGCTGATATTCTCTGTCACTTAATGTTTGGCTTGGAGCTACGACAATCGAGTCTCCTGTATGAACGCCCACAGGATCAATGTTTTCCATATTACATACAACAATGGCATTGTCATTTCCGTCACGCATTACTTCGTATTCGATTTCTTTATAACCGGCAATGCTTTTCTCAAGTAAACATTGGGTTACAGGGCTATGCTTTAAACCGCTCGTAACGATTTCATCCAACTCTTCTGCATTATGGCAGATTCCGCCGCCTGTTCCGCCAAGTGTATAAGCAGGGCGAACAATGACAGGAAATCCGATTTTTTCAACAAATGCATGTGCTTCCGCTAATTCATGGATGATTTCACTATCTGGCACAGGTTCACCAAGTTCATTCATTAGACTGCGGAATAAATCACGGTCCTCAGCTTGTTTAATGGCTGATAACTTTGTTCCTAAAATCTCCACTTCACACTCTTCTAAGACTCCTGATTTTGATAACTCAACAGCTAGATTCAGACCAGTTTGACCGCCAAGAGTAGCCAAAAGGGCGTCTGGACGTTCTTTGCGAATAATTCTGCTTACAAATTCCTCCGTTAATGGTTCGATATATACAGCGTCCGCAATCTCTGTATCTGTCATAATTGTCGCAGGATTAGAGTTTACAAGTATAACACGATAACCTTCTTCTTTAAGAGCAATACAAGCCTGGGTGCCTGCATAATCAAATTCTGCTGCCTGGCCGATGACAATTGGTCCTGAACCAATCACTAAAATGGAGTTTATATCAGTACGTTTTGGCATGTTGTGGAAACCTCCTGTTTTTGATCTTCAATCATCGCAAGAAACTGATCGAATAAATGGTTGGCGTCTTCAGGTCCTGGTGACGCTTCTGGGTGGTATTGAACAGTAAAAGCAGGATAATCTAAATGCTTTAAACCTTCGACTGTTCCATCATTTAGGGCGATATGGGTAACTGCCAGTCTAGTATCTTGTAATGACTTTTCTTCAACCGTAAATCCATGGTTTTGTGCTGTAATCGCGATTTTCCCTGTTGTTAAATCTTTAACAGGATGGTTAGAACCTCTGTGACCGAATTTCATTTTGACTGTATTAGCACCACATGCTAATGCAAATAATTGATGTCCAAGGCATATACCAAATATCGGTACTAAGCCTAATAACTGCTTAATCATATGAATTGCTTCTGGGACATCCTTTGGATCCCCAGGTCCGTTGGAAAGCATAATTCCGTCTGGTCGTAATTGCAGGATTTCATCCGCTGTTGTATGGTATGGAACCACGACCACATCACAATTACGTTTATTTAATTCTCTTAAAATACCGTGTTTCATCCCGAAGTCAACAAGCACAATTCTTTTTCCTCTGCCTGGGCTTGGATAAGAATTCTTTGTAGAGACTCTTCTCACTTGGTCAATCGGCAGCTTCGTCTGTCTTAGTTTACTAATTACTTCACTTGGATCACTTTCAATCGAGCAGATAGCCCCTTTTAATGTTCCATATTGACGAATAATTCTTGTTAATTTACGTGTATCAATCCCCGCAATTCCAGGGATATTTTTCATTTTAAAATACTCATCCATCGTAAATTCACTTCTCCAATTGGAAGGGAATTCTGCAGCTTCCTTCACAATAAAACCTTTCACTGCAGGGTTAATGGTTTCAAAATCGTCTCGGTTGATTCCATAGTTTCCAATTAGTGGGTACGTCAGCATAACAATTTGCCCACAATAAGATGGGTCTGAAAGTATTTCTTGATAGCCTGTCATTCCTGTATTAAAGACGACTTCTCCGATTGTATCCATATGACTTCCAAAACCATCGCCGATAAAAATCGTTCCATCTTCTAAAATTAGCTGTGCTTTCATACTGTTACACGTCCTTTTTCCCAAACTACTTGCCCGTTACAAATCGTCATTTCCGGCCAACCCTTACAATTCCAGCCAGTAAATGGTGTGTTTTTCCCTTTAGATAGAAATTCTTGTGGATTAATTACTCTTTCTTCCTCAAGATTTACTAATACAATGTCTGCAGGTGCTCCTACTTTAAGGGTTCCAAAAGGTAGAGAAAATGCCTCTGCTGGTTTTGTTGTCATAAAACCAATTAACTGTTCAAGACTCATGATGTTCTTTAAGACAAAATGTGTATATAGAAGGGGAAAAGCAGTTTCTAACCCGACAATCCCAAAAGGAGCAAGCTCTATTCCTTCATTTTTTTCTTCATTTGTATGTGGTGCATGATCAGTTGCTATAAAATCGATTGTGCCGTCCAATAATCCTTCAAGTAACGCCTCTCGGTCAGCTTGATCGCGTAGCGGTGGATTCATTTTAAAATTAGGGTCAAGATTATCTGGGATATCATCTTGAGTTAATAATAAATGGTGTGGCGTGACTTCTGCAGTCACTTTAATCCCAGCTCTTTTAGCATCTCTTATCACACGAACGGATTCTTTTGTGCTGACATGGCAAACGTGATAATGGCACCCTGCTGCTTCTGCAAGCAGGACATCCCTTGCAATTTGAACAGATTCACAAACTGAGGGAATTCCATTTAATCCATTCCTTCTGGAAAAGGAACCCTCATGGACACAGCCTTTATTTATTAATGTGTCTTCTTCACAATGTGCCACAATAGCCATGTTCGCTGCAGCTGCCTTCTTCATTGCTTTTAACATCATATCTGCAGATTGTACACCGACACCATCATCGGTAAATGCAAATGCTCCAGCATTTTTCAACCCCTCAAAATCTGTTAAATCCCTTCCAAGCTGTCTAACCGTGATCGAAGCATAAGGTAAAACTCGGACACTTGCTGTTTCTTGTATTCTGTTTTGTACCCATTCCATTTGTTCGACTGAATCTGGAACAGGTCTTGTATTCGGCATTGCTGCTAGTGTTGTATAACCACCTCTAGCTGCTGCACGTGTACCAGTTGCAATGGTTTCTTTCTTCTCGCCCCCTGGCTCACGAAGATGGACATGTAAATCGATAAATCCTGGAGAAACCAGCAATCCGTCCGCATTAATTTTTCGATCTGTTTCTGCTTCTATTTCTTTAGCAATCTTTACAATTTTTCCATCTTCTATTAAAATATCGGCCTTTGTCTTTTCGCCGTTAAATGCTATGTAGCTGGCGTTCTGAATAAGTAGTTTCATTTCCATACACTCCTTTTAAACTTTCTAGTGACCTCTTTAATACAGCCATTCTTACAAATACACCATTTTCCATTTGCTTGAAGATTCTTGAACGTTTGCATTCTACTAAGCTATCAGATATCTCAACATTTCGATTTACTGGTGCTGGGTGCATAATGATACTGTGGGGCTTCATCATCTTCTCTCTTTCTAATGTAAGCCCAAATTGTCTATGGTAATCCGCAGCTGTGTAGCTCCCCTTCTTTTGGTGCCGTTCATGCTGAACGCGCAGGAGCATAACCACATCAGCCTCCACAATTGCCTCATCAATGGGTCTAAATCGTGCCGCACTTAGACTATGATGGTCAAACCATTCATTTGGTCCTGAGAAAATAACATCCGCACCTAATCTTGTCAGGGTATCTGCATTTGAACGTGCAACTCTGCTGTGCCTGATGTCACCAATAATGGCTATTTTCAAGCCTGTAAAAGTGCCAAACTCCTGATAGATGGTTAAAAGGTCTAAAAGAGACTGGGTAGGATGATGACCACAGCCATCTCCTCCATTAATGATCGGGATATTAATTTTTCCAACGAGTTCATCAAAGTAACGATCTTGCCCATGGCGAATAACAACCGTGTTAACGCCAATTGATTCCAATGTTTTTACGGTATCGTAGAGTGTTTCTCCTTTTTGAACGCTGGAAGTTTGGACTTCAAATGGAATGACCTTTAGCCCTAATCTTCTCTCAGCCACTTCAAAACTCGATTTTGTTCTTGTACTTGCCTCGAAAAATAAGTTAGCAGAAAACATTTGTGCTTCTGGACTCCACTGCGCTCCATCAGCGAAGCGCTGCGCCTCTGTTAAAATTTGATAGATCTCTTCAACTTTAAGCTCGTTTGTGGTTAGCAAGTGATTTAACATGCTATTCCCCCATCTCTTTTTTTTGTAAAAAAAGACCCTGACCATAAAAGATCAGGGTGCAATAAATCTTACCTAGTTCATGAATGTGCTGGCACATTACAATCACTCAGTATTACACCCTTATAGCCTCTCTGGACTAACTTTTAAAAGGTTGATTATTCTTATGCAGTTTTTGGTTTATCTTTTTCTACTGTTTGTTCAAACATATCTTCACTTACTGGTTCTTTACCAGGAAGGATTAAGTGTAAAAGAACACCTGCTATTGCCGCTAATGCCATTCCTTGAATTTGGAAGGATTCTGATACTTTTATAAACGCTCCGCCAATTCCAATGACAAGAATGACCGATGAAATCACCAAGTTGCGATTGTTACTAAAATCAACTTTACTGTCAACGAGCATTCGTAACCCTGATGAAGCGATGATTCCAAAGAGCAGGATGGAAACACCGCCCATAACTGGAGTTGGGATTGTACTGATTAATGCAGTTATTTTTCCGATAAATCCAAAGATCGTAGCGAGAACGGCCGCACCTGCAATGACATACACACTATATACTCGAGTTATTGCAAGGACACCAATATTTTCACCATAGGTTGTTTTTGGCGGTCCGCCAATCAATGCCGAAATGATGGTTGCTGTTCCATCTCCCAAAATGGAGCGGTGTAAACCTGGTTCTTTAATGTAATCACGACCAACTACTTTACTAAGTACAAGCTGGTGACCGATATGTTCAGATAGTGTTACAATCGCAACTGGTACCATTAGAAGCGCTAAATCCCAAGTTACTTTTACTTCGTAGGTTACGAACGGGATAATGAATTCTGGCATTTCAAACCAACTAGCTTCCAATACAGGTTTAAAATCAACAATTCCGATTGCAAAAGAGTAAAGGTATCCAACTACTATACCTGCAAGGATTGGGATAATGCTCAATATCCCGCGCATGTAAATGGTACAAATAATGGTTGCTGCTAAGGTTACTAAAGCAGCGGAGAAATGAATCAGGCTGTATTCTCCTGCAGGATTATTCATTGCCATATTTACAGCAGTACCAGCAAGTGCTAATCCGATAACGATGATCACTGGGCCGACTACAATCGGTGGAAGCAGATTCATAATCCATCGATGTCCTGCCTTACTAATGACTAAAGCGACTATTCCGTATACAAGACCTGCCATGAAGGAACCAATCATGGCACCACCTGGACCGGCTGTTGCTTTTGCAGCAATGACTGGAGCAATAAATGCAAAGGAAGAACCAAGATACGCTGGCACCTGCCATTTTGTAATCATTAAAAAAGCGAGTGTGCCTAAACCACTTGATATTAATGCAATTGCTGGACTTAACCCAACAAGATATGGAACAAGAATCGTTGCCCCAAACATAGCGAATAAGTGTTGTAAGCTTAAAGTAAGCCATTGGGCAGGATTTGGTCTCTGATTTACGTCTAGGATGGGGTTGTTGTTCATTTTCTTCTCCTCCACAATATTTCTATTATTATGTCTGTGTTTTCTAATAAAAAAACCCTCTTTGTCCATGAGTGTACAAAGAGGGTATGGAATTGCCAGTTTAGCTTAAATGAAGCAAGGCATACTCCCCTTTGTCAGCCTCACAGGACTGCAATTAAAGGGTTACTATTTACTTTTCAAAGATACTTACTTGATCAACCTTATCGACATCCTCTAATTCAACGACTACCTTTTCACTGCTCGAAGTTGGGATGTTTTTTCCAACATAATCAGCTCGAATCGGCAGCTCGCGGTGACCGCGGTCAACCAGCACAGCAAGTTGTATCGACGAGGGACGACCGAGGTCCATGACGGCGTCTAGTCCCGCTCGTACAGTCCTGCCTGTATATAAAACATCGTCAACGAGAATTACTTTTTTATCTGTCAATTCCACTGGAATATCTGACCCCTTCACGAGAGGTTCCTGATCATCTGTTTTTTTGGTTAAATCATCCCGGTAAAGGGTAATATCCAATTCACCAACAGGTATCGGTTTTCCTTCAATTTCTTCGATTTTTGCAGCAAGTCTTTCTGCAATGAATATTCCCCTGGTTCGGATTCCAACAAGCACACAATTTTCAATCCCTTTATTCTTTTCAATTATTTGGTGGGCAATTCTTGTTAATGCTCTTCCAATTGCTTGTGCGTCTAATACTACTGCTTTTTGATTCACTTATCTCACCCGCCTGATATAATAAAAAAACCTCTCACGCTTTCGAGGTGAGAGGTACAAGAGTTTTAGGTAAGGGCATAGGTATCCCAACCAAATTATCCGTTCCTTCTCAGCCTCACTGGACTGATTTAAAGGCATATTCAACTGTTGTTATCGTACTTTAATTCGACAAATATGTCAACGATTATTTCGCAATTGTTCTAATAACTCTTCAAATTCCTTTGGCAGCGGCGCTTCGAATTCTAGGTATTCGTTGGTTCTAGGGTGGTTAAATCCAAGGATGCCCGCATGTAATGCTTGTCCATTAATATCCAATGTTTTCTTTGGACCATACTTTGGGTCACCTGCGAGCGGATAGCCAATGTATTTCATATGAACTCGAATTTGGTGAGTCCTTCCTGTCTCCAATTGACACTCCACAAACGTAAAATCCTTAAACCGTTCAATCACGTGGAAATGAGTAACAGCATGCTTACCATTATCAACCACAGTCATACTCTGGCGTTCTTTTGTATCTCTTCCAAGCGGCGCATCGATCGTTCCAAAATCGTGCGGAATTACTCCATGAACAATTGCTCTATATTTCCGAGTGACTGTTTTTTCCACCAACTGATTTACAAGCTTTTCATGGGCCATATCATTTTTAGCCACCATTAAAAGACCAGACGTGTCCTTATCAATCCGATGAACGATTCCGGGTCTTAATACACCATTTATTCCTGATAAATCCTTACAATGGGCCATTAATCCATTAACAAGTGTTCCGGTTAAATGCCCGGGTGCTGGGTGAACCACCATCCCGCTTGGTTTATTAACCACCAAAACATCTTTATCTTCGAAATAAATATCTAAATCCATCTCTTCCGGAATGACATCAAGTAATTCTGGATCTGGAATCGTTATCTCAATTTCATCATTCATACTACATTTGTAATTCGTTTTAATTTTTTGTCCATTTACCAGGACATTTCCTTCTTTAATCCATTGTTGAACCTGAGTTCTTGACCATTCTTCATCTAAAGTTGAAATAACTTTATCAATTCGGTCTCCCTTTTGTTGTTCAAGAATGGTGTGTACCATTTTCTCCATATGATTTCTCCTTTGTTTCACGCTCATCACGCAGCATTTGAATCAATAATAATACTACGCCAATGACTAAAGCCGAATCCGCAATATTAAAAACTGGGAAGTTATAATTGAAAATATACGTATGAATAAAATCAACAACTTCTTTCCGAAGCAAGCGGTCGATAAAATTACCGATGGCACCACCCAGCATAAATGCTAAAGACACACCTAACAGCCACTTACCTTTTGCTTCTTTTTGAATGTAATAAATGATCGCAATGATTACTATAGCCGTAATCACATAGAAGAACCACATCTGTCCTTGTAATATCCCCCATGCTGCCCCTCGATTTCGGTGAGAGGTAATATACAAAAAGTCCTGAATAATTGGGATACTTTCACCAAGATACATTTTTGTGACAATTAGCCATTTCGTCACTTGGTCCAATAAAATAATAAAAATTGCGATTAAATAATAAAACACTAAGGAATACCCCCATCTCACACGTTGACTTTACTCCTTAGCATTTTAGCATAATCTTCAGAGAAACAACAATGTAACGTTAGAAAATGGAGGAATTAATTGGTTTCCGATAAAAATGCTCCAAAATCTCTGAATCTCTAGAGGTCTTAATCGTCGGCATAATTTTCAAAAGATATTCGGGTATCGGTTCCCCTGACGTTTCACATTGTCCAAAATTACCTTCTTCTAACTTTTGAATCGCAGTTGTAATATCCTCTAATTCGTCCTCTAAAACAGTGACGATCCATTCATTTTTCTGCTTATTTCTCAATGATCTTACTATTTCTAATTGTGTTTTACGGAGTTCCCAAAACAGCTCTTCCTGCATTGCATTCATAGTTGTAACCTCCGTTATGTCGTTTCTTATATTATCTCCCTACAAATTTAGCTGACCCGGGAAAACATTTGACATCAACAACAACAATTAACGAAAAAGGGTAAAAAATGAAAAAACCCCATAAATTAATGGGGTTTTTTGCTTATGCTAAGTGTGTATAGTTTTCTTTTACTACTTCTGCACATCGTGGGCAAAGTGTCGGATGTTCTGAGTCTTTACCAACTTCAGGGGTCACAACCCAGCAGCGTTCACATGTTTCACCTTCTGCTTTGGTGACAACTATAGCAGCTGTATCCAATTTAATTGCATTTTCAGGTGCTTGATCATAGCTTCCTGCGACTTCAAAACCAGAGATGATAAACAATTGCTGTACATTCTCCAGAATTGAGTCTAACAAGTTTTTCGTATTCTCATTCACATATAAAGAAACCTTTGCTGTTAATGATTTACCAATAACCTTTTGATTTCTTGCTTCTTCTAGCGCTTTTAATACATCATCGCGAAGCTTCATAAAAGAGGTCCATTTTTCTTCCAAAGCATTTGCATTATCAAGCTCCTGATATACAGGCATATCCGTTAGTTGTACGCTTTCCTCTGTAACTGCTGGAATGAACTTCCAAACTTCATCTGCAGTATGAGGAAGAATTGGCGTAACTAACTTGGTTAATGCAACTAAAGCATCGTAAAGAACCGTTTGAATCGCACGTCGCTCAGTGTTGTTAACTGACTCAATATAAAGAACATCCTTAGCAAAATCAAGATAGAATGCACTTAAATCAAGGGTACAGAAATTGTTAACCGCATGATAAATTCCCGCAAACTCGTAATTCTCATAAGCATTTAAGGAATATTTGATCAGCTTGTTTAATTTTACGAGCATAAATTGATCCACTTCACGAAGGTTTTCATATGAAACGCGATCACTTGCTGGATTAAAGTCTGCCAAGTTACCAAGCAAGAAACGGAAGGTGTTACGGATTTTTCGATAAACCTCTGCAACCTGTTTCAAAATAGCATCGGATACACGAACATCTGCCTGATAATCAACAGAAGCGACCCAAAGCCTTAGAATATCTGCTCCTAATTGTTTCATTACCTTTTCAGGAACGACAACATTTCCTAATGATTTACTCATTTTCCTGCCTTCACCGTCCAGAGCAAATCCGTGGCTAAGTACACCTTTATAAGGAGCTTTCCCTGTTACCGCAACAGCAGTTGAAAGTGAAGAGTTAAACCAACCGCGGTATTGATCCGAACCTTCTAGATATAAATCTGCAGGACGTACTAAGTCTTCTCTTTCTAATAGCACAGCTTGATGTGATGAACCTGAATCGAACCAAACGTCCATGATATCTGTTTCTTTTGTAAACACGCCATTAGGGCTTCCTGGATGTGTAAAGCCTTCCGGAAGAAGGTCTTTTGCTTCGCGCTCAAACCAAATATTTGAGCCGAATTCCCGGAACAAACCTGAAACATGTTCAATTGTTTCATCCGTAATGATTTCTTCTCCATTTTCGGCATAAAACACTGGAATTGGAACTCCCCACACACGTTGGCGAGAGATACACCAATCGCCGCGGTCACGGACCATATTAAATAGTCGTGTTTCACCCCATGCTGGTACCCACTTTGTTTCTTTAACTGCTTCAAGCAGATCGTCTCGGAAATCTTTTATCGATGCGAACCATTGTGCTGTAGCTCTAAAGATTACAGGCTTTTTAGTTCTCCAATCATGCGGGTAAGAGTGAGTAATAAACGAAAGCTTTAAGAGAGCCCCTGCTTCCTCTAAGGCTTCTGCTATAGGCTTATTTGCATTATCGTAGAATAATCCTTCGAAACCAGTTGCTTCACTTGTCATTACACCTTTATCATCTACTGGGCAAAGTACTTCAAGTCCATACTTTTGACCAACATAGAAGTCATCCTCACCGTGTCCTGGAGCTGTATGAACGCAGCCTGTTCCAGCATCTGTTGTGACATGTTCACCCAGCATTACTAAGGAGTCACGTTCATATAATGGATGTGCTGCAAGGATATTCTCCAGTTCATTTCCTTTTACCTTTTGAACAACAGTCACATCTTCCCAGCCAATTTCCTTTGTTACTGCTTCTAGAAGAGCCTCCGCCACTAAATATTTGTTTCCATTGGTTTCAACGACCACATAGGTTAGGTCGGGATGAACTGAAATTCCTAGGTTAGCAGGAATCGTCCAAGGTGTAGTCGTCCAGATGACAATTTGGACGTCCGTATCAAGAACACCTTTTCCATCTTTTACTTTAAAACCAACATAAATCGAAGGTGACTTTTTATCTTGATATTCAATTTCAGCTTCAGCAAGAGCGGATTCACTTGACGGGGACCAATATACTGGCTTAAGACCTTTATAAATATAGCCCTTCTTCGCCATTTCTCCAAAGACTTTAATCTGCTGTGCCTCATATTCAGGCTTTAGTGTGATATATGGGTTTTCCCAATCACCACGTACACCGATTCGTTTAAATTGTTCACGTTGATTGCTTACTTGTTCAAGGGCATATTTAGTACAAAGTTGACGGAATTCAGCTACGGTCATCTCTTTACGCTTTACTCCCTTATTTGTTAACGCCTGCTCGATTGGCAAACCATGTGTATCCCAGCCTGGAACATATGGCGCATTAAAGCCACTCATCGATTTAAAGCGAACAATCATGTCTTTTAATACTTTGTTTAGGGCGTGACCCATATGAATATCGCCATTTGCATATGGAGGTCCATCATGGAGTACAAACATTGGACGTCCTGCAGTACGCTCCTGAACTTTTTTGTAAATATTCATTTCTTCCCACTTGGCCTGAATTTCAGGTTCTCTTTGCGGAAGATTGCCACGCATTGGAAACTCAGTTTTTGGCATTAATAACGTATCTTTGTATTCCATTTTCTAATTCCTCCTGTACATACTCATCATAAACAGAATTGCCAATAGACAAATAAAAAAACCCTCTCATCCCATAAAAGGGACGAGAAGGTTTTATTCCCGCGGTACCACCCTGATAAATAGTACAAATGTGTACTATCCTCTTTAAGATTCGTAACGTGAATAACCCGCCATAACTTACTCTTCTATATATATGAGTTTCAGTCTGGGACTCAAGGGTGATTTTCCAATTTCTCACTTTTTCCAGGCTTCCACCCTCCCTGGCTCGCTATCAAAAGTTTTTGAAAAATTGTACTGTCCCTCTCACTGTCATTACCATTCTTTATTTACCTGTTAAAAAATTATATGCGAAATAATACCAGTTCGTCAAGCTAAGGAATCTTCTTCTTCGTGGATTTTTAATTCTGTAGCATCCACTTCATATTCTAATAGATGATCCCAATCGTCGGTATTAAGCATATCTAACTGAGCTTCAATCAACATTTTAAAACGTGTACGGAATACTTTTGATTGCTTCTTCAAATCCTCGATCTCAAGAGCAATTTTTCTTGCTTTTGAAAGCGACTCATTGACAATACGGTCCGCATTCTTTTCTGCTTCCTTTATAATAAGCTTGGCTTCTTTTTGAGCATTTCGTTTTACATCTTCACCAGCTTCTTGAGCAATTATAATTGACTTGTTTAACGTTTCTTCAATATTAACAAAATGACCCAGACGGTCCTTCATTTCATTTAAACGTTCTTCTATTTCTTTCTTTTCACGTAGGACTAGTTCATAATCCTTAATGACTTGGTCTAAAAATTCATTTACCTCGTCTTCATCGTAACCACGAAAACCTTTATTAAATTCTTTATTGTGAATATCTAACGGCGTTAACGGCATGATGCCACCTCCAAGAATCTATCTTCTGTATGTATATAGTGTATAAACTAATATTCGACAATGTTTTCGGAAATCCTGCTAAATATAAAATTATTTTTGCTTTCCTACGACGATTCGCCATTTATCTTTTTTTGTTCTTCCTTCAATGGACAAAATTTTCACTCTGCCATGTCCTCTAACGGACAATAAATCACCTTCTGCACATTCAAAAGAAACATTTTCTATAGATGTCCAGTTTACTTTTACTAACCCCTGTTGGATAAAGAGCTGTGATTTTTGTCTAGAGATATTATGAACACTTGAAATAATCGTATCGAGCCTTAAGGAGGAAACTGTTGTGACCTGCTCTGCCCATAAATCATCAGTCGTTATGGCTTCATCCAGGGACAGCTCGTTTAATCGTATAGAAGCTTTGCCAATCGATTCTAAATTATTCTTAATATAATCACTGATTTCTGCAGCAGTAAAAAACTGCACTCGTCCATCTTTCATCAATATGTCACCAAATTTCCCTCGTTTTAATCCAAGGGACATGAGTGAACCTAGAACTTGGGGATGTTCGATCGAAACAAATTTAATAGGATAGTCGATTTCAATGAGATTAATTTGAAATTCATCTTCAGCTGGCATCAGGTAATCTGGCATGATTAATGCTCTTTTTCTTTCACTGGCTGAAATCCCGCCAAAAAGCTGGTACTTTATATTTCCATTCTCACCTATTAAGACTTTTAAAATATGCTGCTCTCTCGGATCAAGAAAATCGGTCAGCTTTGCTGTATAACTGGAATCAACATAATCTTTCCAATGTAATACTTGATCAATAAATTCCCGTTCCTCCGGGCGAAAATGCTGATAAATATTCATGTTTAACTCCTTACAGACCGGATAGGTTAAATTAAGAAATTAAGTTTTGTAAAACTATTAAGCCATTCGGGGCAAAAGATAAAACAAAGAAAGCTGCTAAGGGAGAAAGATCCATCATGCCAAGAGGTGGAATGATTTTTCTAAAGGGTTCTAGAAATGGCTCACATAATTTACCAAGGATAGCGCCAATCTGAGAGTCCTTCATATTTGGAAACCAAGATAAAAGGATATAGATGATCAGCATCCATTTATATATTCCAAGTAATTGGATCAAAACGTTAAAAATAATATCCATTTCTTTTTACCACCTTGTATCTTGATATTCTTGTTCCTTTACTAATTCAGATATATTTCCGGAAATCTCCACATTATCTGGTGTACATAAAAAGATACTGGATCCTATTTTTTGAATATCTCCACCTAGTGCATAGACAGCCCCACTCAAAAAGTCGACGATTTGTCTTCCTTCCTCATGGCCAATACGCTGAAGATTTACAACAACTGCACGGCGGTTTTTTAAATGATCGGTGATATCCTGGGCTTCTGCATATACTCTCGGTTCTACTAAAATTACCTTAGAAGCCTTTTGGACACTTTGCAAACTAACAACATTTTGAGGTTTTATAGACTGTTTTTGTGGCTTTATGGGTTCAACCTTTTCATCAAAGTCATCCTGATTATTATCATCGTAGTCATCATCTAAAAAGAAAAATGTTTTTAATTTCGATTTAATCGTCATTTTTATTCCTCCTCACCAGCCACACCGACAAGTGCAGTTCCAATTCTGATCATCGTTGCTCCCTCTTCAATCGCTATTTCGAAGTCATTTGACATCCCCATAGAAAGCTCTGTACAAGGGGCATAATCAAAATTACAATTCTTAATTTGGTCACGAAGTTCCTTTAACTTTCGAAAACAGGTTCGAAGCTGTTCTTCATCATCGGTCAGCGGGGCCATTGTCATTAAACCTTCAATGCTAATATTCTCATATGCGCGAAGGTCTTTGATAAAATTCAGTACATCTTGTGGGGCTAAACCATGCTTTGATTCTTCCTGTGAAACATTAACTTGGACGAGGCATTTCACCTTTTTCACTGCACGTTTATTAATTTCCTCAGCCAAGGAAATTCGATCTAAAGAGTGAATATATTCTACCTTATCAATTATATTTTTAACTTTGCGAGTTTGAAGGGTTCCGATAAAATGCCAAATAGGCTTGTCCCCTAATACTTCCCACTTTTTTAAAAGCCCTTCATCTCTGTTTTCACCTAGATTTATTATACCAGCTTCCAAAGCTTCATTCGCTCTATCAATACTGACATATTTGGTAACGGCAATCAGTTTCACTTCATCAGGAGTCCGATTTACCTTATGGCATGCACTCTTTATTTGCTGATTGATATGTATGAGATTTTCTGCAACCTTCATTCGGAGGTCTCCTTCCATCCTATATAACTTAACATCCTTCCTGTTTTACCTTGATCCCTGCGATGAGAAAAAAATTCTGATTGGTCACAACTAGAGCATAGTTTAGTGACTTTGATATTTTTTTCTGGAATTCCAGCCTTAAGAAGGATCATTTTATTTAGTTTTCGTAAGTCTAATGTATATTGACCTTCTTTTATTGTATTATATGGTTTTTTTTCGACATCTTCTAGAGTATTTTCTACAAAGTTAATTACATAATCATTAACAATATAACATTTTTCACAAATAGATGGCCCAATTACAGCAAAAATTTCATTAGGAGGTATTCCTTCTTCCCCCCATTTCTCTATCATCTTTTGCGCAATCCCATTTACTGTTCCTTTCCAGCCCGCATGTGCTGCACCAATCATCCTGTGGATAGGAGAAATAAAAAAAAGAGGGACACAATCCGCATAACAAAGAGTTAATAAGATTCCCTCTTCATTCGTATAAAATCCGTCGGTCCCTTTAAATGCACTATCATAAGAATCTGAACCTTTACCACGGTCGTTCTTGGTAATTTTTCTAATTACGGTATCATGGGTCTGCTCAGCACCTACCCAGAATTTCAACGGAAATTGAATAAGGTCAGCCAACTGGCTGCGGTTAGAACAAACAGCATCCAGCTGATCCCCCACATGAAAACCCATATTGAAATCCTCATATACCCCCGTACTGCTGCCGCCTTTTTTTGTTGTTATTCCAGCTGCAAGCCCCGGATACTGTTCCATCCAATTTTTAATTGAAAAATATGATTGATGATTATATGCAAAGGGTTCCATACTCAACCTCATTTGTTTTTATCTAGTTTACCATGAATACTTTAAATGGTCACCGTAGATCCACAATCTATACTTCCATTTCTTCTGCAGGTCTCTCTTCAATCGCCTTGAATCGTACCAGTATGACATCTTGCCCTATTTTAATAATGTTTTTCCACGGAATAACGATATCTTCTTCCCTTCCAAAAAAACCCAAAACTTTACCATTACCGGTTACGATAACGGCTTCAATTTTCCCGGTGGTAAGATTAATTTCGATATCACCAATATTCCCAAGCTTTTTGCCATCAGCTACATTCACTACATCCTTAATCTGAAATTCAGAAATTTTCACCATATCTTTCACTCCCGCCATTTTATCCTACTGAAAATATATGATGAGATTGGTCAATATATCTGTAAATGTATGAAAAAATAAAGCTGCCCAAAAAGGACAGCTTTAGCTTTGAATATTTTTATTCATTTGTTTAATTGCCGCTTTCTCTAAACGCGATACCTGCGCTTGTGAAATCCCAATTTCGTCTGCAACTTCCATTTGTGTTTTACCTTGGAAGAATCTTTTTCTTAAAATTAACTTTTCCCGCTCATTTAAGCGACGCATACCTTCTTTTAAGGCAATTTCTTCAATCCAATGAATATCTTTACTTCGTTCGTCGCTTAGTTGATCCACCACATAAATAGGGTCGCCGCCATCATTATAGATTGGTTCAAACAAAGATACAGGGTCTTGAATTGCATCTAGGGCAAATACTATTTCTTCGTGTGGGACTTCTAATACCTTTGCAATCTCCTCTGCAGTTGGTTCACGTGAAGTTTCACTCATTAATCGTTCCCTTACTTGTAATGCCTTATAAGCGATATCTCTTAAGGACCTTGAAACGCGAATAGGATTGTTATCGCGCAAGTACCTGCGTATTTCGCCAATAATCATTGGTACGGCATAAGTGGAAAACTTAACATTTTGACTTAAATCAAAGTTATCAATCGATTTCATAAGCCCAATACAGCCAACCTGAAACAGATCATCAACAAACTCGCCTCGGTTGTTAAACCGCTGTATTACACTTAAAACGAGTCGTAAATTTCCGTTGACGAGTTTTTCTCGTGCTGTAATTTCGCCCTCTTGCATTTGCTTGAAGAGTAATCTCATTTCTTCATTTTTTAATACAGGAAGTTTTGATGTATCTACGCCACAAATTTCAACTTTATTTCGAGTCAATCCCTTTTCCCTCCTCATAGGAGTTGCTGTACAAAAAACAGTATTTCCTTGAGAAGGAAAAATATGCACTTGTACTTTCTAAGCGATTGTCACGAAAATGTCGAAAAATACGTATTATCTTTAGTTTCAAAGGTCTTTGACCAAGAAAAAAATTCTTTTTTTTCCATTGTCCAGCTCCAGCGCCTAGCCCCTCGAGTCATAAGCCAATCGCTTCGGAAGGCAAAAAGCGCCTTCTGTCAGCGCTCGTCTTATGCTTGTCGGGGCTGAACCAGGCGCTTCCGCTTTTCGTAATTAAACCATTTTATTGAATTCTTTTCGTAATCTTTTAATTATTCTTTTTTCAAGCCTGGAAATATACGATTGGGAAATGCCAAGCATATCGGCTACATCCTTCTGTGTTTTTTCTTCTCCATTGGTTAGTCCAAAGCGCAGCTCCATAATTTGCTTTTCCCTATCTGACAATTGGTGTAACGCTTTTGTTAATAATTTTCTATCTACATTAGCTTCTAAATCCTTTGTAATAATATCATCATCTGTACCTAAAACATCGGATAATAATAATTCATTACCATCCCAATCGATATTTAATGGTTCATCAAAGGAAACTTCAGATCTGATTTTATTGTTTCTCCGCAAGTACATAAGGATTTCATTTTCAATACATCTCGAAGCATATGTAGCCAGTTTAATTTTCTTCTCCGGATTAAAGGTATTCACCGCTTTAATTAAACCAATGGTTCCAATACTAATTAAATCTTCAATATTAATTCCGGTATTTTCAAATTTCCTAGCGATATAGACTACAAGCCTAAGATTCCGTTCAATTAAAATCGATCTAGCTGCCTTATCACCACCTGGAAGCTTATTTAAAAGCAGCTCTTCTTCATCCTTGCTTAAAGGAGGCGGTAAGGCTTCGCTGCCGCCAATATAATAAACTTCATCACTTTTAATTCCTAATTTGATTAGTATCTTATACCAGTAGTAGGATAAGCGAAGTCTCCATTTTTTCACGCAAGTTCCTCCTTCTAAAATATGTTTTTTACGAGTATAGTATTATTAGCTTACTTTCACCGAATCATCATGCATCTTAGGTCCGGTGAGCATTTTTGGATGAACAATGCATTGAAAGGCATCATCTGCAGATAATTGCTGCATAGTAAATGAAACAAGGCCTTTTTCGCATAAATAACTCTCTCCTTTTGTATCAATTATAATTGAGTCAGGCTTTACCGCCACGATGAGCTGGTGCTCTTGTCCTACCACCCGGCAAGGGACAATCCTTAGCTTATTTTGCCAATCAACCGGAAACTCTTGATTTCCTAGAATGAGAGACTCTGGATCAGCGGCCATTTTTATTATTGGTTCAGCCATGCCTTCTACCATATTCTTAATGGAAACAAACATAACAGGAAGTTTTGATAATGGATCATAAAGCTGATTCCCACTGTCTACTAGACCCTTAAAAGTAAAAGATTCGGTATTTATTTTTAAGGTGACATTTACGATTTGATCAAACTGAATTTTGGTCATTTCCATGCTCTCTATATTCCGTTTAGAAAAGTGCCAAGCAACTGGAAAACCTAGCAAAACAAATAGCCAACTAATTGGATCACCAAACCCAGTAACACTTGCAATCATAACTTTCATTGACATCTCAGAATCAAATTGGACAAAATAGTGGGCTCCAATTAATGCTCCTCCAATGAGAAATGTAGTTACATAAAGTGTCATTAATGCCTTAATGAAAAAGGATAATCGTTTATACCCAAACACTACTAGAACCATGGCCACCGAAAATAGAAGCTTTGAAATCGGGTGGTTTGAATAGGTATGTAATGGTGTAAACGACAATAGTATGATTAGCGAACCAATAAAACCGCCAGTAATTATCCTCCATATTCGAATTTGTCTTTTTAAAAAAATGGCTGAAAGATATAGGAGAAGGCTATCAAATAACAGATTAAGGGCCCAAATAACATCTAAATATACTGACAAACAAGCCTTACCCCCTTTTAATGTCAAAAGCATTTATTTGCTTTATGGATTATTCATAAGGGTGTATAACCAATCTTTTCTATTAATCTGTTTAGGAAAAAGTATAACCTACTTTATGGGCTAAAGTGTGTCACTTTGTGTAATCAAAAAAACAGAAATTTTCACTATAAACAACGTATTTTGTCTAATTTCATTTTTGCAAGGGCTGTGTGAAAATTGGGCCTGGATTTGTGCTCCACTAAGGAAAGCTTCTTCGAATAATCACCGCAGGGACAGGCGTTTTCTGCCTGTCACGAGACACTTCGCTTTCCGCAGGCGGTTCGGGAAGCCTCCTCGACGCTAAAGCGTCTGCGGGGTCTCCCCTGTCCCGTCCTCCTGCAGGACATTGATTTTCATCCTCGAATCCGCCCACGCACGAAGAAAATGCGATAGCATTTTCGAGGAGTCTCGCGCCTTCCGCACAAATCAACAGGGTTACAAAATCAATATTTCTCATTAACACAGCCCACAAAAAAAGACATAGCCCTTTTGGACCATGTCTTTTTTGTTATTATCTTCTACGGTTTCTGTTTCGTAGGAATGTTGGTATATCTAGTGTTTCCTCTTGGGGAACGTTGTTGTTGTTGCGGATTGGCTCTTGTGGTGCTTCTTCACGCTTTTGTTCCCGCTTTACTGCACTTAATTGTGGCTTTGCTTGTCCAAATGTTGGACGAGTAGCCTTAGGTTGAATGACCTCTTCATTAAAGCCTGTAGCAATAACGGTAACAATAATTTCATCCTTGTGGTTCTCATTGATTACAGATCCAAAAATCATATTTACTTCTTGGTCTGATGCAGTTGCCACAATGTCAGCAGCTTCTTGAACTTCATATAAACTCAAGTTACTGCCGCCTGTAATATTCATTAGAACGCCTTGTGCACCATCAATAGATGTTTCTAACAATGGAGAGCTTATCGCTTTTTTCGCAGCTTCCGTTGCTCGATTTTCACCCGTTGCCATACCAATCCCCATCAAAGCGGAGCCTTTGTTTGACATAATCGTCTTCACATCTGCAAAGTCCAAGTTAATAAGACCAGGAACGGCGATTAAGTCTGAAATCCCCTGTACCCCTTGACGAAGTACATTATCTGCTTCACGGAAAGCTTCAAGCATTGGAGTACTTTTATCTACGATTTCAAGAAGGCGGTCATTCGGAATTACAATCAAAGTATCTACCGCTTCTTTCATTGCACCAATACCACCGGCTGCTTGGTTAGAACGCTTTTTACCTTCAAAAGTGAATGGACGAGTTACCACACCCACTGTTAACGCCCCTAAGTCACGTGCAATTTGTGCGATAACTGGAGCAGCCCCTGTACCTGTTCCGCCACCCATACCAGCTGTAACGAACACCATATCAGCACCGCGTAATGCATCTTCTAATTGTTCTTTACTTTCTTCGGCAGCTTTCTTACCCACTTCAGGATTAGCCCCAGCACCAAGACCTCTGGTTAATTTTGAGCCAATCTGCATTTTTACTTCTGCTTTTGAAAGATTAAGTGCTTGAGCATCGGTATTAACGGCAATAAACTCCACTCCTTGAACACCATGCTCGATCATTCGATTTACTGCGTTGTTACCTCCGCCGCCAACCCCAATAACTTTTATTGTAGCAAGAGAATCTAAATTTGTATCAAACTCTAACATGACAAATCCTCCTAATTCGTCGATAATCCTTTTCGTATTTGTCTATTCGAAAAAGAGACCAAGGAATTTTTTTACTTTTGATGACATCTTATCTTCCGGATGTTTTTCTGGTTTTGCTTTTGGCTGTTGTTGTTGTTTTTGAACTTTCTTTTCGATTGGTTCAGTAACAGGTGCTGAAGCGACGAATGTTCCACCTGGTAATCTAGCATTCTTGTAAGCATATTTTATTAAACCAACCGCAGTTGTATACTGAGGCTCTCTTACTCCAATATAGTTGGGAACGGCTTTGCGTACGGGACTTTGGAAAATCGTTTGAGCTAATTCTAATATGCCCTGCATATTTGCAGTACCACCTGTAAATACAAACCCTCCAGGTAAATCATTGATACCTAATCGTTTTAGTTCATGAGCAATCAGTTCAAAAATTTCTTCCATTCGAGCTTCTATTATTTCAGAAACATATAATTGATTAAATTGTTGGTGCTGATCGCTTCCGATGATTGGAACACTAAAAAACTCATCTTCTGAGGCATCATCGTAGAAAGCATGTCCATATTTTACTTTGATTTTTTCAGCATCCTCAGTTGAAGTGTGTAATACCTTAGAAAGGTCATTTGTAATTAGATCTCCGCCTACTGGTATTACACTTGTGGCTGCCAAGAATCCTTCTTCAAAATACGCAATGGTGGTTGAACCACCGCCTAGGTCGATTAAAGCAACGCCTAGGTTTTTCTCGTCCTTAGAAAGTGCATACTCTCCAGCTGCAAGTGGCTGCAGGATAATATCGGTAATTTCTAATCCAGCTCGCTCGACACATCGCAATGTATTCGTAATGATTGCATTGGAACCTGTAATAAGTGTTCCTTCAACTTCCAAACGGACACCGATCATCCCGCATGGGTTATTAATTTCATCCTTACCATCAAGGATAAATTGTTTACGGATAACCCCAATAATTTCTCTGTCCTGAGAAATCGAGACAACTTGTGCCTCGTCTATAACACGTCTCACGTCTTCATTCGTGATTTCACGATTTTGACTGGAAACTCCTACAATTCCACGACATGGTTCAAGAGCAACCTGATTGCCAGAAATCCCAACAATCACTTGTCTAATTTCCATTCCTATCATTCTTTCAGCTTCTTCAATCGCACGTTTAATAGAATGAACGGTATCATTGATGTCAATGATAGATCCCTTACGCAGGCCTTCAGACTTTACGTTTCCAACACCAATTATATTTATCGAGTCGTTGACAATTTCACCAATGATTACTTTTACACTGGATGTACCGATGTCAAGACTTACATATATTTCATTGCTGTTCATTCTTTGGCACCTCCTTAGCATTCCTTCAGTCGAACAACAATTATTACTCATAAGATATAATATAAAAGTACATACCTATATCTTATAAAATTATTCGTCACAACTAAATAATTCCCTTTAAAAAAATCAATTTTTTTCTACTTTTTCTTTTGAATTTGACCATTTTGTCAATAATATTCGCCTAATTACTGCAATATTTTGAAATAAGCGGACACCAAAGGCAAAAACAGCTGCTAAATACAAGTCTACACCAAGATGAACGCCTAGAAAAGCTAAACTTGCAGCAAGTAAAATATTAAAAAAGAATCCAGAAACGAAAACTTTTTCATCATAAATATTTTGCAGGTGCGCCCTTATACCTCCGAATAATGTATCAAGAGCTGCCAAAACCGCAATAGACAAATAATTTGAATACTCTTCAGGAATCCTAATATCTGTTAATAGTCCAAGAAGGATTCCGACGATTAATCCTAATAGCGGAAGCCACATTATGTATTTCCTCCTTCATTGGCCTTCATTGACTCAAGATATCGAATCCGAATAGGATTATCATATGCCGGAATAGTAACACCCGGATTTGGCTCCGAAATAGTCAATTTCAGGTTCTCGATGAAGAATTCCTCCGTAGCCTTCGATACTTTCATTTGATTGTATAATTTTTCGGCGGTTTCAACATTATCAACACCTACACTAATTTCAATTGGTAAGCTTGATAACGCATGGCCATCAATTTTTGTTTCATTATTAATATCCCTGATGACTGTTGTATTAATAATTCGCTGACCATCAACAGCTACATATTTAGCGTCATACATATTCAATTCATTTAATAATCTTTTTAAAAGTTCAGGTGACACAGACTTTGATATCTCAGCCCCAATTTGAATTTCCTCAATTATTGGTTCAATGGTCAATAGTAATCCAGGAACAGTTACTTTAGTCATTCCTGCCTCATTCTTCAATTCTTGAATGGTATCACGCAGTGCCTGTTCCTTGCTCTGTTTTTGCTTTGATTCATAGGCAAGTAATTTTTCTTCAATTGAACGAATTTCAGTTAATAACTCCGACTGCAATTCTTTTTCTTGGAGTATCGCTTCGCGAAGCTGCCATAAATCACGAGTATCCCGTTCAACAGGTTTTTTTACTGTTTGAAACTGGATAGCAATCATAAATCCTATCACTGTAGAAATAGCAATAAAACTAAAATTCTTTTTAAGCTTGTCCACTTTTTTCACCTTACCTTTTATTTTGATCTTCTCGTGGACGTATACAAATTACTTAGGACTGTCCTAAAATTGGATTTAGGATGATTTCGCTCTTTTCTTCTAAAGTAAAAACAATATTATCGTTAACGAGTTGGTCTTTCACACCACCGGTAAGGTTCAATGCAGCAGTTAATACCTCAGGGTCTCCAATTGCAGTAATCACAAATGGCGCTGGATGTTGAATGCCATCAACCGTAATGACAGGTCCATTGCAAATAATATAGGAATGGCTTGTTAATCTCTGACCATTAATTGCAATGGCTGCTGCACCAGAGATGTAAAGCTCATTAATGACTTTAAATACATGGTGTTCATGTACTAAATAATTATTAATATTTTCTTCGTGGGGATCATACGCACCATCTGACAGCTGGACGCTTACTCCTTGTCCCTTAACCTTGACCTTACCTAAGAACATCCGAAATTTTTCTGCGTCTTCTGCTAGGGTTGAATAAGCTTCTGCTTCTTTTGAAAGGTCTTTTTCGTTCTCCAAGACTTTATCCTGCTTCTGGTTTAATTCCTTTTGTAATTTACGATTTAATTCCTCTAATTCAATAAGTTGATTTCTAAGGTCAAGCGTTTTTTCCCATTGTTCACTTGTTAAATTTGTTTTATTTTTATTTAATTCTTTTTGGGTAAAATGATAGGAAAATGCTATCATAAACCCAAGAACAAGGCATACTAGGGATAAAACAACGTGCTTACCCTTCACCTTTATCAGTTTCAATTTCCAGGTCCTCCGATTCGTCAGCTTCCAATTCATATGCCTTAAAATAGGAACCTACCTCTAAATCAATAATACCTTTAATGTTCGGATCTAATTGGCTTATGATCGAAGGATAATGTATCATTTTTTCTGAAAAGGTCCTTAGTGTAGCACTAACTTCAAAGCCATCATTCATAAATAATGATATATGATACTGGTCTGTTTTTTTGGGAGTATAGTGTATTTCAGAGATTGCATTTAGAACCTCAACTGGAAGTTCATCAAGTGCAGTAACCATTTCTTTAAGGATTGCACCTTCTTTAAATTTATAAAGGATTGGTGCATTGACAGGTATTTCAACCACTTCCCTATCTTTAAGGACTTTTCCGTTTTCCATTACAGGAAAATAGGCACCATCCGCCTCTAAATAGGCAATTTTATTACGTTCTTCAATCTCGATTATGACAGAATTTGGCCACTTTATAGTCACATTTGCTTTTTTAATAACATTCATTTCTTGGAGGGTTAATGAAATCGTATTTTTCTTTACACTCCAAATATTCGTATCTTTAGATATCTTCGTTATTTTAATAATTTCTTCTGTTGACAGCAATTCATTTCCTTTAATCGTAATCTTTTTTACATGACTTAATGGTGACTGTACATATGCGACAACGGCAATCATGGTAAAGAACAAACATAGAAGAATGATAAGCCTTCTGTTAGCTTTACGCCGTCTTTGCTCTTTAAGCTTTGGAATTCGATCTTCAAGAGCGACTATCTTACCTTTATCCATACACTTCCCTCCATTAAGAATAACGCTTAGCATGTACAAAAAGAAAACCTATTCAAATACTACCCGCTTTTCCTGCCTAAAAAGCGAAAACAACGGCACGAAAAATCATGCCGTCATTCATTTTCTCAGTTTTTTTCCATATTTATAATGAGTAATTATATCACAAAATTTGTAATTGGTACGACTATTTCTTTTTACACACGCCCAATAATTTCTACCTCTGTTTCCATTTTAATTCCATATAAATTTAGTATGGTATCTTTTATATATTGAATTAAATCTAGAACATCCTTAGCTGTTGCATTACCAGCATTTACAATAAAATTTCCGTGCATTTCTGATATTTTTGCACCGCCCATTTGGAATCCTTTTAATCCCGCGTCTTCAATAAGTTTTCCTGCATAATTAGGCAGCGGATTTCGGAAAATACTTCCCGCACATGGGAAATTCCACGGCTGGGTTTCTTTTCGGTAATCTTTGTTTTTTTGCATTTGTGAAACAATCGCAGTTTTATCACCTTTTGTCAGCTGGAACTCAGCTTCTAAAACGATACCAGGACGCTTCTTTTGCAGGACGGACGTCCTATAAGTGAACTCCATCTCATCGTTAGATAACCATTCCATGGATCCGTCATCAAACAATATATGTGCTTTGGTTAAAATCTTACTAATATCTGAACCATGCGCTCCTGCATTCATATAAACAGCTCCGCCGACAGACCCAGGGATACCGCTGGCAAATTCAAGTCCTGATAATCCTTTTTTGGAAATCAAGGTAGATAAGCTAACTAAAGAATGACCGCCGCCTACTGTTATCTTGGAATCACTTATCGTTAGATGGTCTAAGCCTGAACCTAATTTAATGACTACCCCTTCAATCCCTTTATCAGAAACGAGTAAATTTGACCCTCTCCCAATTGCACGCCACGGGATTTCCCGCTCCTTTAGAAAAGTCATTACTTTTTGGATATTTTCTAAAGAAGCAGGCTCAATAAAAATGTCAGCAGGACCTCCAATTTTCATGGTCGTATGCTGGGATAACCGTTCATTTCTCTTCACTTTGCCAATATTTAAATCTTGGATTTCTGTAAATAATCCGTCCATTCCTATCACCCTATCTTTCAAAACAAACGTATAGTTTTAGTTTATGCAAAAAATGAGTTTGGGCTACTTTTGTTTTTCTTGTACTAGCTGTTTCATAAGTTTATACAGTCTCTCTGCAGAGTCAGGTACCCCTAATTTTTTTGCCTTCATTTTCATTGACTTTAAATATTCATTATCTAACAAAATCCTGTCTATTTGCTGAATGAGACTTTTGTTATTTAAATCTTTTTCGAGGAGTAATTCTGCTGCACCGTGATCACTGAGTGATCGAGCATTTTTTTCTTGATGATTATTTGTCACATACGGACTTGGGACAAGAATACTTGGAATTCCTAATGAAGTAATCTCAGCAAGTGTTGTTGCACCAGCTCTTGATACTACTAAATCAATACCAGATAAAACTTCTGGCATGTTATGAATAAAGGGCCTAATTACGACATTTTTCGGATTCCCTACAAGCTCTACTTCGTTTTGCACATCTTTAAAATGAACGTCACCTGTAATATATAGTACTTGATAAGGCTTTTCTCCAAATTCAGAAAGTGCCTTAACAACCGCATCATTTATTGGTCTAGCACCACGGCTTCCTCCAAAAATGAGTACTGCAGGCATAGTCGTGCTTAATCCAGCCGATAATCTTCCTCTGATTCCATCATTACCAATGACTTCCGATGCTCGAGGATTTCCAGTAAACACCACTTTATCCTTTGGAAAATATTCTTTTGCCTCTTCGAAACAAATTGCCACCTTATTAACGTATCTGCTTAAAAATTTGTTTGTCAGCCCTGGTACACTGTTCTGTTCATGGACGATTGTTGGGATATTTAATTTTGCGGCTGCATACACAACGGGACCACAAACATAACCACCAGTTCCAATAACAATATCCGGTTTGAATTCTTTTAACATTTTTTTACTGTCTCTTGCACCTTTTAAAAATCTCAAAACGGTTTTGATATTATCCAAGGATAATTTTCTTTTGAATCCAGTAATATGGATCGATTTAAAAGGTATCTTCTCCCGAGGAACAATTGTGCTTTCCAATCCGTTCTTTGTCCCTATGTATAAAAACTCAGCATGTTTGTTTTCTTTTTGTATCTCCCTTATGAGAGCAAGAGCTGGATATATATGTCCTCCAGTCCCTCCGCCGCTTACAACTATTTTCATATGTCCACCCCAAATTAATAAATGCTTCAAGCTAATTTCTTATCCTATCTTACTATAAAATTAACAGAAGTTAAGGATTGAAAAAAGAATGTTATCTAAATGTAAACTAAGCAAGGAAAAAATAAAAAGAACCCTGCCTAAAAACAGGGTAAGTTAATATCGAGAATAACGGCTAATATTCAAAAGAACACCGATCGCCATCAACATCAATGTTAGAGAAGAACCACCATAACTTAGGAATGGCAATGTGATTCCAGTAACAGGCATTAAACCAGTGACAACACCAATGTTAATCATTACTTGAATCGCGACCATTGATATAATACCAACCGCCAAAAAGCTGCCATATAAATCCGGTGCACCGAGGGCAATACGTATTCCCCTCCATAACAATAATGCGAACAAAAGAATAATAAAGGATCCTCCAATAAAGCCTAATTCTTCAGACAAAATTGCAAAAATAAAATCCGTTTGCGGTTCAGGTAAGTAAAAGAATTTTTGCCTGCTTTCACCGAGACCAAGCCCAAATAATCCACCAGGACCAATCGCATAAAGCGATTGAATAATTTGGAATCCACTGCCTAACGGGTCCTGCCAAGGGTCTAAGAATGAGGTTATCCTTTTCATCCTATATGGCGCTGAAGCAACTAAACCAACAAATCCTGCTAAACCTACTAAACCCAATAAAGCAAAATGTCCTACCCGAGCACCTGCAATAAAGATCATGACCACACATGTTCCAATCATGACTGTTCCTGTCCCTAAATCAGGCTGGAGCATAATAAGCGCAAACGCTACAAAAGCAAGACCTAATGAAGGAACAAGCCCTTGTCGAAAAGAGGTTATTAATTTCTGCCTCTCAGAGAGAAACTTAGCTAAAAAGGCAATCATTGCGAGCTTCATAAATTCTGATGGCTGGACAGAAAAGGCACCAACACCAATCCAGCTTCGTGAACCATTTCTAACATTCCCAACTCCCGGAATGAGTACGAGTATGAGTAACACAAAGCAGGTTATCAATATAACCTTCGACCACTCTCTCCATGTCCAATAATTAATATTCATAATAAAAAACATGGCGGCTATCCCAACCCCGGCAAAAAGCGTTTGTCTTTTCGCGAAAAAGAAGGAGTCATCGAATTTATACTCTGCCCATACTGCACTTGCACTATAAACCATAATAAGTCCTACTGCTAATAGCGTAAATGTAACAATTAATAATATAAAATCAGGAGTTGTTCTTTTTGTCGGCACACCTAACACCTCGACTAGCAAGTTTTAGGGCATTGATAGTTGTCCAGCTCAAGCGGCTAGGATCTCTTCCGCTTTTTGTTGGACAAGCAGCCCTTACTTAAGCTTATGCACCGCTTCGATAAAAATGTCTCCCCTGACTTCAAAACTTTTATATTGATCCCAGCTCGCACATGCAGGAGATAACAGAATAACGTCGCCTGGCTCTGAATATTGAAATGCAACAGGCACGGCCTTTTCAACATTATCGACAGTGTTAATTTGTTTTATTCCTGCTTCTATCCCGACTCGCTCAATTTTAGAGGATGTTTGACCGAAAGTAATTAACGCTTTTACATTTTTTAAATATGGGATTAATTCATCAAATTCATTTCCACGATCAAGGCCGCCCGCCAACAAGATGATGGGACTTTTAAATGCTTGTAAAGCTGGTATAGTAGCAAGTATGTTTGTTGCTTTTGAGTCGTTATAAAACTTTCTCTCAGCAATTTCTGTAACGTACTGAAGACGATGCTTAACACCAGTAAACGTTCTAAGTACTTCCTGAATGGCCTCATTACTAACACCTGTTAACTTAGCCGCTGCCATGGCGGATAAGATATTTTCTAAATTATGGACTCCCGGTAAGGCGATTTCATCAACCAACATAACCTTCTCGTCATTAAAACAAATCCACCCCTCACTTATATAAGCCCCCTCTTTAAGAGCAAGCTTCGTTGAAAAAGGAATTCCGGAAGCTTGGGAATGTTCAGCGATTTCCCGCACTTCCTGCTGATCTGCATTATAAATAAAGTAGTCTTCTGCAGTTTGGTTTTTTGTAATATTTGCTTTTGCTTTAATATATTCAGCTCTTGTTCCATGATAATCCAAATGTGCGTCATATAGATTTGTAATTATCGCTATCTTAGGTCTAAATGCTTCTATCCCCATTAATTGAAAGGATGATAATTCAATCACGATATTATTTTCTGCGGTTGCCTCTTCTGCAACACCAGATGCTACCGTACCAATATTGCCGGCAATTAACGGTCTCTTCTTACCTTGATTCAGCATTTCAAAAATAAGCGTTGTCGTAGTTGTTTTTCCATTTGTTCCTGTTATCCCGATGAAAGGTGCTTCTGATATTTGGTAAGCAAGTTCAACCTCTGTTAAAACAGGAATTCCTTTCTCCAACGCCCCTTCAATGATTGGGTTTTGGTATGGAATACCCGGATTTTTCACGATTAGTTCAAATCCCTCATCAAGAAGTTCTACAGGATGTTCACCACAAATGACTTTAATCCCTTGTTCTAATAACCCTTGTGCTTCCGGATTTTCTGATAATGGCTTTTTATCATTTACGGTTACAAATGCACCAAGCTTATGTAAGAGCGCTGCAGCTGTTACCCCGCTTTTTGCTAGACCAAGGACAAGAATTTTTTTATGGAGATACGTATTTATCTGCTTCAATTATAACCACACCTCAATATAGATACCTAGTATCGCTAATATTAAACCAACACTCCAAAAGGTAACAACGACCTTCCATTCTGACCAGCCAATTAGCTCGTAATGGTGATGGAGTGGACTCATTCGAAAGATTCTTTTACCTGTCGTTTTAAAAGAGATGACCTGTAAAATAACGGATAACGTTTCAATGACAAATACACCGCCGATTATGACTAACAATAACTCTAACTTGGTTAGAATTGCAATTGTCGCTATCGCACCACCAAGTGCCAGAGAACCCGTATCCCCCATAAACACCTTAGCAGGATGGGCATTAAATACAAGGAAACCTAAGACTGCCCCGGCTACAGCAACTGAAAAGATCGCCACTTCCATCTGTGATTGGTTCCATGCTAAGACAGCATATGCACCAAATGCAATGGCAGCTGTACCTGAAACTAAACCGTCCAATCCATCAGTTAAATTGACTGCATTCGAGAAACCTACCAGCCAAAAGACGATAAAAAATACATAAAACCAGCCAAGTTCAATGGAATAATTGCTTCCAGGAACGGTGATTTCCGTAGGATATCCATTTTGTTTATAAACAAGATAAAAAATAACGGAAATGATGATTTGCCCTAACAACTTTTGTCTCGAGGTTAATCCTAGATTACGCTTAAGTGCCACTTTGATAAAATCATCTAAAAATCCAAGTAATCCAAAACCAAAGGTAACAAGGATAAGTAAGTATGTTTTAACGGTTGGTTCAGAAAATTTCCCTGTCATTACGAGAGTAGTAATAATAATAGAGAATAAAATCATCACTCCACCCATTGTTGGGGTACCGGTTTTTGCTTGATGGGATTTGGGTCCTTCTTCCCGAATGCTTTGTCCAAATTTCAACCTTCTTAAGAAGGGAATAAAAATTGGAGAAAGCAGTACTGTAATCAGAAACCCCATTAGAATTGTGAAAAAGATAACTTGCTCCAGCATTTTATCCCCTCCTTTCGAAATCATCTTTTAGATTTATTTTTGATATCTTTTCCAACATTACAGCTATATCATATGTTTCTTTATTTTCTTTGAGAAGTTTTTTATTCAAAAATACGAAATTAGTCATATTCATTTTCTCTGTCTTATCTCCGTCCATTTTTTCTATATAAAAACGTAAAATTTCTCTAATAGCTTTAATTGGGTTATCAGTAAAAAAAATGGGAAAGTGATTGGGTGTGTATTTGGGCAGCTGTTTCTTCTTATCCCAAATGGCTGCAATCGCCCCGTTCGCAATTGCCTCTAACAATTCCCCCGAATCCTCACTTAACGGTATGAATACACCTCTCGTCTGCATTGCGTTTGCATCGTCCGTTACAGTTTTATAAAAATGATCCGCTTCTTTTATACCCCTGATATCAGAGAATAACTCTACTAAATCATTATGTGCTAAATACATTTCTATCTCCCCTCGATTGCCTCCCGAGCAACCATTCGGTCATCAAAATCATAAACATTACTGCCAATAATCTGGTATGTTTCGTGACCTTTACCAGCAATTAAGATCACATCACCAGCCGACGCTTGATTAATTGCTGTTACAATCGCTTCTTTTCTATCAGGAATAGTGATGTAACTTTGCCCAAGGACACCTTTTTCCATATCTTTTAATATGGTTAAAGGATCCTCGCTCCTTGGGTTATCTGAGGTAAATATTGGATTTGAGGCATATCGACAGGCAATCTCTGCCATTAATGGTCTCTTCGTTTTATCCCTATCTCCACCACAGCCAACTATTACAAATATCTTCTTGTCAGCAAAACTTTGTATGGTATTCAATACATTTTCTAAACTATCAGGCGTATGAGCATAATCTACGATTACCGTAAAGTTTTGTCCTGCATTTACTAACTCAAATCTCCCGTCTACTCCTTTTACACTCTCGATGGATTCGATAATTTTATCCATCGGTATTCCTGAAACAAACGCAGTTGCAATACTAGCCAAAACATTATAAACACTAAACTTCCCGATTAATTGTATGTTAATGGAATAGCTCTTCTCTTTTATTACTATTTCAAAGGAAGTCCCCGCAGAAGTCATATGAATATTTCTAGCATGGAAATCCGCATTATTATCAATTCCATACGTATAACAATGAGCTGCTGTAGATTTACGGTACAAATCAGAAGCGGGATCATCTGCATTTAAGATTGCAAATTTCGGTTTATTAGCGTCGAATGTGTTTCCAAGCTGGGAAAATAATAAACTCTTAGCATGCATGTAGTCTTCCATTGTCTTATGGTAATCTAAATGATCCTGGGTGAGGTTTGTAAATACCGCTATATCGTAGTCACAGCCATGGACTCTCCCCATATGTAAGGCATGCGATGAAACCTCCATAATTGCTGTATCAACACCTGCGTCAAGCATTTGTTTGAACCCTTTTTGAAGAACAAGACTTTCTGGAGTTGTATTTTTAGTCTCAAACTTCTGGTCCCCAATTTTTGTATACATGGTTCCGATTAAGCCAGTGCTCCGATTTACATCGGAAAATATTTTTTCAATCAAATGACTTGTAGTTGTCTTTCCGTTTGTCCCTGTAATTCCGATTAAGTGCAGTTTTTTGGTAGGATGCTGATAAAAAGCATCAGCCAGCACTGCCATTGCCCGCGTTGTATCGTTAACAATTATTACCGGTACCGATAGCGGTAGTGCCCTTTCTGCAAGTACAGCGGCAGCACCATCCTTCACCGCTGATTCCGCAAAATCATGTCCGTCGACCGTATATCCTTTAATACAAATAAATAAGCTTCCCTTTTGCACCTTTCGGTTATCGTTCTCAATTGAAGTGATTTCTGGATTTGTTCCTTGATAAGGAACGAGAAGGTGCAAATGTTGAAGTAAATCATGTAGTTTCATATTCTCAAATCCTCTCTTGCCTTTAGAAAATTACCACTTTTCACATAAAGGCTGTGTTAAATAAGGCTGTTGAATTCCACTCCACTAAGGAAAGCTTCTTCGAATAATCACCGCAGAGACAGGCGGTTTTTGCCTGTCACGAGGCGCTACGCTTTCCGCGGGCTCACTCAGCTCATACATCCCGCAGGACATTGATTTACATCCTCGAATCTGCCCACGCAAGAAGAAAATGCGATAGCATTTTCGAGGAGTCGAGCGCCTTCCATTCCAATCAACAGGTTCTAAAAATCAACAGTATTCCTTAACACAGCCTACATAAAAAATCACCTTATAAAAGATTCACTTTATTTTACAGCAAAACACAATAGAATGCTATTTATCCTTGAGAATCTATGTCTTTTTTTAAAAAGAACAGGCGGCGGAAATCATTCCGGCCGCCTGACTCTATCGTTTAACTATTTATTTATTCTTCTTTATCAAAATAAAGCCTAATGGTTGAACCTTCTTTGACTTTTGAGCCAGCTTCCGGGGACTGCCGTACCACAATATCTCCTTCACCGCTAGCGTCAATTTTAAGATCCAGCAGTTGTTCTGTGATTTCTAACTTAGTCATTCCCGTTAGGTCTGGCAGTGTAATTAATGGTCTATCTGGCCATTTTATTTCCTTTTCAATTTGATCTTTTCGAGGTTCTACCCCCAGTGCCATAAGACCATCCTTCATAATACTGCCAACGATTGGAGCAGCTACAGTTCCACCGAAAATAAGCCCGCCTTTCGGATTATCAACCGCAACATAAACAACAATTTGAGGATCATCTGCAGGAGCAAAGCCCATAAAAGAAACGATAAAGTTATTTTCCAAATACCTGCCGTTTTGAGCTTTTTGAGCTGTTCCTGTCTTGCCGCCAATCCGATAAGAATCAACAAATGCCCTAAACCCTGAACCTTGAGCTACTACGGTTTCAAGTGCATGACGGATTTCTTTGGATGTCTCTTCAGAAATTACTCTTCTTTTCGCAACAGGAGTATTTCTCATGACCACTTCTTTCGTGACAGGATCTATTAACTCTTGTGCAATGTACGGTTTATAAAGAATCCCGCCGTTTACCGCCGCAGCAACAGCTGCAACTTGTTGGATTGGAGTAACCGATACCCCTTGACCAAACGCAGTGGTCGCTAATTCAACCGGACCGACTCGATTTAAATTAAACAAAATTCCTGATCCTTCGCCCGCTAAATCTATCCCTGTTTTTTGGCCAAAACCAAAGTCTTTTATATATTTAAACAATGTATCTTTACCTAATCTTTGCCCTAATTCTACAAACCCAGGGTTACATGAATTTTGCACGACCTCGAGGAAGGATTGACTTCCATGACCGCCTCTTTTCCAGCATTTCAATCTTGCCCCAGCTACTTCTACAGAACCTGAATCATGAAAATGTTCCTTTTCTAAATCAACTTTACCCTCCTCTAAAGCAGCGGCAAGAGTGATGATTTTAAAGGTTGAACCAGGCTCATAGCTTGACCATACAGGAAGGTTCCTGTTATACACCTCTTGTGAGACGTTTCGAAAGTTAGCCGGGTCAAATGTAGGTCGGCTTGACATCCCTAATATCTTCCCATTATTTGGATCCATCGCAATCGCTATGATTCCGTCAGGATTATAGGTCGCTTCAGCTATATCTAGTTCTCTCTCCATAATGGTTTGAATTTTAGTATCAATCGTAAGCTTTAAATCAAGTCCGTCTACTGGCTGCTCATAGTCGTCAGCCATGTCGTCCATTCTTTCTCCTTTAGCATTGGCGTAAAACTTAACTGCGCCTCTTTCTCCACTTAACTCTTTATCGTAGTAAAGTTCCAATCCCATTAACCCCTGGTTGTCCACCCCAGAAAATCCTAGAACATGAGAAAGATAACTTCCGAACGGATAATGTCTTTTAGAGTCTTCACCGATATATACCCCTTCGAGTCCTAAAGCCCTGATCTCTTTTGCCTTTTCATGAGAAATCTTTCGTCCTTCTTTTATCCTGATAATAGATTTACCCTCAGTGATTTGTCGGTAAGCATTTTCTTTTGGAATATTTAACACTGCTGCTAATTTCTCTGATGTAGCTGCAGGGTCCTTGACCTGTCTTGGTATCACATATACTGTTGGAGCACTAATATTTGTTGCTAATGGCACACCATTGCGGTCTATAATCTCCCCGCGCTCCGGTTCAAAAGGAATATTTCTACTCCATGACCCCTTTGCTTGACCGGTCAACTTATCCCCTAAAACAAACTGTACATACCCAAGGCGGACATCAATAATTAGAAAAATTAAGATTCCTACGAACATTGCAATCATTAACCTTTTACGGACAGTTACATTTGAAACACGCATAAAATGAACGAGCCTCCTTTATCCTACTCGTTCATTTATATGCTTGTACTATATTGAATAGAACGTCAACTATTACTGTTCTATCACTATTAATCCCTTGGGAGATTCTCTAATTCTTCCTCTGTGCCTTTTGTACTTTCTTCCGATTCTTTTGCTTCAATTTCTAGCTTTTCTTCTGTCGTTTTTAAATCCACGATAAGAAAATCTCCCTTGCGTAAGAAAGCACCTTCTTTAATATTTTGCTTAACAACATAACCACTGCCAGTAGAATTTAGTTTCATCCCCGAAATCTTCGCGACCTTCATTACGTCTCTTAGCGACCATCCTGTCATATCCGGTGCTGCCAATTTATCTTCGGTTTTGATAATTATTTTCTCACCCTCAAGGACATCCGTATCTGCTGCAGGAAGCTGACCCGTGACTTTGTCACCTTTTCCCAGCACAACTACTTGTAGACCTGATTCCTCAAGTTGCTTAACTGATTTTGTTACATCTTGCCCCACTAAATCTGCTAGTTTCGCAGTTGAGGCTTTTTCTTGCTGTGAAGGCTGAATATTTAAATACTGTAAACTATTTTTCATAACGGGATTAAAAACCTTTGAAACAGGTATCGATCCCATAGAATAATGTTCTATTTCAGGCTGCTGGACAGCTACATAGACAATTAACTTCGGATCATCTTTTGGTGCCATACCTAAGAATGAAAAGATATAATCTTCTTGTCCATCTAAATATCCGCCCTTTGGATCAGGAATACTAGCTGTTCCTGTTTTCCCAGCAACACTATAGCCATCAATTTGATATCGAGTCCCCGTACCTGTTTCTTTATTGGTAACTACCGTTTCAAGGATATCACGAACCTCCTTGGCGGTTTCAGCGGAAATAGGTGTTGAAACAACCTCAGGTGTCACATTTTTGATTACTTCACCAGTGTCGTGATTGACAATTTTTTCAATCACTTGCGGCTTCATCATTTTCCCATTGTTAGCGATCGCAGTCATCGCTTGGATTTGCTGAATGGGAGTAATCGCAGTTCCCTGCCCATATGCGGTCGTTGCTTTTTCAATTGGCCAAGTAAATTGGATTTTTCCCGACGTTTCAGCAGGCAAGTCAATCCCCGTTGGGTTATCAAAACCAAATTTAGTCAAGTATTCTCTGAACTTTTCAAAACCTAAGAGTTCATTTGCTATTTTCGCAAAGGCAACATTCGAAGAGCGCTGAACTCCTTCAAGATAAGTAATCGTTCCCCAGCCAGATCTTTTATGATCATGTATCGGCTTATCTTTTGAGGTTACTTGATAAGAACCGGACTGGAACATATCATTCGGGTTAAATTTCTTTTCTTCAATTGCCGCAGCAAGCGTAAAGATCTTCATCGTTGAGCCAGGCTCAAAAGATGTTTCAATTGCTTCATTATGCCAGCTCTGATTTATGCCTTCCTTCGTTTTAGGGTGAAAGGAAGGTCTCTGTCCCATGGCTAAAATGTCGCCTGTTTTAGGATCCGCTACAATAGCAATGATTTTTTTAGGATTATATTCATCCACTACTTTGTTCATGGCGTCTTCCAAAAAGGTTTGAATCTTTTGATCGATGGTTAAATAGACATCATTTCCGTTCTGTGCTGGAGTAACCTTCTGCTCCCCGTTCGGAAGCAGATATCCCCATAAATCACTTTCGTAATTAATTTTTCCGTCCTTACCTGTCAGTTCATCGTTTAGGGTCTTTTCAATCCCCATCATTCCAACATAATTGTAGGTTCCATCCTTTTCTTCCACTCTGTCTGCATACCCAACCAAGTGAGAAGCAAAGATTCCATTCGGATAAAACCTTTTCGAATCGCGTTTAAAAGTAATCCCCGGAAGCTTTAAGGCTTCAATTTCTTTTTTTGTTTGGTGAGAAATATCTCTTCCTGCTTTGCCAAATTCCACTTGAAACTGATCTTTGGTCAAAATACTATAAATCTCGGACTCTTCCATATCAATAATCTTAGCTAATTCCCTAGCTGTTTTTTTTGGATCCGTTACATGATTAGGATTTTTTGGATTGGTCGTCATCTTTTTATCCAATATCGCAATTAACGTGTAAGAAGTAGTATCCTCGGAAATGACTACCTCATTACGATCATAAATCACACCTCTTGCCGCTTCCAAATTTCCCGTTCTGCTGTACTTTTGCTCAGCTTTCGCAGCAAGTGGCTGTGATCCGACCTCACCAGTAAATTGAATGGTAAAATATCTAGAAAGTAATATAAAAAAGAGCAGGCCGAATAATCCAAACAATACGGCTGCCCCGACATTCATATATGGTTGTTTCTTGGTCATTTCTCTTGCACAACCTTGACGTTATTTTCGTTTTTTACAAGCCCCATTTGCGTTGCCTTTTCTAAAATTCTCTCGTAGGTACTCAACTCACTTACTTGTACCTGCAGGTCACTATTAATCTTTTCAAGCTCATTAACAGAGGTTTGGACCTCCTGAATTTCCTTATTCACCTGGTAAATTTCCGCTTGATTCGAGATCAGATGGACGGCACCAAAACAAACCAACCCTGTAAATACTACTCCGATTATTTTCTCCCCAGGTGTAAGCCAGTGCTTTTTTGTTTTTACAATACTTTGTTCCTGTACTGTCCGTTCTACTTGCTGTTGTTGCTGAAATTTCCTGGCAAGACTACTCATTCTTTCCCCTCCACATGGTTATTTTTTATTTCTCTTTATATTATAGTTTTTCCGCAATCCGTAATTTTGCAGATCGTGCGCGGTTATTATGTTCTAATTCTTCTTCAGAAGGAAGAATAGGCTTTCGCGTAATCAACTTTAAAATCGGCTTAAATTCTTCAGGAATTATCGGTAATCCATGCGGTAAATCTGGTGTTTCACTTGCCTTTTTAAAAGCCGCCTTACAAATCCGGTCTTCTAAAGAGTGGAAAGTAATAACACTGATTCTACCTTCCGGATTAAGGATATCAATTGCTTTTTGCAAAGATTTTTCAAAAACTGCTAATTCATCATTAACAGCAATCCTGACAGCTTGAAATATCCTCTTGGCTGGATGTCCGCCCTTTCTTCTTGCTGGGGCAGGAATCCCTTCCTTAATAAGTTCAACCAGCTCAAATGTAGTTTCAATTGGCTTAATTTCTCTTCTAGCCTCTATTTTTCGTGCAATTTGCTTAGAAAATTTCTCTTCTCCATAGCGAAAAAAGATCCTAACTAAATCCTCATAAGACCAATGGTTAATAACATCATAGGCTGAAATATCCGCATCATTGTCCATTCTCATGTCGAGTGGTGCGTCATGATGGTAACTGAATCCTCTTTCCGGAGTGTCCAATTGGGGAGAGGAAACACCAAGGTCATATAGGACCCCATCAACTTTTTCAATCCCAAGCTTTTCAAGTTCTTCCTTGAGGTATAAGAAATTGCTCTTGATTATGGTTAGCTGCTCACCGTAGCGTGACAATTTCTCTTTTGCATTGGCAATAGCTACTTCGTCTTGATCGAAGGCAAACAATTTTCCATTATCAGTAAGTTTTGATAGTATCAGGGAACTGTGTCCAGCCCCACCTAATGTACAATCAACATAAATGCCGTCTGGTTTAATATTCAATCCGTTAACAGCTTCATCTAGTAACACAGTTGTATGTTCAAACATCATTATCACCTTTTCCAATCGAACGATATAAAACGGAGTTATAATAGAATAACTTGTCCATTATATATCAAAACCAATCATATTTTCTGCAATTTCGGCAAAAGATTCTTCAGACTCTGAGAAATAGTCTTCCCAAATCTGCTTGCTCCAAATTTCAATTCGATTGGATACTCCTAAAACTACACATTCTTTTTCTAGTTTTGCATACTGAAGTAATGGTGCTGGAATATTTATTCTTCCTTGTTTATCGAGTTCACTCTCTGTTGCACCGGAAAAGAAAAATCGGGTAAATGCACGGGCGTCTTTTTTTGTTAGGGGCAGGCCTTTTAGTTTGTCTTCGATAAGTGCCCACTCTTTTAATGGGTAACCAAACAGACATTGATCCAAACCGCGTGTGATGATAAACATTTCTCCAAGCTCTTCGCGGAATTTGGAAGGCACAATCATCCGGCCCTTATTATCAATGCTATGATGGTATTCACCCATAAACATACCCGGTACCCCCACTTTCTATTTAAAATGTACCACATTCCCCCACTTTCCTCCACCTATTTTTTAATTATTCTTTTCCTAGTTCCCTAAATCCTTTATTTGCAGTAAATTTCTTCAAAAAAAAAGAACTTCACTAAGCGTGAAGTCCTTAAAGCTTTATTACCTTGTGCTTTCCATCAAATACAAACTCAAGTTCCATTAATTCTTTAATAAAACTTGTTCCATACAGATTTAAATAATAGAAAATGTTCCAAACTCGCTCTTGCGGAAATCCATCAGGTCGTAATGATAAATCGATACGATTATACTTACTTAGAATTACATTGAACCTTGATTTTACGGATTCCTCCAGCTTTGTTTCCAAAAACCCAATCTGTTTTAATAAATAGGTTTCATTTTTCTTTACTAGAGGCAGCAGACTTCTATCAAGTTGGTTGGTTTTCATCTCAATCTGTTCATACTGCTTTAATAACTCGGATTTCAGGGTGGAGAATAACTCAGATACTTCTTTATCCTTAATTGACTCTAGATATTGGTCTCTTTCCTCCACCGTTCCCCTGCTCAATACCTTGATTAATTCCAAGTTTAGCTCATGAATATCACTTTCAACAGCTCTCTCCACCAAGGTTATGTTTAACCTCGGAACAATTGGAGGCATTTTTATTTTAAAATGCTCAAAAACCAGCTTTAATTCAGCCCAATAAGAGATTTCCCCCGGTCCAGCAATAAATGCCAATGTTGGGAATAGCCACTCTTGCATTAATGGCCGCGTCACCACATTATTACTAAGTTTTGCTGGGTCCTGATAGGCAATTCCGATTAGTTCTTCCTTGGTAAAGGAAACAACTCCACTCTTCCCCACAAATGTATTACTTTCTGAATCAAATTCAAGCAAGATTCGTTCATTTGATTTTGGACTGTAATAAAACAAGTTTGCGGCTTTTTCATGTGAATCGATTGTGATTGGATATTCCTTTTTACCTATAATACTTTGCTGTTCAAGTAAACAAGTGGTAATTTCCCTGTGTTGCTCAATTTGTTGAGCAAATTGCTCTGTCTGCAAAAGACGGAACTTACGATCACCCGAATCAACAATTAACAAGCCATAATCCTTAAAAAGCTCCATTACAATGTTAGCAAAGAAGTCGACAAACGTTGAGGAATTGCTCAATGCTTTTTCCGCAAAGTTGATTAGCTGCTTAGTTTGATTAGTCTCACCGAAGTTTTCAATTACATTAATGACCCATTGTCGGCAAACGTCTTTGTTAAGGGCGATATCTGAGACCATTTTCTTCTGTTTAACCTTTTCAGGGTATGACCATTTGTCTACTCTTTGCTTACCTGCCATAAACACATGATTTACTTCATGGAAATCATGGTCTTCCCCAGCTATCCAAAATACAGGAATGACAGGTACACCAAGCTGCTTCTCTTTTTCCTCTGCTAATTTAATAATGGAGATGATCTTATGTATCGAATAAAGAGGTCCTGTAAGGATACCTGCTTGTTGACCGCCGATAACCACTACACTATTCAATTGTTTTAGTTTTGCAAGTGAATTTTCCACTGCTTCTGATGATGGAAAACGTTCCATAAATTTCTCTATGTGACCAGCTACTTTTTCACGAGGAAAGTGTCGATTGCTTAATTCGTCTAACCTCTTCTGATCTTCGGCAAAGTCATTAAACCGATAATGGAAAAAAGGCAGAATATCAGAGGATTGTTCTAGATAATTAGAAGCAAATCGATTCGTAGCTGACAATGAGAGATTTAAAATCTCCATTTAAGTACTTCCTTTCTGATCAACCATATTCATTCCATATGAGTATAGCATTATCCAACCTAATAAAAAAAATCTTTGCTTAAGAAAATGTAAAAGTTAATGCACTCCGCAGTATGCCAAATACAGTTAGGGATATATAAGCAAAAAAGAAGATAAGAAAATTAAAACGCCAAAACCCTTTAAAAACCTTAGTAAATATAATTTCTCCTTTTATCTTCCAATGTATGACGACAAATATCATTGCAATTACGAGTAAAATTAGCAAAATTAAGCCAAAAAACGATTTACCCCAAATCGTTATTAACAAAAAATGGACAGCCACTATAAAGAGGATCGTTGAGTAATCCAACGCTTTATGAAATGACTTTCGAGTGTTTTTTGTTATAAGCTTATTCAATACATAAATGATAAAAAAACCGAGAAGAGGTACTGTTAAGAAAATGGTAATAATTGATGAGATAAATGAATTCAATTAACTCTCCTCCGATCCTTTTCTTTCCCTTTAATTAAATAATAATAGCTTTCAATGTTCGTTGCGGTTTTTCGTTGAACCTCAGCCTCCTCTATTAAAAAGCCTAGTATTGCGTCAATTTCAGTCCTTCTTCCCGCCTCCAGGTCTTTTAGCATGGATGACTGGTTATGTCCGGTTTTTTTACAAATTCGGAGCACTTCTCTAAATCTATTAATAGGGTCTTCTAGGTTTAGAATAAATGAGATTTCTAGAAATAGTTTTTTTACAGCAGCAAAATAAAAAGTGTTGGTTATTAACTCACCATTTTTGATTTGAAGGATGGCTGTTAAAGGATTAATGACTGCATTTGCAATTAATTTATTTATCAGCATATTATAAAAATCTTCTTTCAAGGTAATCGGGAAATCAATAGCGGCGCAAAGCTCACCAAACTCCTTTATTGTTTCAATACTGCCTTTAAAAAGAGCAACATTAATAGCCCCTTTTCCATTGTGAGAAACCGTGTATGTATTAATTTTACTGGCCCCATGCTCAACGGATCCAACAAAAATATTAGTCGCAGGAATATTTTTTAGTAATTTTAAATGACTCATTCCATTTTGTAAAAATAATAGGTTATGAGGAATACACTCCAAACTATTTATCTGATGAATAATAGAATGAATTTGGTATTGTTTTACAGCAATGATCGTTAATTCTTCTAAACCAGTCCAATTAGAAACAGGAAGGGCTTGAATACTAACTCTGCTTTGTAAATCACCGACATCTTGCAGGTATATCCCGTTTTGATTAATGATCTCTGCTTGTTCAGTTGTTTTGGTATAAAGTGTGACAGAAAAAGCCTTGCTTAAATATGCTGCGAATAATAATCCAATAGAACCAGCCCCAATAATGCCAATCTTCACGATACCCACCCATTTATTGTCTTTTTTATTTTATATTTTATCAGATGCAGCCCGTAGTGTGTATGATTGTCCTTAAAAAGAAATAAAACGCTTTCCAAGGGATATATAAAGAATTTTTTGCTTCTTTGTTATATAATGATATTAATTCATTTCTTAGGGGGAGCGCTTATATGGTGTTAAAAGTTGAAAAATTAAAAATTAATTTTAAAACATTAGAGGAATTTAAAAAATTTAAAGAATATGGCATTCAAGAACTCTCCATGATTGAAGACTTAGAAGCAAATATGATTGATAATGATAGTGACTCTCCTTTTTACGGAATCTATTTCGGAGACAAACTAGTAGCTCGAATGAGTCTATATCAAATTGACGCTAAATTTGACCGGTATTTCTATCCTCCACAAAATTATCTAGAATTATGGAAACTTGAGGTTTTACCTGATTATCAAGGTAAGGGATACGGTAAACAACTTGTAGAGTTCGCTAAAAGCTTCGGCCTGCCAATTAAAACAAACCCGAGAGTACAATCAAGAAGCTTTTGGGAGCACATGAGCTTTACAAATGTTGAATACGATATGGAGCGTGACCGTGGTGAAAATCCACTCGTCTGGTATCCTGAAGGTGTAGAAGCACAGCATAATGAATAAACGTAAAAAGCGGACATAATGTCCGCTTTTACTATTTTTCCACTCTTTCGAGATTTCCGTTTTTATCCATCTGGAATTTCACTTTTTGCTGTCGATCTTCTTCTTGTAAGACCACCATTTTTCTTGCTCTTTCCATAATTTCAATTAATGAACGATAGTCCTCTTCAATCGCTTTTAAATTCTTTGCTAATCTTTCATTCTCAGCTGCAAGCGAATAAGATTTTTTTTCAAGTTCTTTTATTTTTTTGATGGACTTTTCTTTTGCTTCTTCGATGCTAGAAGCAGCAGCTGCTTGCTTTTGTAAACTTTCTAAGAAGTGAAGAACTGCTTGAAATGTTATACCTTCACTCCTTACTTCACTAGAGGATGGAGTTTCTTCAGTGACAACCTCTTTTGTTATCTCATTATCCGTCGGAATACTTTGTTTTTTTAGTTCTTTCCTCTGTTTTTTAGCCAGTTCAATTCCTGATTTATACTGCTTCCTAACAAATGAGTTCCAACGAAATCCGCAAGCCGCAGAAGTACGAGAAAGTTGTTTTCCAACTTCCTCAAATGCTTGAAGCTGTGTTCCACCTTCTCGAATATGTCTTAACACAACTTCAGCAAGCAATAAATCTTCATCTTGGGACCATGCATCTTGGCGAGTTGGTGACATCAGTCAAATCCCTCCTAGTGTTTTTATTCATACATATGCATCTACTAGAAAAGATAGACTGATAACAGATTGTCTTTATTCTTATTTCTTCATTTTTTTACTAATAAAATTTTGTACATACTTATGATGTGACTCACTTTCCCAGAGAACACTGCAATTTCTTACTTCTTTTTCTATTCTTTCTCTTAGCTTGTTTTCTTCCCATTTTAAAATCCACATCATTTTATACGATTCTAAAACCTTTAAATCGACTGTTAAAAGCTTCTCCAAAAAGGTTTCGCATGCACTGATGTTATTATTTGAATACATATGATCAATAAAGCCCGCTTCTCTTAAATATTCAGCAGTTTGAATTTCAGCTTCCATTAAAAGCTTCATGCTGAGTGCCGCTGGTAGTTTTTCTGCTAATATCGTTCCCCCGCCCCAACCAGTGGTGATAGCTTGTTTACCTTGTACAAATCCAGCTCTTATTCCTTCTCTCGCTAAACGAAAATCACATGCAGCAGCCAGCTCACACCCGCCGCCAACGGCTGTACCATTTAATAGAGCAACCGTTGGCTTTGTTAGTGTCAACAGTGAATAAAGAATGTGTGACATTTTTGAAAGCATTCCATACGCTTCTTCCTTTGTCTGAAGTTGGTGAAAAACAGATAAGTCACCCCCTGAACAAAAAGCCTGATCCCCTTCCCCAGTAATGACAAGCGCCTTAATCGTTGGATCATTCATTAACGAGATAGCCTCTGTTAATCCTTGCATGACATCATAATTAACGGCATTTCTTGTTTCGCTTCTAGTGATTGTAAATAATAAATAACCCTTTTCACGTTTCTCAATGGAAAACGACAAATAAGTGTCCCCCTTCCCCTGATATATGTATGTATGTACGATTACTTGAAAACGACAAAAGCACAAGGGCATACTGCTCCTTGTGCTTTTTATCCTAATGGAAATTAGTCGTTAACAACGTCTTTTCCTTTGTATGTTCCGCAAGCTTTACATACGCGGTGTGAAAGTTTCATTTCACCACAGTTTGGGCAGCTTACCATACCAGGTACGTTTAATTTAAAATGTGTACGACGTTTTCTTTTTACAGTTTTAGAAGTCCTTCTAAAAGGTACAGCCATTCTTCCCACCTCCTTAAAGAGTATTAAGAAAGTAATGAAGGCCAGGAATGCTGGTTCTTCACTTTGCTTCTTGTTTTGCTGATTATGATTCGGAAGAAGAATTGTTTTTGTCAAAAAACTTTGCAAGACCTGCTAATCTTGGATCAATCTTTTTGGATTGATCCACATCACTCAGAACTTCCCAGTCCTTACCGGATTGAGGTGCAGCATCTTCATGATTGACATCTTCACAGAACACCTGCATTGGAACTTCTAGTAAAAGAATTTCTCTAATGACTGGCATTAGATCAATTACTTCCCCTTTTACTTGATAAACTTCCTCTTCAGTTTCATAAACTGAACCTTGTAAGAGGAAAGTTTCAGTTGTTTCGACATTAATTGGAAGTTTAACATCCACTAAAGTACGAGAACAAGGCAGGATTAAATGACCCTCAATTTTCAGATGAAATGTCACTTTCGTTGAATCAATATCACCCCGACCAGTAATATGCATCGGAGATACTTCACGAATCGACGGATCCGTTTCTTTTATCTCATCAACTCGAATGATATCGTCAATCAGAAAATCCTTGTTTCGATATTTTTGTAATTGGCTTAATGTCCATTTCAATTGAATCACCCCAAGGCAACAAAGGTAATTATAGCCTTCGATTAAATTTTTGTCAATGTTTTTTCTTTACACCTAAAATGCGATTTTTCATTTTACTATTTTTCTTAAAATAAGCTCTTCATATTAGTTTACCCAGTTAAATCAGATTACAGTCCCAGCTTCTAAATATCGTAGCCAATTATCTTATTATGGTAATTTTTGCTATAATACGATTACCAAAAGAATTAGATGATTTAAAGAATAAGGAGAACATTAAAAATGAAAGCTGTTGGTGTAATTGTCGAATATAACCCTTTTCATAATGGTCATGCCTATCATTTACAAGCTGCAAAGGAATTAGCACAAGCTGATTTAGCTATAGCCGTTATGAGTGGGAATTTTCTTCAACGTGGTGAGCCTGCTCTTATATCTAAATGGTATCGTGCAAGGATGGCTTTGCTAAATGGCGTTGATATTGTCCTAGAACTGCCTTATCGTTTTGCCACACAAAAGGCAGAAACATTCGCAAATGGTGCTGTTTCTATTTTAGATGCGATTGGCTGCCATTCACTTTGCTTTGGCAGCGAAAGCGGCGATATATCATCCTTCTTCGAGACGGTTGATTATTTGGATACACATAAAGAGCGTTTTGATGAAAAGATTAAAATGAATATAAAATCAGGTGTTAGTTACCCTAGAGCATTATCGTTGTCTTTTCAATCATTGTCAAGCCCTGAAAATATTTTGAGTTTAGATAAACCGAATAATATTCTTGGTTTTCATTATGTGAAATCTATAATGCAGCAAAAAAGTTCAATCCTTCCTCTCACGGTAAAAAGAAAAAATGCTGATTACCATGACGAGCACTTTGCTACAGAGACCATCGCGAGTGCCACAAGCATAAGGAAAGCATTGTTTGCCAGTAAAAAAGAAAATAGCTCGATTGAACAATATGTTCCTGATGCAACGAGCACCCTTTTGAAAGAATACTTAGCTGTATATGGACATTTCCACGAATGGGAAAATTACTGGACCTATTTACGCTTTCGCTTGTTGCATATGAATCCTGAAGAGTTAAGAGAAGTTTATGAGGTAGAAGAAGGAATTGAGCATCGTATACTAGCAGCTGCACTAGATTCCACTACTTTCAAGGAATTTATGCAAAAGATAAAAACGAAACGCTACACCTGGACAAGGCTGCAAAGAATTTGTGTTCATATCTTAACCAATACAAAAAAGACTGATATGAAAAGCACGTCTGAGACACCTTCCTACTTACGACTGTTAGGTATGACAAAGAATGGAAAAGATTACTTGAATAAGTATAAATCTCAATTTTCTCTACCACTCATTTCTAAACTATCTGCATATAAGGAAAATGAAATCTTATTAGATATTAGGGCTTCTAGAGTTTATTCCTTCGGGATAGGAAACCAAACTAGGGAACGCTTATTACAACAGGAATATAAACAACCACCTATTTATATAGAATAAAAAAAATGATGCCACTGAGGCACCATTTTTTTATTTTATTGGTAACTTCTGCAAATAATTAATCGCGTCATCTATAACATCCACTGGAACAATCTTCATTTTTGAATCAATCTCCCTGGCTGTCTTAACTGCTAGTTTGTAATTGGAATCCTTGATGCCTTTTTCATTCGGGGCAAAGAAAATCTCTGCTCCCGCCTTGTCTGCAGCTACTATTTTTTGATCGATTCCTCCAATTGGTCCAACAATTCCATTTGGATCGATTGTCCCTGTTCCTGCAATTTTGTACCCTTTTGTAAAGTCCTCTTCCATTAATTGATCATAGATTTCTAGTGAGAACATCAAACCGGCAGAAGGTCCACCGATTTCATCCGTCTTGACCGTAACTTTAGGATCAACAATAATTTCCTTATCATCAACTAAAGAAATACCGATGCCGATTTTCTTTGGGTCATCCTTAAAGGGCTCTACACTTATTTTCACTGTTTTTGTTCTATCTTCTCTGGTTATCGTTAATTCTACTTGCTCTCCTGCCTTTTTCTTACCCACATACTCGATAAACCTTTCAGAAGAGGAAAATTCTTGTCCATCTACCTGAGTAATTCGATCACCAGCAAGTAATTTTCCATCTGCGGGCATGTCAGGGACTACCTGAACAATGTAAACCCCTTTGTATTCGTATTCAACAGGGTATCCTGCTTTTTTATATGCCACTTCAATGGCATTTAACTTGGAACCTGCCATCATATGCAGCTGTCTCGCGTTATATTCATCTTGTGTTTCTGTTTCGTGTAGTATGGCTTCCACTGGGTAGAGTTCAACATAATCAAAGAGTTTAGCCTCAACATAAGAATAAATATTAGCCCTTCCCATCCTTACTGTTGTCAGCATATAGCTTCCCTTTTCCTCCGTACCTCCTGCAACTTGTATGATAGGTGCTAATTCTTTTGCAATACCTGGTTTCGAAACATAATAAGGTAATGAAAAAAATATTCCTGCTATCATCATCAGTGCAATAACAATGGAAGACCCTATAAATATTTTGCTTTTCAAAAGCCCTGCCCCTTCCATTCCTTTATAACCTTTTTTATAAAATCCAAATTTTTCTTCGCCTCTTCTTCTCCTAGTGCGATAATCTCTTCAATATTCGTAAACGCACGGGAGCTATACACTTCGACAGGCGGACGAATCATGATATCTGAAGCAATCTCACGATAATTAATAATTTCGGTTTGCATGATATCGATACTTTGCATGATAACATCGTAAATAGAAGTTATTTCTGCGTTCCGCTTCACTCTAGATACATCAACCGCTATTACAATATCTGCTCCCATTTCCTTCGCCACCGATACGGGAACCCTATCTGACACACCGCCATCCACTAAGATTCTACCATTATATTTTTCAGGCACAAAAATTCCTGGTATCGCTATACTTGCTCTGACAGCTTCAGCAACTGGCCCTTGTTTAAAAACAACTTTTTCACCTGTAAGCAGATCGGTAGCAACAATTCCTATTGGGATAGATAATTCTTCGATATTTTTACCATGGGTAAACACTCTAATAAATTCCTTTACTCGTTTCCCGGCAATAAATCCCATTTTTGGAACGGTAAAATCTAAGAAATACTTCCGCTTAAATGCAGTTGATAATTTATATAAACGGTCAAGTTCAATACCTGCCCCATAAAAACTGCCAACAAGTGCTCCCATACTGCTTCCTGCGATTATATCTATGGGAATTCCTGCTTCCTTCAAGACTTTAATAACCCCTAAATGGGCAAAACCCCGTGCTCCGCCGGAACCAAGCGCTAATCCTATTTTAGGACGCTCCATATGTGTTCCCTCCCTTTTCATAAGCTATAAAAGCTTTATGACACTATACAATTTGTTAGGAGAAATCTCGTTCAATCTTATGGTCTAAATTGGCGTTATATGAGTATATTTGTGATATATGGGGACAAGGCCGAATTTAAAAAGAGTGAGTAATCCTTATTTTAACATTTCTTATTTATACAGTATAACAAAACCCTCGGAAAGGAGGATTATACATTGTTTTATTCAAAATTAAAAACAATCTTTCTATCTATAGCTGTAATAATTTTAGCTGGTTCCATGATCGCTTTTCCGAAGGAATCTTTTGAAGCATCTCTACGTGGACTAACAATGTGGTGGGAAATCGTTTTTCCTTCTTTACTGCCTTTTTTTATCGTATCCGAAATGCTAATAGGTTTCGGCGTAGTTAAGTTTATTGGAGTGTTATTAGAGCCGCTCATGAGGCCGCTTTTCCGAGTTCCCGGGGTAGGAGGGTTTGTTTGGGCAATGGGAATGGCTTCTGGATTTCCAGCAGGAGCTAAGCTATCCGCAAGACTCCGTCAGGAAGGTCAGCTGACACAAATTGAAGCAGAACGGCTTGCTTCCTTCACTAACTCCTCTAACCCATTATTTATCTTCGGTGCTGTAGCTGTTGGTTTTTTCCATAACCCGCAATTAGGAGTCATTTTAGCATTGGCCCATTATTTGGGGAATATTTGTGTTGGGTTAATGATGCGGTTTTATGGGAATGAAACCCCTAATAGGAAAAAGGACAAGGAAAATAAATTTATTCTTAAGTCCGCCTTTTCTGCATTGCATCAAACTAGAATTAAAGACAAGCGGCCAATTGGCAAACTTCTTGGAGATGCTGTAAATTCTTCTATTCAAACTTTGTTAATGGTTGGCGGATTCATTATTTTATTTTCGGTAATCAACAAGCTGCTATTTCATCTACATATTACTGCTGCACTAGCAAGAGGTTTTGATTTTCTATTTTCCACCCTTTCACTCCCTGATATGCTCAGTATTCCATTTATTTCAGGTTTATTTGAAATTACGCTTGGGAGCGATTTAACAAGCCGGGTTGGAGACGCTACTTTGCTTCAGCAAGCGATTGTTACGAGCTTTATTTTAGGATTTAGCGGATTTAGTGTTCAAGCCCAGGTTGCAAGTATTTTGGCACAAACTGACATACGATTTAAACCATTCTTTTTTGCACGAATTGCCCAGGGGCTTTTTGCCAGCTTCTTTGCTTTACTCTTATGGAAACCAATTTATGTCCGGTTTTATCAAACAGAAGAACCATCTAATGCGATTCCTGTTAACCTCTTTGGTCAAGGTACATGGCCGCAAATTTATTTTCATAAATTAACAGAAGCGGGTCCACTGATTACGATTATTTCACTGATGATATATGTATTGTTACTATATAATCGAATACGCAAAAGTTATTAGCATAAAAAAAGCCTTGGCAGCAAGGCTTTTTAACTTTCATCGATTAAATTTCTTGTTTAATGCTTCTTCTACAATAGGCGGTACCAGCTCGGAGATATTTCCATTGTATTTAGATACTTCTTTAACAATACTGGAGCTTAAGAATGAATATTGACTGTTGGTCATGATAAAGAAGGTTTCAATTTCGTCATTGAGCACTCTGTTCATGGACGTTATTTGCATTTCATATTCAAAATCTGAGACTGCACGTAAGCCACGAATGATAGCATTTGCCTTAACAGACTTCGCGTAATCGACTAGAAGTCCAGAATGTTCATCCACCGTCACATTTGGGAGATCCTTTGTCACTTCTTTAATAAGTTTTATCCGCTCCTCAACACTAAATAGCGGATTTTTTGATGAATTGTTCATAACGCTTACATAGACCTTATCAAATACCTTTGCACCTCTTCTGATGATATCTAAATGTCCGTACGTGATTGGATCGAAACTCCCAGGACAAACGGCAATACTAGCCACAAAAGACTCCTCCTTATTCCTCACTAAATTGCGAATAAATTGTAATCGCAATGATTCCATATTTCTCATGCTTAACTCGTGAAAATCCCCCTGCTCTCTCTGGCAATTCAACATCATGACTATGTTCGCAGATAATGTAACCGCCATTTGTTACTAACCTATGTTCGGATATTTTTTCTACTAAACTGACCAGCTGCTGTTTTTTATAAGGCGGGTCTAAAAATATGTAATCAAAATGAATCTCCCTTTTTATTAGGGCTTTTAAAGCTCTTTCAGAGTCATTTCGATAAACCTCTGCCTTATCTTCCATCTTACATGCTTGGATATTCTCGTGAATGGTTTGAATTGCTTTTGCCTCTCGATCGACAAAAATGACTTTATCTAAACCTCTGCTTAAGGCCTCCAGCCCTAACCCGCCGCTGCCAGCAAATAGATCCAATCCTACTCCACCGTCAAAATATGGTCCAATCATATTAAATAAGGCTTCTTTTACTTTATCCGTTGTTGGTCTGGTTGTATTTCCGGGAACAGCTTTTAATGGTCTTCCTTTACAAATACCTGAAACAACTCTCAATCGTTATCACCACAATTTTCCCAGTATTCTATTTTTAAGAATATCCTATCACAATTGAATAGACTAGCCAACTTGTTGGATTATTTCTGAAAAATTATTTTAAATACGTATAAGCTTCTAAGTTGTGGAGATAATGTAACTAACAACATCAATTCGAGGATGTTGTTGCCAACCGCGGAGAAGACTTACGTTTCCCCATAAGTTCTTCCTCCGGTTTCTCCTCTCCCTTTGCCTTCTATCCTTTATGAGGATGTAGAAGGACCCTGCAGATTTAGGTCTGCAGGGTTTTTTTCTTTTCGTTGAAGTATTATATCCAAAAATATGATAAAGTATGGGAATGAAATCTTAATCAAAGGAGAGTTATCTGTGATACAACGCTTTATTGAACTAGGTGAGGGTTATTCGGATTTATATGAACTGCTTGAACTAGCAAAGGCTAATCAGCACCGGCTTCTCCATATGATGGCATTCCACACCATAAAGAATGAAAAGCAGGTGACCTCTTTAGCAGTCGTAATGCAGCTCACAGATCCTGGTAAATTCCAAGCTCTTTATATCTGCCGTGAAGGGATCCCGAATCCGAACTTCACACCAAATAAAAGATATGATTTGTTTCATCAGACTGCAGAGGAACTTGGCAAGCAGATTATTCAGCTATCTGTTAAACCTTCTTCCATCTTCCATGAAAAAGAACTATACTACCAGCACCTAATCGCAATTTTAAGATTAAATCATTATATTAAGCCTCTCCATTAAGAAAAGCGGAAGCGCCAATCGGCACTTCCGCTTTTTTATTAAATACCCATCTTATAATCATATTCTTTTGCTTTATCTGGAGCTGCATTTTCAAATTCCATCTTTAAGAAAGGTTTATATGACGGTTCTACTTTCTTAACAAATGAAAAGGAATTTATTTTTTCCATAATCACTTCAAGTTCATCTTGATTACAATAAAGTACAACATACTTTAATTTCTTTGAAACATAATGGACATTCCCAAAACGTCTTAACATCTTAGCCTGCTTTAAGGAATAGAGCCAAATAACCAATCCTTGTCTTTGTACGAACATACTTTTTTCCCCTTCAATAAACCATCATTTTAATAAGTCTAGCATAGTAAAACACTCTTTTTCAATTCAAACTTTACTTCGTATGTCTAAAGTAAACAAAAACGCCAAAGGATAATGGTGATTAATATGGATTTAGAGCCCATTTGGCAGCAGTTTATTAAGGAGCTTACTCTAAATAAAGATATTAAGAGTGCATATTGGAGAAAAATAGCAGGAATTCCGTTTCTATACATTAGCTCCCCTGAATTATCTCAACTAACTCTAGAGGCAATCATAAAAAAATGTTCTGTCACCACTATAAAAGGTAACCGATTGCACAGCGAAACAATATTTGTACGACAGGATGGGGTGCTTTTTGTTTATCGTCACCGGTTTTATGTACCTCAAGAAAAAATGTTCTGCTGCGGAAACCTATGTGTCGATTGTACACGGTTAAAAAGATAGAAAAATCGGCTTAATGTAAAATTAAGCCGATTACTTTAGGCCGAGCAGCTACAGCTCCCGCCGCCGCCGCAGCCTGAACCATGAGACCCAGTATCAAAAAATGGATTTCCAGAAGGCACTTTAATGTGCTTGGAAACAGCACCGCCAACTAGCATACTAATTTCATCCAGCAGACCTTGAAGGTCATTTTCCGCTAATTTAAACTCAGCTACGTGTGGATCTAAGTCCATTTCCCGTTTGTTTTCGCGAATTTGGCTCATTACCATTTTGTAGTCTGGGTGGTATTTACCAAAACGCTGCACCTCTTCGTAAAGCTCTTTAAGTTTTACAAAACGGTTAATCTTTTCTTGCGTTTCCTTATTGTTTTGCATTTTATATAGGCAAATTTGATATTGCTCAACAATATCCGATTCTAATACCATTTCTGCTAATTCCTCAGCATATTCTAAAAGTTCTATTCTTTCTGATGTAGCAAGCATGTACGTCCACACCTCCACTGACATTTTAACATGAATGTATGCAGAAAGTGAAATAAACTGTCACTTAGGGATATTTACCAAGAATTCTTGTGTGACTCCATACGGTACATTTTTTAAGTCAACAACTTCTAGCTTAACCGTATGTTCCCCAGGCGGCAGACCTTTAATGATGAACGCTGCCGAGTTTACTTCTTTTGTTTTTTTTCCATCCAGCCAAATTACGAGCTTCCCCACCTTTCGATCCTGTTGGTCGGATTGCCGAAAACTCACTCCAGTTAAGATACATTCTACAAAAACATTATTTCCTTTGGTCTTGGTTTGAACATATAACGATGGAGACTTTTCTGAATAGTCACTAACTTTTGCTAAAACAGTGGACTTCTGGAAACCTGATAAGATACCTACAAGAAATATAGATAGAATCGTTAATTTTATGTACTTTTTCACAATCATCACTCCTTTTAACTGTATTGTTCGCCTCCTTTATTTTTTTTACTCTATACTCTGTTATAGAAGTAAAAAAGACCACATGGCATTGTGGTCTATCTTCAACTCTGGTCTTTCATGGACTGCAGCATATAAAACATCATCGAAGCCATTTGTACATTATTTGTGAATTTCTCCACCTTGTCAGGAATTGTTTTTTTGTAGTAGTGAAGCGAAGCAATTTCCAATGTCTGCAAATCATATGGATTCCTTGAAAGTTTACGATACCAAAGCGGCTGTTCGCGAATGAATTTTTTTAGTTCCTTTTGACGATTTAAATATTCAAGCACATCTCTTCTCATGAAAAATTTCCCCTCTATTAGTCTTTACGAAATGAAAACGGATGTTTAGGTTCTATTTTTGGGGTTGCCTGCCTAGGCTGACTGCCTTGAAATTGGGAAATTACCCCCTGTATGGCCCCTAACGCTTGACTTAAGCTGTTAATATAATGCTGAATTTGATTAGGGTCCATTTTCTGTACCGTTCCTAGGATCGTTGAAATCCAGTCACCCTTTTTTTCATCTTCCTTTTCGACACTAGGACTTGCTTTAACCCCTATTGTTTCCCAGCGATTATCTTCTTCACCAAGGAGATACCAATCCTCATATAACTCCTGCCATGTTGTATTTCCATTTCGTACTTCCTTTATTAACTCGGGACGATTTTTCACAAACTCTTTAAATTTTATCACGGAAGGATGTAAATTTTTTTGCATATTTCTTCACTCCTGCCCAAATCAATACCTATTATACGATATGTTTTAAATCCAAAATGGTGAAAATCCTACATACTGTAAAAATTGTTTTTTTAGTGATAAGATGTCTTCAGAACTAGAAACGAGAGAGGGATTACGGATGAAAGACAGGTTAGAGCAATTATTAAGCAACTGTATCGAGAAAGGATCAGATGAGGATCTAGGTGCCCTTGCCCATTTATTAGAGGGTTTCGAAAAAACGATCGATAAAAAGTACCTGCAGTATATTGATGGGCTTCTTCAATTTGAGAGAAAAATAGACAGAGAAAAGAAAACATGTGAAATCATCGCACCATTAAATAGTCTTTGGAATAATTCATTAGGCATTGCACACGGCGGAATAACTGCTACGATACTTGATACAGCCATGGGGACAGCAATAAATGCCATCCTTCCGGAAGGATATGGAGCTGTAACCAATCAATTAAATATTCATTACATCGCTCCAGGGATAGGAGATACACTCCGCTGTAAAGCTGAAATCATCCATCATGGAACTAAGACAGTTGTGATTTCAGGAGAGGCTTTCCGTACAGATGGCAGGAAAATAGCTCATGCAACAGGAACATTTTTTATCATTCAAAAATAGGTGGGATAAGTTAAATGGTTACCGCGGTTGTAATCCCGATAATTTGTCTTTACTTCTATTGGATTACTAGAAAAGAGATGAAACTAAATGATAGTAAATGGCTGGCAGCAGCTGAAGTGAGTAAAGAAGCCGTCCTAACTGGTGAAATTAGAAGTATTAATCGAGAGAAACAACGCTTTTATTATCATCGATATATACTGGTATATGAAATTACACTGCAAACAGAAACGAAATTAATAAAAGCAAAAAAATTAATTCCTCTTACAAACAATTTCGAACTCGACAACTTCTCAATTGGTGAAGTAATACGAATATATGGCTCCTGGGAAGGAAACCATTTCCACTTTAATGAATATGAAATTGTAATTAATGATTAAAGATAAAAAGGTGACAAACTGTCACCTTTTTATCTTTATTTTTATTGGCTATTGTTCATCATTTTTTTGGATAAAGTTTTGAGTATAATATTTTTGGTAGACTCCAACACCTAAATGCGTGAATTCCTCGTTTAATAAAGACTCACGGTGCCCTTTACTATTTAACCAGCCTTCTGCTACTGCAGGTCCATCCGGGTAATTAGCGGCAATATTTTCGCCAGCAGATTTATAGGCAACGTTTGCTGCCTCTAATCTATCGGAAAGACTGCCAAATTTCTTAGAAGTATGGGAAAAGTCGTTGCTTTCTGACATATCCTTACTGTGGCTATAGGCAACTTCTGAGGTTTCTTGATCCCATTCTAGTGACTTTAGATTATTCCTTAGTCGCATAACATTGGTTATATCAAGTATTTCCTTCTCTGTCCCGTCTTCAATCAATCGCCATACATCTTCTGTTGGTTCTTCTATCTCAATTAATTCCCCTGTATATCCTAGTTCATAAGGTCGTTGTTTAATTAAAGTTTCATCATTTAAAAATCGAACACTAGAAAGACTTCCTGTAAACTTATCAATATATAATTGAACAAAAACATCACCCAATTTAATTAATGGCCGAATATTTAAATCCGTATCATTCAATTCAAAACGATATGAGTTCCCCTTATATTCAATATCTATATTTGTATCAATAAACTGCGTATTAAAAATTTCCTCAATTGGCTGTCCAATTTTAAAGGGAGAAACATCTACATTCTCGCCAATTGCATATACTGTCACTACTTTATTATTTTCTACCCCAACCTGTACATATCGCGAGTAGTCAATATTATAGATATACCATTGGTAACCATACAAGGATTCATCTATTCTTTGCGGTTCACCTAACATACTGTTTAAGTAAGCAAGATCTTGACCAAGAAGTAAGCCCATACCACTTGTTGGCCGTTCAGCCGTTGTTTTCTCTTGGGCACGGTTTTCCTCATTTTGATATAATGATTTATTTATTTCTAACGTAGGGTCATCAGTTATTAAAACTTCATTACCGTCATTTTCATTTACATTTGCATAAAAACCAATTGTCACGAAAATTGACGCTAGGATGAGAATTCTGAAGAGAGTACGCAGTTGTATTCACCCTCTCTATTACTTTTCTTTTTTAATTATATCACCATTATCTTTGTTAGTAATAGAGAATATTAAACTTATCAGAAATAATATTTATTAAATGCTGTGTTAAATAGTGCCTGTTGATTTCCGCTCCAGGTGCTTCGCTTTCCGCGGGCGTGCCGGGGAGCCTGTCTAGCTACTGCGCCTAGCCCCTCGAGTCGCTTCGGTCCTGACGATGAAGTCAAAGAGCGACTTCAACGCCAGGCCCTCCAGCGCTTGTCGGGGCTGGACAAGGCGCTTCCGCTTTTCCTTCTCCTCGGTGCTTAAGCACCTGTGGGGTCTCCCCAGCCCCGTACTCCCGCAGGACATTGAATTTCTTCCTCGAATTTGCCCACGCACGAAGAAAATGCGATAGCATTTTCGAGGAGTCTTCGCACCTTCCGCTCCAATCAACAGGGTGCATAATCAATGTTTAGCTTTAACACAGCCTATGTAAAAAAAAAACAGATACACCAATTGGTGCATCTGTTTTCATTCCTTAATGTTGTACCCCATTATAATTTTGTTCTGAAATTTCACTAAGAGCCTCTTTTGCCTGGTCATCAGTCATTTTTCTTATCGCAAAATCACCTAAAGAAACAATACCAATTAATTTGTCTCCTTCAACAACAGGAAGTCGACGGATTTGATGTTCTGCCATTAAATTTGCAGCTTCTTTCGTCGTGGCATCAGCAGAGATTGTTATAAGTTCGTCGCTCATAATGTCCTCTACTTTTGTTGAACCAGGATGTTTTTCTGCAACCCCTCTTACAACAATGTCACGGTCTGTAATCATTCCTACAAGTTTTTCCTTATCAACAATAGGAATGGCACCAACATTTAATTCTTTCATTTTTACGGCAACTTCAAATACATTATCCAACAAAGTACAACACTCTACTTGGTCTGTCATAATATCACGGATCTTTTCCATTTCTTCGCCCCCAATTGAAGATAAATTATTCTTACCATTTACTTATGTTTACCAAAAAGCAGTGATTTATTCGATGATGTATTCATTGCAAGTTTAAACATTTTCAACTATTATTAAATTGAATTAATTTGCTATCCTGCTATGTAAATAACAAAGGGGTTAGGCATGTTTCTAGGAGGGACTACGATATGAAATTCGAGAATACTGGCTTAGACAAGTTAAAAGCTGATTTAAACCGTTTAGATGATGTAATGCTTGATTACGGTTTAGTCCGTGAAGGTCAGTGGGATTACGAGCGTGTTACATATGACCGTAAGTTCGAGTTAAAAGAAGGCGTATTTTACTTACGTGTTCGCGGCTATGCGGTTGAAGGGGATGTTGATACCAATAAGGCAGTTATTCAATTATTAACGCCATTGTTAGGAAAACATTATTATCCTCATGGAGTAGAATATGGTGAAGGGGAAAACTTCCCAACATCACTAGTTAACCAATGCAAGAAAATTCTTGATGATGTAAAAAACGAAGTAGAAAAATTTGCTTTATAAGCAAAGCGACGCATGAATACAATTCATGCGTCATTTTTATTTATATTTGGCTGTGTTAAACTGGGCTGTTGATTTGCGCTCAGGGCGCTATGCTTTCCGCGGGCTCGCCCGTGAGCCTCCTCGGTCGTTCCCACCTGCGGGGTCTCACTCAGCTCATTCATCCCGCTGGAGTCAAGCGCCTTCCGATCCAATCAACAGGTTCTAAAATCAAAAGTCTCCTTTAACACGGCCTTATATTTAAAAGAAATCATAAAAAAATGGCTTGGAGTATGGAAGAAGGTTTTCTAAAACAGCTATTTCTGATTCTGGACCTTTTAGGAGCCCTATTTCGAATAATTCAGCAGGACGTTTATAACCGAATATTAACGCGGTCAATGAATTAATATCCATCCGTATGCCTCGTTGCGGAGGCTGTACGCAATTACTTCCAGCCTTTTCTTTATAAATCTTAACTTCTCCATTTGAAATTAAATAACTTCCATTGTTCCAAGGGGCATATTCATCCTCTAGATGAATGAAAACCTTATCGTTCACATCATTAAACTTATATTTTTGTAAACATTGCTCTGCGTCAACAATTCGTGCCATAAAATATGGTGTGAGCTCTGTCTTTACTTTTGGCTGATGCAGGATAAATGGCAATAACTCATGATTAGAAGTTAGAATGCAGACGTTTTCAACCATTGAGTCATGCTGGCAAATATAATTCCACAATCCAGTTCTAGCTTCATTATTTAACACTGTAAACTCTTGTATGTCCATTTTTCGGTCTTTTACTTCAAATAAGATATAACCCTTTGCTTCACCACTTTTATCGTAGTAAACTGCAATCTGACTATCACCGTATATACTATTCTTCCACCACGATAAATCACGTACAAGCATACCTATATAATTTTTACTAAACTGAGCATAAACCGATTCAATGTCATCGTGATGACTCTCTTTTTGAAACCGTTTAATAGATCCTGGCTGATTTTCAAGAAACTTAAGATCCTTTTTCTCTATAAGAAGCTTCTTGTTCTCGGTAAATACTTCCCACCCAAATTTACGATAAAACCCAATATCAAAGGGATGCAGCAGTGAAACAATTTGCTCTTCTCTGCGCATTTTTTCTAATGCTTCAATGATTATCCTTTTCACATAACCATTTCTTCTGAATTCTGGATATGTTGCTACCCCGGCAACTCCGCCCATTTTCCATTCTTGGTCATTCATATATATATGGAATGGGATAATATGAAGCTTGGCTGCAAGATTATCATCCTCCCAAACTCCTATTACTCTATGGCGTTTTAACATTTCAATTCTTTGTGCAATGCTGTCTTCGGGTATTTTATATTGAAATGCATACATTGAAAGCTTCATTGATTCGGTGTAATCTTTTTCAGTAAGTTCTTTAATTTTCATTCCCATCACTCCCCTTCTAAATTATTTCTATTAATGAATAAAAATTCCCTTTATAAAAATAAAAAAAGTGCCTATTAAGACACTTTAGAACCCAAGAATTGCTTTTATAACGGAGGTTGTTTCTCCACCGTGAAAAAAGACATATAACAATAAGTATACTGCAACACCTGTGATTGCTGTAAAAAACCAAATAACACTTGTAATCGGACCTAGTTTCCTGTGTTTGGTTAAGTTATTTTTATAGCCAGTATAGAGTGTGACAATACCAAAAACAGCACCAGTAGTTGCTAAGAAGATATGGAAAACTAAAAAGATAGTGTAGTAAATCTTTAGATATTCCGGACCGCCAAATGCAGTATTTCCAATAAAAATCGTCCTTGAAGCATAAATGATAAAGAAAATAAGTGCAAATATAGCCGCAGTAAACATCGTCTTCTTGTGTGCCTCTATTTTCCTTTGTTTAATTTGCCACCAGCCAATTGCAACCGTAATGGCACTTAAAACAATAAAGCTGGTACTAATCGTTGGTAATATTGGTAGGGAATTCATGGCATTAGCCTCACTTTTTATATATTCTACAATAATTTTAGTTTAGTTACCCCTTTTTTTCAATAAAAAGAAAATCTCCCAGTGATATGGGAGATTATTCGATAAGAGAGGGCTTTAAAGTCTGTTGTATCTCTTTCTCACTGTCTGCTTGATCCTTTCGGTACCATTCAAAGAAAACATGCGCTAGTATTACTCCATAAACGATTTCCTGAATAATTTTCATCAATACACCACCAAGCTGTTGATCATGTATTAATGACATCGAACTGAATAATTCTGGACCACTTATACTTAATCCTGCAAATGTTGCGGGTCCTACACAGAGACTCATCACTTGAGCCCAAACTTGCGGATCAGAATATGTGGCATAGATAGAATCAGGTGCAAAAATGATTAATGCACATGCAGGGGTAATTAATATACCATCCGCAAATATATACCCTACTTTCTTAAGACCACTTAACCTTTGATGTTCTGGAACAGGGTTAATGAGCGGCCACCACATGAATACTGCAACGATAAATAACAGAATGGAATATCCAGCGTGATACCAGAAGTTTTGCATAACAGTGTCAAAAATCATTGGAATATGGTAAAAAGAAAACAACCCGTTAAAAATGATTAACGCAATAAGAGGCTTTGTGAAAAACGTAAACAAAGTATTAATCATTCTCACTTTGAAGAGCTTTCTCCAAATCCAAACGGGAATACCAAATATAAATATTGGCGGAATAACTAACACCAAAACAGCCATTTGTATCATATGGATATAAAACATTAAATGAGCCATTAAATCCAGCGGGGAGCCCTTAATTGCATAAATAAGTGAAATTGAGAGCAAAAATAAACCAGCCTGTTTTTTAGTTAATGGTTCACTATCAACAAACTTGCTGCGCAATTTTACTGTAATTAAAAAATATACAGCTATAACTGCTAGTAAACTTAATAGGAAGTACGGGCTCCAAAGTGCTTTAAAGCCAAAAATATTTAAAGTAAGCACCTCATATCACCTCTAAATAGTAGTTAAATCATAGTTCTATTATATACGTAAGCAAATTAAAGAAGCAAAGAAATGAATTAATTCCCTATAAAAAGAAAATCGGCATTAAGCCGATTTTCTTAAAAATATTACCACCAAATAATTGTTGAGAAAGCCAAGATGGTTATTGCGCCAACAAGCGCTCCTGAATAAAGAAACATTGATGGAGCTTCGTGGCCTTTATGGCTCATATGCATGAAATAGTATAGCTGAAAAATCACTTGAACGACAGCCAAGAGAAGTATAAACGGCACGATAAACCAAGCCGAAAATCCTTTAATGGCAACTGCTGCAAAAGCAATTAATGTTAAGAAAATCATCAAGGCGAAGGAAACGACTTGATGTCTCATTTCCTCAATGCTTTTTTTGCGGCGATATTCAATGTCAACTCTTGGGTTACCTGAATTTAATTGTGAATTTGCCATCAGTTTATCCCACCATCCCCATCAAATATACTACTGTAAAGATGAATACCCAAACCACGTCAATGAAATGCCAATAAAGGCTTGCTACGTAAAATTTAGGAGCATTGTATAGGTCTAAGCCGCGTTTAGCATTCCGAATGATTAGCGTGGTGATCCATAATAAACCAAATGCAACGTGACCTCCATGGAAACCAACTAATGTATAGAATGCCGATCCAAACGCACTGCTAGTAAAAGTATGATGATACTCATGAACATAATGATTAAACTCATATATCTCTAAAACAAGGAATGCTGCACCCAAAAGTAAGGTAATGATTAACCAAAGATTCATTTTTTTAGCATTAAAGTTTTTCATATGATACATCGCGTAAACACTTGTTAATGAACTTGTTAACAGCAGCATGGTAGCTACAAATGTAAGCGGTAGTTCGAATATATCCTTGGCTAAATGATGCGTTGTATCAGGTACTTTATCCTTTAAAGCAAGATAGGTAGCAAAGAGAGAGGCAAAGAGCACAGTCTCTCCACCTAAGAAGAACCAAAAACCTAAAAACTTATTTTTTGCTTCAAGGGTTGATTTTTCAGGCTCAGCAGGCCATGTTTCATATGTTAATTTTTCTTCTGCTTGCATTATGCCTTAGCCCCCTTATCATTATCATCTTCCATTAATTCTTCTTTATGAATATGGAAACCATGGTCGTCCTTCACAGAACGTAAGAACATCGCTCCAAAAGTAATCAATAAACCAATAATAATAACTGGTACTGACCATGCTTTATCATCCATATTAAACAATGCACCAAATGCGGCTACGAATAATCCGAAAGCGATCACAAATGGTAGGAATGAAGCGTTCGGCATGTGAATGTCACCTAGCGGCTCAGCAGGAGTCATCCCTTTTTTGCCTTCCATCTTTTCTAACCAGTAAGCGTCTAAACCACGTACTAGTGGCAACTGTTTAAAGTTATAAAAAGGCGGTGGTGAAGGAAGTGCCCACTCAAGTGTTCTTCCATCTCCCCAAGGGTCATTTCCAACTTTAACATTTTTCACAGAGGTTATGATAATATTATACAACATAACGATAACCCCTAGGGACATAAACACAGCCCCAATAGAGCTGATTAAGTTTGAAGTTTCGAAACCCTGACCTGGTAAATATGTGAATACACGACGAGGCATGCCCCAAAGACCTAGGAAGTGTTGGATAAAGAAAGTCATATGGAAACCGATAAAGAATAACCAGAAAGTAATCTTTCCTAATGTTTCATTTAACATTGTTCCAAACATTTTTGGCCAATATAGGTGTGTACCTGCAAAGATTGCAAAGACTACTCCGCCAACAATAACATAGTGAAAGTGTGCAACAACGAAATAAGTATCATGGTACTGATAATCCGCTGCAGCTACTGCAAGCATTACTCCTGTTACCCCACCGGCAAGAAACGAAGGAATAAATGCCATAGCCCAATGCATTGGTGTTGTAAATTTAACACTGCCTCCCCAAACGGTTAAAAGCCAGTTGAAAATTTTAATACCAGTTGGAACACCAATTGCCATAGTTGCAACAGCGAAAATCGCATTGGCCACAGGGCCTAAACCTGTTGTAAACATATGGTGTGCCCAAACCATGAATCCTAAGAAACCAATTAATACAGTCGCAAAAACCATTGATGAATATCCAAACAAGCGTTTTCTTGAAAAAATTGGGAATATTTCCGAGAAAATTCCGAAAGCAGGGAGTATCAAAATGTATACTTCTGGATGTCCGAAAATCCAGAATAAATGCTCCCAAATAACCGTGTTACCACCCATAGTTGTCACAAAGAAATTAGATCCAAACATACGATCAAACATCATTAAAACAAGACCGACTGTTAATGGAGGGAAAGCAAATAAAATTAGTGCTGAGGTGACAAAAGTTGTCCAAGTAAACAACGGCATTCTCATATACGTCATTCCAGGAGCACGCATGTTAATGATCGTAACAAGGAAATTGATACCACCAATTAATGTTCCTAGCCCTGAAATCTGTAAACCTAAAACATAAAAATCTATACCGTGCCCCTTTGAAGCCATAGCAAGAGATGCATATGAAGTCCAACCGGCATCAGGTGCACCATCAAAAAACCATGAAAGGTTTAGGAATACTCCTCCAAAGAAGAATAACCAAAATCCTAAAGCATTTACAAATGGAAACGCAACATCACGTGCACCAATTTGTAACGGCATAACCGCATTCATAAAAGCAAACACGAGCGGCATTGCTGCAAGGAATATCATAGTTGTTCCATGCATTGTTATAATTTCATTAAATAATCCTGCACTAACAAAATCATTGTTAGGTACTGCAAGCTGGATGCGGATAAATACCGCCTCAAGTCCGCCGACTACAAAGAAGAATCCACCTGCAATAAGATATAGGATGGCGATTTTTTTATGGTCAACAGTCGTTAAAAAGTCCCACAAAGTCGCACCAAATCCTTTTTTTTGTGCATAGGTACTCACAATTTTACCTCCCTTTCTACCAATTCCCCTATTATTCCTGGACTTTTAATCCCATTAAATATGCTGTTAAAGCATCAAGCTCATCTTCACTTAATTGTGGATATTTATCCGTCATTAAATTTCCTGGCTTGTATTTTTCTGGAGTTCGTATCCAATTCTTTAATTCTTCCTCATTATGGTCTAATACACCCGCAATACGAGAGCGATCACCAAAGTTTGATAAGTTCGGAGCTAACCTTGCTTCTGGAGGTGCTGCATTTGCTGGTGTAACTGCATGACAGCTGATACAGTTTTTATTGAAAATTTCTTGACCATCTTGAGCAAGTGCGGTTTCAGCTTTAGCAGGTTCTTTTACATCCTTCATATCAGCTACCCAGTTATCAAAGTCATCGCGGTTCATCGTTTTAACTTTAAAGTCCATTAAAGCATGTGATGGTCCACAAAGCTCAGCACACTTACCGTAGAATAAATCTCCCGCTTCTTTAGCCTTAGCACTATCAAACTCTAACCAAAATTTATTCACATTCTCGGTATTGGTATCAAGCTTTCCGCCTACCGCTGGAACCCAGAAAGAGTGTTTAACATCAGAAGAAATCAAATTAAAATATACCTTCTCATCAGTTGGAACGACCAAATCTTGACTGGTCACAATTTCTTGACCAGGATATTCAAATTCCCACCAATATAAATTGGAACGTACATTGATAACAAGTGCATCAGAATCTTTCTTATCCATTGGTGATACATCTGCTAATTTAAATGTAGCAGAAACCGTTGGAACTGCTAAAAGCAATAGTAATAAAATAGGTATAACAGTCCAAATAATTTCTAGTTTGTGACTTCCTTCTACCTGTTTTGGTATCCTATCATCTTTTCGTCTAAATTTAACCAAGACAAGAATAAAGATTACTGCTACAACTAAAATAACCCCTACCATAATCAATGTACTAAGTTTCATCAGATCATATTGCATGTCTGCAACTTCACCAGCAGGCCTTAATGTCGATAGGAACGGTTCGCCACATCCTGAAAGGATAAGCGAAAGAATCGCAAATATCGAGATTAAACGCCATTTTGCAAGCCTTTTCATAGCTAAATCATACCCCTCTTTCGCTAAATGATTTCTTTAATTATCTGTGATCAAAAATGTATGTAGTATTATTCCTTCTTAAACGTTAAAAGAAACCTGGAGGCAAAAAGCTATAATGCCTCCATTATTTTTTTAAACAATAGGAATACTTATATTCCCCTAATCAAGAAAGAACATCCCAGCTAAACTAACGTTACAATGACCATTGCGACAAAAATAATGGTTAGATATTGCAATGAGTACACAAACATTAATTTTGCCCACTTAATATCATCTTTGATCTTATATCCATAAATCCCTAATACAAGCCAACCGATATTTAATACAGTTGCCAAAATTAGAAATGGGATTCCTAATGAAGTAAGTAATAAGGGTGTTGGCAGTAATGCTGCTACCCATACTAGGATGTGTTTCTTAGTCGTTTTAAACCCCTTCACCACTGGAAGCATTGGAATGCCAGCAGCGCGATATTCCTCTACCCTTCTCATAGCAAGAGCATAAAAATGGGGAGGCTGCCAAATAAACATAATAATAAACAATGACCATGCAATAATATCAAGATTTCCATCTACTGCAGCCCAGCCAATTAATGGCGGTACAGCTCCAGATATACTACCTATGATAGTATTAGATACCAGCTGTCGCTTAGACCACATAGAGTAGAGGACAACATAACTAAAAACCCCAAGCAGCCCAATCACTGTTGCAGTTACAGTAGTAAACAATAAAAAAATTGTACCGATAGTAATTAAGATAATACCTAATCCAAGTACCTTTGACGGAACTATTTTCCCAGTAACCGTTGGTCTTGATTTTGTTCTTTCCATTAACGGGTCTATATCACGATCAATGTAATTATTAATGCTGCATGAGCCCGCAATTATTAAGGAGGAACCAATTACGGTAAATAAGACTATATCTAAGTTGCTTAGGAAACTTTGCCCGCTAAAATGCAGCGCAAGCCAAATACCAGTAAAAGTAGTAATAAGATTTGAATTTACAATTCCAATCTTTATAAGTGCCATAAAATCTTTCCACATTGTGGTCTTTACCAAATGTGAATTTAGGCCTGTAGAGCCATTATCAATCGTCGCTTCACCGAATGCCTTTGAATTTGGCATCTTTCCCCCTCCTAAAATGTTCTAATTATTATTATAAACCCGATAGATAACTTTACCAAATTATAATAGTTATTTATAAGCTATTATTATTTTATAATATTGTTATTTAAGGAACACTTTCTCTGTATATTAAATCACACTTTGGTGAATTTTTGTGAATTTTTTTTGAATAATTTTTGTCTAAATTGTGTCCGCTCGTATTTACTACCCATTATACTATATTTTAGAATCTTTAGATAATAAAATACACTCTAATTTAAGCAAAATCTAATACTTTCTTTGTGTTATACACAACAAAAGCATCTTTAACGATTGTTATATATAAGTACAATTTAACCTACTTTATATTAGTAACAGACACTACTCTATTTAGCAATAGTTTTCACTATAACAATAGTGAAAAATAAATGCTATTCATAATGATAATTTATTTAAAAGTTATGCAAAAATTTCAGTTTTAATTCTGTTCTTTTTCCTGCGTTTTCGTTATGATAAGTAAGTACTTTTATCACTTCCTTTTCCAAATCATTATATTTACAAAATATCGATAGAAACGATTAAACTTTTAGTTAAGAAGGTGATTTTTTGCAACGGTCTTTAAAGTGGTTAGCTGTAGCAACTACTATTGGAATGATATTGGTTCTACTCGGGGGAGCCCTAGTAACAAAAACAGAGTCCGGTATGGGGTGCGGGAGATCTTGGCCTTTATGTAACGGTGAGTTCGTGCCAACGGATATAACTCCCGAGTTAGTAATCGAACTTGCTCACAGACTGGTGTCTGGCTCAGTTGGTTTTTTGGTATTGGCTTTATCTATTTGGTCTTGGAAAGTAATTGGGCACATCAGGGAAACGAAATTCCTATCTTTTCTTTCGTTTTTCTTTTTATTGTTACAAGGATTGATCGGAGCAGCAGCGGTAATTTGGGAACAGTCTGATTTTATCCTCGCCCTGCACTTTGGTATCTCACTCATTTCCTTTGCAGCTGTATTTTTACTTACTTTATTAATCTTTGAAATTGATAAAAAGTTTGAGGCTGATAAACTCATTATCGATAAAAGAATGGGCTTCCATATTATCTCTATTTCCATTTATAGTTATTTTGTCATTTATACAGGTGCATTAGTACGTCATACACAATCGAGCTTGGTATGCCGTGATTGGCCATTATGTATCAACGACAGTCCAGCCCTCCCAAGTAATCTTTATGAGTGGGTACAGATGGGACATCGCGCCGCAGCAGCTGGCATTTTCATTTGGATCGCATATGTAACTTACTTAGCAATTAAAAAGTATCGCCAGCAAAAAGTTATCTATTGGGGTTGGGTCAGTGCATTTACACTAGTATCCCTTCAGGTTTTATCGGGAGCTGTTATTATTTTTTCCCGGTTAAATCTTTACATCGCATTGTTGCATGCTCTATTTATTACCTGTTTATTCGGTGTGCTAAGCTATTTTCTCTTATTACTCTCACGATCACGTAAGAATCAATAGATTGAAAAAAGTTGCCAGATATTATCTTGGCAACTTTTTTTATTTCATCATTTTTCTAGTTCGAGCAATAAATCCCCAGTTTGAATAGCATCTTCATTTTTTATATAAATTTCCTTAACTACTCCCGAATATGGTGCTTGGACTGTTGTTTCCATTTTCATAGCTTCGGTAATCAAGAGATGATCCCCTCGTTCTACTCTTTCCCCTTTTTCCACTAATACCTTTACAACCGTACCAGGCATGGTAGCGGAAATATGTGTTTCATTTTTAGGATCTGCTTTTACTCTAGTTAATACCGCAGCTTTAATACTTTCATCCTTAATATTAACCTCACGCGGCTGACCATTAAGTTCAAAATACACCACTCGTGTACCATCCGCCTGTGGCTGACCAATTGAAACAAGTTTAACGATAAGTGTTTTACCTGTTTCAATTTCTACTTCAATTTCTTCACCAAGTCTTAGACCATAAAGGAAAGTAGGGGTATCTAGAAAGGATAAATTTCCATATAGCTCAACCGTATTTAAATACTCTTTATAAACCTTTGGATACAGTGCATAGGAAATCAAATCAATATCAGAGATATTTCGCCCTATCTCTTTCCCTAACTCATCCTTTAAGTCTGAAAAATTAATTTCTGGAAGTAATTCACCTGGACGAACCTCCAAAGGTTTTTTTCCCTTTAAAATGACGTTCTGAAGTCTTTCTGGGAATCCTTGGTGCGGCTGACCGAGATATCCTTGAAACAATTCAACTACCGAATCTGGAAAATCAATCGAGTCTCCTTTAGTAAGGACATCATCTTCAGATAGATTATTTTGAACCATGAAGAGTGCCATATCGCCGACAACCTTAGACGACGGAGTAACCTTTACAATATCCCCAAACATGTGATTGACTCTAGTATACATTTTCTTAACTTCATCCCACTGCTCACCGAGCCCAACACCCTTGGCTTGCTGCTGAAGATTACTGTATTGTCCACCTGGCATCTCATGCTGGTACACCTCAGAATGTGGTGCAACCATTCCACTTTCAAAATCGTGATAATATTTTCGGACATCCTCCCAATAATTTGAAAGCTGTTCCAGGGCCTCAATATTAACATCAGGTTTCCTATCCTTACCTTCTAATGCATAATAAAGCGAATTTGCACTTGGCTGAGAAGTTAGCCCTGCCATCGTACTTAATGCTGTATCGACGATATCTACTCCGCCGTCAATGGCGCGTGCATATGTGTAGATACCATTCCCGCTTGTATCATGGGTATGAAGATGAATCGGAATATCTATCGTTTCTTTTAATTCAGAAATTAGTCGATAGGCTGCTTCAGGTTTAAGCAAACCAGCCATATCCTTAATCCCTAAAATATGTGCCCCTTGGTTCTCAAGTTCTTTTGCAAGTGTTTTATAATAGTTCAAATTATATTTCTCTCTTGTTTCGTCCAGAATATCACCAGTATAACAAATTGCAGCTTCTGCGAGCTTTCCACTATCCCGAACAGCTTCAATCGCAATTTCCATTCCCGGCACCCAGTTTAAACTGTCAAAAACCCTGAAAACATCAATACCCTCCTCCGCAGACTTTCTTACAAATTCACGGATAAGATTGTCAGGATAATTTTTATATCCCACGGCATTGGAACCACGGATTAACATTTGAAACAGAACATTCGGAATTTTTTCACGAAGCATCTGTAATCTTTCCCATGGATCTTCTTTTAAGAACCGATAGGCTACGTCAAATGTAGCTCCTCCCCACATTTCAAAGGAAAAAAGATTAGGTAATAACTTTGCAGTAGGTTCAGCTATATGCAAAATGTCTGTTGATCTTACCCTGGTTGCTAATAACGACTGATGTGCATCTCGGAAGGTAGTATCCGTTAATAGTACATTTTTTTGTTCCTTTAGCCAATGAACAAGACCTTCAGCGCCATTTTGGTCCAGTATTTGTTTCGTTCCATTCTGGTAAGGAAAATCGTATTTCAATTTAGGAATACGCGGCTTAGAAAAAACGGGCCTTTTCTTTTTTTCAATTCCTGGAAACCCGTTCACAGTCACGTTTCCAATATACGTTAACATTTTAGTTCCACGGTCTTTACTAGCCGGAAATACGAATAATTCTGGAGTTGAATCAATAAATGATGTATCATATTCCCCTCTTCTAAACTTTTCATGTCTAACTACATTCTCTAGAAAAGGAATGTTGGTTTTGATTCCACGAATTCTAAACTCCCTAAGGTTCCTTACCATTTTTGATGCCGCTTGTTCAAAGGTTAATGCCCATGTAGAAAGCTTCACAAGCAATGAATCATAATAGGGTGTGATGACTGCACCTTGGTATCCATTCCCTGCATCCAATCGAACACCGAAGCCTCCTCCAGAACGATAAGCCATTATTTTCCCGGTATCAGGCATAAAGTTATTTAGTGGATCTTCTGTTGTAACACGCGACTGAATGGCAAAACCGTTAATACGAATCTCTTCCTGTGGAGGAATTCCGACGATTGGGCTGTGTAACTCCTGACCTTCAGCAACTAAGATTTGCGTATGTACAATATCAATCCCTGTAACCATTTCAGTTACAGTGTGTTCAACCTGAATCCTTGGATTTACTTCGATGAAATAAAAGTCCTCACCCGAAACAAGAAATTCAACTGTCCCTGCATTTAAGTAAGCTACATTCCTCATTAACTTTACCGCGGCAGCACAAATCTTCTCTCGTAATAAGTTTGAAATTGATACACTTGGTGCAACTTCCACTACCTTTTGATGACGTCGCTGTACAGAACAATCACGGTCATACAAATGGACGATGTTACCATTTTTATCTCCAAATATTTGAACCTCTATATGTTTTGGTTTTTCGATTAATTTTTCCAGATATACCTCGTCACTGCCAAATGCTGCTTTTGCTTCCGATCTAGCGCGGTCAAATGCTTCTTGCATTTCCTCTCGATTTCTGACAATACGCATTCCTCGTCCGCCCCCGCCAAGGGCTGCTTTTATAATAATCGGAAAACCATGATTATCAGTAAAATCCACAACTTCCTGTATTGTTTCTACAGGACCATCGCTGCCTGGTATTACCGGTATATTTGCTAATTCTGCTTGTTTTCTTGCCTTAACCTTATCACCGAACATATCGAGATGAGTGGAGGTTGGACCGATAAAAATGATTCCTTCTTCTTCACAACGTCTGGCAAAATGAATGTTTTCAGATAAAAAGCCATATCCTGGATGGATGGCGTTTGCACCGCTGGATTTTGCAATTTCAATGATTCCATCAATGTCTAAGTAAGCATCAATCGGTTTCTTTCCTTCACCAACTAGATATGCTTCATCCGCTTTATAACGGTGATACGCACCTGTGTCTTCCCTGGAATAAATTGCTACGGTTTGGATATTTAATTCGGTACATGCCCGAAAAACACGAATGGCAATTTCTCCTCTGTTTGCAACTAATACTTTGTTGATTTGTCTAGTCAATCTAAGCACCTCATTCTTTCTCACTTTTTTATATAAAAGCGCAGGGATGTATTTTCCCCGCGCTATGTTCGAAATTGATATACATTTCCCTCTTGGTGGGTACTTGTTTTTTCTGGGTGCTTTTGTTTATATTTATTTTCATATTTAACAAACATAGAAACATTGACTAAAATACCTGCAGCTATTGCTAATTGTAAGAGTGATGAACCGCCATAGCTTACAAATGGTAATGGGACACCTGTAAGAGGCATAACCCCAGAAACCCCTGCTAGATTGATAAATGACTGAATTCCAATCATACTCGATATTCCAATCGCTAATAAACTGCCAAATGGATCCTTACATCTTAATCCCAAGTAGATTCCACGTAAAACAATATATCCTAAAGTTAGAATAACGAAGCTGACTCCCCAAACTCCTAATTCTTCTGCAATAACTGCCATAATAAAATCTGTATGTGATTCTGGTAAATACCCTAACTTCTGGACACTCTTTCCTAAACCTAACCCATTAACACCGCCTGAGCCAATCGCAATATACGAGTTTGCTAGATGGAACCCGGAATTAAGTTCGTCCTTGAACGGATTATTTAAAACTTCAAAACGCTCCAAACGTTTCTCGGAAAATATTTCGTCCTGGAGTACTAAAATAACAGGAGATAGGAGAATCATTCCGAGCATGACTAATTTGGTAATCGTTTTGATATTCATCCCTGATGAGATAATAATAGTACCTGCAATCAGTCCAATAATAAGTGCTGTACCAAAGTCTGGTTGAAAGGCAATTAATCCAAGGACAATCACCAGATAGGCTAATGGCGGCAGTACACCGTGATTAAATTTATTAATGTAAGCCTGCTTCTTCGCATAAACGGCTGACAAATAAATGATAATAGATATTTTTACAAATTCAGCCGGCTGAATACTAATAAAGCCAAAATCATACCAACTTTGAGCATTTCCTCTAACTTGTCCAAATACAAATAGACCTAAAAGACCTATGATAGAGAACCCTACCATCGGGAGTAAAAATTTGGTACTTTTCATAATTTTATAAGGAAATAAGGCAATAAATATAAAAATCAGTGCAGATACAATTAGATAAAGCTTTTGTTTTTGATAAAAATAATCACTTTCTACACCATATCGTTGAACTGCCGATGCCATACTGGCGCTATAAACCATCACTAATCCGAATAAAGACAAAAGAACGATCGCGATGATTAATGAATAATCATAGGATTTCAATATTTTTTTAAACATCTAATAACTTCCTCGTTTTTTAAAATTGTCGTTATTGCTATTATAATAGAAAATGGAACAATTGGGTTGAGGAAAAGTTACATTACTCGAATATTTTATATGGAAATATTCTGAATATAATAGCAGTTAATAAAAAACTCAAACAACACATCATTATTGTTTGAGTTTTTTTAGCTATTTTCTAATGGATGCTTCATGAAGCGCAGATAATTCTCTTTCTAATTTATCTAGTATCGCTTTACCATCCTTGACTTCAATTAAGCCTAATCTAACCGCAAATTCTATTTCTCTAGATAAACCAAACATTTGCGTATCCAATACCTCTTCATAAAGCGGGCATTGAGGCATCGTGAGATTTTCCATTTGCACTTTAATAAGCTTTAATATTTTTTCAGCGTCTGCCTGTAACAAGGCATAGGCTTTTTCCTGATGATTCACAATCATTTCAGACGCCAACATTGATCCCCCCATTCAGAGCGATAACCCAACTTATCTATAAATTTTACCTTTTACCACTGAAAAATGCAAGAACAATAACTGTCTGAGTCCTTTGTAATCATATTACTTATATGACATTCAATTTATTTCACGGTATACTTTAATAGAAATGAACTGGAGGAATGAAAGATGGAAAACATACTTATACTGTCTGGCAAGGTAAAATATACTATAACACTCGATCCCACAGTTTGGATTTTTGATGATCGAAAGGTTGATTTGACTACATACTTCTCAACCCCTTCAAATCCCTCTAACGACCTTGAGGAATATACTAAATCAGTTTCTAAACATTGGGACCGTGAAATCATAGAAGGTGCTGTCTACCCGCCAACCTTAAAAACTGAGAAGAAATATGAGAAAGAAAAAGTATTAACTGGAAGTTTTGGCATCCGATTTCAACCTTTTTTAGATAATGCGGAACCAAAAGATAATGCTACTACCTTAATCATAAAAACAACAACTTCAGAACATGAGATATCTCTTGATCGTGCAAAAGAGCTTATTCTTGGTTTTTCAGAAGTTGGAAAGCCCCTTTCAAAAGATGGACCTGTCCATGTTTACTTCGGAGATGGTTCTAACCAACAACATCCAATAAAAAATGTTAGAGAATTTATCATTAAATAATAAACAACGGGTGCCAATTTGGTACCCGTTTGTACATTTTTTCTTACTATGCCTCTTTCTGTTTACAACAAATCTGCTGCCAGCCTTGCTAATCCAGATCGCTCTCCTTTTAGTAATTTAACATGTCCAGAAATAATTTGATCTTTAAATCTTTCGACCACATAGGTTAACCCATTATTGTAAGCGTCAAGATAGGGATGATCAATTTGTTCCGGGTCGCCCATTAAGACAATTTTACTGCCCTCACCTACACGTGTTAAGATTGTTTTCACTTCATGTTTGGTCAAATTTTGTGCTTCATCAATGATAATAAATTGTTTTGGCAGACTTCTTCCCCTTATATAGGTTAATGCCTCTACCTCTATTGACCCCATCCCAGCAAGGATGGCGTCCAATTCGCCCGGTTTCTTAGTATTAAATAGGTATTCTAAATTATCAAATATCGGCTGCATCCATGGTCTAAGTTTTTCTTGTTTTTCCCCAGGTAAAAACCCTATATCTTTCCCAACCGGTACAATAGGCCTAGCTACTAATAGCTTTTTAAACTCTCTAAAGTCTTCAGTTTGCATCAATCCTGATGCTAGAGCTAAAAGCGTTTTACCAGTACCTGCTTTACCTATTAATGTTACTAACGGTATATCCTTTCGTAGTAATAACTCTATTGCCATCGTTTGCTGTACATTTCTTGGATGTATTCCCCAAACATGTTCCTGATTAATCGCAAGTTTCTTTACCTTAAGCTTTGTTTTATCAACCATTCCTAATGCCGAGGCAGATCCGCCTAGAGCATCTTTCATGATTAAGAATTGATTCGGATAAAACGAATATTTACCTATCTCTGATAAAGGCAGCTCCCCTTTTTCATAAAAAGTACCCATTAATTCTCCAGATAAATAAACCTCTAAAAAGCCAGTGTAAATATGGTCGAGTTCGACCACCCTGTCACTTAGAAAATCTTCTGCAGTTAATCCGATAGCGTCTGCCTTTACTCTTACTAATGTATCTTTACTTACAAGGATCACAGGCTTTCCATTTTCTTTTTGTTGTTCTTCCGTTGATAAATTTTTTGCTACTGCAAGAATTCGATTGTCATTTGTTTTTTTCGACAAAGATTTCCTGTAATTCATGAAAGGCACGATGATTAAGTTCAATTCTTATGGTTCCACCATTTTCAAGTGGGATTTTTTCATGAAGCTTCCCCGCTGCTCGCAATTCATCAATTAATCTTGATACATGCCGGGCATTCCTGCCAACTTCATCCATGTATCTCTTCTTTGAGTCCACTTCTTCAAGGACAACTGCAGGAATGACTACTTCATTATCTTCGAATGAGAATATGGAATACGGGTCTTGTAATAAGACGTTTGTATCTAACACGTATATTTTACTCAAAGCGACGCCTCCACTTTTTCTAGTTGTGGCTTGTTCATGGTGCAAACAAACCGAATGCTAGATAGGACTTTGGTAAAATATATGTTTGTTCGAATAAAGATAGAAGGATTTCCGCACAATAAATGTAAGTTGAGTATAACAAAACTCGAGTATTTTTTATGAATCATTTATACAACTCTGAGTGGAGGTGGAGATTTAAATGAAAAAGTTATTGATGTTTACTTGTTTTTTATTGCTTTTAGCTGCATGTAACAACAATACTAACAATGCTCAAAATAATGAGAAGCAATCATTAGTTAACGTAAAGAACTCCAATATCGAAGAGGTGGACAGGCAAACTGGTCAGGAAATTTCCAAACGATTAGTTGAACTTGCCACTAGCATTCCCAATGTTCATGACGCAACTGCGGTTGTTATTGGCAGGTATGCGATTGTCGGAATCGATGTAAATTCGAAGATTGAGCGTTCACAGGTGGGCTCAATAAAATATTCAGTAGCTGAAAGTCTAAAAAAAGATCCTCATGGTGCACGTGCCATCGTAGTCGCTGATGCAGATACCAATCAACGTCTAAAAGAAATTTCGGCAGATATCGAAAAAGGAAGACCCATTCAAGGAATTATGGAAGAACTCGCTGACGTCGCTGGCAGATTAATGCCTGAAATCCCTGGAAATATGATAGATCCTAACCCTAAAAATGCTCCTGAAGAACCTAAGAAAAAGCTGCAGGAGAACGAAAAGAAAAGTTTAGAGGATAAACAGCAAGAAGAATCAAAGCACTATAAATGAGAAAAGCTTAGTCGTGAGACTAAGCTTTTTTCATTGCTTCCATTACCTGTTTATCTAGCCTAGCGGCAGCATTTTTGTCATACGTTTTATCATATTGTGGCTCTGTGACAATTTTCGATCCATAGAACATGACATCTCTGACCTCATGAATCCTGATTTCAATCAACGCTAGCTTTAAAGGAACGTCCTGCAGCCGCTCTTCTTTCAATGCTGCTTCACCTTGTATAGAATATGTAGATTCATTCGCAATTAAATTGATCACCACTTTATTATTCTGTGTGATATTTTGGATAATTCTTGATTTACTATCTACAGCAAAATAGATTGTTTCTTCATCTTTTGCTAAAATCCAAGATATTGCACTAACATTGGGACCACCTGATTCAAAATCAACTGTTGCTAATGTTACAAACCTTTCTTTTTGCAACTCATCATATAAAGGTTTAATGAGTCTTGGTTCCACTTGATTTGGCATTTTTACAACCCCTTCATTCAATTCCTTACCTTTATGTTAAAAAAAACATTCATTCTCATAGTACTATTATCTGTTTTTTTCAGCAACTTAACCAGATTGATTTACTAGTCATCATATTTGCATGATATACTATAGTAAAAACAAAGCAAGACTAGAGAACTTGAGGTGCAATATGAGAGTTAAGTGTGTGATTTGCGACAAAATTGAATCGATAGAAGATGAATCCTTCATAGCAAAACGTCTTCGAAATCGACCAATCCATACATATATGTGTCAAGATTGCAGCAGTAGAATATCGGAAAAAACAAAAGCAAGAATTGATACAGGTAACTTCAGATTTTATCGTGCACAGTCCGAAAAAGATGATTGGTAAGAAAAGCGGAAGCGCCTTGCTCAGGGGCGACAGGCATAAGACAAGCCTTCTTGACGGATTGGCTTATGACCCGAGCCCCTAGGAGCTGGAGCTGGACAGTAAAAAAAATTCATGCCGAGTCCGGCATGAATTTTTTTAATCTTCAAATGGAAAATTACAATATTTATCTGGCTCTTGATTGATCTGGTTAAGCATTACTTCGATGAGGTCACGAGGAAATCGAGTCTTCTTCGTTTCACCTTCATGTATAAAGGATACATAATACATCACTTCATCCGTTGTTACTACAATGTCTGTTAAATGATGTTCATCCTTAATAATCTCATCAAAAAGGTCTAACGTTTCTCGTGCTGCTGTATCCTCAGGACGAGCATCGCATACAATCTTTATTGAAAGCCAATTATAAAGCGCATCCTGTATCGATCCCATGTTATTATCCCCCGTTACTTTGCCTCACGCTTTGCTGTTTTTTCGACTGATGCAAGCGAATCTTGTAAATGATTAATATTAATGCAGCAACCACAAGACCCTCTGTTATTGGCAGGAATATCCCCAATGCAGTGAGAATCGTACACCCTGCCGCTAAAAAGATATAAATCATAATGGATTTCCCTAGTGGTAGCTTTTGGGCAAAGCCAAGCTTATAGACCAAAATAGATAGGGCTACTATCGTAACGTACAGCAGCCACATTCCCATTTTGGGATTTTCGGTAACATTATAGAGCGCTGGGAAAAAAGAAAGTCGATCCGCTACATTCACACGAATACCTCCCCCGAGAGATTTTAGCTTAATTCTGCAACTTTTTTCTTTTTAGCCATTCTTTCACGTTCGTTTTTATCAAGAATTTTTTTACGTAGACGAATTGATTCCGGTGTTACTTCACAGAATTCATCATCGTTTAGGTATTCTAATGACTCTTCTAGTGTCATTATTCTTGGTTTCTTAATAACGGAAGTTTGGTCCTTATTTGCAGAACGGATATTCGTTGCCTGCTTCACTTTTGTGATATTAACTGTAATGTCATTTTCACGTGTGTGCTCGCCAACGATCATACCTTCGTAGATTTCAGTTCCAGGTTCAACAAAGATTGTACCACGGTCTTCTACTTGCATAATTCCATATGTTGAAGCTTTTCCAGACTCCATTGAAACTAGAACACCTTGACGTCTTCCTCCTACTTGCCCTTGAACCATCGGCTGATAGCTGTCAAAAGTATGATTGATGATTCCATAACCGCGTGTCATGGTTAAGAACTCAGTAGTATAACCAATTAAGCCGCGTGCTGGAACATTAAAGATCAGGCGGACTTGACCCGAACCATTATTAATCATATCAATCATTTCGCCTTTACGGGCACCTATTGATTCCATAACAGAACCTGTATGCTCTTCGGGTACATCAATTTGAACTCTTTCAATCGGCTCACAACGTACACCATCTATTTCTTTTACAATAACTTCTGGCTTAGAAACTTGGAGCTCATACCCTTCACGACGCATGTTTTCGATTAAGATAGATAAATGAAGTTCACCACGGCCTGAAACGATCCATGCATCGGGAGAATCAGTATTTTCGACACGTAAGCTTACATCCGTTTGTAATTGAGCAAGAAGTCTTTCTTCAATCTTTCTAGAAGTTAGATACTTACCTTCTCTGCCTGCAAATGGGCTGTTATTTACAACAAACGTCATTTGTAGTGTTGGTTCATCAATTCTTAGAATTGGTAATGCTTCTTGGTGCTCTACTGGACAAACCGTTTCACCAACATTGATATCTTCCATACCAGAAACAGCAATTAAGTCACCTGCTACTGCTTCTTGAATTTCCTGACGTTTTAAACCAAAGAAACCAAAGATTTTCGTTACACGGAATTGTTTAACTGAACCGTCTATTTTCATTAATGCAACCTGTTGCCCAACTTTCATGGTACCGCGGAAAACGCGCCCAATTCCGATTCTTCCAACATAATCATTATAGTCTAAAAGGGCAACTTGGAATTGTAATGGCTCATCGCGATTGTCAATTGGTGCTGGGATGTGTTCGACAATGGAATCATATAGACATTGCATGTTTTCGTCCTGTTTTTCAGGATCTGTGCTTGCCGTCCCATTTATTGCAGAAGCAAAGATAACTGGGAACTCAAGTTGATCTTCATTTGCATCTAGTTCAATAAACAAATCAATTACTTCATCAATTACTTCTAATGGACGAGCAAAATCACGGTCAATTTTATTAACAACAACAATTGGGGTTAAGTTTTGCTCTAATGCTTTTTTTAGTACAAAGCGAGTTTGAGGCATTGTTCCTTCATAAGCATCAACAACAAGTAATACACCATCAACCATTTTCATGATACGTTCAACTTCGCCGCCAAAATCAGCATGTCCCGGTGTATCCAAAATATTGATTCGTGTATCTTTATATTGGATCGCTGTGTTTTTAGCAAGAATCGTTATTCCACGTTCTCTTTCCAGGTCATTCGAATCCATTGCACGTTCTTCAACGTGCTCATTTGTACGAAATGTTCCTGATTGCTTTAATAATTGGTCAACCAAAGTTGTTTTCCCGTGGTCAACGTGCGCGATGATTGCTATATTGCGAATATCTTCTCTTATTTTCAAGTAATTCACTCCTGCCTTTATTTCAAAAAATTTTAGCTATTTATAGTTTCCCATATACAACTAAAGTATTATACCACATTTATGGTGGAAAGCTAACTTCATTTTATGTAATATATAGCTATATCAATTATGCAAATATTATTTTATTTTTTAGATGACAAGGGGACTAGCAAAATGAAGCAAATTAAATGGATTTTTGTCGTTTTTGCTGTACTGGCAGCAACAAGTATAATGGGCATAGGCGTGGCAATTGGGGAAGAAAGTATCTTAGGGGTAATTGGCAGTATCCTTGCACTGGTTGTTGTAATGGGCTTAGGATTTAAAACAAAAGCAAAATATAGGGCAAAGGGTGAACTGTAAAAAGAAAAGCTACAGCGCCTAGGCGATGTAGCTATACAAAAAAGAAGCCTGCAGGCTTCTTTTTATTTACCATTTACCTTCTTTAAGATAATCATTAATGATGGTTTGATGCAGACCTGGCTTAGCCACAAGCAATGAATCTTTTGAGAGGAAATCCAACTTATTTCCTCTTAAATTAGTGACAACACCGCCTAATTCCTCAATTATAACTGAACCAGCAGCAACATCCCAAGGTGACAATCTCATTGAAATATAAGCATCGACTCTCCCTGTTGCGACAAATACCATTTCAAGAGCAGCTGTTCCGTATGATCTTGTTCCTCTTGCATCTCTAACCAGCGGTATAAGCAAGTTATGGTCAATACGATGATTCTCCATCACCCAGGTTGCATTTAAAGCAATAATCGATTCTTTTACTGTCGCTTGGTTTAAATGAGGCAGCTCAGTATCGTTCATAAATGCACCTTTCCCAGTAATAGCATGATATAATTCATCATGTGCTACATCATAAATAAGCCCAATTTTCCCTATACCATTTTCAAACACACCTAGAGAAATAGCAAAATTTCTCTGTTGATGGATAAAATTCATTGTTCCATCAATTGGGTCGATAATCCATACAACGCCATCAAGATTATTTACTTCATCCCCAAACCCTTCTTCACCCAAAATTCTATGGTTTGGGAAAGTTTTTCTTACTTTATTAATAAAGAATTGTTCAATTTCTTTATCTATATTGGTCACTAAATCATTAGGATTTGATTTGGTTTGGATATTTAAAGTTTCAGTAAAAGAATCCCTAATTTTATCACCAGCTTCCATTACCCATTGCTTAGCCTGTAGATCTACGTAATGCCAGTCCATTTTATCCCTCCAATTATTCAATCCTTATATGTACATATCCTAAGCTTAATTAAATTTATGTATGCCTTCAACTTTTTACCCCTTTATTTTTAATGGCAAAACAATAAACGAACTCTCCACTTTCCTACACAGAGTTCGTTTTATAAAATCAATATGATATTCTTTATTTTCATTCTAAATGGTATCCCCTTTGAAAACAAATGATCAAAGAGCTTTAAGTTTTACTAACTCTTGGCGGATTTTTTCTAACTTCTGTTTACATTCCTTCATCTTTTTTTCATTTTTTTCTTCAATCGCTTCAAACAATGTAGCCAGCTCATAATCCATTTCTAATCGTAAATAGGCCAATCTTTCCTTCTCGCCAATTTTTTTTAGTGAAGTATTCATCAATTGTTTCATCTTAGCGTTCTCCTTTCAATTGTTATTTAATTTTTCAGACTATTTTTAGTAATATAATATGAGCCAGCATGTAAGGTTGCAACAAATATGTGCGTTAACCCATATAAGCACTTAGTTTCAAGAATTTTCGCCAGTATGCTACAATGAATGACAAATGTCTTCACATGGAGGTTTAACAGATGGACTTTAAAAGTTTTAATAATGAAGATTTCGATGTATTTCAAATAGATGGATTAGAGGCAAGAATGGAAGCATTAAAAGAAAGGATTCGCCCAAAATTAGAAAGTCTAGGACATTATTTTGCACCAACCTTAACAACATTGACTGGTGATGAAATGCATATCCATGTTGCCAAACACGCAAGACGGACGATAAATCCTCCTAAAGATACATGGGTGGCATTTGCAAATAATCCTCGTGGTTACAAAATGCTTCCCCATTTTCAAATAGGTCTCTGGAATACTCATTTATTTATCTGGTTTGCTGTTATTTATGAAGCACCTCATAAACAAGAATTTGCAGTAAGATTCACAAAAAAAATTAACAAGATCTTTAAAGAAATACCAAAAGACTTTGTTTGGTCTTTGGACCATATGAAACCTGAATCAGTGCAACATGGACAATTAACCAAAGAGGATTTACAAGGTATGTTTGAACGGCTGGAGAATATTAAAAAGGCAGAGATATTATGTGGATATGAGATTAAACGTGAGGATTTACTACATCTAAGTGCTGAGGAGTTCCTTAAGCAAGTTGAATATGTCTTTACTAAAGTTGCACCATTATATAAGATTGCTCTAAATACAAAATAAAAAACTCCTGAACTTTCGTTCGGAGTTTTTCTGGTTTATTTCATAGAAATTTTTTCGCCTGGTAAGGCTGTTTTGGCTTTTTTTATGGTCCTATAAGAAGAATAGCCGCTAATGTCCTCGAATTCACCACAGAGGGTCTTTTCTTGTGCTTTACCAGGGACAATTTCCTTGAATCGACGATAGGTATCCATCAATTCATCACGCTCAATTCCCTTTTCATACGCTCTTTCTATTGCTTCGTAAAATTTTATTACATCCACAATTTCGTCTGTTGTCCAATGGTAATCAATCGGGTATTGGTACTCCATATTTTCACCTGCTCAATTTATTTCTATATGGCTGTGTTAAATTAGCCAGTTGAATTGCGCTCCACTAAGGAAAGCTTCTTTGAATATCCACCGCAGGGACAGGCGGTCTTTGCCTGTCACGAGGCACTTCGCTTTCCGCGGGCGGTTCGGGGAGCCTCCTCGGCGCTTAAGCGCCTGCGGGGTCTCCCCTGCCCCGTCCTCCCGCAGGAGTCTTCGTGCCTTCCGCGCAAATCAACTGAGTTCTAAAAGCACTAATTAACTTAACACAGCCTTCCATTTATGTATAATACCTTTATTTTGCCCATTTTTCACGAATTTGTTCTGCTTCGATAATCATACGATTAAATAATTCTGCTACGGTTGGGATATCTTTAATAAGTCCCATGACCTGTCCTGCCCATGCAAAGCCTTCATCCTCTACTCCATCATATATATATCGTTTATTGGCTTGGCCGCTAATATAATTCTTCAATTGTTCGTAATTGCCAAATTCTTTCTCTATCTCGAGTATTTTATTTGTCCAATTATTTGAAATTGCACGTGCTGGCGCCCCAAGAGTCCGTTTGATTACAACTGTATTCGCTTCTGATCCTTCTACAAGTCTTTTCTTATAAAGGTCATTGGCATGTACACATTCTTTGGTAGCAATAAATCGTGTCCCCATTTCAATTCCTTCTGCTCCCAAACTGAGAGCTGCCATAAGTCCTCTGCCATCACCAATACCGCCAGATGCGATTACTGGGATAGAAACTGCATCTACTACTTGAGGGATTAATACCATCGTACCAATATCATCCCTGCCTAAATGGCCTCCTCCTTCCTGACCCACAACCATTACTGCATCTGCACCTAATTCTTCAGCTTTTTCAGCCTGCCTTCTAGCGGCAACAAGAACCAGTTTTTTTATAGATGTTCCTTTTAACTGTTCAAATATCGGTGCAGGATTACCACCTGTCATGGAAACAACAGGGACCTCCTCATCAATAGATACTTGAAGCATTTCTTCAAAAGGTCGATTATGCTGACCAATTGCGTAATTAACTCCAAATGGTTTATTCGTCAGTTCTTTAACTTTTCTGATTTCCTCGCGAAGTTTAGTAGGACTCTCAAGAGACATTGCCGTAATTTGCCCAAGTCCACCTGCATTCGAGACGGCTGCAGCTAGTTCAGAATAGGCTAGATAAGCTAAGCCTCCCTGTATTATAGGATATTTGATATCAAGTATATCCGTCACACGCGTTTGCCAATTCATCCGAAATCCCTCCTAATTATGTTACCTTCATATTTCTCCTTTACAGGTTAATTTTCCTGTTTTATTGAGAAACTAAAGTCACACATAAAAAAGTGTATATTTTAAGACACAATTTTCTATGCAAGCACAATTATTAGTGCTATAATTCATTTGTTTTGTATTGATATTAAAAGCATTTTGTATATAAAGAGGTGTGAATATAAATTGTCACAAAACCAAACACCGTTATTTAGCGGTTTATTAGAACATGCAAAAAAAAATCCGGTCCAATTTCATATTCCTGGTCATAAAAAAGGTGTTGGAATTGACTCTGATTTTCGAAATTTCATTGGTGATAATGCCTTATCAATAGACCTAATTAATATTGGACCACTCGATGACCTGCATCAGCCAAAAGGGATGATTAAACAAGCCCAAGACCTGGCTGCTGAGGCATTCGGCGCGGATAGAACTTTCTTTTCAGTTCAAGGAACAAGTGGTGCGATTATTGCTATGATTATGGCGGTTTGTGGACCAGAGGATAAGATTATTGTCCCAAGGAATGTTCATAAATCAATTATGTCGGCAATTGTCTTTTCTGGCGCCATTCCTGTTTTTATTCACCCGGAAATCGATGAGGAACTAGGTATTTCTCATGGAATTACGACCGAATCAGTAGAGAAGGCATTAAATCAGCATCCAGATGCGAAAGCTATCTTAGTGATAAACCCGACGTACTTTGGAATTGCAGCAGATTTAAAAAGAATAGTCGAAATTGCGCATTCTCATAACGTTCCGGTCCTAGTTGATGAAGCACATGGGGTTCATATTCATTTTCACGATGATTTGCCTCTATCTGCCATGCAGGCCGGTGCTGATATGGCTGCAACGAGCGTCCATAAACTTGGCGGATCCATGACACAAAGCTCTATTTTAAACGTTAAAGAGGGCCTTGTTTCTGCTAAGCACGTTCAAGCTATACTAAGCATGCTGACAACGACCTCAACTTCCTATTTATTACTTGCATCCCTGGACGTTGCTAGAAAACAATTAGCAACTAAAGGAAAAGAGTTAATTGAGAAAACCATTGATCTTGCACAATCAATAAGAAAACGAATTAATGAAATCGATCATCTACATTGTGTTGGCGAAGAAATCTTAGGTTCCAAAGCAACATTTGATTATGATCCAACTAAATTAATTATCTCGGTAAAAGAATTAGGATTAACGGGTTATGAGGTCGAAAAGTGGCTAAGGGAAAAACATAATATTGAGGTAGAAATGTCTGACCTCTATAACATCCTTTGTATCATAACAATTGGCGATACAGCAGTGGAAGGCGACATTTTGGTTAATGCTTTAAAAGAACTTGCTGAGGAACGCGAACACCTTAATGAAAAGTTCGAACCTATCCAAGTTCTTCTTCCTGATATTCCAGTTCTTGCATTGACCCCAAGAGATGCCTTTTATGCAGATACGGAAGTTATACCTTTTGAAGAATCAGAAGGAAGAATAATTGCCGAATTTATTATGGTCTATCCACCCGGAATTCCAATTTTCATCCCAGGTGAAATTATTACAAAAGAAAACCTCCATTATGTTCGTGAAAACCTCGAAGCTGGTTTGCCTGTTCAAGGACCAGAGGATGAAGAAATCAAAACTATTCGGGTAATCAAGGAATATAAAGCTATAAAATAAAAATACAGGATTCCATTGAGGAATCCTGTTTCTATTTTATTTAAAGAAATTTTTATCTTTCTTCTTCGGAATGGCGATCATCGCAACAATTACATCTAGAATAGAGAACTGTTACTTTTTCATCTTCAAAATGATCAATTGTTGAGTCGCAAGCTTGGCAAACGATTGTACCCATCTTTTCAATCCCCTTTTCATCATGAAATGTGCATTACATTGAAAACGTTTTATTGTTGTTAATTTAATAATAATATAACACATTGGATTTTTCAAGCCTAAATTGTATGTCACATTTAATTATTTTTTCATAAAAAAAGGTCTTTAATAGACCTTTTACTGTCAAATTATTCATATTGATATAAAATAGGATTTGCAGAAGGGTTTCTTTGAACAACAAATGACATTTATGAGACTAAATGTTGTCATCAAGGTTTTTACAATGCTAGAATAAAAGAGATATCAATGGGACTAGGGGGGATGATGATGGCTGAAAATGCATTTATTAAACTAGTGCCTTCATCTGCACAACAAACAATTACCGTAGAGGAAGTAAAAGAATTATTATCTTATTATAAAGATATTACGGGTAAGACAGGGAATCAAGTTGATTGGGAATATGGTGACTCGGCATTCCCTTACGAACTGAAAGAAAAAAGTGAAGCCAAAGGAAAATGGTTTTATTTACAATCGACGAATGAACGGTATTATGCAATTTTATTTGGTGTCGACAAAGAAATGGTTCGTGATGAAGACGGTACGGAAAGAATTCAAACATACATACAAGTCACTCTTCCAGAACAGTCAACATTCGGTGATAAAGGTAAAGCAAATGAATTTTGCAAATTCCTAGCAAAGAAATTACAAGGAGAATTACACCTTTTTAACGAACGAATCATGTATTATTATCCAAGAAAGTAAGTGCACTCAACAAGCTCCCATTTGTGGGAGTTTTTTTAATGTGTTATTAGTGCAAGTGTATAATGAATCGATGAATAAATCATGAGGCTAAGAGATGTAATAAAAAGGGTTTTTGCCGTTGATTGTGTCACTCGATTGCATAGTGCAAAAGCCAAGTAAAAGAAAACAAAGAACATTATAACCTTGTATAGCAGCTGATCATGTTTAGACAGCCACTCAATGAACGTAAATGCACTCCAAATCATTAATTGTACTATCATAATAACGTAAGTCCGCATCATTCATCACCACTCAAAATATTTCTAAAAATAAAAGATGGTATTGTTTTAAATATATGATTCATACGCAGATATATTTATTTTTCGATAAAAAAATGAAAGTCCTTTCCGAATTATTTCCGGAAAGGACTTTCTTATGATTTATTTTAGAACATGAATAGGAGTACCAAGTGCAACCTCAGCAGCTTCCATTGTAATTTCACCTAATGTTGGATGGGCATGAATAGTCAATGCCAAGTCTTCGACTGTCATTCCGGCTTCAAGTGCCAACCCTAGTTCAGCAATCATATCTGACGCACTTGCACCCGCAATTTGCGCACCGATTAAGACGCCGTCTTCTTTGCGAGAAACTAATTTAACAAAACCATCTCCGCTATCTAATGATAGAGCACGACCATTTGCTGCAAATGGGAATTTAGCTGAAGTAACAGCGATTCCCTCTTGTTTTGCTTGCTCTTCAGTATAACCTACGCTAGCTAGTTCAGGATCAGAGAATACAACAGCAGGAATACCTAAATAGTCAATTACAGCATTATGCCCGGCAATTGCCTCAGCAGCGATTTTTCCTTCATATGATGCTTTGTGAGCTAATTGTGGACCTGCCACAACATCACCAATCGCATATATGTTTGAAACGCTTGTGCGACACTGATTGTCAATCTCTATCAGTCCACGGTCTGTTACCTTCACTCCGATTTGGTCAAGGCCCATTTCATCGGTATTTGGTCGACGTCCAACCATAACAAATACGTAATCTGCTTCGATTTTCTTTTCTTCACCTTTAACTTCAAACGTTACAACTACACCATTTTCGGTTTCTTCTACACCTTTGGCCATAGCCTTAGTATAGAATTCAGCACCTTTTTTCTTCATCGTTTTCTTAACAAGTGCAGCCATTTGCTTTTCAAATACACCAAGGCCCAAAATGTCATCTGCACCTTCAAGAATCGTTACTTGCGTACCAAAATTCGCATAGGCACCACCAAGCTCAATACCGATAACACCGCCGCCGATGACAACGATTTTTTCGGGAAGTTCTTGTAAATTTAAAGCACCTGTTGAATTAAGTATACGTTTTGAATATTTAAATGTTGGCAGTTCAATTGGACGAGAACCTGATGCAATAATTGCGTTTTTGAAGTTGTATGTTTGGGCTGAATTTTCGCCAATAACTCGTAATGAATTACCATCAACAAAGTAAGCCTCGCCACGAACGATATCAACTTTATTGCCTTTTAATAGACCTTCAACTCCGCCAGTTAACTTTTTAACGATTCCAGCTTTCCATTCTTGAACCTTAGAAAAATCAACTGTTACATTTTCTGCTTTAATTCCAAATGAATCGGAGTGTTTTGCTACTTCATAACGGTGTCCTGCAGCAATTACTGCCTTTGACGGGATACAACCAACGTTTAAACAAACACCGCCAATATATTCCTTTTCAACAATTGTCACTTTTTGACCTAACTGTGCTGCACGAATAGCAGCCACATAACCGCCAGGGCCGGCTCCGATAACTATAGTATCGGTATCAATTGGGAAATCTCCTACTACCATTTGTTACGCCTCCATTAACAATAGTTCTGGATCGTTCAATAATCTCTTAATATGATTTAATGCATTTTGAGCTGTTGCTCCATCGATCATTCTGTGGTCAAAGCTTAATGATAATGCCAATACTGGAGCTGCAACAATTTCTCCATCTCGTACGATTGGCTTTTCTGCAATACGACCAACACCAAGGATAGCCACTTCAGGATGGTTAATGACTGGTGTAAACCATTGACCGCCAGCAGAACCGATATTAGATATGGTACATGAAGCACCTTTCATTTCGTTTGGAGCTAGTTTTCCATCACGTGCTTTTCCAGCTAATTCATTGATTTCATTTGAAATTGAGAATACTGATTTGCGATCAGCGTCCTTAACAACAGGTACCAATAAGCCTTTTTCAGTATCCGCTGCAATTCCGATATTATAGTAATGCTTATGAATAATTTCACTTGTTGCATCGTCGAGTGATGTATTTAATGCCGGGAACTCACGTAAAGCGCTGGTTAATGCTTTTACGATATATGGTAAGAACGTAAGTTTAATACCCTTTGCCGCAGCAACTTCCTTGAATTTTTTACGATGTGCAACAAGTTTCGTTACATCGACTTCATCCATAAGAGTAACGTGTGGTGCGGTATGTTTCGAATTCACCATTGCTTTTGCAATTGCTTTTCTGATTCCGCTCATTTTCTCACGAGTTTCAGGATATTCGCCTTGAGGAATCGGAGCAGCTTTTGGTGCTGGCGCTGCGTCCGCCTGAGCAGCAGCTGGTGCTTGAGTTTCTGCTGCTTGTGGTGCCATAACAGCTGTACCGCCACTTAAGAATGCATCAATATCACTTTTTACGATGCGTCCATTTTTACCAGAGCCAGGAACTTGTGTAATTTCTACACCCTTATCACGAGCATATTTACGCACAGATGGCATTGCAATAATTTTGCGATTAGGGTCTACTTCCACTTGTCTTTGAGGTTCTGTAACACCAATACCATATGCAGGTGGTGCTGGCGGTGGTGTTGTTTGTCCTTCAGGAACTGCTGCAGTTACAGGTGTTTGCGCAGGTGCCGCCGTTTCTTGCTTTGGCGCTTCTTCTGCATGATCGTCACCCTTGAATTGCAGGTTCTCATAACCAGGTGCATCAAATGTAACTAAAACTTGTCCAACGGTAGCAACAGTTCCTTCAGCTACTAATACTTCCTGTACAGTACCTTCAACTGGTGAAGGAATCTCTACAACTGCTTTATCATTTTGTATTTCGCAAAGAATATCATCTTCTTGGACTTTATCGCCTGGCTTTATAAACCATTTGACAATCTCGCCTTCATGAATACCTTCACCAATATCAGGCATTTTAAATTGGAATGTGGTTGCGGTTGCGCTCACTGGGATCCATCCTCCTATTTTCGCATTAATTCTACCAATCAAATTTTAAGATATAAGTGGGAAACAGTATTACTATTCCCCAACTTATATTTAGAACGTTAATACTTTTTTCGCTGTTTCAATTACGTCTTTATAGTTTGGAAGCCAAACTGCTTCTGCCTGTGGGAATGGGTAAATTGTATCTGGTGCCGCTACACGAAGAACAGGTGCTTCTAAACTTAAAATTGCACGATCGTTAATTTCAGCCACAACATGAGCTCCTACACCAGCTTGCTTTTGTGCTTCTTGAACAACGATGGCACGGCCTGTCTTTTCAACTGAAGCAATAATTGTTTCGATATCAATCGGACTAACCGTACGTAAATCGATAACTTCAGCTGAGAATCCTTCTTTCGCAAGCTCTTCTGCAGCTTTTAAAGACTCATGAACCATTGCACCATAAGTAATGATGGAAATATCAGTACCTTCACGCTTCACATCTGCTTTACCAAGTGGAATTGTATATTCACCCTCAGGAACTTCTTGACGGAATGAACGGTATAATTTCATATGTTCAAGGAAAATAACTGGATCATTATCACGAATAGATGAGATAAGAAGACCTTTCGCATCGTATGGCGTTGATGGGATAACTACCTTTAATCCAGGCTGTTGAGCCATTAAGCCTTCTAAGCTGTCGGCATGCATATCTGGTGTATGTACGCCTCCTCCGAATGGTGAACGGAATGTGATCGGAGCACTGAATTTCCCGCCCGTACGGTAACGAAGTCGAGCTGCTTGTCCGGAAATGGAATCCATTACTTCATAAACGAACCCAAAGAATTGGATTTCTGGAACGGGACGGAAGCCTTGCAGGGCTAGACCTATCGCCAAACCACCGATTCCTGATTCTGCTAAAGGTGTATCAAATACACGATCCTCGCCAAATTCATTTTGCAATCCTTCAGTTGCACGGAAAACACCGCCGTTTACACCAACATCTTCACCAAAAACTAAAACATTGGGATCATTTTTTAATTCCACACGCATTGCATCTGTAATTGCTTGAATCATTGTCATTTGAGCCATGACTTACTTCGACTCCTTTGCTGAATAAATTTCATGTTGCTCTTTTAAGTTTTGAGGTAAGTCCGTATAAGTTATGTTGATTAGGTCCGTTACCTTTTGCTTAGGAGCAGCATCTGCTTGTTTTAGTGCTTCTTTAATTTCTTCTTTCGCTTGTTCGATTACTTCGTTTTCTCTTTCCTCATTCCAAAGACCTTTCTTTTCAAGGAATTTACGGAAACGAACTAGCGGGTCTTTCTTTTCCCATTCGTTATCTAATTCAGCAGTACGGTAACGTGTTGGATCATCACCGGCCATTGTATGTGGACCATAACGGTATGTTAACGTTTCAATAAATGTAGGTCCTTCTCCGTTAACTGCACGCTCGCGGGCTTCACGAACAGCGGCATATACTGCTAAAGGATCCATACCGTCTACTTGGATACCAACAATACCAGCTGCAACAGCTTTTTGAGCAAGTGTTTTTGCAGCGGTCTGCTTTTCAACTGGAGTTGAAATAGCAAAACGGTTATTTTGAGCAATAAAGATTGCTGGAGCATTATAAGCACCTGCAAAGTTCATTCCTTCATAGAAATCACCTTGAGAGGTTCCGCCATCACCTGTGTATGTAAGTGCCACAGCTTTAACCCCACGTTTTTTCAATCCTAAGGCTACTCCAGCAGTTTGAACATACTGCGCACCAATAATAATTTGAGGAATCGCAACATTCACTCCATCAGGAATTTGTCCGCCTGCTAAATGACCTCTGGACCATAAGAATGCTTGATATAATGGAAGACCATGCCATACGATTGGTGGGACATCGCGATAACCTGGTAATATAAAATCTTCTTTTTCTAAGGCGAATTGAGAAGCTAATTGAGAAGCCTCCTGGCCTGCAGTTGGTGCATAAAAGCCAAGGCGTCCTTGACGATTTAATGAAATAGAACGCTGGTCAAGGATACGAGTATAAACCATACGGCGCATTAATTCTTGAAGCTGTTCATCGCTTAAGTCAGGCATTGCTGCCTCATTAACGACTTCGCCTTCTTCATTTAATATTTGAAGCGTTGTAAACTGATTTTCTACAGCTTCGAGTACTTTCTTAGCATCGAGCTGAGCATTTTGGGTTTTAGATGCCATTCGTCACATCTTCCTTTCTCTCATTACAATAATGTAAAAAAATAAATTCACTCATATTAGATTACCCAAAAACCTTAAACAACATCACGATTACCTTTCTTTCGTTATCTGTTGTTCTGTACTATAATTTTTCAAAAAATTAATGGTACAATAATTAATTTCATATTGAGTTTACATCAACTCAATACACTCGTCAAATACTATGTTTTAATAATTTTACAACATGGAAATAATATTAACTTAATATCAATCTAAAACCTCTGTACCACCCAAGGTTCGGTTCTGTTATATTAATATATCTTACTTTACCAACAAAAAAATCGACCATGGCGTCGATTTTTTATTCGTTTTCAAGTTTAAGTCCTGCTTCTTCATAAAATTCAAGCTTTTTCTTATTATATTGTGCTGTTAATTCATTAAATTCTTCATTTGCGTCATATACCTTTTGATAGATAGTATTTAAATTCGCAACATGATCTTCTAGCTTTTCGTATGAGATACTCTCATTTTTTAACATCTGATACAATTCTTTATCATTATCTAATGCAGTTGAATATTCCTTTGCAAGCTTATTATGTACTTTATATCTATTACTCATTATTTCTAATAGCTCAGTGGCTTTTTTCTTTTGCTCAGAATTGTCTATTTCATTCCTTATTTCTTCGGCATTCTTAAATTCTGTTTTTGAAGCATTAATACTTTCGATTTCCTTTTGTAGGTGTTCTCTTCTCTTATCAATAATTGAAAGTGCCTCATTAGATAGCTTTACAATTTCATCATGCTGCTTCATACCGAGAGCCATTATCTGATTATAAATTTCCTTTTCTTGCTTTTCTAACTCGACTAGAGGCTCTTGCTGCTCCTCAAATGCTTTTTCTGCTTCCACTATGTTTTCTAAGGCTTGGTACATTCTTTCAGTTGTCTTTTCTTTGCTAACGCAACCAGTTAATAAAAAACTGATTGCGAAAATAGAAAAAATAATACGATTAACGCTGACAGTAGACACTTTGCAACCCCCTTAATGATTACAATTCTTACTATATCTATACTTCTTATTTTTGACAATATCTTATACAACAATTAACTTTTCTCGAATAGTCTGATAGACTAATGAATATTAATATCCTTAGTATTTACACAGGAGTGAATGGATTCATGTTAATGATGGATGATATCATTCGAGACGGCCACCCTACATTAAGAAAAGTAGCGACTGAAGTATCAATGCCGCCATCGGACGAAGAGAAAGAAATACTTGAAAGTCTTTTAGAGTATGTGAAAAATAGCCAAAGCCCTGAAATTTCTTCACAATATGGATTACGACCTGGAATTGGTTTAGCTGCGCCGCAGATCAATGTCTCAAAGCGGATGATTGCTGTTCATCTATATGATGACAAAGGTAACTTATATAGCTACGGATTATATAATCCCAAAATTGTTAGTCATTCCGTTGAAAAAGCGTATTTGGTCTCAGGAGAAGGCTGTCTTTCTGTAGACGAGGAGATTCCAGGCTACGTAGAAAGATTTGCTCGAATTACTGTAAAAGGAACTACCCTTGAAGGCAAAGAGATTAAACTCCGTTTAAAGGGGCTTCCAGCTATTTGCTTTCAACATGAAATTGATCATTTAAATGGAATCATGTTTTATGATCACATTAATAAACAAGATCCCTTCAAACCAATTGAAGGTGCTATTGCTATTGAAAGATAATAAAAGCGCAAGGTCTTCTAGGACCTTGCGCTTTTTTCTATATTTAAATGAGTTTCAATTCTTTCAATCCATTCCAAATTCCATCATCCGAAACATCCGTTGTGACAAAGTTTGCAAGTGCCTTAGCCTCGGGAACGCCATTCCCCATTGCAACACCGGTTCCAACCGCTTTAAGCATTTCTAAATCGTTTAAGCCGTCGCCGAATGCATAAACATCCTTTAGATCAAAACCTAGTCTGTCTATCATTTGTTTTATTCCTTCGGCTTTAGAACCACCTTTTGGCAGGACGTCAACTGAATATGGATGCCATCTTATAAAGTCAAAGTCAGGGAAATTTTCAAAATAGAACTTCTCCTCACCTTCTTTACAGAATAGTAAGGATTGATAAATTTCTTTGTCTACATAGAAATTTTTGTCCTCTTCCGGATGTGGAAATAACAAGCTGTCCATACTTGTCTCTATATAAGGATGGAAATGTGTAGTACTCTTCATGGTCACTTCGTTCATAAAGATTAATGGATGGTCATTGGCAGCTGTATCCTGCAGAAACCTTCCCAACTCAGATTGGTTGAGAGGGTTCTTATAGATCGCTTCATTTTCAAACACAACATACTGTCCATTAAAACTAACGTAAGAATCAATATCTAATTCTTTTTTCAAACTTGGAAACATGAAAGGTGCTCTTCCGGTTGCAATCGCTACGAACACACCATTCTCCTTCAGAGTTTGAATCGCTTTTTTTGTACTGCTTGGAAGTTTTTTTTCATGGTCGAGCAGTGTCCCATCTATATCAAAAAAAACAATCTTTTTCATATAATTCTAACTCCTCTTTACTTTAATAACAAGAAAGCTCTTCTATAATTTTCCTCTCAATAAACACTAACCATAACCAGAATATTTGTCAATTTAATAAAACTTCATAATTCTTCCATGTTTATCCATGAAAGAAATCCTGTTTATACCATATAATATTAGTATAAAAATGTTTGAATAAAAAAAAACTGCAATAATCTATCGTGGCTTGCTTTACATTGGACAAGGATCGTTTAAAATAGGAAGTAAGGAGATGATCCACTATGTTAAAGAAGCTAAGAAAGAAGCTCTTAAAACAGTGGAACGATTTACTGCGAAAAAAATCAATTGCCTAACTACAACTTTTTTCGAGCCCTTCAAACTTGCGAAGGGCTCCTTCCTTATTGTAAATTGATTATCAGTGTATTATTTACATATTTTTTCTATTAGGTCTAAGCGTTTACTTTTTAGGTGAAAAGTGAATTTAAATGAAAAAAATGTAATTATTTTATATAATAAAAAAAAGTTATGATCGATTAAGGAGCGATTTATTATGGTATTTAAGGTTTATTTTCAAGAAAACATCAAGGAAGTTCCAGTCAGAGAGAAAACAAAGGTTCTTTATGTTGAAGGAGAATCTGTTAGGGATGTTCGAAAAAAAATTGCAGATCGTGGATACAATGTTGAACTTGTACAAGAAGTAAGCGGAGCATTTTTAGAATATGAAAAACAAAATGAAGATTATAATGTATTGGAGATTTGATAATTTATGAAATTTGTGAAAAATGACCAGACTGCCGTTTTTGCTTTAGGCGGCTTGGGCGAAATCGGAAAAAACACATATGCAGTACAATTTCAGGATGAAATAATCCTGATTGATGCAGGAATCAAGTTTCCAGAGGATGAGCTATTAGGAATTGATTATGTTATTCCCGATTATACCTACTTAGTAAAAAATGAAGATAAAATTAAAGGGCTATTTATTACTCACGGACATGAGGACCATATCGGTGGTATTCCTTATTTATTACGCGAAGTAAATATTCCCATTTATGGCGGAAAGCTTGCCCTAGGATTGATTAAAAATAAACTTGAAGAACATGGGCTTTTAAGAACGGCGAAGTTAAATGTCATTCAAGAAGATGATGTAATCAAGTTCCGCAAGACGTCTGTTTCTTTTTTCCGAACCACACATAGTATCCCAGATTCTTACGGAATTGTTGTAAAAACTCCGCCAGGACAAATCGTCCATACTGGTGACTTCAAATTCGACTTCACTCCAGTAGGTGAACCGGCTAATTTAACCAAAATGGCTGAAATCGGAAAAGAAGGCGTACTATGTTTATTATCAGATAGTACGAATAGTGAAATTCCAGAATTTACGATGTCTGAACGTCTTGTTGGCGAAAGCATTGATGACATTTTTCGAAAGGTATCGGGCCGAGTAATATTCGCTACCTTTGCGTCTAATATCTACAGATTGCAGCAAGTAGTTGAGGCAGCAGTTGCTAACGGTAGAAAAGTTGCAGTTTTTGGCCGCAGTATGGAATCCGCTATTACGATCGGTCAAGAGCTTGGCTATATAAATGCACCAAAGGAAACGTTTATTGAAGCAAATCAGATTAACAGACTTCCTGCAGACAAGGTAACGATTTTATGTACCGGAAGCCAAGGGGAAGCTATGGCGGCCTTATCTAGGATTGCTAATGGCACGCATAGACAGATTCAAATTATTCCAGGGGATACTGTTGTTTTCTCATCTTCACCGATACCTGGGAACACCATTAGTGTTAACAGGACGATTAACATGTTATTCCGAGCTGGTGCTGAAGTGATACACGGTAAACTTAGTAACATCCACACCTCAGGACATGGCGGTCAAGAGGAACAAAAACTAATGCTCCGTTTAATAAAGCCAAAGTTCTTTATGCCAATTCACGGAGAATATAGAATGCAGAGAATGCATGCTAAACTTGCTGTTGACTGTGGTGTTGAAGAAGAGAATTGTTTTATTATGGACAATGGTGAAGTATTAGCTCTTTCTGATAACAGCGCGCAAGTAGCAGGGAAGATCCCTTCAGGCTCCGTGTATATTGATGGCAGTGGCATTGGTGACATCGGAAATATTGTCTTACGTGATAGAAGGATTCTTTCTGAAGAAGGATTGGTCGTTGTCGTTGTAAGCATAAATATGAAGGACTTCAAAATTGCTTCAGGTCCTGACCTTATTTCTAGAGGGTTCGTTTATATGAGAGAATCCGGTGATTTAATTAACGATGCTCAGAACCTGATTACAAAGCACTTAAATAAGGTGATGGAACGAAAAACAAGTCAATGGTCAGAAATTAAAAATGAAATTACCGATACATTAGCACCGTTCCTTTACGAAAAAACAAAACGAAGACCAATGATTTTACCAATCATTATGGAAGTATAAGAAAAAGCGGAAGTGCCTAAGGCGCTTCCGCTTTTCTTATTGCATGACTTTTCTCTCGAATCGATCGATGTCTTCGTCGGTGCCGATAACGATTAATACATCGTTTGGCCGGATATCTTCATTTGCTTTTGGAGATACGATGATATCCATCCCTCTTTTAATCGCTACAATATTTAAACCATATTTCTTTCGAATATCTAAGTCAATGATTGTATGACCACTTATCTTACTGTTTGCTACGATTTCAACGATGCTATGTTCATCCGATAACTCTAGATAATCTAACACACTGCTGGAAGCCATATTATTAGCAATTCTTCTTCCCATATCTCGTTCAGGATGAACAACCTTATCAGCGCCTATCTTCACAAGCACTTTCTCGTGATAATCATTTTGTGCTTTAACTGTAATATGATTTACCCCTAACTCTTTTAAGATCAAAGTGGTTAGGATACTAGATTGAATATCGTCACCAATCGCCACTATCACGTGATCGAAATTTCGAATGCCAAGACTTTTTAGTACTGCCTCATCCGTTGTATCCCCCACAGCTGCATGAGAGGCTATCATAGCGTAAGCATTTACTCTTTCTTCATTTTTATCAATTGCCAGTACCTCAAACCCTTCATCTGAAAGAGTACGACAAATACTGCCGCCGAAACGACCTAGTCCTATTACTGCAAAATTTTTTCTCACTTAAACTCCCCCAGCAAATCAATTAACCATTTTCATTTTAGCATATCCAAATTAGTTGAATATACTTATTTATTCGCTATCATTTCTTTTCTTCCTCTTCTTGATATATAGGTAAATGAAAACAGATGCCACCGTTAGGATTATAATTATCGGGATATTACCTACAATAAAAACAAATAAACCCGAAATGGCTGCTAACAGCATGTTTGTGCTTTTCATAAATTGCTTTTTTGTTTTATCCCAAGTATTTAAATCTTCCTCTTCAAGATTAGGGACGATTACCTTATTTTCATATAATGCTATATGAACAGTAGATAATGAAGTCTGATTTTCTAGATATTTCATTCTTCCTTGAATCGTTTCGATTTCCTCTTGAACTGAAGCTAAATCTGCAGAAATTTTTAATAAATCTTCTGTCTTTTGTGCAGATTGCATAAATGATGTTAGCCGTTCTTCCACAACTCTTTTTGATTTAAGTCTTGAGTCAAGGTCAACATACTCTTCGGTGACATCTGTTCCAGTTAAATTCCTCTGCAGCACCTCAGCAGCTTGACCCTCTGCATCATGCAAAAAGGCTTGGAAATTTTTTTGCGGGATACGAACCGTAATTTGCCCACTTATTTGTTCTACACCGTCCTTAGAAACATTGGATTCAGAGATATAACCGCCATACTTAATAACCTGTTCTTCTATTGTTTGAAAGGTTTCTTCAAATTTCTTTACGCGAAGCTGTAAATCGGCTTGATAAATAACCATTTGATTAGGGACTTCAATATCTGTCGGAGCAGCTTTCTCTTGTTTTGCATTATTATCAAACGATACTTGTGACTTTTCTTCCATAGCAGGCTGTCCTGAATCCATTTTCGCACTACTGTCACTGCTCATCTTTGACTCTTCACTTTTACTGCTTGAGCTACAAGCCGATAGAAATAGAATCAAAGAAAGGAAAACAATTAGTCCAATCACCTTTTTCATTTCGATAACCCCCTTTTGTCTATTTATTAATACCGACGTAAAAAAATTGGGATGGTTACAGAAAAATGGTTGTAATAAGATTAAGGACTAATCCTTCTGACTGGCTGTGCGATTTGTCCTCAAGACCCTGGATTAAGGACTAATCCTTCTGACTGACCTTGTGATTTGTCCTCAAGACCCTGGATTAAGGACTAATCCTTCTGATTGGCCGTGCGATTTGTCCTCAAGACCCTGGATTAAGGACTAATCCTTCTGACTGGCCTTGCGATTTGTCCTCAAGACCCTGGATTAAGGACTAATCCTTTTGACTGGCGGTGTGATTTGTCCTCAAGACCCTGGATTAAGGACTAATCCTTCTAACTGGCCGTGCGATTTGTCCTCAGGACCCTGGATTAAGGACTAATCCTTCTGATCGGCCGTGCGATTTGTCCTCAAGACCCTGGATTAAGGACTAATCCTTCTGACTGGCCTTGCGATTTGTCCTCAAGACCCTGGATTAAGGACTAATCCTTTTGACTGGCGGTGTGATTTGTCCTCAAGACCCTGGATTAAGGACTAATCCTTCTGACTGGCCGTGCGATTTGTCCTCAGGACCCTGGATTAAGGACTAATCCTTCTGATTGGCCGTGCGATTTGTCCTCAAGACCCTGGATTAAGGACTAATCCTTCTGACTGGCAGTGTGATTTGTCCTCAAGACTCTCAATTAAGGACTAATCCTTCTCGACTGGCATTGTGAATTGTCCTCAAGACCCAGAGTTAAACATCAATCTATTCGAAAACAGGCAAAAATAAAAAAGACTACTCGCTAAATAACGAACAGTCCTGTCATTGTTTATTCGTTTTTTTCTAATTCGTCTAGTACACGGTTGACTCTCTTTTCGAGCATTTTCATGCCGCTTCCACCTGCTTGGAAGTGGCGGAGTTTGCCTTCACGATCGAATACGTAATAAGCAGGGACATATTGGTTTTCGAATGCTTCTGTTAATTTATGTTCACTGTCAACAAAAATCGGCTGATCGATTCCATGTTCTGCTGCGACTTGCTTGATTTGCTCGAGGTCTAGGTCCTCTTCAGATCTAGGCATATGGACTGCCACCACATTTAATTTATCTTTATATTGATCACGGAATTGATTAACTTGAGGCATAGCTTCTTTACATAAGTAACAGCTGACTGACCAGAAATGAATAAGTGTTGGTTTATCACCGACTAAATCCTCTCTTGTAACTTCTCCATTTAACCATTCAACGGCACCAGTTAATTCTGGCATTGGCTCACGTAGTTTCATGACATATCCCCTTTTTAAAAAAGACCTAACTCGGAAGGTTAGGTCTATCATTTTAGATATGACTGTGTTAAACTTGGCTGTTGCTTTGCGCTCCACTAAGGAATGCTTCTTGGAATAATCATCGCAGAGACAGGCGGTCCTTGCCTGTCCCGAGGCGCTATGCTTTCCGCGGGCTCGCCCGTGAGCCTCCTCGGTCGTTCCGACCTGCGGGGTCTCACTCAGCTCGTTCATCCCGCAGGACTTTGATTTACATCCTCGAATTTGCCCACGCACGAAGAAAATGCGATAGCATTTTCGAGGAGTCAAGCGCCTTCCGCTCAAATCAACAGGTTCTAAAATCAACAGTATTCTTTAACACAGCCTAGATTTAAGAATTAAGCATTAAGTGTAGCTTGTCCTGGTTTCCAGTTCGCTGGGCAAAGACCGCCAGTTTGCAATGCTTGCAGTACCCGTAATGTTTCATCGACATCACGGCCGATATTGTTGTGGTTAACAACTGAATACATTAATTCACCTTCAGGGCTGATAATAAATAAACCGCGAAGCGCAATTCCTTCTTCTTCAATTAAAACGCCATAATCGCGCGCTACAACATGGTTAGTGTCTGCAGCTAATGGATAGTTCAGTTCACCAAGGCCATTGTTTTTGCGGTCTGTATTAATCCAGGCAAGGTGTGTATGTATTGTATCAGTAGAAGCACCAATAACAACTGCATCTAAATCATCAAATTCTTCATAACGGTCTGAAACTGCAGTAATCTCTGTTGGACATACAAATGTAAAATCCATTGGATAGAAGAATAACACAGTCCATTTGTCGTTTTTCATGTTTTCTTCAAGGCTTACTTTTCCAAATTCCTTGTTTGGTAATACAGCATCCATTTCAAATCTTGGTGCTTGTTTTGCAACCATACGTTCCGGCATGTCTGATCCCTCCAAATAGTATTAAATAGTTCCTTAATTGGTTTACCCTATTTACATAAAGAATAAACGACGATATTTAACAATCTTTTCTAATTTTCAGTTTAACATTTTTAAACATTAGAATAAAATAAAACGCTTTGTAGAAGGGTGTTATATCAATTTCCTTTATACGTCATATAGCTAGTGAGAATATTAATTGCCACCTCAATTGCCTCTTCCTTCGGATTTAATTTGGCATGGTGCAGTCCATACTGAGAATCCACTCCTAGCCAAAACATAAGGCCGGGAATTTCCTTCAACATGTATCCGAAGTCTTCCCCTGTCATCGCCTCTTGGCATTCAATAACCTCTATAGTGGTTTGTGACCTCATATATTGAATGAACTCTCTCGTAATCTCCTCATTATTGTATACCTGGTGGTACATTGCGCCGTAATCAATTACAGCTTCACATTCAAAACTGGTCTCAATTCCTTTTACCACCGCGTCGATCCGTTTCTTAACCCTATCCATAGATTGATCTGAAAGTGTACGAATCGTCCCTTCGAGTCTTGCCTTTTCAGCGATAATATTTTGAACGGTTCCACTAGTGATTTTTCCAATCGTAATGACTGCACTATCTAATGGATTAACATTGCGAGAAATGATTGTTTGAAGCTGACCGACAAGCGAGCAGGCAGCAATTACCATATCATTTGTTAAATGTGGATAAGCAGCATGCCCTCCCTTCCCTTTTAGGTCGATAAATAACTCTGATGTGTTAGCAAATAATAACCCTTCTTTAAGGGCAATCGATCCGACAGGATATTCTGGTGCGATATGTAAGGCAAAAATAATATCTGGCTTCCATTCCTGCATTATCTCGGATTTCAGCATTGGTTCCGCACCGCCTGGTCCTTCTTCTGCAGGTTGAAAAATAAATAAAATGTTATCATCAATGGGATTTTCGACAAAATGTGTCAACACACCAAGAGCAATACTCATATGAAAATCGTGGCCGCAGGCATGCATTTGTTCCTCATGGGTAGAAGAAAACTCTAATCCCGTTTCTTCAACGATTGGTAACCCATCAATATCAGCACGGTAACCAATGGTTTTTCTTGGGTGTAAACCATGAACTTTTACAAAAAGTCCAGTTTTCCATTTTTTTATGGAGATTCTTTCTTCTGATAAATTTTCTATATACGATAATAAATAAGCTTGAGTCTTATATTCTTGAAATCCTAATTCAGGAATTAAATGCAAATCGCGTCGAATTTTAATAAAAGGGTTCATTCTATTGCTCCTTTACTAGAAAGAAAGCGTGGAGATAATCCACGCTTTACTTTGTCTTAAGTTTATAGTTGGCGGAGTTCTTGCATAATCTCCGTTTTCGATTTAGTCTTTTCATCGATATCCTTAATTTTTTTAGCAGGAGTTCCAGCTACGACTGTAAACGGAGGAACATCCTTCGTAACAACTGCACCAGCAGCAACCACTGAACCTTGTCCCACTCTAACCCCTTCTAAAACCACTGCATTTGCACCAATTAGTACATCATCTTCGATAATGACAGGCTGTGCGGAAGGCGGTTCGATTACGCCAGCCAAAACGGTACCAGCGCCAATATGACAGTTCTTTCCGACTGTAGCTCTTCCACCAAGAACCACACCCATGTCGATCATGGTTTTTTCGCCAATAACTGCACCAATATTAATTACAGCACCCATCATGATTACTGCATTATCCCCAATTTCTACCTGGTCACGAATCGTTACTCCAGGTTCAATTCGAGCATTAATATTCTTTGTATCTAATAATGGAATCGCTGAATTGCGGCGGTCATTTTCAACTACATAATCTTCAATTTTAGCTTTGTTTGATTCTAGAGCTGGGTTAATGTCAGACCATTCACCAAAAACCACACCGGTATTACCATTAATAAAGGTTTTAGAATTGCTTCCAAAATCAATACCTTCTAAATCACCTTTTACATAAACCTTTACTGGTGTTGACTTTTTGCTGTTTTGAATAAAAGAAATAATTTCATTTGCATCCATCATTTTCATACTACTACCTCCAAATATAATTAGGTTTACTTTACCAAACTAAAGTTTGGAAAACAAGAGAAATGAACGTAATTATTCGCCGCTTCGACTGCTATGTTCTTTAATGAGATCCACGAACGCTTGCACTTGTTTGAGTTTAAAGGAAGACTCATACGCTAGTAACCAAGTATCACGTTGTAGAGCATCACCATTTTCATCTAATAACGGAATTTTATAAATTTCTTTTTCACTATTATTCAACGTTATGCCTGGTAAGATTGAATATCCTAAACCATTAAAGGTTAATTGCTTACATGTCTCAATTTGATCGACGACAATTGTTCTTTTAGGAGAGGTTTTGAATTGGCGCATCCACCAATCTTGTATTTCTTGATAATAATTCGAATCACTTTTAAATTGGATGAATGGTCTGTCTGTTTCCAATAACTGTTCAGGTCTGGTAATATCTCGATCAACTAAAAAAAGCGGATCGCTGAATAGTTTAATTTTTACACCTTTCCAATCTGGCATTCCTCGAATGATACCAATATGTACTTGATCATCATATAAGCTTTTCAGTATTTCACTGCTCCACCCAGTGATAAGTGAAATTTTCGCTTGCGGATAGGTATCGCTATACTTTTTTAAAACAGGCGGCAGCCAATTTTGACCGACGATTGAAGCTACTGCTATTTTCAATGTCCCTGATACTCCCGATTGAAGGGAGTGTATCGTTTCGCGAACCTTTCCTTCTTTGACAAGTACCTCGTTTACAAATTGAATGACATGCTCGCCTGCTGGGGTAAGTGCTAGTCCTTTTTGGGAGCGGATAAATAATCTAGTTCCCCACTCTTTTTCTATGCTTTGCAGACGTTGTGACAACGCCGGCTGGGACACAAATAGTCTCTCTGAAGCTTTACGCATATTCATCTCTTGAGCTAAAACAGATAATAACTGAAATTCAGATATAGAGGACAAAACCATCCACCTTTATACTTTAATAAACATCCGCTTTTTATTATATAGAGAAAATTGAAACTTTTCACTAGTAAGCTGGAATTTTATCTAGAAAAAACCCTGCATGTTTTATGCAGAGCCGCGATTTTGTTTAGGAATGAAAGTTATCAGGATTAAACTTATAATAGCAAAGGCAAGTACTACATAATAGACCCAATGTAAGGATTGAGTTAGGCCCTCCTGAAGCAGTTCTTTCACTGTTGCATGTAAATTTTCCCGTTCATTTTCCTTTAATAATAAGTTAGCCGAATCCACTGTTAGTCTTTCATTAGTGCTTCCAGCATTTGCACCTAGATAGTTTGCAAGCCGATTATTTAGAATTCCTCCAAGTAATGCTGCACCTATTGTGTTCCCTAGATTCCTCATAAACATGTTAGCAGCAGTTGCAACACCTCTTTGCTGCCAGCTTACGGCACTTTGAATAGAAACGATAAAAGCAGTGGACGTAATACCCATACCAAAACCAACAATAAACGACCCAGCTGCCGCCCAAAGAGGTCCTGAAGAGGAAGTCATGGTGACAAATACCACACTGCCGAGGATTAAAGCTGTACCGCCAATAAGTGAGGTTTTACGGTATCCCATTGAATTTATCATCTTTCCAGAAAATGTAGACGCTATCGGCCAGCCAATTGACATGGTTGTTAATGTAAATCCTGCGACAATCGGTGATTGTTCCATTACCCCCTGAACAAATGTTGGAAGAAAACTCGAAATCCCAATTAACATGATTCCTGTCGTCAAACTTGTTACATTGGCCACAAAAATAGATCGTTCCTTCCAAATGTTAAATGGCATTACAGGTTCTTTGGCGCGGCCTTCATGAAAGACAAAGATACCAAGTGTGATAATAAATAGGACAGCCAAACTCATTATTTGCCAGGAGCCCCAGGACCATCGTCCGCCACCCTCAACAAGTAAAAACATTAATGATGAGATGGAAATGGTTAATAAAAATGCACCTATGTAATCAATTTCATGTTTTTTCTTCTCAACGTTTTCGTGCAAAAAGAATCCTATACCAGCCAAAGAGAGAATTCCCAGTGGAATGTTTATCCAAAATACATAATTCCAGCTTACATACTGAACAAGCAATCCACCGACTGCTGGTCCCGTAACTGCAGATATTCCCCATACACTTGCCAGGTACCCCTGTACATTTGCTCTTTCTTCAGCTGAATAAATATCGCCCACAATAGTGGTGGCGATAGGCGTAACAGCCCCTGCCCCAAACCCTTGGATTAACCGGAAAAGAATTAATGATTCCATCGACGTGGCAAATCCGCAAAGAATGGATCCAATTAGGAAAATAATGATACCGATAAAGAGAATCGGTTTTCTACCGAATAAATCTGATAATTTACCATAAATCAGCACTGTTACCGCATTCATTAATAGATAAGCTGAAAAAACCCAACTGTAGAGAGTAAAGCCGCCTAGGTCAGCCACTATAGCCGGCATAGCGGTAGAAACAATTGTTGCCTCAATTGCTCCCATAAACATCGCAAGCATGACTGCTGCTAGTACAAGTGGTCTATTTGTCTGCCCTCTTTTAGGCTGGGAAATCGGAGCACTCATTTTTGCACCTCACTTTCTCAGGAAAATAATACAGCCCCCATCTGGGAGCCTTATTTATCACTTTTATTCATCTTATTAACAGCTAAATTTAATTGTGTTAACACCGTACTTCTAGGCAATATGCCTTCAAAATAACCATCCTCTGTGTCTACACAAAGAAAAGGATGATTTACTAAAAGTCTTAGACAGGTTTTAATGGAAGCAGTATCCTTTACACGCGGAACAGATACATTCATAACCTCTTCCACTCTTTTCTTTTCAAGTTGTTCAAATTCTATTCTTTCAAGACCGAGAATGGAATCCATTATAATCGGGGTACTAATTAGACCATGTAATTTATAATGTGGATCCAGTACAGGAATTGCCGTATATCCACTTTTGGTTAAAACTAATAGTGCATGTTCTAGATTATTTCCAACCTGCACATGAGCAACACGCTCAGATGGAATCATTAATTTTCGTATATCTATCTCTAAAAATTCTCCACTGTGAAGACTTATCATCGCCGAAAACTCCTCAATGTTTGTTATACCACATGTATATTCTACCATAGTTTTCGGAGAACTGGGTTTTTTTATGAAAATACAGAAAAAGATAGGAACCGATAACCGGCTCCTACTGGATTAAATCAAAAATTTCGATGGTGATCATGTCAACATTATCAAATTGATAACGCTTTGGCTTTTCCTTTTCATTATATATTTCCAATTCAAAGGTTTCTGTTTTTGGATGAAATGTTACCTGACACTTTCTTTCGCCATTCACTTCGAAATAGCGTTGTGCCGGTTCACCCCCATTAGACTGTTCCTGAAGGTTTTTTAACCGGGTTAATATCCCTTGAAGCTGTGACATATGCTCCGTCTCCTTTCAAACACAAGCAAACTTTCTACTGTTATGTTTCTCTTTTAGCCTATTTCTATCCTTATCGATTATTTCCAGTGATAATCTCAGGTAGCAAATATGCCAATATTAAAAGAATAAAATAACAGACAGCATTTGTCCAAGTAAAAATGAAGAAAATGGGAACTTTTTTTCAATATGCTTTCTCAATGATTGATTTAGGGATATTATCATATAAATAATCAGCTATCTTCCAGCTGCCATCCATTTTCTTTAACATAATTCCCTCGTAATGATCTTTATAACTTACCGGACCATCGGTGGTGGCAGGGAAAAATTGCAGAACATAAATACTTTCTGGGGAAATGACTACTTTTGTTTCTTCTGAATATTGAAAAAATGGAATATAATAAAATGCAAAATCTGAACCATATGTAACAAATTTACCCTCTTCCTCAAACATATTCTCGTCACAAAACATTTTTTGATAATCCTCCGAAAAATATGGGCTTAATACATCTCTGATTTCTTGTTTTGTTCTGGTTTGATCACTAAGTGAGATTTGAGCCTGAAAAGCTTTCTGTAAGAAGCTAAAAACATCATTTTTATCGCTTAGACTATCTTTTGCGTTTGGAGACAAAGGTATTAATAGTAGTACTATGAAAAGTATTAGCAACGTTTTCTTCATTTCCTTCCCCTCTCTTCTTTCAGAACCTATGTTAATATTCATTTTATCAACAAATATTCCATCCAAACGCATATAAAAAACGCAAAAATACTGCAGCAAAGGACATTAAACCGCAAATTTTTTAAATTCTTCTAGACAACTCTCGAAAAATCTTTATAAAAAAAAGGCCCTCATATGAAGGGCCCTATCGTAAAAAGGTAATTGCACAAAAAAGGATGATAAAAAGAACCAAGGCAAAAAATATACCATATGATAAAAATATCGGATTGCTAAGGTAAATATGTTTTTGTACTGGCTTAGGGATATTTGTATCAATGTCTCCTTCAGCAGCCTTTTGTTTTCTTGCCACAACCAATGTATACACAAGCGAAACCGCAAGAACACCAACAATAACGATGGATAGTGCATTAACAAATAGATTCATGAGCGATTTCTCCTTTAATCAAGTTACTATTAAAGTTCCACTTTATGAATCATTCTATGCAATGGAGTTATAACAACTGGTCATGATCAAATAAATACTGATAGGTAATATCAATAAATAAATAGTCATTCCCATTTATAGGAATAGAGAAGGTGCGGATTGTTTCTCCAGTCTCAATATCACTATATAAGTCAGAGAGAATTCCTTTGCCTTCATTTCTCATTTTGATAATATTTTCTAAAAAATATGGACGCCAGCTCCAATTTTTTAGGATATATTCTTTTTGCGTAAACCAGCCGTTTTCACCTTTAAGGATATTAGAGGATTTTTGAAAACCATCTTCATCACATACATACATTCGAAATGCAATCCCATCCATTTCCTTCGCAAGTGAAGTAAATAACTCCTCATAATTAGCTTTTTTATTCTTTACTAAAATGTCTTGTACTTTATTTTGGAAATATGCAGCGGCTGAATAAATTGCCTCAAGCTTTCTCTTCTCATAGGCAATAAATTCATGAAATTTTCCTTTTAATCGCTCTTTTAGTAATTCCCGCTCAATAAAGTCCGGTGCAGGTGGATGAAGATAAAAACCTTGGTAATATCTCCCGCCATTTTTCCATGCAAACTGAAGCTGATAACTCATTTCTATATTTTCAAATAGTAATGTGGCACCAATTTTTCTAGCCAATAAAGACAGAGAAAATAGGACATCAGTAAAGCTTGAAGCAGTTGCGTTTGATTTTAAGGCCTGTAGATTTATTTTTATAATTTCAGGATTTAATTTACCAATCCGCTCAAAGTAATTGGTATCATTATCAATACCGGCAATGGCAACCTTAATTCCATACGTACGATAATATTGTAATAAATGATCCAATTGAGCAAAATCACCCTTATAATTACCTTCAGAAATTTCAAGGACTATTCTCTTTAAACTCAATCCTTTTTTTTCAAAAGCCAACAGTTCCTGTAGAAATGGCTCTCCATGTCGATACATGAGTAAATCGGCGTCACGATTCAAATAGATACTGACATCATCTTCTAGCTCTATTGCTAGGTCTAATGCTTTCTGAACTAACAGAAGATCAACTTCATATTTATATTCATCAGGGATTTGGTCATCAAGAAAAAATTGACCCAAGCTAATGATGTTACCTTCCGATCGATACCTACCCAAAACCTCATATGCAATAACACGCTGCTCATCGGCACTGAAAATTGGTTGAAAATAAGGAATGACATTTTCAAGATCCGTTAGGATATCCAATGCATCCATTCAAGTACCCTCCAGAAAAAGATTTTCCTCATTATACCATACCTTACTATACAATACGCTCAACTAACATCTCTTGTTCTTTTCCAAAAGGATACCATCATAGTAAATCCGGAACAACAAATGATAAAACCAAGTCCTATGATTGGAGGATACCTTTTGAAAAAACTTTGCTTAATGGTTTCAATTCTTCCACTTTTTGGATGTAACAATACAGATGATACTGTTTCAAAACAAACAAAGAAACAAAGCTACACGGAAATATATGAACAAATACCGAGCACATCCATTAGGAAAACGGAAAATCCCGACATTGTTCTTAAAAAAGTTAACAATCAGCCAGCTAAAAAGGATTCAATGATGCTGGACGTTGTATTAATAAAACAAAATCCAGAACTGAGATATGGGTGTGAAGTAACAAGCCTCGCCATGGTTTTAAATCATGCGGGTGTCAATATAGACAAAATGGAATTGTATCGTTCCATTCAAAAAGATCCTGATCCTATCAAAAGATCAGCAAATGGCGACATTTTAAATTGGGGCAACCCTGCCGATGGTTTTGTTGGAGATATGACAGGAAGGCAGGCTGGTTATGCCGTCTTTGATAAACCCATGGAAGCACTGGTGAATCAAAAGCTGCCAGGGAGAGCAATAAATTTAACCAATCAGCCATTTGAACGAGTTCTAGAGCATGTTTCTGCTGGTTATCCTGTAGTAGTTTGGACAACAGGTGATTATCGGTTGCCTGATCGCTGGGAGTCGTGGAATCATGGGCAGCAAGTGATAAAAACACCTCTTGACCTGCATGCAGTAGTTCTTGTAGGGTATGACGCAAACTATGTATATTTGAATGATCCACTTTCCGGTAAAAAACAAGTAAGAGTGGGAAGAAATCAATTTATTGAATCCTGGAAGGCCCTTCAGAGCAGGGCTATTAGTTATAAGTAATTATAAAAGCAGCCAAAAGTGGCTGCTTTTATGTATTTTTTCTCAGTTTTAGAATATGAACTAATATATACCTTTCTATTTTAAAATTTTCATTATCAAATTACTTGCAAAATGGACGGATTTTAACGAAAATACGAATGACTCTCTTTTAATGAATAGATAAAAAAAAATTGGAGATAGGTTGGTAGGATAAATATGCCCCAAAAAATGAAAAGGAGAACTTTCTTGAAAAGTACTTTTGGTACATTCCTCACGGTTCTCGGTCTTGGTTCAGGCGGTTACTTCTATGCCAATCGAATTGAACCTTCACTACTAGAAATCAATAAAATCGAAATTAAGCATACCCTAATTCCAGATAGTTTTAACGGAATAAAAATTGTCCAATTTAGCGATACACATCTAGGGTTTCACTATAATGTCAACCAATTTAAAAAGTTAGTAGAAAAAATTAATGAACTAGAGCCTGACTTAATTTTTTTTACAGGGGACTTATTGGACGAGCCAAATAAATATGGTGAAATCAATAAAATCGCTCCAATTTTAAAGCAATTAAATGCCACTATCGGTAAATATTGCATTTACGGAAACCATGATCATGGGGGCTATGGTTCAGAAATCTATCGGAACCTTATGGAATTATCTGACTTTACTTTACTGCTAAACGAATCTCTACTTATCAAACAAAAAGATGGCAGCTCTATTTCTCTTATAGGAATAGATGATCGTATGCTCGGAAAACCCGACTTGGATTTAGCCATGAAACGAGTCCCTGACGATTCATTTAAATTGCTTTTATCGCATGCTCCAGATGTTGCTGACGAAGCCTTGAATTATGGGATACATTGGCAATTAAGCGGGCATAGTCATGGAGGGCAGGTGAAAATACCTTTTGTTGGTGCACTCGTAATCCCACCGTTCGCACAGAATTACCCTGAGGGTCTATATACGATTAGCGGGGTCAATGCCTTATCGCTATATGTAAACCGAGGAATTGGTACCACTCGTCTGCCCTTTCGATTCATGGCGAAACCTGAATTAACTGTATTTACACTTATCTCATCTGGAACAGATTAGAAGAATCCTTGCCATTGATTGGATAAGGATTTTTTTATTTTTTACAATAATGTTTTTACTTTCTTGTATTTCTATTTTACAATTAAGAATAATAAAGATAGACAATATAAAAGATAAAAGGAGTACCTATTTTGACTGATGATAGAAAACAACCCCATACAAAAGCAAAGCTAACGATCGATAACCTCTCACAAGCTCTCTTTATTGTTAATCGCCATGCGAAAACAGCTCCAAACCCCAAATTTTTATACAAATTAAAGCATGAATCTTTAAAGAAATTAATCGAAGAAGGAAAAGCAAAAAAAATAGGTCTTCATTTTTCACAAAATCCACGTAATAGTAAACAACAATCCGACGTCCTCGTTGAATGTGGTCATTATACTTTTCATATTCCTCCTACCAAGTCTGACTTTGCTGAACTGCCTCATTTGGGTAAATTAGATGGAAGTGTTAGAAATCCAAAAACCTCACTTTCACTAAGCCAAGCAAAATCGGTTTTACAGACATATACCGGAATTAAAGAAATGGAGCAGCCACCTTCAAACCCACAAAAAAACCGCCCCTATCAAAAACCAATTTTTAAAAAGTTAGGGGAAAGATATACGTAAAAAAGCCGGAGTCATCCGTCTTTTTTACGTTTTTTTATGGTTAAAAATATCCTTCCTCAATCTCCACACGCTCATTATTGTAGAATATTTCTATAAATCTGTTTATAATCAAAAGTACTGATTATAGCAATGGAAGGGTGAACAAGGGTGGAACATTTAATAAATACCAGAGTTCAAGAAATTGAAGTTTCGGGCATTAGAAAATTTTATAATATGGTGTCACACATAGATGATGTCATCTCACTAACGATTGGTCAGCCAGATTTTCAGACACCAGAGCATGTCAAACAAGCTGGCATCAAAGCGATTGAGGATAATTTCACCTCCTATACCCATAATGCGGGTATCAGTGAATTACGAACTGCCGCTTGCGATTTCGTTGCAAAGAAATACGGGCTCACTTATGAGCCAGATTCGGAAGTAATTGTTACTGTAGGAGCAAGTGAAGCTATTGATATCACATTTAGAACCATTCTAGCTGAAGGTACAGAGGTAATTTTGCCTGGGCCCATATATCCTGGATATGAACCCATCATTCAGATGTGTGGGGCAGTACCTGTGCATGTCGATATCAGGGATAATCAATTCCGATTTACATTAGACATGATTAAACCTTATATAACTGATAAGACACGCTGTATTGTCATGCCTTATCCATCTAATCCGACAGGAGTCAGTCTCACAGAGATAGAGTTAAAAGAAATAGCTGATTACTTAAAAGAGAGAAAAATATTCGTACTTGCAGATGAAATATACAGCGAGTTGACTTATGATCAGCCGCATATTTCCATTGCTTCGTTTTTAAAAGAGAAAACAATTGTAATAAATGGCTTATCAAAATCTCATTCAATGACCGGGTGGAGAATAGGGTTCCTATTTGCTCCTAAAGACATTACGAAGCACATCTTAAAGGTGCACCAATATAATGTTTCCTGTGCGGCATCCATTGCACAAAGAGCCGCTTTAGCTGCTTTAACAACTGGAATGGATGATGCCATTCCAATGAAAAAGGAATATATCAAAAGACGCGACTATGTTTATAATCGTTTAACTGCAATGGGGCTTCAAGTCGTTAAGCCTGATGGGGCCTTTTACTTTTTTGTAAAGATCCCCGACTTCATTCAATTAAACAGTTTTGATTTTGCACTAGAGATGGTTCATCAAGCAAAAGTTGCAGTAGTTCCTGGAAGTGCATTCTCTGAATACGGTGAAGGTTATTTTCGATTATCATTTGCCTGTTCACTTGAAAAGTTAGAAACCGGATTGAACCGAATAGAGACATTTTTTAATACGAAAAAATAAAATTACCCTCACTGCTGCAGTGAGGGTAGTTTTATTATTGACCTTTGTATTTACCATTGTTTTTAGGTGCTTTTTCTTTTTTAGCTTTATCTTTATGAATTTTATTTGTTGCTGCTGAGCCCATCTCATGAGCGAATTCTTCATTTAAAACAGCAGAATCGAATCCCTTTTTATTCTTTTGCTGTGGGTCATTCTTTTTTGTTCTTTTTGCCATAAAAAGTTTCCTCCTATTTCAGCTTCTATCATAGTTTCTGAAAACAGGAGGTATTTATACAAGCCTATTAGGACTTCCAATATTTATAAAGAGCCTGCGTACCGCTATTTTCCTCGCCCATTTCAGAAAGTTTGTCATACAGTTTTTTGGCCAAAGTTAAACCTGGCACTTCCATGTTCATGTGCTCAGCTTCATCCAAGGCAATTTTCATATCCTTAATAAAATGTTTTATGTAAAACCCTGGTTCAAAATTACCGTGAAGCATTCTTGGTGCAAGATTGCTTAATGACCAGCTGCCTGCAGCACCAGCGGTAATACTTTTTAAAACGGACTCTGGATTTAAACCAGCTTTTTCAGCATATACGATCGCTTCACAAACCCCTATCATATTAGAAGCAATTGCAATTTGATTGCACATTTTGGTGTGCTGGCCAGCACCAGCTTTTCCCTGGTACACAATATTTGACCCCATCAGGCTTAGGAGCGGTCTTATTGCCTCCACGTCCTCTTCTTCGCCGCCAACCATTATTGACAGCTTTGCTTCCTTTGCGCCTACATCACCTCCGGAAACAGGTGCATCAATTGCATGAATGTCTTTTTCTTTTGCTGCTTTAAATATTTTTACTGCCAGTGATGGAGCGGAAGTTGTCATATCGATGATATAACTGCCTGCTTTAGCATGATTAACCAATCCATTTTCCCCCAGGTAAATCTCTTCAACGTCTGAGGGATACCCGACCATGGTAAAAATAACATCTGCCTTTGAAGCTACTTCTTGAGGTGTCCCCCCCCAATATCCACCTTTTTCAAGTAGATCTCCTGCCTTTTCCTTTGTCCTTGAATAAACAATTACTTGATAGCCGGCCGCCAATAGATGTCCGGCCATACTTTTCCCCATGACGCCTGTCCCGATAAACCCAATTACTGTATTTTCTGGAATAACCAATCTGATCAATCCTCTCCTACGATTATGAATTTTACTTCTCGATTATATAATTTATAACACAAAAAAACCGGAACTAAGTACTTTCCGGTCATCGTGCTCAATCTCCAAATTTATGCACCTTTTTAGTCTCTCCTAGTTAAAAAAGTGATAAACACGATTTTAGAGCTCTGACGAAAAATTTGTTAAGTAAACCCTACCAAAAACTTCTTGATTGTTATATATCTCAATTGATACGGCATGATTTTTTTCTATCATCGTTTGAAGCTCGTGAATGTGCAGGTCATCTTGTAACGGAAGCGGATCCATGAAAATATATTTTTCACCTGTACCCTTAACCTCTAAATATTCACCATTAAGAACTTGTTCTTCACCATATATAATTTCGCGTTTACCAATTGCCGAGGCCAAGCGATCATCATGTATGGTAACTTTCACTTTATATAATTCATGTCTATCTAATATTTCATTATTAATTCTAAACCGAAATTGAAGTTCGTTATTCTTTGTTAACAAGGCATCCGCATATCGATTTACTATTAGTTCCTTTGATAAAGGTAATCCACATCCAGTAAGTACTGTTCCTAAAAGCATCATACTCACTATGACAAAAACCATTTTTATACTTCTTCGCATGATAAACACTCCTTTATGTTTTTACCTTAGCCATATATTGTTGGTAATAAACGTTAAACGAGGTTGGTTATTGGAAGTGGATAGAATGTTAAATAGATTTAATCATACCCCCATCAACTAAAAAAGAACTTCCGGTCATATAAGTATTCGCATCGGATAGGAGAAAAACTGCAACATTCGCAAACTCCTCAGGCGTTCCATATCTCCTTAGCGGAATTTGGGCTTTCATCGACATTTCAACACTTTCAACGTCCACTCCCTGTTTTTCTGCAGTAAACTGGTCTAAGTGTCTCACACGATCGGTAGCAATTCGTCCAGGTGCTATCGTATTAATTAAGATATTATGTGGAGCTAATTCTGAAGCTAATGTTTTGGAGAGCCCTACGATTCCTGTTCGAAAGGTGTTGGAGAGTATTAAGCCTGGTATAGGTTCCTTTATCGATGACGATGCAATATTAAGAATCTTACCACCTTGCTCCTTTAAGTATGGTAATGCCTCACGGATTGCACGAATATAAGATAACAAATTAAGTTCAAACGCATTTTGCCAATCATCATCGCTTAAATCCTCGAAAGTGCCAGCCGGCGGACCACCAGCATTATTAATCAGTAAATCAAGACTACCAAATGCCTCAATGGTTTTAGAAACAAGTCTTTTAATATCTCCAGTTTTGGTGATATCTGTTTTTTGGAAAGCAACCTTACCGATGCCAATTGATTCTAATTCAGCAGCCTTCTTTATTAGTTTCTCCTCATCTCGTCCAGAGATCATTACATTCGTGCCTTCTCTGACTAATCGTTCGGCAATAGCAAAGCCTAAGCCTTGACTAGACGCCATAATAAGCGCTGTTTTCCCGCTCAAATTAAAATCCATCCGATCCATCCTCCTTGAACCTGTCTATCCCTATTATACTAAAAATTCCCTCTAATTCCTAAATCATGTACAAAAAAAAGAGACAGATTGGATTCTGTCTCTTTTGATATCGTTTCTATTTGGTCGCTGCGTTAACTGCTTCAATTACTTGAGCGGTTGTTTGCATATTTAAGACTTGTTTAGCTAGGCTTTCCATTTCGGATTTAGTCAACTTTTTAATTTGTGAACGTGCTTTTAAGATAGACGTCGCACTCATTGAAAATTCGTCTAATCCTAGACCAAGAAGTAGTGGTATCGCGGTTTCGTCTCCAGCCATTTCACCGCACATTCCTGCCCATTTACCTTCTGCATGTGCTGCATCGATAACCATCTTAACCAATCGTAAAATCGATGGGCTATATGGCTGGTAAAGGTATGACACACGTTGATTCATTCGATCTGCTGCCATTGTATATTGGATTAAGTCATTTGTACCAATACTAAAGAAGTCAACCTCTTTAGCAAATTGATCTGCTAAAACAGCTGTCGAAGGAATTTCAACCATGATTCCAAGTTCTATTTTTTCTGAAACTGTTTGTCCAGCAGCAATAAGCTTTTGTTTTTCATCTTCAAGAATCGCCTTAGCTTCACGGAATTCATCAAGAGTGGCAATCATTGGGAACATAATTTTTAAGTTTCCAAAGCTGCTGGCACGAAGAAGCGCTCTAAGCTGGGTACGGAAAATATCTTGTTCCTCTAAGCATAAGCGAATAGCTCGAAATCCCAAAAATGGATTAAGCTCTTTTGGAAGCTGAAGATATGGGAGCTCTTTATCGCCGCCGATGTCCAATGTTCGAACAACAACTGGCTTCCCATTCATACCTTCTAGGACCGCTTTATAAGCATCAAATTGTTCTTCTTCCGTAGGAAGCTGGTCTCTGCCCATGTAAAGGAACTCAGTTCGGTAAAGTCCCACACCTTCCCCGCCATTAGCAAGGACACCCTTTAAATCATTAGCAGTTCCAATATTAGCCGCTAATTCAACATGATGGTTGTCAGCTGATACCGTTTTTTCATTAACAAGCTTTGCCCATTCAATCTTTTGAGCTTCAAATTGCTCATGGATATTGCGGTATTCTGCCACAAGTTCTGGAGTCGGGTTAATATGTACTTCACCTTTAAGACCATCGACAATAACTAGGTCACCATTGTTGATTTCTTCTGTAGCCGTTTTGGTACCTACTACCGCTGGAATCTCCATGGAACGAGCCATAATGGCCGAATGCGAAGTGCGTCCGCCGATATCGGTAGTAAATCCTAATACATACTGTCTGTTTAATTGAGCTGTATCTGAAGGAGTTAAATCCTCAGCAACAATAATTACTTCTTCAGCAATCATGCTTGGATTTACCAATTGTACGCCTAGTAAATGAGCTAAAACACGCTTTGTAACATCGCGGATATCCGCAGCACGTTCTTTCATATACTCATTGTCCATTTGTTCAAACATCATAACAAACATGTCAGCTGTTTCTTTTAATGCGGCTTCGGCATTTACTTTTTCAGACTTAATCTTGTCCTCGATTGGTCCATTTAACTCCGGATCAGTGAGAACAAGTAAATGTGCTTCAAAGATAGCTGCTTTATCAGCACCAAGTTCAACATGGGCACGATCACGAATCGCCTCAAGCTCTGCTTTAGATTTCTCTATTGCCGACTTAAAACGAGATACCTCTGAAGCAGTATCTTCAATTGTCTTTTTATCAAATGATAAATTTGGTTCTACCAAGCGATATGCTTTTGCAATGGCAATGCCATTGGAAGCAGCAATTCCCTGTAAAAATGCCATTATTCAGCCAGTCCTTCTTTTTTCAATAATTCTTCAAGGCTTCTTAAAGCTTCTTCACTGTCACTTCCTTCAGCACTAATAGCAATATCTGCACCCTGGCCAATTCCTAGAGACATAACGCCCATAATCGATTTTAAGTTAACCTTCTTACCCTTATATTCTAAATTGATTTCTGAATCAAATTTGCTTGCTGTTTGTACAAGTAATGTTGCTGGTCTAGCGTGAATCCCTGTATCAGCTGTTACTTTAAATTGTTTTTCTGCCATGTTAAATCAATCTCCTTCTCATTAATGTAAAATGATGCTGGCTTATTACTACTAACAGCTTATAGTCAGATAAGACCACTGAGCTAATTGTTATATTTTCTCCAAAAAGAAATGAAGTATGTAAGCGACGAGCCTCATTTTATTATTAGATTTTCATACATTTGCTAGAATAACATGTTCACACCTTAGAGACAACCTATATCACTTTTTGTAAGCGCATTAAAAAATCGACAAATCGTTTTTTTGAAAAAGTTCACAAAATAGCCATAAAAAAAGCTTACCTTATAGGCAGCTCATCAACTAGATCCTTTATTAAATGATCCCTAAACCTTACACTGTACCAGAAGCAATCTTCAAAGCAGTTTCTAATTCTTTCGTATATTTTACTTTATCTGTTTCATTCCATTCCAATTTATCTGCCATAAACTCAATAACTGGTTTTTTATAAGAATCGACAGAATGAATATTGAATAAGACATCTCCAGAACGGCGTATAAAAAAGTCAGTTGGCGAGGCAGCCATTTCACAATACAGCGCATAAACAAGCTTTGCAAAAAGCATGTCCGGGATGCCATATTTTATCGCCTCTGTTCGATTTGCGCGGAAAAAATGAAAGACCTCTTCAATATTTGATCCATATATAGAAGCTAGCTGTCTAGACTCTATTAAAGTAAGACCAGATTCCACTCCCATTGATGCTTTTTGTGAGATAAAATCAGGAAATTTTGCTGATCCGCCTACATTCCCACCAGAAACAGCCAATTTTTTCGTTTTACATGCTGTGTATAGGGTATTTTCTTGTTTGGACAAACCTGCCGCTAACAAATTAACCACGGCTTCAGCCATTTTTCGATAACCTGTTAGTTTTCCTCCTGCTATTGTTATTAGCCCCGAATGTGACTCCCAAATTTCGTCCTTCCTTGAAATATCCGAAGCTTTCTTGCCTTCCTCAAAAATGAGCGGGCGCAGCCCTGCCCAACTTGACTCAATGTCTTCATCTTGAATATTCATTTCAGGAAACATATAATTTATTGCATTGATTAAGTAATTTCGGTCATTTTTGGTTATCAAAGGCTGTAGTTTATCTCCATTAAAGAAAGTATCTGTTGTACCGACATACGTTTTACCTTCACGAGGTATGGCAAAAACCATTCTGTTATCAGGGGTATCAAAATAAATAGACTGCTTTAATGGAAATCGACCTTGATCAATGACAAGATGAACTCCTTTTGTTAGTTGCAGCGATTTTCCATTATTAGAATGATCGAGTTGACGCACATCTTCCACCCAAGGGCCCGCTGCATTAACAATTTTTTTTGCGCAAATCTCGTATTCAGTTCCTGTAAATTCATCTTTGACCATTACCCCGTTGATGGTATTTTTTTGATAAATAAACCCAATGACCTTTGTATAATTAATTGGCAGGGCACCGTTTTCATTTGCCTTTTTTAAAACTTCAATCGTCAAACGTGCATCGTCAGTACGGTACTCCACATAGTATCCACCGCCAATTAATCCTTCCTTCTTTAACAATGGTTCTTTGGCTAATGTCTGTTCTTTCGAAAGCATGACCCTTCTCTCTGTTTTTTTAACTCCTGCGAGAAAATCATAAACTCTTAAACCTATGGAAGTACTAAACCTGCCAAAGGTACCTCCTTGATAGATAGGAAGTAACATCCATTCAGGTTTTGTTACATGAGGACCGTTTTCAAAAACAATTTCCCGTTCTTTCCCCACTTCAGCCACCATTTTTATTTCGAATTGTTTTAAATAACGAAGCCCGCCATGAATTAATTTTGTTGAACGACTGGATGTGCCAAAAGCAAAATCCTGCATTTCAACTAGTGCTGTTGTCATCCCTCTCGTTGTGGCATCCAGTGCAATCCCTGCTCCAGTAATCCCGCCGCCAATCACTAAAACATCAAATTCGATCTTTTTCAAGCTTTCAATCATTTCATTCCTATTTATGTTAGAAAACTTCATATTTTTCCCCCTAAATAGAAGACGATAATTGAAAAGATTTATCAAATCTATTTAAAGACCATCGCAGCATCGACTGCCTTTTTCCATCCATTATAAAGGCTCTTTCTCTCCTCATCAGACATTGTCGGATCGAATTTCTGCTCAGTTGCCCATTGCCTTGATATTTCCTCCTGGCTTTCCCAGTAACCTACCGCCAGTCCAGCTAGATATGCTGCTCCAAGCGCAGTGGTTTCACTAACTTTCGGTCTTTCTACTGGTACATTTAAAATATCACTTTGGAATTCCATTAAAAAATTATTTTTTACTGCACCGCCATCTACACGAAGGGTTTTTAGCGTGATTAAAGAATCAGCTTCCATCGCAGATAGTACGTCTTTGGTTTGATAAGCTAAAGATTCGAGTGTAGCCCTGACAAAATGTTCCTTTGTGGTTCCTCTTGTTAAGCCAAAAACAGCACCTCTTACATCACTATCCCAATAAGGTGTCCCTAAACCTACAAATGCAGGAACAACATATACACCTTCAGTAGAACACACTTTTAATGCATAAGACTCACTATCTTTAGCATCTTTAAACATTCTCAATCCGTCACGGAGCCACTGAATAGCTGAACCTGCAACAAAGATACTTCCTTCAAGACAATATTCAACCTTTCCGTTAAGTCCCCATGCTATAGTCGTCAGTAAGCCATTTTTAGACCGAACCGCTTTATCACCTGTATTCATCAGCATAAAACAACCCGTACCGTAAGTATTCTTAGCCATCCCTTTTTCGAAGCACGCTTGCCCGAAAAGTGCAGCCTGCTGGTCACCAGCTATCCCTGCAATGGGTGTCTCCCTTCCAAAAAAATGATAATCGACTGTATTTGCATATATTGCAGATGAGGGCATAACTTCAGGCAGCATAGCTTTAGGAATGTCCAATATCGTAAGTAATTCATCATCCCACTTAAGGTCATAAATATTAAACATTAATGTCCTGGAGGCATTGGAGTAATCTGTTACATGTGCACGTCCTCCCGAAAGCTTCCATACAATCCAAGTATCAATAGTTCCAAATAAAAGCTTACCCTGTAACGCTTTTTCACGTGCACCATCGACATGATCCAAAATCCATTTGACTTTTGTTCCTGAAAAATAGGCGTCTATTAAAAGACCTGTTTTTGAGCGAAATAGATCATCATAGCCCTGTGCTTTCAATTCCTCACAAATTTCACTCGTTTGCCTTGATTGCCAAACGATTGCGTTATAGATAGGCTCACCAGTCTCCCTATCCCAAACAACAGTGGTTTCTCGTTGATTCGTGATACCTATTCCATCAATCTGCTCTGGCTTGATTCCAGCTTCAGATAATACTTCAGCAATAACAGATAATACGGAGCCCCAAATTTCATTTGCATTTTGCTCTACCCAGCCAGGTTTAGGAAAATGCTGGGTAAACTCTTTTTGTGCAATAAAAACAATTTCCCCCTGCTTATTGAATAAAATAGCCCGCGAGCTTGTTGTCCCTTGGTCTATAGAGAGAATAAACGTCTCCAAAAAAATCCCCCTATTCACTATATGATTTATTTCTATTTAAAATACGAGAGCATGTTATGGTCAATTAGCTTCTTGGCTCCTTCAGGTATTGATAGAGTACATCTCCACCTCGTTGACCTATGCCACGGAAATGTTTAAAGTCCTCCCTTTTGACAAGGACTTGACGAAAATCCATAAAATCGTCTTTCTTAACATAAAACTCAGATAGCTCACCTTTTTTTAATTTTTCCAAGACTTCTTGCACAAATTGTTCGTTCATAAACGCACCACCTTTATTCCCATTTTATAGTAAGAAGCATTATCGTAGTCAATATTTGTATGATATTCTATAAAAATATCAGCAATAAATGTAAACGATTGCATTTTTTTATATTTGTTATTAAAAATTAACAAAATTGTCAAAAAAAATCCTTTACGAATCATACAAAGTAGTGCAAACTGTAACTTAAATGAATATATATAGATTGTCAGGTAAAGGAGAGAGACTAATTGAAAAAAGCAGAAGTAGGAAATGTCATTGAATTCCGCGGCGGATTAAAAGGTATTGTAGAAAAGGTCAATGAAAACTCTGTAATAGTCGACCTAACACTTATGGATAATTATCGTGACTTAGAATTGGATCAGCGGACTGTTGTAAACCATAAAAATTATAAGATTGTAAAAGAAAGCGCTTATTAAATTGAAAATTTTGTAAATTAGGCAGCCTTAGGCTGCCTTTTTATTTGTTTTACCGTGTTAAATTTGGTCTGTTGATTTCCGTTCCAGGCACTTCGCTTTCCGCGGGCGGTCCGGGGAGCCTCCTCGGCGCTGAAGCGCCTGTGGGGTCTCCCCGGACCCGTCCTCCCGCAGGAGTCTTCGTGCCTACCACTCCAATCAACAGGGTGCAAAATCAACATTTTATTTATCTCGTCCAGCTTCTTTTAATAGCTCATCTTTTGATTTTACTTTTCCGTGCGGGTTTTGGTCTTGTTTACGGACCGTCCATTGTCGCTCTTGCTGGCTTTGGGATTTGCTCATTGTTACTCCTCCTTTCCTTTCACCTTCGTATTTTTTGCATTTTCCTTCTTCTTATTAATAGGAATCGCCCAAAAGTGTGATGTAAACATTTCCTTTCATAAATTTTTTTTGTTAAAATAAATTTTATTGTTAGAAAGGAGGTAATAGAATGAAGAATAGCATTCTTGATCTTCGGCTAATCACTGGTTTCATTATTGCTCATGCTCTTATGTATTTCACCTTTTATGACAGAGCCATATTTTGGTACATATTTACTGGTTCACTTCTTATATTAATTACTTATGCGATGTTTCAAGAAGCTGTAGAAGATGAAGCGTCATTTTTCAAATATATCTCCCTCGGTACTTTATCAGGATTACTTCTCTATTTATTATTTTGGCTGGGCGTACAAGCCTTTGACCTGCTGAATTTGCCTTTTGAAAATAGTATTAAAAAACTCTACCGCTGGTTTGCTCCTGCGTTATTTTGGCAGTACCTGGCACTAATTTTAGTAGCAGCACCTGGAGAAGAACTCTTTTGGCGCGGATTCGTTCAAAAGAGACTACTCCGTTATTTTGGGCCATTCAGGAGTATTTTAATTGCGGCTTTACTTTATGCTTCAGTTCATATCTATTCAGGCACACTAATCCTAATGCTTGCTGCCTTCCTTTCTGGTCTTATGTGGGGTGCACTTTATTTATGGAAGAAAAGTATGCCTTTAGTGATTGTTTCGCATATTGTTTTTGACATCATGATTTTCATTATTTTACCATTAAAATAGGAAAAGCAACTGTCAGAATTATCGACAATGCTTTTCCTATTTTTATCATTTATTCACTTTTTCGTTCAGAGGCTTTCTCCATAATAGGATAAAAAAGATTAGGCTAATATAGCCAAACAATGGATAGAGATTCGACAACAGTTTGCTGTAGTCAATCAGACTGATCAGATAAGAAATGATAAAAATAGCTGTAATCGTAATATAAGTAGGAACCTGAACAAACTGTTTTAACTGACGGTCCAGTCCAAAAACGTTTCCTATGACGGATGTAAAGATTTCACCATAAATAACAAGGACAAATATCCAATAAAAAAAAGGAGCTATTTGCTTCATAATAATTGCCATCGGTATCTCATAGAGCTCTACATTTGGCAGCATTATCAAGGTAAAGTGGCTGGAGATTAAGATGAGAGTTAATGCTGCCCCTCCTAAAATCCCGCCCCACTTTATGGTCCAATCATCTTTTATTTCATTTGCAATTGGAACGAGCACAGCCTGTGCTAAAGCAAGGTTTAACGCTGTATAAGAAAAGGGAGCTAATATACTTTTCCAGCTATCCTCTGTATGTGGTATAAATAATAAATGATTGACAAAATCAGACTGTGTAATAGAAAGTGACATTAACATGAGACTAAAACACACCATAATGGGTACAACAAAGGAATTGACTGCAAATAAGCCCTTTGTACCAACCAGCATGACAAGAAAGGATAAAAATATGGTTATAGATACTCCTAAATTCTTCGTTAGGCCCAATTGCTCTTCGAACACTGCTCCTGCTCCAGCAAGCATAACTGCACTTACTCCAAGAAGCATAAAAAGCATGATTATATTAATACACCTGCCTGCCCATTTTCCAAACAAGTGTACATTAAATTCTTGGTACGAAACTGCGTTAATTCGAGCAGCAATTCTCATTAACTTTGAACCTAACACAATAAGGAGGTAACCGCTCAATAAAATACCTAGAAAGCCCATGAAGCCAAACCGTGAAAAAAATTCTACGATTTCTCTTCCTGTAGCAAATCCCGCCCCCACGACTGTACCCACATACACTGCGGCGATTTGAAATGCTGCCGACCAATTCTTTTTCACCCAATCTCCCCCTCAAATACAATATATGAGCAAGAGGACAAACAAAGACGAGCTTTTTTAAAACAAGCAATTTTTGTTTGTAGAAAAAATTACCATAGGCAAAACTCTTGAAAGTCAAAAAAGGTCAAAGTATACTAATCACACAAGGTCAAATATAGTCAAAGTCAAATAAATAGTAAATTTTAATTTTATAGGAGGTTTTATATTATGCTGTGTCAATTATGTAAAGAAAACCAAGCCAATGTTCAACTAAATTTAAACATAAATGGACAACACAGCAATATGAAGCTGTGCCATGAATGTTATACAAAAAATAAAAATGCTATTCATTCAGGAATGTCTCCAAAAATGAATTCCTTCCCTGGTTTTTCATTTGATGATTTATTCTTTAATATGAAGGGGACCGAAAATAATCATTTAAATGACCAGAAACCATTTCCACAACAGGGCCAGAATGGCAAGGGAGGCTTTATTGATCAATTTGGCCGTAATTTAACACATATGGCCAAAGCTGGTCTCATTGACCCTGTGATTGGCCGTGACGAAGAGGTTAAAAGGGTCATTGAAATATTGAACCGTCGTAATAAAAACAATCCAGTGTTAATTGGTGAACCGGGTGTCGGGAAAACCGCTATTGCTGAAGGTCTTGCGATGAAAATAGTCGATGGAAAGGTACCTGGCAAATTAAGAAATAAAGAGGTTTATTTACTAGATGTTGCTTCTTTGGTTGCGAACACTGGTATTCGCGGGCAGTTTGAAGAAAGAATGAAGCAATTAATTACAGAATTACAGGAGCGTAAGAATATCATTCTTTTCATTGACGAGATTCATCTCCTTGTAGGAGCAGGTTCTGCAGAAGGTTCAATGGATGCTGGAAACATTTTAAAACCAACTCTTGCACGCGGCGAACTTCAACTTATCGGTGCAACAACACTGAAAGAGTACCGTCAAATAGAAAAAGATTCAGCTCTAGAACGACGTTTCCAGCCGGTACAAGTAGCAGAACCGACACCAGAGGCGGCAATTGAAATTTTAAAAGGGATTAAGAAAAAATACGAGGATTACCATGAAGTAACTTATTCTGACGCTGCGATAAAAGCATGTGTTCAGTTATCACACCGTTATATTCAAGATCGTTTCTTACCTGATAAAGCGATTGATTTACTTGATGAAGCAGGATCTAAAATTAATCTTACTTCAGATGGTCAAAGCAAGGATCAGATTGAGAAACGTTTACAAGAAATAGCTGTTCAAAAAGATTCAGCTCTAAAAAATGAAAACTATGAATTAGCTGCCTCACTTCGTGATGAAGAAGCTTTACTTGAGAAAAAGTTAAATGAAACTTCAGAAATCAGCAGACCGGTTGTAGAGCTATCACATATTCAAGAAATCATTGAACAAAAGACCGGTATTCCTGTTGGTAAATTACAAGAGGATGAGCAGCAAAAACTTAAAGCTCTAGAAGAAAACTTAAATACTAAAGTCATCGGCCAGAAGAAAGCTGTGGAAAAGGTTTCAAAGGCGATTAGAAGAAGCCGTGCCGGCTTAAAATCTAAGAATCGTCCGATTGGTTCTTTCCTTTTTGTCGGGCCAACAGGGGTTGGTAAAACCGAGCTTTCTAAAACACTGGCTGAAGAATTATTTGGTTCATCTGAAGCGATGATTCGTCTCGATATGAGTGAATATATGGAAAAACACAGTATTTCCAAATTAATAGGTTCTCCTCCAGGCTATGTAGGTCACGATGAAGCAGGACAACTGACTGAAAAGGTAAGAAGAAATCCTTACAGCATCATTTTATTAGATGAGATTGAAAAAGCGCATCCAGATGTTCAGCATATGTTTTTACAAATTCTCGAAGATGGACGTCTTACAGACAGTCAAGGAAGAACAGTAAGCTTTAAGGATTCAGTTATCATTATGACAAGCAATGCTGGTGTGGGACATAAAACCATTCATGTTGGCTTTGGAACAAATGAAGCAATCGAAGAAGCTTCTATCTTAGATTCTTTGGGCAGCTTTTTCAAGCCTGAGTTTTTAAACCGTTTTGATAGTATTATTGAATTTAACTCACTTGAAAAAGACCATATCATGCAAATCGTTGATTTAATGGTTCGTGATTTACAAGAAACGTTAAATGAGCAAAATATTGAATTTACGATTACACTTCAAACGAAAGAAAAGCTTGCGGAGTTAGGCTACCACCCAGCATTTGGTGCACGTCCTCTTCGTAGAGTTATTCAAGAACACATCGAGGATAAAATTGCAGACTATATTTTAGAGGAGCCTGAGGCAATTAAACTAACGGCTATCATAGAAGATGGACAGTTGAAGGTTACAGCAGCTGAAGGTGTTAACGTTCATTAATAGAAAAAGCGAAGCCACTAGGCTTCGCTCAGATTGTCGAGAAAGGTATCTTTCTCGGCAATTTTTATTTTTCTGCCTGCCCAAAGGCCTGTTGATTTCCGCTCCAGGTGCTTCGCTTTCCGCGGGCGTGCCGGGGAGCCTCCTCAGCGCTTAAGCGCCTGCGGGGTCTCCCCAGCCCCGTACTCCCGCAGGAGTCTTCGCACCTTCCGCTCCAATCAACAGGGGGAATGAACCTGGAGATTGCCACACACTTTTTCAAACCTGGCTAAGTGCGTGGCAATCTTTTTCATGTTTTGGCATGCTGCGGTAAGTAACACTTGCTCACTCGCATTTTGCAATCCCCGTAACCTACAATAGCGAAGCCCATGCAGTTCTTTTGAATCTGCGAAGCTTCGCTCTACTTTTTCTTTTCTAAATTTATATAGTATTTTACCTGACTTTGAAAGTCTGTTAAGTCGAACCTTTTCCTTATGTTCCTCCCAAACATGTCTGGTAACTACTTTTGTTTTATTTTGAGATTTTGTACACTCAGGCAGGAGTGGGCAATTAGTACACTTTTTAGGATCTGACTTATATTCCCGATAACCTTCTCTTGTAGTTGTACGATATTGTAACTCCTGACCATTTGGACAAACATACAAATCTCTATCTTTGTCATATGTAAACTTCCATTTAGGAAATAACCCTTTTGTTGATTGATATCTTCTGTGAGCGATAACTCCAAAAATATTGCGTTCATTAAGTCCCTTACAAATCGGATTTGTCAGGTAACCCGAATCAAGTGCCACAGCTTCTACTTTAAATCCAAAACGTTCGACCTGACGGTCTAACCGTGAAAGATAGGGGACAGAATCGTGAACATTTCCTGGTGTAACATACGCATCAGTTATGATGTTAAACTTCATGTCGGTAGTTCGATGATCAAGATAACAGAACATCTCCTGTTTATTCTCTCGTGACATAAACCCGCATTCAGGATCAGTTGTGCTCAGTCGTATTTCCTTTTTCTCGGTCACCTCCTCCTTTTCCTTTAAAGGCTTTTTTCCATGATCTCTCCTGTCTTCCTCAATAGCTTTGTTTAAATCTTCTACATATTCACGTGTTTCAACTTCCACTTCAACTCTAGAGAATTTATGTTTGTTTGCATTCGCTTTAAGGTGTGTGGAATCGGAAAATAAAACTCTTCCTCCAACCATCTTGTGGTTAATTGCTTTGAAGACAATCTCATCAAAAATTTCCTGAAATATATTTGTATCTTTAAAACGGGTTCGCCGATTCCAACTAATGGTGGAATGATGGGGAACTGTATCGTTTAGCTTTAATCCTAAGAACCATCGATAGGCCACATTCGTCTGAATTTCACGCTCTAATTGTCGTTCAGAACGAATGCCATAAAAATATCCGATAAACATCATCTTAAAGAGCTGTATAGGGTCCGAAGGACGCCCGTTATTTTCTGAATAAAAAGGACGGACCTTCTCACCAATAAAAGAAAAATCAATATACTTGTCCACCTTCCTTAATAGGTGATCTTGCGGTACTAAATCATCAATAAAAACAAATTCAGCTTCGTTTTGTATTTCTCTTTTTGGCTTATACATTCTATCCACCGTCCTGTTATTTATATGTATATTATAGCATATTAACGCGGTGAATCATTAAAGTAATTACAAAAAATAATAGCTGTCGAGATTTTCTCGACAGCCTGAGCGAAGCCACTAGGCTTCGCTTTTTTCATTATTATAACTTTTTATCTTCAACGGAATTTAACCAGTTTTCAATTTCGCCAACTACTGATTCTACGCATCCATCCTCAAATGGTGAAATCAGATTAGCTTCTTTAACCAGATTTGTAAATGACATGCTTCCGCCAAGTTTGCAAAGATTTACATAATCTGCCCAAGCCTCTTCTTGATTTTCTCTTGAACGTTTCCAGAATTGGAAGGCACAAATTTGTGCTAAAGTGTAATCGATATAATAGAAAGGTGAGTTAAAAATATGTCCTTGTCGCTGCCAGAAACCACCATTCTCTAAATAAACATTTCCATCATAATTTTTATGCGGCAAATATTTTTTCTCAATTTCACGCCATTGTTGTTTACGTTCTTGAGGAGATGCCTGCCAATTTTCATACACCCAGTGTTGGAATTCATCTACGGAAACTCCGTATGGAAGAAATAATAACGCGTCACTTAAGTGGGAAAATTTATATTTATCGGTATCTTCCTTAAAGAAAAGGTCCATCCACGGCCAAGTGAAAAATTCCATACTCATGGAATGGATCTCACAAGCCTCATAAGTTGGCCAATAATATTCAGGGATTTCAAAATTCCTGCTTGAATAAACCTGGAAGGCATGGCCGGCTTCATGTGTTAATACATCAATATCCCCAGAGGTTCCATTGAAATTTGAAAAAATAAACGGTGCCTTGTAGTTTTCGATATATGTGCAATACCCGCCGCCAGCTTTACCTTTTTTAGCTACAAGATCCATTAGGTTATTATCTTGCATGAATTTGAAGAATTCACCTGTTTCTTTAGATAATTCTTCATACATCTTTTGTCCATTTTCAATAATCCATTCAGGACTGCCTTTAGGCGCGGCATTTCCTGTTTTATAGTTAAAGCCCTCGTCGAAGTATTTTAACTGTTCTACCCCTATACGTTCCTGCTGTCTTGCCTTTAACTTGGTCGCAATAGGAACAATGAAGTCCTTCACCTGTTGGCGAAAGTTCGCCACCATTTCTGAATTATAATCAGTTCTCATCATTCGATAATAGCCTAGCTCAACAAAATTTTTATAACCTAGTGTATGGGCAATTTCTGTCCTTACCTTAACAAGTTCATCATAGATCCGATCAAGTTCGCTTTCATGCTCAGCTAAAAAACCAAACTTTGCTTCAGAGGCAAGCTTTCTCATTTCCCTGTCTGTTGATTGGGTGAAAGGCTCCAATTGTGCGAGTGTTCTTTCTTCCCCTTCAAAATTAATTTTTGCAGAAGCAATTAATTTTGTATACTCTGTAGATAAACGGTTTTCTTTTTGAAGCAATGGTACAATTTCTGGTTTAAAAGTCTTCAATTGCCCCTCAGCCAGTGCAAATAATTGCTTGCCATATTTCTCCTCTAGATCATTCCGATATTTAGAATCAACAAGAGCCTGATAATATTTCGTAACCAGCCCTTCTATTTCAGGCTGAACTTCATCCATATAATCCTGCTCAGCTTTATAAAACTCATCATTCGTGTCAACAGAATGACGGATATAGCAAAGATTAAACATGGTCCCAATATCATTTCTAATTTCATTCACTTCGTTCATGGCTAAACTTTGCTCTTCTAGAGAAGAAGCATTCGTAAATTTTTCGATTGCCGTTTCAAATCTTGCTTTTACTTCGTCAAGGTTTGGACGGGTATATGTATACTCTTCAAATCTCATGGAAACAACCCCTTTATATCAAACTTTTTCCAACTATTATTTTTCGACACTACCCATTAATATTCCTTCAGGCAAAAAAAAATACGGCAAATGCCGTATTAAAATTTACCAGCTGGCAACCCCAGTTTTTTCAACAATTCAATCGCTTCTTGTTTTTCCGGATCTGTTAAACTAGACATTAGTGAATGAATCTGCTCGGCGTGTTCAGGAAATATTTCTTGAATAAACTCTTTCCCTTTATCTGTAATTTGTGCAAAGGTTACTCTTCTATCGTTAGGACAAGCGATTCTTACTAAGAATCCTTTTTGTTCTAACTTATCTACAACATAGGTGATGCTGCCGCTGGCCAGTAATATCTTCCCGCCTATTTGCTGCATAGGCTGATCACCTTTATGATATAAAAGCTCTAATACAGCAAATTCCGTTGGATTTAATCCACTCGCTTGTATAACTTTATTAACATGCTCATTAATCGCTTTATAAGCTCTTGATAGAACAATATATAGCTTTAATGATTGAGATACAGAATCGTTTTCCATAAAGAATCATCCTTTTAATAAAATCTCGAGCTGTCTAGCTCCAGCACCTAAGGGCTTCGCCTAATTTATTATCTCGACTTCAAGATTATTATAAAAAACTTTTTGTTTCATGTCAATTTAACCTAGTTTTACAATAGGTTCTTTCTTAATAATTCTAGACTTCAATCCCTCTATCATACGATTTATTTCTACATCTCTATCTTCTGGCGAGATTTTTTTATGTAAAACAGAATAAAGAGTTATATCTCTTAACATGAAAAATAATGGAAGCTGTTCTTTCCAGGCCTCAGGTAATGAGTGGTGCTCTTCATACCCCTGTATAAAATGGGCTAGGAAATTGCTTGCAAACTGCTCCCGTTCCATTTCACTACTATTATGGTAACCATATAAAACGGAATAATAGAGCGGGATTGCAATATCAGAAGCAAACCAATGATAACTACAATCGTCGAAATCAAAAACATGAACACATTCACCATCATAAAAAAAGTTACCTGAATGGATATCGCTGTGGATAAGTCCAAAATTATCCTTGTTTCTTGGGAGCAATTTCAATTCCTTAATTAACTGTTTAGTATTCTTAATAATCTCTTTCTCATTTGGCACATAGGTTTCAATATCTAGCAATTCCTCATCCTCCCAAGATGGACGAAGCTTTATCTCTTTACTTGGTTTGTACTCCTTCGTGACAGAATGCATTTGACCTATTGCTTTGCCCCATGCATGAAATAACTGATTATTGAATACATCCGATTTAATTTTCACAGGGTAACCATCTACTTTTGAAAATAGGCAAGCATAAAAAAACGATCCGTCACCTGCTGGCAGGTCTTCGATTAATTGATTATTTGATGATGTAAATGCTTCTGGGCAATTTACCTTTTGCTGATGTAAAAAATTCATCCAATCAAGTTCAGCTAGAATCTCATCCTTACTTCGATGCGAGCTATGTGTGATTCTCAGTATAACTGGGTTGTTCCCACGATAGGCTTCAAAAACATAATTCTCAAAATCGCCAAGTTTTATTACCTCCGTTTGCAAATGGAAAGACGTCAAAAAGCACTTAAGAATTTCTTCCGTAAACAAGATTTCCACTGATTTCTCCATCATAATCCCCTTTTTCTTTCATTAATGGCTTTCACATTCATTATATTTAAATATTTCGATTATAGAAACATTCCATTTCTCATTTTTATAGATTTTATGTATGATAGGATTATTGAGAAGATTGATAATTTCATAAAAGAGGTGCGGAAAATGAGTCAACCAGCTACAATGTCTGCAAATTCATCAAAAGCCTCAGACACGACGATGTATAATATCCTTTTTATTATAGGGCTTTGTCACCTGCTCAATGATGCCATACAAGCTGTTGTACCGGCGATGTTTCCAATTCTAGAAAAATCAATGGGGTTATCCTTTACCCAGCTTGGTATCATTGCCTTTTCCTTAAATATGGTTTCATCCGTTTTGCAGCCAGTGGTTGGAGTCGTGACTGATAAAAAACCAATGCCTTTCGCTTTACCAATAGGACTTACCTTAACTCTATGCGGTGTTCTTGGATTAGCATTTGCACCTTCATTTGGTTTAATTGTTTTGTCGGTAATTTTCATTGGCTTTGGATCTGCAGTTTTTCATCCTGAAGGCTCTAGGGTAGCCTATATGGCTTCAGGCAGAAGAAGAGGGCTTGCACAATCTATATATCAAGTTGGCGGTAATACCGGGCAGGCATTGGCTCCGCTTATTACAGCACTTATCCTTGTTCCACTAGGACAGAAAGGTGCTTCATGGTTTTCGCTTGTTGCGGCATTAGCAGTATTATTATTAATCTACATCGCTAATTGGTATAAACAGAGATTAGCTGCAAACCTTCCCCTTTTAAAAAAGAAAAATTTACCGTTAGATAAAAATAACGGTCTATCAAAAAGGGTTAAACAGTCACTATTATTAATTCTTTTACTGATATTTGCAAGGTCTTGGTATATATCGGGGATGACTAATTTCTATGCTTTCTTTGCCATTAAGGAATACTCCCTGACGATTAAGGAATCACAGCTTTTCTTATTTGCCTTTTTAATTGCTGGTGCTTTAGGAACTTTTTTTGGCGGACCACTTGCTGATCGCTTTGGTAAGAAAAAAGTAATTTCATTTTCTATGTTGTCTACTGTTCCATTTGCCATCCTTATTCCTTTTGTACCTTCGGTCCTGGCATTTCTCTTTCTAACGATTACAGGCTTTATCTTAATGACAAGCTTTTCGGTTACTGTCGTATACGCACAAGAACTTGTTCCAGGAAAAATCGGAACGATGTCGGGGTTAACGGTTGGACTCGCTTTCGGCATGGGGGCTATCGGATCCGTTGGACTTGGATACATTGCAGACTTATTTAGTTTGTCATCCATGGTCTCCTCCATTGGATTCTTGCCATTGCTTGGTTTAATAGCGTTCCTGCTGCCCAGTGATCAAACGGTACAAGAATGGAATCAATAGTATGAGAAAAGGATGGGCTCAGCCCATCCTTATTTTATTTCCTGAATTTTTTGGTATAGTTCTTCTTTTTCATCATCTGACAGCATACGCTCAGCCATAGGGAAAAGGACATTTTCTTCTTTTGCAAAGTGTTCTGTTAGAATGAGATAAGCACTTTTGATTAATGCAGCCAAGTTCTTCTTTTCATCATCTGTTTGAGAGCTATTGGCATTCTTAAGAAATTCATGGATTTTCGCTTTGGCTTGATCATGCTCATATTCCATCACAGCAATCGGTCCAGAAGTCGTTCCAATATAAACGCCCATCATCGGAAATAGCACTCCCTCTTCTCGTTCAGAATGAGGGTCAAGTGCTGCTTTAAATTCCTTTACTTTACTAATCAACTCTACAAATTTTTCTTCATCATAACCAGCTTCGATTTGCTGTGTTAAATTGTATAATCCCTCTAATTGCGCCAATAATGGCGGATGCTCCGACTTTAATTGATGAATTCCTTTACTTAGATCTACAGGAGACATACCTCCAAAACTACTCATACAACCACTCATCTGTATACACCTCTTATTCATTTTCTTGTTTTTAGTATAAAAGCTGTCTTTCTATTTTGTTGTGACACCAATCACATAAATAAAAAAAATTAACAACCCTAAAATGGAAGCGTAATAAGTTTTCGAAAAATTTTAACATTTGTACTCAAAAAAACTAAAAAACTATCATATAATATAGTTAGAACATAAAAGGGAGGGCTATAATCATGAAAACACCTAATTATCATGACTTTTATCAAAAGGCATTGGTATCCATTGGTTACAACGACTTATTGGCACTAAAGGAATTCGAATCTTATGACTGTGATTCACCTTCGACTCATTGGCTTATTGCAGTTGAAGGTGAGCAGCTCCCACAGCTAAACATATATTTTCATTGGAAAGTAAGTATCTATCTGTCAAATGCTGAAGGTGACTTTAATTGGAAGAAACCTTTTTATTGTTCTCCTATAATGGAATCTATGGATAGTGCACATGAGCTTGCATGCTCATTGGTTACTTCAAGTAAACTAGATCAACTCTCCACCTTAACCCTACAAGAGAAAATAAGTTAACCCACAAAAATTACTCCCCTTTTGCTTCACCTTCTTTTTACCCTCACTTGTGAAAGAACCCACAAATAGTGATATCAAGCTGCATACTAATGAAAAATAGCTTTTCGATCCCTTGCAAAGCCACTTTGAGGATAGAATAACAGGGAATCCTACAAAAAAATATAAAGTTAAATTGGATTTTAGCAAGTGATGACGAGTATCCACGGGCTTTCATTGACCTTATGAGTGACCGCTCTTCCTTCTTCTTGCTATTTACGGGCTCTCATCAACCCTATGAGTAACCGTTCTTTCTTCTTTTAGCTATTCACGGTCACTCATCAACCCTATGAGTGACCGTTTTTCCTTGGTTTTGCTATTCACGGACTCTCATGTATCCTACAAGATAAAAATAAAAAGGTGTTGCTCATAATCGCAAGCAACACCTTTACTATTATGCTAGTCGAAAGACTATTCCATGTCCGCCTTTCGGATATTCCCATTTAATATTTTGGTACGGGCAGCCAATTCTGCAGCTTCCACATTCGTGGCAGCCTTCATAACCAACCTGCATCCGTAATCCTTCCCATTTGTACACTTCCGCAGGGCAGAAAATGGTGCAAATCTTATCCGGGCATTTTGTCATGCAGATATCATTGTCCATAACAGTTAGATGGGATTTCGTATCAGCTTTAAAACGAAGAAGGTACTGTTTTTCTTCGATATTCTTAGTTGACATTATTTCACCGCCTTCCAAGCTCGATAAATATCTTGTATCACCTTAAATGTTCCTCTTTCTGCCGTTACACTCTTCATAATTTCTTTCTGCTTATCACGTTTTGGTGTTCCGTCTACTGTAAAGAATTTGCTCATAGCCTTGTTCATCATTGGAACATATTCTTTAAAATATTGTGGGTTGTTTTCAAATGTGTGTGTAGCGTCTTTATATTTCTCTAAATCTTTGATTATGAAACTATCATAAAGCTTTTGACGGTAAAGATTTAAACTAGACTCAGAGAAGTCTCCACGGTGCTTCGCCTCAATTACGGTCTCTGCAGCCAGTAAGCCAGAGTGCATTGCCATGTTCGAGCCTTCACGGTGGATTGCGTTAACAAGCTGTGCAGCGTCACCAACTACCACTACACCGTTTCCAGCAACCTTTGGTACTGAACGATATCCTCCCTCTGGAATGAGGTGGGCAAGATACTCTGCTGACTCTCCACCTGCCAGCATTGGCTTAACCATTGGATGTGTTTTTAGATAGTCTAAAAGATCATAAGGCTTCATTTTTGATTTGATCATACTTGATAGAGTTGTACCTACCCCTATATTCAAACTATCCTTATTCGTATATAAAAATGCTGTTCCAAGATTCCCTTTTGTTGAATCACCAAATATTTCAATCGTACAGCCTTGATTATCTTCTAAGTTAAATCGATCATTAATTTTTTCTTTTGGTAAATTAATAACTTCCATTACGGTCAGAGCCACTTCATCAGGGCGGAATTCCTTATGGAATCCTAACTGCTTTGAGAGCAGTGAATTTACCCCATCTGCCAGGACAACAACGTCAGCATAGACTTCACCATTCGGACGGTCCGTACGGACACCAATCACTTTGCCGTTTTCAACAATACATTCTGTTACAACGGTTTCATTGATTAACAATGCCCCTGCTTCAACCGCTTTTTTTGCAAACCACTGGTCAAATTGCGCTCGTAATACTGTGAAGTTATTATATGGTTCAACACCCCATTCAAGTCCTTTGTAACCAAATTGAACGACTGATTCCTTATCCATCATCCAAAAACGCTGCTCGATAACAGGTCTTTCAAGTGGAGCTTCCTTCCAAAATTCTGGAATTAACTCTTCCATTTGCTTCCGATACAACACCCCGCCCATTACGTTTTTGCTTCCAGGATATTCTCCTCTTTCAATAAGCAGTACGTTTAAGCCCTTTTGAGCACATACAAGTGCGCAAGAAGTTCCTGCTGGTCCTGCACCAACAACAATAACATCAAATTTTTCTGGCATAGCTTATTTCACCACCTTTTTCAGTTCGTAGCTGTTTAAATTGTTGTATTAATTTCGGGACAATTTCCAATGCATCTCCTACAATCCCGTATGTGGCTACATCAAATATCGGTGCATTTGGATCCTTATTGATGGCGATAATCAAATCTGAGTTTTTCATACCTACTACATGCTGGATAGCCCCGGACAAAGCAATCGCAAAATATATTTTTGGGGTTACGGTTTCACCAGTCTGGCCAATTTGCAACTCATGCGGTAACCATCCTGCTTCAACCACATCTCTTGTACCGCCGACAGTTGCTCCAATCGTATCAGCTAGTTCATAAAGTATTTGGAAGTTTTGTACATCTCCCATTCCTTTACCACCACAGACAATAACATGTGCATCAGCTAAATTTGCCTTTTTTGTTACGTCATTCACAATTTGCAGTACTTTTGTGCGCATATCTTCTTCTCTTAGCGTAATGCTTTCCTCAATTATTTTCCCCGTTCTTCCTGTATCTGGCTCAAGAGCCTTCATTACCTTAGGTCTTACAGTCGCCATTTGCGGCCGATGCTTTTTACAGAGAATCGTTGCCATAATATTACCGCCAAATGCAGGACGACTAGCTTCAAGTAAACGGTTATCTACGTCAACATCGAGCATGGTGGTGTCAGCAGTCAGACCTGTAACCAAATCAGTTGCCACAGCACTGGCTAAATCTTTTCCATTTGGTGTTGCCCCGTAAAGAATAATTTCTGGCTTGTATTTTGGTACAAGCTGCATAACACCCTTCATGTAGGATTCTGTCCGATAATCTTTCAAAACCGGATGGTCAACAAGGTATACTTCATCTGCACCATATGCAATTACTTGGTTAGCCAATGGTTTAATTCCGCTCCCAAGTAAAAAACCAGCCAATGGAACTTGTAATTTATCAGCCAGCTTTCTGCCCGCTCCAAGCAATTCGAGTGAAACTCCTTCAATTTTACCGCCATTTTGTTCAATGAAGACCCAAACGCCACGGTAATCATCAAAATTCATGTAAACCCCTCCTCAGCAAAGAATAATCTTTATTGTTTAGATGACTGTAATGTTAATACGTCTTTTTGCTCCAGCAAGATATCCATGAGTTGGTTAACCTGCTCATCTGGAGAGCCTTCAATTTTTTTCCCGCCTTCAGGACGAGGAGGAGTGAACATTTTTCCAACGATTGTTGGCGATCCTTTTAGTCCAAGCTGTACACGGTCCACATTTTCAAGATCACTAACAGCCCAAATTACCGGTTCATATCTTGCAGCTTTAATCATATTTGGCATGGGTGAATATTCGATCTGGTTTATTTCCTTTTCAACGGTCAGAAGGCATGGCATTTCTGCTTGAATTAATTCATAGCCGTTGGATAATTTTCTTTTGATTAACACCGTTTTTTCTTCTAAATTGACTTCAGTTACTTCAATTACATTGGTTACCGGTGGAATATCCAACCTTCTGGCAATACCAGGTCCTACCTGACCAGTGTCTCCATCAATGGCATGCTTGCCGCAAATAATCATATCAACAGGAATTTCCTTGTTGATTTTTTCTAATGCTTTAAATAAGGCATAGCTGGTTGCAAGTGTATCAGCCCCAGCAAAAGCACGGTCCGTAATCAAATATCCCCGGTCCGCACCTATCTCAATACTTTTCTTAATCACTGCGGTTGCTTGCGGCGGTCCCATCGACAAAACTGAGATCGTACCGCCGGTCTTTTCACGAATGCTTACAGCTTCTTGTACAGCATGAGCATCATAAGGATTCAAAATGGCTGGTGCGCTTCGTCGGTCGAGTGTGTTTGTTTTGGGATTGATTTTAATGATTTTTGTATCTGGTACTTGTTTTACACATACGACAATGTGCATGTAGTACTTTCCCTCCCCCATTTTTGCTATGTTTGTTTTGAAAGCGTTCGCCTTCCTTGGTTATAAAAAATGCCATATTACGATATATGTATCGCAACACAAGCATAGTACCAAACAATGATAGAATTCTTTTGTTAAAATTGATAAATTTAAGGTATGTGGTAAAGTCTAGGAGTATAAGGGTAGAAGATTTTCATGATGAAAATGAATAGTAAAAAATAATAGAACTAATTTAACTATAAGAAATATTCGGATATAAACAATGATAAAAATCACAGTTTCTGTCTAACTATGTAGTTAATTTTATTTATTACTATTTTTAATAGATGAAAGGTTTGAGGCTGGTATGATAGAAGTGTTTGTAGGAAGTGTTCTTTCTGCTTTATCAACGGGTGCAGGTGCTCTAATCATTCTTTTTATCAATCAGTCCCTTACACACCGGTGGAAGGATATACTCTTGGCTTTTAGCGCTGGAATTATGATGGCTGCATCTACAATTGGGTTAATACCAGAGGCTATGAAGCTGGGTGGTTTTGTTTCACTTTCAATCGGAGTATTCTTTGGGGTTTTAGCATTAACCACTCTCGAAAAAAAAATTCCTCATATTGACCTCGAACACAATCAGTATGGAATTAAATTTGACGAAAAGGCAATGTTAATCATTGCAGCAATAACTCTGCACAATATTCCAGAAGGTATGTCTGTCGGTGTCAGCTATGCTTCGCAAACAGAGGACACGGGGAATTTAATCGCACTTGCGATTGGGTTTCAGAATGCACCAGAAGGCCTTCTTGTTGCACTGTTTTTACTCAATCAAAGATTAAGCAAATTTAAGGCCTTTTTACTGGCAACTCTAACGGGTGCAATTGAAATTGTTACATCTTTTATTGGGTTTTATTTAACTTCATTTGTACAAGGGCTTGTCCCCTATGGTCTTTCTTTTGCGGCTGGAGCGATGTTGTTTATTATTTATAAAGAGTTAATCCCAGAAAGCCATGGAGATGGCAATGAACGAGTTTCAACTTATGCATTTATTACTGGTCTATTAGTAATGGTCTTGTTAATAGACATTTTTTAAGACTCATGTGATTCTTAAACAAATACTTTCGGCCAAATCATAACCATCTGATTAAAAGCAAACCTCACTTCTTCGTTTGGCCTTGAAAATTGCTGAGCTGCTCTCTGATACTCATTTATTAAAACATCTAATTCTTGGCTGTATTTTATCGTTTCTTCACTTGTGAAGCCTTTTTTATTTGCACAATTTATCATCATTGCACGTTTAACTTTTATTGCGTTAAGCATCTCAGAAGGGTTATAACTTTCCATATTCACTCTCTCCACCTACTCCTTACTCTTTTACACTAAACTGCTAAAAAATTGATTACTTGATGAATTATGACAAGATTTTAGTCAAAAGTAAACACTTTCGCAAAAGTAGACAAAACAAGCATTTTATTGCATTTTTCGACAGGATTCTCATGTTTTTCTTTGCTGATACGACAATTTTCATGCTATTTTTGATAATGTTTTAGTAAATATATTTACTAAAACACACAAAAAAAACTGGCTTCTTAACAGCCAGTTTTTAAGAATTATCGATAAATTTCTTTTTTTTATTCCGCAGTCTATTTTTTGAAAATTGCTAATTCACTAATTCTTTTTACTGCTTCTCCTAAACGTTCCTCACTTGTGAGCAAACCAACCCGGACAAAGCCTTCACCCAGTTCACCAAATGCAATCCCAGGTGCCACAGCAATATGTGCTTGTTCTAGGAGGATATCTGCAAATTCAGTTGAAGTAAACCCTTCAGGTACCTTTAGCCAAGCAAAAAATGATCCCTTTGGCGCTGTCACATTCCAGCCAAGAGAACGAAGCCCATCTATTAATACATTTCTCCTGCGCTCATAGAGATGATTCAATTCACGAACACATTCCTGCGGACCCGTTAAAGCTTCTGCTGCTGCCTCCTGAATACCGCCAAATATACTGCAATATAGATGGTCTTGTAAAAGCTCCACGGCTGAAATAACACTGCTATTCCCTACGGCGAATCCGACACGCCACCCTGCCATGTTGTAGGTTTTCGAAAGAGTATATATTTCTATACCAACTTCTTTAGCTCCCTCAATTTGTAAAAAGCTCAACGGCACCTTTCCATCATAACCTATTGCTCCGTAAGCAAAATCGTGGACCACACAAATATCATTTTGACTGGCTAGTTGGACCGTTTCCTCAAAAAACTCCTTAGTTGCTGCAGCACCGGTTGGGTTATTTGGATAATTAAGAAACATTAATTTTGCACTTTCAATTGCATCAGAAGGTAATTCGCTATAATCTGGCAGAAAACTATTTTTTTCCCTTAGTGGCATCGTAATCATCTCTGCTTTTGCCAGCGCCACTCCAGATAGATAATCAGGATATCCTGGATCGGGTACCAACATAATATCACCAGGATTTAATAGGCATTGTGGGATCTCTACTAATCCTGCCTTACCCCCAAACAAAATAGCCACTTCACTATCTGGATCAATGGTTACATCATATTCTCGTTTGTAAAAATCCGCTGCCGCCTGCTTTAAATATCGATAACCCTGAAAAGGAGAATACTTATGGTTCACAGGGTTGGCAGCAGCCTCCTGCATTTTTTTTACGATATGTTGCGGGGTTGCTTGATCAGGATTACCTTGTCCTAAGTTAATAACATCATAGCCTGCTTCAATGTATTTCCCTACTTTTTTCACTAATGAAGCAAAAAACTGTTTCGGAAGATTATTTAAAGTTTGGGAAGTTGAAAATTGTTTCATCATTACACCTGCTTTTAATTCATTCATTTTATAGTTGAATTCTAGTCACAAATGATATAACTTTTAGGACAGCTTGTAAAGAAAAAATTCAGAAATTTCAAATCGAGGTGTAGTTGGGTGAAATTTTGTACTAACCAAAAAAACCACTTCCAATAATCGGCAGTGGTTTTCCTAACTATTTACCAAATGATTTAATGGTAACTTAATCCTAAACAAAGTTCCTATTCCCTCTTCACTTTCAACTTCAATACTTCCATTATGTTCCTCGATAATTCGATAACTGACCATCAATCCAAGCCCAGTACCTTTTTCTTTTGTGGTATAAAACGGTTCTCCAAGTTTTTTAATTTTATCCTTTGGAATTCCCGTTCCTTGATCACGAATGGATATCTGAATAAATTGGTCCTTAATAGAATTTATCGCAATAGTAATTTTCCCACCGTTCGGCATTACTTCAATTGCGTTTTTAATAATATTAATAAAGACCTTTTTTAATTGGTTGGGTTCACAATAAACGTATGGTAATTGTTCTTCATAATGAGTTTGGAATTGAACATTGTACAGCACAGCCTGAGCACTTAATAAATCTACAATTTCCCTCATTATTTGCCTAATGTCATTCTCTTGAAATCTAATTTCCTGAGGCTTTGCCAAGAATAAGAATTCATTAATAATAGAATCAATTCTCGCTAACTCAGAGGTAATAACATCGTAATACATAGCGTGTTCAGCTTTTATTGTTGGCTCTAGTAATTGAATAAACCCCTTCAAAGCAGTCATAGGATTTCTTATTTCATGGGCAATTCCCGCAGCAAGCTCACCAATAACATTTAACCGATCTGATTTTCTTAGCTGTTCCTGCAGCTCAGCTTTTTCAGTTACATCTATAATAACAGTAAGATTCATTCCATCGATAATTCCACGCTTTGTGGAGTAATCAAAGTGTCTAACTCCCCCGTCAATCCCTTCAATCACCATAGATGAACATTCTTTGCCATTATTCGTTACCTGCTTAATATGATTCAGTATTTCCTGTCTTTTTTCATTTAAATGACTAAATAAATCTAGTACGGATTGTCCCACCAGCTTATCTTTTGAACGCCCAAATATTTTTATTGCAGAACAATTGATATCGACAATTTGGTACAAGTCATTCCATAAAATAAGTCCGTCTAAGGAATCTTCAAATATCCTTCTGAATTTTTGTTCACTTTTAAGTAATGCCTTTTCCATTAAAACACCAGCCCTATAAAACCCAAAATAAGGTAATAGCAATTTTCCTATATTTTATATTATAATATAAAATCCTTTTTACTTGACAAAAAAATATTAACAATATTAGTAATTCTGTTGGAAAATGAACAGAAAAAGGTAAAGCGCAATTTTTGCGCTTCACCTTTTTTCACCTAAAGGAATGGATTTTCGTGCTTTGCTTTTAGGCGCTGCCATCTTTTTTCTACTTCTGCTTCGAATTCTTCTAAAATAGGTTTGTTTTCTTCTTTTAGTAGATGTTTTGTTTTACCCATGTATTTAAGCCATTCAGAAATAGCTACTCGTTTGTTTTTATCTTCTGGATTGTACGTAATGCTTGTAACACCCTGTTCGACCTCATACAGCGGGAAGAAGCAAGAATTTACGGCCTGCTCCAATATCGTTGCACCATAGCGGTCTTCCGATTTCCAGTTAAGCGGACAGGTAATAAGAATTTTCCCATAAACCGTTCCTACATTTTGTGCGTACCATTGAGCCTTCGCACCCTTTTTAATTAAGTCTTGCGGGAACGCTTCAGCACCTGTAAATACGTAAGGAATATTGGTTGCCGCCATAATTTGCGCGGTATCCTTATGATGGAATCCTTTTCCCTTTCGTACCTTACCAACACCAGATGTGCTTGTCATATGACCAATTGGTGTAGAATAAGACATTTGTGAGCCTGTATTCATATATCCTTCATTATCATATTCAAGCATTATTAGCTTATGACCACGAAGGGCTGTACCAATCGCAGAACCCATTCCGATGTCCATACCGCCGTCTCCGGTAATCATTACAAACGTTGCATCATCAGAAACTTCAATTTCACCACGGCGTTTTAATTCAAGGAATGCTTCTAATGTTCCCGATAGCGTAGCAGCCCCATTTTGAAATAGGTTGTGGATCATCGTTTGTTTATGAGAACTATTCGGATAAGAAGTGGTCGTTACATAGGCACAGCCTGTTTGGAATAATGTGACGATATCCCCTTCTATCCCTTTAAAGAATAGTTCTAATCCCGCAAATATACCGCATCCTGGACATGCTCCGTGGCCGGAAGCAATTCGCTTAGGCTTACCAGTTAGTGCACGAAGCGGCGGTATTTTAACCTTAAGTTTATTTGTTTCTTCATCCATTCTTACATCTATTAAACCAGATTTGTACACATCACCATGCTGTGGTGTAATCACAGGCTTAAGCATTTTTTCTGGCTTACCTGGAACATGTCCATAATAATCAAATGGTTTTTCAGCAAACCCTTTTTCCATCGCTTCAATGGTCATATCGAAAAATTTCTCAGCGTCACTTGCGTAGAAATCCTTACCTCCAAGACCAAAAACACGGCTAAGAACGATAGTTTGGTTATTTCTATCTTCTTGAATTGCTGATTTTACTTCATGGGTTAAATTCGGTCCATTTGCACCATATGAATCTGCCCGCTCGCCCACTAATAATGCTTTTACATTTTTAAGAGCTTCACGGATTTCTTTCGCTGGGAAAGGACGAATGATATTTGGGCTGATAACCCCCACCTTAATCCCTCGTGCACGTAATTGGTCCACAACATCTTTTGCCGATTCTGCAGCAGAGTTTAATAAGAATAATGCAACCTCTGCATCTTCCATTTTGTATAAATCTAATACGGGGTATTCACGGCCAGAAATGCGGGCATATTCTGCCGCAACCTCTCTAAATACCTCGCCAGCAGCATAAATAGCATCAGATTGTTGGAAATGGTTGTTGATTAGATCATCACCATTCATATGTGCACCAATCGTAACTGGCTTTTTGGGATCTCTAGCAAAATGATAATCTGTTGGACACTCACCTACAAATTGTTGTACCACTTTTCTTTCTTTAAAGTATTGTACTCGACGCTTCTGATGCGAAGTAAAAAAACCATCGTAGGCCACGATAACTGGCAAGCGTACTTTAGAATGTTCTGCAATTTTAAGAGCCATAATATTCATATCATAGACAGCCTGTGGAGTTCTAGCTGTTAAGATTACCCATCCTGTATTTAACGCAAAGTAAAGGTCAGAATGATCTCCTCTTATATCAAGAGGTCCGCTGACTGAACGCGTAACAAGGTTCATTACCATTGGAAAACGAGTTCCTGCTTGAACAGGAAGCTGTTCAATCATATATAGGAGTCCATTTGCACTAGTTGCATTAAATACCCTGGCACCAGTAGCAGCTGCACCATAGCAAATACCGGCTGACCCATGTTCACCATCTGCTGGGATTAACTTAATATCATGCTCGCCGCGGGCTTGCATTTGGTCTAAAAATTGCGCTACTTCAGTAGAAGGCGTAATTGGAAAATAACCCATAATGTGATAATTGATTTGTGCTGCTGCCATTGCAGCCATTTCATTTCCTGATTCAAAGGTTGAGAGCTGCTCAGCGACAGCCAAACTAGTAATTTTATCCTCCAGCATTGCCATTACGAAATCCCTCCTGCTATATACGGAAAGTTCTGTTTTACGCGATTAGCTTCTGCATACCCAATCATTTCACGAAGATCTCCAAGTGCATCAGTTGGACAAGCCTCTACGCATTTTAGACAGCCCTTACAATATTGATAATCAATCCCTTTGAGGAACATTTGCTTCCTGCCCTTTTTATCCTCGCCTGCTTCCCAAACAAAGCAATAATCTGGACAGACATTATCACAAGCAGCACAATGGATACATTTATCCTTTAGTAACTCTGGAAGGAATCCTTGTCTAGATCCACTTAAATCTTTCATAATACTATTGGCTTGAGTTGTCATAACTCCGCCAAGTTCTTGTGTCAAATATCCTAATTGTGGCAGTGGACGCGTAAAACTTTTTCCTTCTGCACTCTCGGGGACTTCATATGTTTTAAATTGAACTTCTTTAAACCCGCGATCGAATGTACGTATATTAGGTTCAACCAGATGTGGGTATTTCTTTTCAAAGGTTTTTCGAATGACGTTTCTCATTGAATCAGGGTCTAGAAAATCACAAATACGATATAAAGCACCCAGCATTGCTGTATTCACTTTCGTTTTTTCCTCAACCGCAATCGTTAAGGCATCAACTATAGCAAGTGTTCCATATTCTAATTTTAAATCTCTTCTAACTTCATCAAACTCTCTTGCAGTGTTCACAAGAGCAATACCATCAGCATTCAAACCACTGACAACATCAACAGTTTTATATAGTGCTTCATGAAAAACGGCAACAATATGCGGCTGCTCAATGGGGCTGTGATCTCTTATTTCAACTTCTGGTTCACAATAACGAGTAAAGCTTTTAACAGGTGACCCTTTCTTTTCGGAGCCATATGATGAAAAGTTAGATCCATTCAACCCTAGACCTAGTACTCCTGCCTCAGCAAGCATTTTTCCGGCTAAGTTTGCTCCAAGACCCCCTATTGATTCGAGACGAATCTCAAAGAACCCAAGCTCATTTTTCATCGGTAAAATAGACATAGTGTCCCTCCCCTTCTTGTTCAAAAAGACTGAAAATACATATAATATAAATTCCCCTCATTTATTGTAGGACATATGTTTTTTTTACGCTGTGACAAAAATCAAACATCATTAAAAAATTCTATAACACTTTAAAAATAACCAAAAAAACGCTAATTTATATGGATTTATTCGTAAAAATAATTGTATAACAGGGAATTCGCTGTGGTATAACAGAAATATCATACTGCTTCTGTTATCGCTTTTTTCAATAATGGGGTATAATATACTATTGTTTTAATTTTTTCGAAGGAGTTTTATAATGAACGTTATTTGCAGTACCTTAAATGCTAAATATATACATACGAATTTAGCCATTCGTTACCTAAAGGCTTTTGCAGCTCCAGAATTCAATATCCAGCTGAAGGAATATACAATTAAAGATCCCGCCATGAACATCGTATCAGACCTCTATCAGCAAAAACCAAAAATCATCGGCTTTAGCTGTTACATTTGGAACATTGAAGAAACGATTAAAGTGGTTAATATGCTGAAAAAGATTGACCCTTCTATCCAAATTGTTTTAGGTGGACCTGAAGTTACTTATGATACTGTAGAATGGATGGAAAAACTTCCAAGTGTGGACTTTATTATTATTGGCGAAGGAGAACATTCATTTAAACAGTTACTTACGGAAATGAATGGTGAAGGAGATTATAGAAACGTCCACGGAATCGCCTACCGTGAAAATGGAAAAGTAAGAGTTACCCCTCAGATGAACAAACTCGATCTAAAAGAACTTCCATCTCCATACAGATTTCCTGAAGATGTTGCTCATTTAGGAAAGCGTGTCACTTATATAGAGACAAGCAGAGGATGTCCATTTAACTGTCAATTTTGTCTTTCTTCCATTGAAGTAGGAGTACGCTATTTTGACAGAGAGAAAATTAAGGATGATATCCGATATTTAATGGCAAACGGGGCCAAAACCATTAAATTTGTTGACCGTACTTTTAATATTAGCAGGAGCTATGCAATGGAAATGTTTCGGTTCTTAATAGATGAACATCTGCCAGGAACAGTTTTTCAATTTGAGATTACGGCCGATATCATGAGACCTGAGGTTATCGAGTTTTTGAATAATGAAGCCCCTAAAGGACTCTTCCGTTTTGAGATTGGTGTACAATCAACCAATGATTATACGAATGAACTTGTAATGAGGAAACAAAATTTTGAAAAATTGACTAGAACCGTGACAATGGTGAAGGACGGCGGGAAAATAGATCAGCACCTTGATTTAATTGCAGGGCTGCCAGAGGAAGACTACTCTTCATTTCGTAAAACGTTTAATGATGTCTTTGAACTTCGTCCAGAAGAACTGCAATTAGGTTTTTTAAAAATGTTAAGAGGAACGGGACTAAGACTCCGTGCAGCTGACCATAACTATATTTATATGGATCAATCGCCTTATGAGATTCTGGGGAATAATGTCTTGCCATTTAATGATATTCTCAGAATAAAACAAGTGGAGGATGTTTTAGAAAAATATTGGAATGATCATCGAATGAATCATACAATTGAATATTTAGTAACGAAGGTGTTTCCTTCACCATTTGACTTTTTTCAGGAGTTTGGAGGATTTTGGGATAAGCAGGGATGGTCGAGAATTGGACACCAATTAGAAGATTTATTCCGAAGATTGTTCTCCTTTTTAGAATCGAAATCCGTAAGCGATCTTGACATCATTTCTGGTCTGATGAAATATGATTATTTAATTAATCATAAGTACAAGCCACGGAAACCATGGTGGGAACAAAGCTCTAATAAACAGACGAGAACAGAAATATATAAACAAGTAGTAGACAATCCATCACATCTTGGGCATGAATATTTGGATTTAGCGCTTGATGAGAAAGATTTATATAAGCATACCATGATTGAGGATTTGTCTTTTGATCTTTCCGTCTACTTAACATCAGGCAAAATTGTAAAAATCCAAACTTATTTATTGGCTTATTTCGATCCAGCAAATAAAGGAACGATTATTTTTCCATTTAAAGTTTAAAAAATAGCCGGCTGTTTCAGCCGGCTTATTTTTCTTTATTCGAACGTTTTTTATCGCTATTTCTCGCCTGTAGCACTTCATATAACTTTGTTCCATTTACGTCACCAAATTCAATGCTGAATTCTTCACGTGTGTTTTGTACAGTTTTTTTCTCTTTCATTAGCTTCTTCCTTTTTTACCAAGCTTTGAATTTCGGTTTTGAACACGAATGGCATCCTCAGTACCAGCATATTCTGCTGAAAACTCACTTTCCTGAACATTTTTATGTGGAGTTTTTGAATATTTATTTACTGCGTCATGTTCTGCTTTACGCTTAGCCATTCTTTTCATCCTCCCTTTTTTGTGTTACACCATTAGTTTTTACAAAAGAGGAAATTCAATCACTTCCTTATTTTTCATAAATAAATTTGTTCATCCAGAGAAAAATAAAGAAAAATAGGAGTGAGGAAAATGACTAAAGAAAACAAAGAAACAGATGAAAATCTAACGATTAACGAAACAATGCCGCATCAGATAAATGCCCCAAGTTTTGAAGGCACTGGAATCAAAATGCAGCCGCCTTTTGTAAATGAACATGGCGTAGTAATTGGAGACAGTGAATATTCCTCTCCCAATTCACCATTAGAGAACTGGACGGAAGACACTGACCCAGAAATTATGGCAGGGGATGAATGGGTTCACCCGACAAACGATATCGGCTGGAATACTACAGAAAATCGGGAACTGCTCGAAAGCAAAAAAAAACCTAAAGCATATCCTTTTATGCACCCAACCATAGACGTTAGCAAAGGGACTGACTAATTTGTTTATAACGTTCCAAATCCGCAAAACATTTCCACTTATTAAAATAGTTATTTGAATCATAATACAAATACAGAGAAAAAATCTCTGTATAGATAACAAGGAGTTGAAAATAATGGCTAACAGCAGCAATAAATTATTAGTTCCAGGAATAGAGCAATACCTTGATCAAGTTAAATATGAAATAGCCCAAGAGTTTGGGGTTAATTTAGGGTCTGATACAGTGTCCCGTGCAAATGGTTCTGTTGGCGGCGAAATCACGAAAAGATTAGTAAAATCTGCGCAAGCTCAAATGGCAGGGCAACAACAATAATTTAACTGAATAAACATGGAAAAAGTCCGGCATTTTTGCCGGACTTATTTTTTGCCATTTTTCTCTTGTTTGGCAGGTTTATTTTGATTATTGGTTTTCGATTTTTCTTGCTTGTTGTTCGCTCCAAGATTAACTTGATTTCGATTACCTTTGTCCGTGCCATCTTTGTTTAATCCAGGTGGAGTCTGCTTCCCATTACCTTGCTCTGTTGGTATTGAATGGTTATCTTGGCTATTATCATCCTGGTTTTGGTACACCTGTGGATTACCATTTTCATTTTTGTTATCTTGGTCTAGTTTGTTTTGCTGACCAGGTGGCAGCGCTGTAGTTGAAGAAGACTCTGTCGGAGTAATGTCTGTTGGTTTTGCTATCTCCTTTTTTATTTGTTTATCTTTTTCTTTTGTCTGCTTTTTTTGTGCAGAGTTATTTTTATTTCTATGATAGACACCTACCGGAATACCTGATTCTTGGGCCTTTTCTACTTCGTCCTCAGTACTTGTATACATTGTTAATACTACAAGATTTTTATCCACTTTTTGTTTAATTTGCTGGATATTCTCCTGAAGTTTTGCTGTCCCAGCCTCTTTTAGCTCATCCGTTTTAACTGTTGAAATAACAACTGGCTCAGCTTGGGTTATATGCCCCTCTTCTTTTAACTCTGTTAATATTATTGAAGTTAACTCAGAAGCATCCATTTTCTTCCAATTATCTAGTTCTGAGATAACTTTTTTTGCTTCATGATTAAATCCCTTTAATTCAACTACCTGCATATCCTTATTTAATCCCAATTCCATCCTAGTGCCAGCATCAATAGACATATAAGCATAAGCTTTATTACTTTGATAAACTGGGATAATTGACCCTAAACATATCATCAGAACCGCCATCGTCATCCAAACTGTTTTTAAAGTAAAAAAGTTTTTAAATGATTTAGTCTTCTTGCTATGAAGATAATCAGTAACAGGAAAAAAATCTATTTCTTCCCCTATAGAATAAATTCTATCCATTTTGCGGGCACGCAAAAACTCTCCATCAGAAGTTAACAACGTCAAATAAGGATCATTAACTTCGATTATAACTCCCCTTCTCATGTCTCTAGCACCCCCTTTAAATAATCGTTTAAATAAACATAATCACTTGATAATATTAGTGCAATCGCAATAATATATTTCCGGTTTCGTTCAATCGTCTTCCTGCTGACATTCACCATTTTTTCTAGCTGCTTTATAGGAAGACGTTTTTTCTCATATAACGAATCCATTAATTCCCTATTTTCAACTAATAGCTTCGCTACTTTGATAGCGTTCTCCCTGGCATCCGCATGCTTTGGTGAATTCTCAACTAAATCGCTGAAGCTCAAATCAAATGAAGTTAATAGAGTTTGAAATTGAATAATTTCTTCCTTCCTAATTTCTTCGTCAGTCTTTTTCTTATATTCCTCAAGTGATAGCTCGTTTACAATTACCATGCCCGCTGATTCTTCCTCAAATGATGAATAGGTTAAGTCAATGCTGACATGTTGGTTTTTCGTTTGCTTTCGTATATAATCAATGACTCTTCGTTTTATAATCACTTCGGCAAAACTAAGAACGGAACTGCCCTTCTCAGCTGAATATTTCTCAATTGCCTCATTAAATGCAATAAGACCAATACTAAATTCATCGTCAGTTTCATAAATATATCGTTTACATACTGAAGACACACTTTTAGCAATAAATGGTTTATAAGCCTCTATAATATCATTAAGTAAAGAGTGGTCACCCTGTTGAATTAATCGTACCGACTCCTCTAAAGTACGCTTTTTATTTTTGGTTAAAAACAATAAACCTAGCATTGCCTCACCTCTCTATTCAACCAATTATACCATAAGTATGATAGATTTGATTTTGTAGGTTCTGGCAACGGTACTTCCAATAAAGAAATACGAATAATAATCGTCCTTTGTGGGGGCATCAAAATAAATATCATTAAAAAAACTCCAAATCTGTGTTAGATTTGAAGCCTCTTTTCGCGAAGCTGTAATATCCTTTTTATTAAATAACCAATAAATACCCCTGGGATCACAAAGGACATTGGTAAAAAAACAGGACCTGGATGAACATTAAAAATCGTCACCTTCGGGGAAATCATTAAACCTACTGTGACAAAATAAGCGGAAAATACAAAAGGTAAATATGAGTACTTTTCCTCTGCCGGCATTGCTGAACGATAACCATCCCACATTGCAAACATATATACACAAGGGTAAAACATTAGCCACTGATAATTTAGGGTTGATTCAGCTTTTTTGATTTCACCTAGGAAACTGTACATAATCGCACTATTAAAATGACTGTTCGCATTTATTATAAATTCTAGTATCACAAAGAAAATACCTTTGATGTACTGACCACTTAATAGCTGACTGAATCCTGGAAAGGCTATACTCCATAATACTGCTTCTAATTTACTCATTTTTTTCATTTCTCTATCTCGCTTCTACTGTAAGTTACTTCCAAGTTAGTTTTACCAGTAAACGTCCGAATAAACGAAGAATATAAGAAATATTTTTGATTACTCTCTATGCATTAAATCATAATATGTGTATCTGATAGTTCGGATTATCCTTTTGTTCTAAGTAAAATGCTGTCATAGCCTTTACACCATCCTTAAAATCAGGGCATCTTATTCCTGATTCCTTTAAATCATTCACAGCTTGAGTACAATCAAAATGACCCGTCCATGTAAAATAATCCAGTGCTTCTTTTTCAACCCCTAAATATTTTCTCATCGGCTTTATTGAAAGAAACCCTTTGCCAACTGATAATGGGAGGGTGCCGATAGGTTTTTTGTTTAGCAGTTCCTCCATCAAAATTATATAAATTTCAGAAGCACGATAAGGACGAGGATCGGTTAAGTGATAGGTCTTACCGATACCATTTTCGAAAAAACTGAGATATGTTGTGGCTTGAATGATATAGTCAATCGGGACCAAATTAACATACGCTTCTCCTTTTCCCAATTTCGGAAGGATTGGGAGGAATTTTAATTTCTCCGAAAAGTTCATTATAAAGTATGGACCATCAAACTTTATCGTTTCTCCTGTTTGTGAATGACCTTTAACAATCCCAGGCCGAATAATGGTAATGGGGACTTCTTCTTTAAGTTTTTCAACCAAAACTTCAGCCTCATATTTTGTTTCTTCATAATGATTTTTAAAACTAGTGGGACGAATAAGCTCAGTCTCGTAAAGGATCCCCTCACGTTCTCCCACTACATATGCCGTACTAAAATAGACATAACGTTTTAATTGAGTCAGCCCTCGTACCCACTTATTCACATTATTGGTGCCATCCACATTAATTCTAAAAGCAATATCCCCAGGTACTGCCAAATCAAAGATAGCTGCAAGATGAAAAACATGGGTTACCCTTTCATTTAGAATTTCTTGGGTTTCGTCAGAGATCAATAGTGATGGCTGGGTGATGTCACCTTCTATAAGGATAAATAAGTCGTCCTGCAGACCTAGTTCTGTAATAATAGCATGTCGTTCTTTTCTTGCTTTATCCATCATACTTTGAAGAACAAGTACATAAACAATCCCTTTCAATTCATTCTTTTTCAAAACTTCTCTAATTAATTGGTTACAAATATAACCTGGAAATCCCGTAAAAAAATACCCATTGTTCATGACTATCCCTCCCAAAAATGTTCTATCGAATCTTGTACTAATTGTATGTTGTTCTAAAAATAATAGCAAAGATATTAGTCTGAATTTTCTGTATTTTTAATTTAAAAAAATGACGGGAATAATCCCGCCAATCCTACTCGTGCTGATCCATAGGGTTATAAAGCTTCACGTCTGGATTTTTTTCTTGGAACCAACGAAGCGCAAAGTCATTTTCAAATAAAAAGACATAATGATCAAAGCGATCCTTTACAAGCAGACTTCTAGAACTCGAGAGATTTTCATCAACAACATCTCCTTCTATCCATCTGCCAATTTTAGAACCAATTCGTTCCATCAATACCTCTGCATTGTATTCATTTCTCATTCGATGTTCAAAAACCTCAAATTGCAGCTGTCCAACCGCACCTAACAGGTAATCATCTGTTTTGACTGTTTTGTACAGTTGAATGGCACCTTCCTGAACCAGCTGTTGAATCCCTTTATAAAATGATTTTTGTTTCATTACATTTTTTGCAGAAACCCTAACAAAAAGCTCTGGTGTAAATTGAGGCAGTCTTTCAAATTGAAAATTATCTTTACCTGCAGTTATGGTATCACCAATTTGGTAAGTACCAGTATCATAGAGACCAATAATGTCCCCGCTGACAGCCTCATCCACCGTGTTTCTTTCCTCAGCCATAAAAGAAGTGGATTGAGAAAGCTTAATCTGTTTACCTAAGCGTGGTATATTTACCGTCATTCCTCGTTCAAATTTACCTGAACAAATACGGACGAAAGCAATCCTGTCACGATGGGCTGGGTTCATGTTTGCCTGAATTTTAAAGACAAATCCTGAAAACTGTTCAGCAAGCGGATTAATTTCTCCTATCGATGAATTTCGAGCCATCGGAGCAGGAGCAAATTGCAGGTATGTCTCTAAAAAGGTTTGGACCCCAAAAGTTGTTAACGCAGAGCCAAAGAAAACCGGGGTAATCTTACCATCTGCAACTTTTTCAGGAGAGAAATCATTACCAGCCTCATTTAAAAGCATAATCTCTTCCAGCGTTTGGTCATAAAGTCCAGAAGCCTTTAATGGATGTTCTCCTTCTATTTCCCCTTCACTATTTAATGATATGAAACGGTCTTCCTCATTTACTCTAAATTGTTCAATTCGATTGTAATAACGGTCATAAATCCCAAGAAACTCTTTGCCCATCCCAATTGGCCAGTTCATCGGATATGACTCAATTCCAAGAACCTCTTCTAATTCAGCAAGGAGCTCTAAGGGCGCTTTCCCCTGACGGTCCAGCTTATTAATAAAAGTAAAAATTGGAATTCCACGCATCCGGCATACTTTAAATAGCTTTAACGTTTGTTCCTCAATCCCTTTAGCAGAATCGATAATCATAACTGCACTATCAACAGCCATTAACGTACGATACGTATCTTCACTGAAATCCTGGTGTCCTGGAGTGTCCAAAATATTGACACGAAAATCATTATAATCAAATTGCATAACGCTGGACGTAACAGAGATTCCACGTTGCTTTTCAATTTCCATCCAGTCACTTGTCGCAAACTTACCTGTTTTTTTAGCTTTTACCGTACCAGCGTCACGAATCGCTCCGCCGAATAATAATAATTTTTCTGTTAATGTTGTTTTCCCGGCATCCGGGTGAGATATAATCGCAAAGGTTCTACGCGATAATACCTCTTCTTTAAAATTGTTACCCATTTCAAATTCCTCTCTTTTTGTCAATCCAAAAATTTTTCTCGTACCCTTAATCTTATAGTCTTGCGGTCAAATTTGCAATCCTTTAATAATAATCCAATTGGAAATCTATTTCCACCCATTCCCACATCGCCTTTTGCCATTTTCCTTTTATAATAGAATAAGACTCGTATAAGGAGATGACAATATTGAATCAAAGTAAAAAACTAGTCTCAAAGATTATTCCGCTCATCGCAGCGTTACTAATATTACTGGCAGGGATAACTTGGATTATCCAAACAACCAATAAAAAAATTGAGATTCCTTTTTCTTCAGTGGAAGAAACCATTCAAGAGCAAAACGGAAAACAAGTAGTTCTGACAGAGCACTCTGACGGCAGCATAATACTGGAAATTGACGGTCTCAAATACGAATCACATGTTCCGCCGAATAGTCAAATGATTGACAAACTCGTTGAGAAATATAATATTCATTACTCCTTCTCTAATAGCAGCCGGTTTGGAAAGTGGATTATGGCGGGTGTACTACTCACCCTTGTTGGAACTGCTTTCGTACTTCAAAGAACAAAAGGGGGGTTTGGTCTATCAAATTCAATGAAGAATAGTGTTTCTCAAGCACGACCTCTTCCATCCATTAGTTTAGATGATGTTGGTGGGATTGGTGAAGAAATGAAGGAAGAAATTCTTCAGACACTTTCAACACTGAAGGAACCGGAAAGAGCGGTTAAAATGGGGATTAAGCCGCCAAAAGGTATTTTATTATATGGACCGCCAGGCACAGGAAAAACATTATTAGCTCAGGCAATTGCCCGTGAATTAAATGCATCTTTCTTTTCTGCAAGCGGGTCAGCTTTTAACGAATTATTCGTTGGAGTCGGTGCCAGCAGGGTCCGCTCTTTATTTCAGAGTGCGAGAAAACAAGGTCCGGCTGTCATCTTCATTGATGAAGTAGATGCCCTAGCTGGCAGAAGAAAAGCCCATGGCGGTGAAGAAGCAGAAAAAACTTTGACTGAACTCCTTGTCCAGCTTGATGGCGGGCATTCGAATGATGGAATTCTGTTTATTGCCGCAACAAACAGAAAAGATATGCTTGATGAAGCGTTCCTAAGGCCGGGTAGAATTGACTTCACTTTCCATGTACCACTTCCGGATACAAAAGGAAGACGAGAAATCATGGATATTCATACACGAGGGAAAGCACTTAGTGAAGAGGTTCTAGCGTCTTTAGATGAATTATCAGAAAGTACCTCTGGCTTTTCAGGAGCAGAGCTGCAATCATTATTTGAAACAGCCAGCAGACGTGCAGTTCGTAACGGGCAGGATGTATTAACTAAAGGGGATCTTGATTATGCTCTAGACCGGACAATATTAGGAAGTACATCTCGTACTTTACAGGATTTGGACACTAAGCGCCGAGTGGCTATTCACGAAGCAGGGCATGCCATTGTAGCTTCCTTAACGAAGCCAGGTTCTGTCAGAAAAGCGACTATTATCCCACGTGGTGATGCGCTGGGATACGTGGCACCTATCCCAAAAGAGCTTCATTTATCCACGACAAGTGATTTACTAGATCGGGTCGCCATGGTATTAGCCGGTGGTGTTGCCGAAAGAATACTCCTTGGCGAACATAGCATAGGCGTCAGTGGTGACGTGCAGCAAGCAAAGCAAATTATTGAACAAATGGTAGATACGGGCATGCTCCAAGGTGGTTTTACCCTTACTTTTAACAAACAGGACAAAGAAGATAAAATGCAAGAACTGTTTGAAAAGGGGATAGAAAGAGCAGAGAATCTAATAAATAGTCATCAACATCAGTATCAGCAATTAGTCGATACCTTATTAAAGAAAGAAACACTTGAAGGCTATGAGGTAGAAGAAATTGTCTGGGGAAATACTCCTATCATAAGTGATGATGTTTCTGCATAAATGAAATGAATGTTCCTGTGGCACACTAATTTATATATCCACTTAAGGAAGTGTATGTAAATGGTTGACCCACAAATTTATTTTGAAGCAAAGAAATATCGTGAAGGTGCTAAGCGGTATATCGATGATCCAAAAAAGACCGAGGGCTTATTGAAGAAGGCAATACTCAAGGCAAAAAATAACAAAGGTACTTTAGGTGATGTATGGGAAAAGCTGCAATTATTTTTTGATATGGTCCAAGCCTATTCAAGAGGCGAATATCGAAACATTGCGCCCGCTACAATCTTAACCATTATTGGTGCAATCCTATATTTCGTTTCTCCTTTAGATGTGGTCCCCGATTTTCTCGTCGGATTAGGGATAGTTGATGATGCCGCCGTCATAAGCTTTACACTTAAAAAATTATCAGTTGAAATCAATGAATTTAAAAAGTGGAAACATTCAACAAAAGGAAACCCTCTTGATTAGTCAAGAGGGTTTCAGCTTTTGTTTTATCTAAAACAAGCTGCACCTACGATAATTAATAGGATAAATAAAACTACGATTAACGCAAAGCCGCCGCCAAATCCACAGCCACCGCCGTAGCCTCCACCAAATCCACAGCCACCGCCAAATCCTCCATAACCATATCCATATGGCATATATATAACCCCCTTTTTTTAGTAGTATCCTCGGCCCCAAGAAGCCCCGATAATAATTAACAAAATGAACAATACAACTAGTAGGGCAAAGCCGCTGCCGTACCCGCCATGTGAACCAGACATTTACATTACCTCCTTTTTATAATTCCATATATCCTATTCATACCGATAAAAATGTGCGATAGACACATATCCAAATAACCCACTTTTCAAAAAAAAGAATAAGCCCAATCTAATTGGGCTTATCAATCATTTAGGATCCACTATAGGAAGGAGCCGATCCACTAATCTAGGTGACAGCGGCTGTAGTGATATAAAACAGGTAAGATCTACAACTATACAATTTGAGGTTGTTCTTAATGAAAAAACATTGTCGCATAAATCTACTGGATAGCCATCTATGTCTACTGGTTCCAGTAGGGATATTGTTGCGCAACATCTCCTTACATCTAGCGCTTCTAATCTAAATACATTTGTTGTAAAAAAGTTACCATTATTTGCCCAACCAAAAGCCTCAAATTGACACTTTCCTGTTGAAAGGATAAATGGAATAGTGTCATACCCAAAATCCTCACTTAAAAAACGAAATTCATCAAAGGATAACCTTTTTTGTTCTTCTAAAAGTTGTTCCAGGTCCTGACATATACATACATTTTTATGTTCTTCCCTCATAACCAAACCTCCTTTCTAAGTTTCTAAACAGGCTGCACGTAAAATTGAATTTGCTGCGCACCATTCAGGGCGCATTCTCTTGCTTGATCCTTTGAATCTCCTCCGGCTAATACATACCCATATCGTTGTCCCATGGAGCGAGGTGGTGTAACAAGTTCACCATATTTTGCCTTTGTGTATACCTCTAAAACACCAACTTGTTTCTTGGCTGATTCACAACCCGATACTTTAAGTAACTCCCCAACTAAACCAACGATTAAATAATGGGTATAAATAGCCCTATTGTGTTTTTTCCTTAAATCTGGTTCTAACCCCGTGAACAATCTTATTGTTTGTTCTGCAAGGTTATAACCAAACGCTTCCTCAATCATCCGGTTCATAGCTCCCCCAGCCATCCTCGGATTAATCTCAATCAGCTTCCAGCCTTTCTTTGTTAATTTCATTTCTAAATGGCAAGTACCATTTCTTAACTGAAAATCCTCTATAATTGTAACAATACTTTCCTGTAGCCCGGGCAGTTGTTCTAAGTACAACTCAGGACAAACAGAATACCCCGTGATAATAAACCGTTGACCCTTTGTTACTTCCTGCTCTACAATTGCTGCAACTGAAATGTTGGAATGATAGACAACCACTTCAATCAAATATTGTGGTCCCTCTAAATATTCCTCCACTAATATAGGAAGTTCAGAGTTTTTACGGCGAAGTTGTTTTACACCCTTTCTGCATTCCCACTCATTTTCGACCAGTATTACATCTTTTGAACCATTAGATTGAGGAGATTTGATAATTAGAGGAAAGCAGTCTTTTAACTGGTTTATCTCATCATCGATTGTATCGTTTGAGACTAGAACCTTAAAAAACGGAGTGTATTCTTTTCTGGCTAAATACCTTCTAGTCAAAATTTTGTCGTTCATAATTTGCAACGGTTCATATGTGATAGGTGTATTACAAAGAGTATTTGTAAGCAAAGCCGCTAAATAAATATATTCATCTAAAAAGCTAATAAAGCAAACAACCTCTTTCCCCTCTTCAATTAGGTCGGTAACGGCTGATAGAATTTCATCTGTTTCTGACAAATTCACTAGACGTACGTCATCTATTTCGCGATATTCCTCCCTTTCTTCAACAAAAATAGTGCGATTCGTTAAAAGTATTGTCTCGAAACCAAGTCTTTTTGCTGCTTTAATTCCTTCGTAGCTTGATCCTGTTTTATTTGTACCTAAGAAAACAATTGATTTCATCTGTTGCACCCACCAAATATGTCCTCACCTTTTTGTGATAGTTTTCCTGTTACAATAAAATATTCTTTTTCCGTTAGTTGGTGTAGGCATGTTCATTATGTACGAACAGTTATTTGACCAATAAATTTAAAGTGTGACAAATGCCTTCCAAAAAAATAGTGGACAAGTGTGTAGAAATTCAAAAACCATATCCTTATATCATTGGGATATGGCCCTTAACATCACTTATGTTCAGAAAATAGACCGCTTTTATCCAACAAAAAAACCAACAACTTGTCGTTGTTGGTTTTAATAAACAGGCAGACGCTAATGTGGTGCTGCTTCATAAAATTAAAAGTAAACCAGAAAAATAATTAACGCTAATAGGATTCTATATAGAGCAAAGGGGACGAGTTTAATTTTATCGATTAACTTTAAGAAAAAGCGGATCGAGATTAAAGCAAATACAAAGGCACTAATGAATCCAGCAATAAAAAATGGAAGTGCGTCCATCGTCATATACTGCCAATTTTTCAGTAAGGAGAGAAAGCTGGCACCGGCCATAATAGGTACTGCCATAATAAACGTAAAATCAGCAGCCGCTCTATGACTCAAACCTAATAGTACCCCGCCTGATATAGTCGAACCAGAACGAGAAAAACCTGGCCACAATGATAAACATTGAATGAGACCAATCGTTAGAGCTTGTTTATACGTAATTTGGTCAACCGTTTGGATTTTCGGTGTTTTTGGACCAAAACGATCTGCAATTATCATGAAAATAGCACCAATCACTAAACCTATTAAAACAGTCTGAGTCGAAAATAAATACTCATCTATATAGTCTTCAAGTAGTACCCCAAAAATTCCAGCTGGTATTAATCCAACAAATACTTGAGATAATTTTAAACGGCTGCCACCTTGTCCGGATAGCTTACTTTTTATTCGACCCATTCCTAATAGGTCAATAATTCGGTCTTTGAATGTCACGACAACAGCTAAAATCGAACCAAGCTGGATCACTACTTTAAAAGTATTCGCTCCATATTTCCCTAAAAATTCTTCTGATTGAAGCCACATATCATCCACGATGATCATATGCCCAGTCGAAGATACTGGGGCAAATTCAGTCACCCCTTCTACTAAACCTAAAATAATTGCTTTAATAATCAATAATAACTCCATTTACTTAACTACTCCTAACTTAATCTTCTACTGTTTTAGATACAAGGATATGGAATAACCTTTTAATTGTACTCAATTTCCAATACCTTTAGCAAATGTTTTTTTTACACATTATAAGAGCGAGGCTAATGCAGCCTCGCCTCCCTATTGTGAAATAATGCGATTGACACGCCCATTGAACTTCTCTAACCAATAACCATTTGTCATATCAGCTATTGCCACACCTGTTGAACTTTGTGATCCCAGGAATTTTCCAGCACCTAGGTAAATGCCGACATGACCATCTTTTTTATATGTATCAAAAAACACGAGGTCTCCCGGCTGCATTTCATCCACATCAACAGGTTTTCCTGTATTTTTTAAAACTTCTGTACTTGCACCTATTTTGATTTCAACCTGAGAAAACGCCCAACTGACAAAAGCTGAACAATCAAATCTCCCAGCTGCTATATCATATTCATTTCGACCGCCGCCAAAGACATAAACCGAATTCCCTACATACTTTAATCCATTAGAAATTAGGCTTTTAACAGTTTCATTCGTTAACAGCAAAGAATCATTCAGTATTTCATTTGTGTCAAAATCAGTTAAATCATACATAGCTTCAAGTGCAGAATCCTGTTGCATTAATCCTGCCTGCTCCGATAGTGTAACTTGCTCTTTCTTCTTTGCCTCTGTTCTTAACCATTCAATGTGTTGCTTTTGTTCTAATATTTGTGATTGCATTCCTTCTAATTCCACTTTCATACTCTGAAGATCTATTAATTTATCTTTTACTTGGGCTTGCTTCTTTCTAATCTCCTCTTTATCAGCCTCATGTTGGTTAATTATATTTTGGTCTGCCTCGACAAATGAGGCAACGGCACCCACCCGATCGACAAAGTCTTTAAAACTTGTGGAACCAAGTAAAACATCTAGATAGTTTACCTTGCCTCCATTTTCTTGAAAAGTAAGTGCGCGTTTTTTTAAGATTTCATTACGCTTACTTACTTTTTCATTTAGTGTTACAATCTCTGCTTCTAGTTTCTGTATCTCTAATTGTGAAGAGCTTATTTTGTTCTCAGTTTCGAGAATGATTTGATTATTATCATTTATTGCTTGCTCTACTCGCTTGATTTGTTCATTAATTTTTTCAATTTCTTCTTTTACTCGGTTAAGTTCAACATTGCCTTTTAATATTTCTAATTGGATGTTTGAACGCTGCTCATCAATTATTTGCTGGTTATTATTTTCTTCGGCTTCTACTTGAAGTAATACAGTTGGACTTCCGAACATGATTATTGTACAAAATGCCATAATCTTCTTTTTCAACTTTATTCCCCTGCTTCCTTCATCGCAAATAGCAATAGTTATTGGTTCCTTCTATGTAACTTAAAGATTTAACAGTTTATTAACTTAGCAAAAGTAATCCTTTTTAACCACTTTTATCCTAGTCTATTGCAAGTAGAAGTATAGCACGAAATGTTGTCAAATTAATAATCGTAATATTAAATTTATGTTTCAGATATTAATATATATTTTTGTTCATTGATTAACAAGAAAAAGCAGGCCAATCAGATGGATTGGTCTGCGTATTTTTTTGAAATCGTTCTTTACCTTGCTTTTAAAAGTTCTTTGACGCTATTTTTTCCGCGATTTATAATTTCATTATGTGTATTTCTAGCCATTTTAACATACTCGTTTGTAACTTGCTGCCAAGCATTTCGGCGTTCACGGCCATAAGCGACGTTGGCTTCTGTGCTCTTTTCAAAATTATCCTCTAACTGGTCTATAATGTGGAAAACAGATTTGATTGGAGTAAGTGCAAGGTTTTCTAATTGATGAGATACCTCTTTAAGCTGCTCCTTAAGCTCCTCTTTTTCATTCATCATTTCTGCTTCGATTCTTTCTTCGTCCTTTATAAGTTGTTCCCTGCGTGCATTCATTTGCTGCATGAAGCCGGAAACGACATCTTTGTTCGTTTTTTTCGTTTGTTCAAATAGATTAGCTAGTGAGTTTCTGTATTGTTTGTTAAACTTGATAACTTCTTTTAGCGCATTGACATAAGCATCCTCACGGTTTTCACGTAGCTGTCTTGCCCGCTCAAGTGCTTGCTCATACTGATTCCAGAGTGTATCTACAAATAAACCTTCTTTATTAGGTTCTTCTGCTGCAGGAATCATCTTTTCTTCAACTGCTTGAACATTTTCACTCTTTTTCTGTGCCATCGTCTTTCCTCCTCTTTTTACTGTTTACTTTCTCTATCGGATCCCTCTTTTGAAATGAAGGAATATAGAGCTCAAGGAAACTTGAATACATTTTGAAGAATTGGTCTAGCATCGATTGGTACGATTCTAGTTGATTGGCATAGCCTTTTAAGTATGTAATACCAGCTTTAGTAATGGAATATCTTCTTTTGGCAGGACCACTGCCATTTGTATCCCACTCAGATGATACTAGTTCTTCCTTTTCGAGCTGTCTTAACAGTCGGTACAGATTACCTTGGTCAATCGTTTTAAAACCAAATCCTTGTAATTTCTGGCTTAGCTCATATCCGTGAAGAGACATTCTGCTAAGAAGCAATAGAATAAATGGCAGAACAAAGTTTTTTGAAGGATTGACAGACTGATTGTCTTGATTTACCATTTCTATATCACCTCACCTATATGTATTTTACACCTATGAGTAATATTTTGTCAACTCTGCCAATACATGTTATTATATGCTGTAACATCACGTTTACAATTTTCTTAACTTGGGAATATAGTAATAAAATAATAAAGGTGGTGTCGAATTGGAAAAATCGAAAGTTAGTAGGCTGGGGATGCCTTATTTACATTTTGGCAATGGGGAACACTTAGTTCTTATCCATGGTTTAGGCGAAGTTAAGGAAGGATGGCAAGCACAATTTGAATTAGCTGATCAGTACGAATTAATAATTCCTGATTTACGCGGTCATGGTGAATGTACCAAAACGGAAGGGATATCTGTTCCAAATTTCGCAGCAGACGTTATCGCCTTATTAAACGAGTTAAAAATTGAAAACGCTCATATTTTAGGCTTATCAATGGGCGGAGCAGTTGCCCAAGAAATTTATCGTCAAGCCCCCCATCTAGTTCGTTCTCTCATGTTGATTAGCACATTCCATTTTTTCCCTAAGACACTCAGAAAGCCGTTACTCAAATTTAAGAAAGTGAGACTGGGTATTGCAGCAACAGATGAATCATTAAAAGAAACAGCTGCTCATATGAGCCTATATTCTTGGTCAGAAGAAAATATGAATCATTTCAAACGCTATTTCCAGCCGAAGCGAGACATCTTCTTAAAATCCTTAAAAGCTTGTTTCCAAGTAAATAATATTTCTTTGTTACCAACGATTACAGTTCCAACTCTTATCATTGGATGTCAGTATGACTCCGTTTTACCGGTATGGATTCAATACTGTATGCACAAGCTCATACCACATTCAGAATTTATCATTATGAGAAACTCTGGCCATTTAGCTAAATTAGAGGCCACAAGCCGGTTTAATCTTCTGCTTAGAAAATTCTTAAACCGGCATAAGGCTGCTGCTTGATTTTATATAAGGGGGAAGGACTGGGGTCCTTCCCCCTTATTAGATGTTATCACTTATACAGTTGTAACCAATTCCTTTTCTTTCGTCTTTCCTTTTGAGCTATCTTTAACCACTAGCCCCTTTATGGGAGCGATTTCATTTTTAATTTCTGCTAATTGATTTAATTTAAGTTTAACTTCCTCTAAATCGGAGTATATGGTCTTCTGCTCATTAAGATTATTCATTTTCATTATTTTCTTCTGTGCTTCTTTTATTTCCTCAAGCTCTTGTCTTACATCGCGAAGGTTAACTTGAATAATTTTTATATCGACAAGGTCTTTCCATAATTCTTGGAAATCATTCTTCATTCTCTTCAATTCCGTTACTTCGTGGGCAGTTTTTTGGAACTCAACCTGTATTTGTTTAACCATCTTAACCATTGCTTGAAATAATACTAGGTCATCTTTATTTAATGCACCAAGGTTTTCCTGTATTTTTAACATCTGTTCCTCTAATATATCGATCTTTCCCTCTGCTTGAATCGATAAATTAACAACATTCGCGACATCCTTTTTGGTTGGGATATTCACAATACCTGCCCACATCTCACTAATTTGTTTAAAGCCTTGATATGGATCATACATTTTATCTTTTGACATTCGTCATCATCCTCGCGAGTTATGATTTTGTGACATCTTCCGCTTTTTCCATATATTTATTTAAAGGAAACATGAACGATTTTAATTGACCGGTGAAAAGGCCAACAAATCCTTTTTGGCTCTCATAGATAAGGCTTGCCGCTTGTTTTAATGTGTTAATATATTGCTTCCTTCCTTGCTTCCGAACAGCAATATATCGTTCAATCATGTCAAAATATTGATCCATCATTTGATTATTTACAACCATTTGCAATGGTGTGCTTAAAACGGAGGCAGTTCTTTTTTGGATTTGGTCAATTTGCTCATTAATATCTTCATACGATTTTTTTGGAAAGATATGCTGAAGGACTGTGGTGGACATTAAAAATTCCTCTCTTGCTGTTCTCTCCCAATTTACGAATTCTTTATTGAACTGTCCCCTGACAGATTTAATATTTTCCTGGTTTCGTTTAATACTTTCGGCAAAACACATGGCTTCTTTCAAAAATACATCATCACGGAAATCTGCATGCTTTGCCCACTGGTCTAACTCGCTAATCGTATTCTTCCAAAGAATATCCAAGCTTGAATCCTTTGAGTCTGTACCTTCAGGTTGTTCTACTTCTGTTGTTTCTTTTTCAACTGGAATATTTTCCACAGCATCTCGCCTCTTTTTAGTTGTTTTTAGTAATTCTTCTTTTTTTTCAGTCATTTGATTTGATTCCTCCTTTTTAATCATTTAGGCTTTCAACTGGTAATTTACTTTTGGAGAAAATATCGTATGTGTTCTTAGAAGGGATTCTCGATGAGTTCTATGAAGTATAAGTAGTAGCGGATTTCTTAAGAATGAACCTCTTGTTCTTCATCTTGTCTCAGCATTCTCCTTAACAGCTTTCCGACAGATGATTTGGGGAGTTCGGAAAGAATCTCAATCTCTTTTGGCACTTTATAAGGAGCTAAAAATTGCCTTGAATATTCTATTAATTGCTCTGGTGAAATAGCGGCACCAATTTTTAATTTTACAAAAGCCTTCACTGTTTCTCCTCTATAGGAATCTGGTTTTCCAACAACAATGGCCTCTTCGACTGCCTCATGCTGATAGATAACTTCTTCGATTTCGCGAGGGTAAACATTGTATCCGCTCGCAATAATCATATCCTTTTTTCGGTCTAAGATATAGAAATAACCATCCTCATCCATTTTGGCGATATCTCCTGTAAAGAGCCATCCGTCTCTTATGACCATTTGTGTTTCACTAGGACGCTTCCAGTAGCCCTTCATAACTTGAGGTCCGCGAAGAATTAATTCACCTGCTTCTCCAACAGGAACATTTACATATCCGTCTTCTGTCTCCTTTACAATTCTAGCTTCCGTCCCTGGCAAAGGAATGCCTACACTACCTAGTTTACGTGGAAGAAATGGTGGTGTAGAAATAGCAGACGGTGCAGTTTCTGAAAGTCCGTAGCCATCTGCAAGTCTAATGCCTACACGTTTTTCAAAAGCTTTAACCTGTTCCACTGGCAGTGGAGCTCCCCCGCTGCTTAGGTAGTAAATATCTTTAATTGAGCTATCTTCCAATTGCGGGTGACTGTTTAATGCAAATATCATGGGAGGGACTGCAGTAAATTGAAATGGTTTCTCGCGGTTAATCAGCTCAAGTAATTCATTCACATCAAATCGTGGGAGAATTAATTGATTGCACCCAATACGGATAGCTGAAAGTGCATTACATGACAATCCATAGACGTGAAACATTGGGAGGACACTGATAATCTTAAAATTTTCTGGTTTTTCATCCACTGCATTATATGTAAAATCACAAACTTGAATAATGTTAGCCAGCAGGTTCTGGTGGGTGAGCATGACGCCTTTAGAAACACCAGTGGTTCCACCTGTATATTGCAATATAGCCACATCTTCTTCGATATTAATTGGGATTTCAGGGATTACGTTATCGTGTGTAAGAAAATCATCGAAATAAAAATCACCTTCTTCAAGTTTAATCTTACTTCCACTAAATCCCACAACGATTATTTTTTTCAAAGAGGTTCTCGGTTGAACTTGTTTTACCTTTTTATAAAATGCTTCAAAAACTACCATATAGCCTGCTTCAGAATCATTTAGGGCATATTCAATTTCCCTTTCTACATACATTGGATTGACTTGAACCGCAATACCTCCCAATCGGAAAACAGCAAATAAGCTAAAAATATAATGTGGGCAGTTAGGCAGCATGATCCCAAGTCTATCTCCCTTTTGAAAACCTGTCCGGTACAGCGACGCAGCAAGAAATTCCGAAATTGCTCTTGTTTCTTTGTAACTCCAAGATCTTTCATAGAAAGTAAGAGCTGGTTTGTCACCGTGGATAATAGCAGCCTGCTTTAAAAGATCGTATAAAGAATCATAGCCTACTGTAACATCCTTGCTAATTCTTGGATCATAAAACTTTAACCATGGCTTTTGTGAATAAACCATACAATCTCCTCCAATTTCCTATCAAGTTTTTATCCACTTAAATTATTGTTTTTAAAAAGTTTTTTGTAAACGTTGCCAAATCGACAAATTTCTACATTTTTAATTTTCTTCCTTTTATTTACAATGTCTTTTACTTGATAGAGGTCAGATATATTGAGAAGATTGTTGGTTTTTGTCGATATATTAATTCTTGTTCACAGAATGTTCGGATCTACAGCTACTTACCCTTTATAGGCATGTCGGTAGATAGTCGCAAGTTCCGTTACAAGCAGCTGTTTTGGATTTGCAATTGTATCTTGATCGTCAAAGGCGTGTTCCGCCAGGATATTTATTTTTCTTTCAAATTCAATTTGACTTATCCCTGTTTCTTGAATGCTCAATGGCAAATCTAATTCCTTCATTAGATTTGTGATTGCTTGTATTAAACTCTCTACACCTAGTACAGTTGTTTCAGCCGCTAGTCCTAACATTCTAGCAATCTCGGCATAGCGCTGATCAGCAATAAAGTGTTCATATTTAGGGTATGTCATAAATTTATTTGGCTTTGCTGCATTATAACGAATGACGTGAGGTAATAAAATGGCATTCGCACGACCATGCGCAATATTAAATTCAGCACCTAGTGCATGTGCTAAGCTATGATTTATTCCTAAAAACTAATTAGCAAAGGCCATTCCTGCAATCGTTGAGGCATTGTGCATTTTTTCCCTTGCAAGTTCATCATTACCGTCTCGGTATGCCCTAGGTAAATACTCAAATACTAACTGGATTGCTTTTAATGCTAATCCATCTGTAAAATCATTGGCTAACACTGAAACATATGATTCTATCGCATGTGTTAAAACATCCATTCCCGTATCTGCTGTTACATGCTTAGGGACCGTCATGACAAACTGTGGATCGACAATCGCCAAATCTGGTGTTAATTGAAAGTCAGCCAGCGGATATTTAATATTTGACTTTTTATCAGAAATCACTGAAAAGGAAGTTACTTCAGAACCTGTTCCTGATGTGGTAGGAATTGCGACAAAGATTGCCTTGCCACGAAGTGCAGGGAATTTAACCACTCTTTTACTAGGATCAAAGAATTTTTGCTTTAAGCTATTAAAATCAGCGTCAGGATGTTCATAGAATAGCCACATTGCTTTTGCTGCATCGATTACGGATCCACCCCCAAGTGCAATTAGACAGTCAGGCTCGAATCTCCGCATCCATTCTGCACCATGCTTTACAGTATCGATGTCTGGTTCAGGTACAATATCATATAAAACTTCATATTGAATATTACCAGGATGTTTTTTCAATTGATAAAGCACTTTTTCAATTGAGCCATTTTTCATTTGGCTTGGACTTGTTACAATAAACACTTTTGAGATTCCAGGGATACCGGCAAGCACCTGAATCGAGTTTCTCTCAAAAAATACTTGTGATGGAACTTTAAACCACTGTGTCATGTTTCTCCTTTTTGCAACCTTCTTAATATTAATAAGATTAGCTGCTCCTACATTCTGAGACACTGAGTTCCCTCCATATGTTCCGCACCCAATCGTTAAGGACGGTAAAGAAGTGTTATAGATATCTCCAATCGCACCATGAGTCGATGGTGTATTAACCATAATTCTGCCTGCCTTCAACCGAAGGGCAAAGGTATCAATGACATTTTGGTCAGCAGTATGAATGGCAGCAGAGTGTCCAAGTCCCCCGTACTCAAGTGTTTCTTCGGCAATCATCAGCCCTTCTGCAAAACTATTTACCTTATAGCAAGCTAGTATTGGGCTCAATTTTTCACAGGATAGAGGGAATTTTGGACCTACTCCTTTTAATTCAGCAATTAATATTTTCGTATTTATAGGGACATTTACACCTGCCATTTTTGCAATTATATGAGCAGGTAATCCGACAACCATCGGATTTAAGGAAGCACTTTTTTCATCAATTACAGCCTTTTCAATCAATCGTTTTTCTTCATTATTTAAAAAATAACAATGATTTTCGATCATTTCCCTTTTTACTTCTTCATAGATCTCATTATCGATAATAAGTGCCTGTTCAGAAGCACAAATCATGCCGTTGTCAAAGGTTTTAGATAGAATGATGTCGTTTACTGCACGTTTAATATTCGCACTCTTTTCAATATAACAAGGGACATTACCCGCCCCAACACCTAGTGCTGGTTTTCCAGAACTATAGGCTGCCTTTACCAGATTTGGCCCCCCGGTAGCTAGAATAAGTGAAATCTTTGGATGTTTCATTAATAGTTGAAAAGCTTCATGAGAAGGAATCTCAATCCATTGTATACAATTCTCAGGTGCCCCAGCATTAATCGCTGCCTCCCTAAGAAGTTTTGCTGTTTCGACACAGCACCTTTGAGCATATTTCGCAAAGGCAAAGATAATCGGATTCCTTGTTTTTAGCGATATCAATGATTTAAAGATAACGGTGGATGTTGGATTTGTAATAGGTATAACCCCAGCTATGACTCCCACCGGCTCGGCAATCTCTACCATACCTTCATGCTCGTTTTCACTTATGACTCCCACTGTCTTTAGATCTCTTATGTTGTTGTAGATAAACTCGGTCGCAAACATATTTTTGAACACTTTATCTTCATAAACACCCCTTCTTGTTTCTTCCACAGCTAACTTTGCCAAGTCCTTGTGATGATTGAGTGCTGTATAGGCCATTTGCTTAACGATTTCGTCGACCATTTCCTGTTTGTAGCAGCGAAATTCAGCTAACACCCTAGCGGCATTTCTAGCCAGAATATCAATCATCTCCACTATTTTTTGTTTTTCATGTACAACTTTCTCTTCCACTGCCATAACTATCCCTCCAAATTAAACATTCTAGCACGGATGTTTTTCCAACAATTCGTTTAAACTTTTCTGGCTAAAATATATCATGTTGGATAATGCGGAATTTGTTGAAATACGCTAAAACACGAATGAATATTCATTCATTTTTTAATATTTCACAGAATGTTCAAAACTAGTTTCACACTCTAATAAAAAAACGCTCCTCACGGTTAAGGGAGAGGAGCGTTTTTCACTGATCAACCAGTATTACGTAAACCTGCTGAGATTCCACTAATAGTTAGTAGTACCTCGGTTAATAGTTCGTCTGATGGTTCGTCTTGGTTTCTTAATTCCTTAATTAATTCTACCTGTAGGAAGTTTAAAGGATCAACATAAGGATTTCGACGATAGACTGAGTCTTTAATGTTTGGGGTATTATCCAGTAGTTCATTATCCCCTGTAATTTTGAGTAGAATCGCTTTCGTTCTTTCATATTCTTCAAGGATATTCGAGAAAATTCGCTCAGCAATTTTCTGATCTTCCACCAATGATAAATATTCTTTTGCAGTTGTGATATCTGCTTTCATCAATGCCATTTGAAGATTATCAATGGTGGATCGGAAAAATGGCCAATTTTCATACATTTGCTGTAATTGTTGTAAATTTTGTTCACTTTTTTGAGCATAACTTTCTAATCCAGTTCCTGCTGCATACCAAGCTGGAAGGAGCTGCCTGCTTTGTGTCCAAGCAAAAACCCATGGAATAGCTCTTAAATCCTCGAAGCGGCCACGATTTTTTCTACTCATTGGTCTTGAACCGATGTTTAAGTCACCAAGTTCTCTTAATGGGGTTGCTTCATTAAAGTAGGTTAAAAAGTCTGTATCTCCAAAAACGAGCGACTGATACTTTTTAAGTGCTGCGCTAGAAATCTGTTCAATTGCCGACTCCCAACCTTCATCCCTCAAATTACCAGGCTCTGCCTCTTTTGATACATGAGCTGTTGCGAGCATGAGAGTTGAAGTTGCCTGTTCTAAACTCCTATAAGCAATGTCTTCAAGCAGATAACGGGAAGATAAAACTTCACCCTGCTCAGTAATTTTCACTCCATCACCAATGGTTTCGGCCGGTTGAGACAATAAACTTTTGTTTAACGGACCGCCTCCGCGCCCAAGTGAACCGCCTCGACCATGGAAAAACTTTAATCCAATATGGTACTTGCTTGCCATCTCATGAATTTCAAGCTGAGCTTTATAAAGCTTCCAGTTTGCCGTTAACGTCCCGCCGTCTTTACTGCCGTCTGAATATCCAAGCATAATTTCCTGCTGGTCATTCATAACTTTCAAGTGGTTTCGATATACAGGCATTTGGAACAAAGTTTCCATAATTTTAGGTCCTGCCGTCAAATCATCAATCGTTTCTAATAGTGGTGCCACATTTAATTGACTTTCTACCGTTCCATCTGCATGGAGTCTATAAATTCCAGCCTCTTTTGCCAAAACTAACACTTCAAGTAAGTCACTTGCCGACTTTGTCATACTTACAAGATAAACAGAAATGGAACGTTTTCCAAATACTTTATGGGCATTGCTAATCATCTGAAACACCTGAATCATTTGCTGTGTTTCTGGTGAATAATCTTCGTTTAATAGTAGAAGCGGACGTGGGTCCATTAAGATGCTTTCTAGTATTTTGACCTTTTCATCTTCTGAAAGCTCAGCATAATTACCCGAAATTTGCACTTTACGTAAAATCTCAGTAATAGCTGCCTCATGCTCACCACTATGATTACGAATATCAAGTGTTGCTAAATGAAAACCGAAGAGTTGTACTTGACGGATTAGCTTTTGGATTGTTTTTAATTCATGTGCTGCAGGATGATGGTTATTTAAACTTCTTTTCACTACATATAAATCTTCTAATAATTCTTCAGCAGAAAGATAACCTAAATCTGATTTACCTACTTGTTTCAAGCGTTCAATGATAATAGCAAATTTACGGCGGTATACTTCCCCTTCAACTGGCCATTTCTTATCATCGGTCAGATACTTGTTTTCTTCCACCTCTAAGGATTGGACTAATTCATCACTGACTTCCACCCGGGAAGTGGAATGACTGTAACGTTTCATGAGATCGACTAAAACTTTTTTATATTTCTTTAAGACAAGCTTTCGCTGCTTATGTAATGTCTCCCACGTTATTTCCGGAGTAACATTTGGATTACCATCCCGGTCTCCGCCTATCCATGATCCAAATCTAAGAAAATTAGGGACATCCCATTGTTTCGCGGAGTAATTCTTTTCTAGACAAATCTCTACTTCACGATGGATTTCTGGAAGGACTTCAAATAAGGTCTGATCAAAATAATACAGCCCGTTCCGAACCTCATCTAGTACAGTTGGCTTATTATGGCGAAGTTCATCTGTCTGCCAAAGAATCGTTACTTCATTAAACAGACTCTCTTCAAGCTTGCTTCGCTCTCTTTTTGTTAATAAAGGATAATCGAGTTTCTTCAAGATTACAGCAATTCGTTGTTGTATTTCTAAGATTGAACGCTTCGCCGCTTCTGTAGGATGTGCAGTAATAACCAGCTCTAGAGATAGTTTGTTTAATACCTCTTGAATCATATCCTCATTAATATTGTTCTCTTTTAAAGAGAGTATCGCACTTTCGATAGAATCCGGCTGAACAATTGAATCATCTTCAAGTTGATATTGCCTTCTCCTGCGAATACGGTGATTTTGTTCAGCGATATTTATCAAATGAAAATACATTGAAAATGCACGGATAACCTGCTTTCTCATTGGGCTCTTCAGGTTTGCAATTTCATCCTTTAATTCGGAATAAATTTCGTTATCAAAATGAGTTCTAAGTGTTTTACACATTAGACGAATTTTTTCCACTTTATCGAATAGTTCAGTTCCGCCATGGCTGACTAGAATCTCTCCTAGAATTTGGCCTAGTAATTTTACATCGCGGCGAAGTGGAAGACTGCTGTCATTCACCTTTAATTCTGTACTCATCCTTTCACCCTCCCTGTACTAGTAAATTAACTAAATTTTTTATTTATTAATATAACATAATTTTTGGTCGCATGTTAAAAAATTTTTTAATTATTAAAAAAAAACAATCCGAATTTTTTTCCGGATTGTTAGATTTCACCATTACCTTTTGTTAAATTCTTCTAGTTTAGAGGAGATGGCTGCTGCCACTTCTTCCGTTGATTTTGGAATTGCATTTTTAAAAAGTGTATTAGCCAATGAACCTAATGCCCCACTAGCATTAATTTCTAGAAATCCAGTCAGCAATGTTTTCTTCTGATTAACTGCATGTGCTTCAAAATAACCCTCACCAATATATTTTTCATTGGTTCGCCTTAATTCAAAGCTTATCCTCGTTGGTTCATTCCACTCTTTAATATCAATAACTAAGCATACTTTTTTCTTCATTATACCTAGGTCACTTTTAAATTCCCATGTTATTATGCTGTCATTAATTTGCTCATGCTGTATATAACCAGGCACGAGTGGTGCCCAATTATTTGCATCCCTGATGAAGTCCCAAATCACGTTTATCGGGATAGCTACTTCTATTTGTTGTTTTTCACTAGGCATATGGTATCCCTCTTTCATCTCAAATGTAAAAGACCTTCAATGCTGAAGGTCTTTTTTTATTTATATGATTTATAGTGTCTATATAGAAGATTGAAATTGCCGTTGTTTTAGCGTGCATATTCGACTAGGAATTGATGAATCCTTGCTGCTGCTTCTGAGAGTCTCTCCGCTGGCTGTACTAATGCAATTCGAACGTAGCCTTCGCCTTGTTTTCCGAATGCGTCACCTGGGATCACCGCTACTCCAGCGTGATTGATTAATTCAAAGGCAAACTGTCTTGATGTCCATCCATCAGGGATTTTTGCCCAAAGAAACATCGTTGCGGGTGACTTAGCCAGCTGCCAGCCACTTTTTTCCAGTCCAGCCATAAGGATATCTCTGCGAAACTCGTACTCCTCTACCTGCTCCTTTAGTAGCGTGTAATCCAATGTAAGTGCAGCAGCAGCTGCTTTTTGAATAGGATAAAATACCCCGTAATCAATTTGTGATTTAAAGGTTCCCAGGATGTTTAATGCCTGTTCATTGCCGACAACGTATCCAATCCGGCAGCCTGCTAAATTAAATGTTTTTGATAAAGAATTAAATTCAATACCAACCTCCTTCGCACCTGGAACAGACATGAAACTTATTTGTGGATGGTTGTCATAGATTAATTCTGAGTAGGCGAAATCATGAACAACTAAAATATTGTGATGTTTTGCAAAATCAATTACCTTTTCAAAAAAGCACCTATCCGCCAGCGCTGTTACAGGATTACCAGGATAACTAAGGATCATCATTTTGGTATTTTCCAAGATATGGAGCGGAATATCATCTAGAATAGGTAAAAAGTTATTTTCTGCTAATAAGGCAAAAGGGTACAGAACACCGCCCGCAATGGTAACACTCGCTTCGTAAATAGGATAACCTGGGTCCGGTACTAATACATAATCCCCTGGGTTAATAATCGCTGTTGCTAAATGCGCAAGGCCATCCTGTGACCCCATTAATTGGAGCACTTCTTTTTCTGGATCAATGTCTACAGCATACCGCTGCTTATAAAAGAAAGAAACAGCCTCATGAAATTCTGGTATTCCCTTCAGGGTGTATCCGTAATTTGCTGTGTTACTCGCATATTTCACTAGTTCTTCCACTACAAAAGCAGGAGGCGGTAAATCAGGGCTTCCCACACTTAAATCAATAACATCAAGCCCCCTGTTTATTGCTTGCCGTTTTAGATCAGCAACCTCTTGAAATATACTTGCCGTTAGTTTTTGAACTTTTTTAGAAGCAACGAGATTCATAGATTTATCCCCTCAATTATGTAATTAACCGATTTTATTGATTCATTTTAACAAATTTTATCTATTTATAAAATTCTTTCTACTCCAATATTCTAAAAAGGATTGATTATCGAATCGACTTCTTTTAAGATTTAGGATAATTGACAGTTAATAAAAATGGAGGTAACGTGCAGGTGAAAGTAATTCGGTATGTAATTTTTTTATTGGGATTGACCTTCTTTGGTTTAGGTAATGCCATTGCCGTAAAGGTTAAGCATGTTGGTTTACATCCCTGGGAGGTTTTAAATGTCGCTTTATATGAACATTTCGGACTTACTATTGGTACTTGGGGAGTAATTTGCGGGTTACTATTGGTTAGCATCTCTTATTTTACAGCAAGAAAGTATATTAAAATTGGAACTTTCCTAAATGCCCTTTTAATTGGACCGATTATGGACTTTTTTTTATGGATAGATATATTACCCGAGCCAACTCATTCATGGGTAGATTATCTTATACTGTTTTGTGCCATTGTCATTGCTGGTATTGGCGGGGGAATGTATGTTGCGGCAGGTCTTGGTGCCGGACCACGAGATGGTTTTATGCTTTACATTTCAAATAAGACGAAATTATCGGTAAGCCAAGCACGTATCCTTGTTGAAAGTTGTGTTTTAATTATTGGTTTTATATTAGGAGGACCCGTATTTATAGCCACCTTCCTCTATACATTTATCCAAAGTCCAGTATTCCAAAGGTCCATGGCTTTTTTTAGTAGTTTAATTGAATTGTTTAAAAGTAAGAATAAACAAATGAGAGAAGACGTGTATTTATAACAGACACGTCTTCTCTCATTCTACTAGATAACTTCTATTCTATCAGTATTAAAATCGTGATAATATTTTTGATGAGCTAAATCGTTTAAATCCTGTTCATTTGCTTCTTCAAAATAGGATGATAATTTTCCTTCATAGACTAATTCCAAAGAATTAGATTCTTTTATGTCATCTGGAGTAACAAGTGAAAGCGGCTTTTGTTTATTGATTTTCACACCTGATTCCTCAAGAAGAGCGGCAACGAAATGGGAACAAAAAAATGCATTTTTTCGATCCAGCTCTAAATTGAACATGACAGCGAAAAGACCTAATAAATTATAGCGATAATCCCTCTTATTTTTTTCAATTTCATTAATTTTTCGACAAATCGTATCATACTGCATTTCAGATATCGTACAACAATAAATAGCACAATCAGCATTGCGAAATATGCCGCCACGGATATTTTCTCGAACAAAACCAGCTAGGAAAGGATTGCGAGGTCTTTTTCTTCCAAAACTATAGACGTCCCATAATTGGTCATCTAATGCGATGGAAGCATGATTATGAGGCTTCTTCGTATATAGTTTAATAATTTTCGTTAAAACCGTCCCAGTATCAGTAAGAAGTACGTAAATCTTCCTCATCCTATATTCCCCCTTCATTTTCTATAGGAAGGGATTTCTCTCCTTATATCCCTTAATGAAATCGATCTTTTATTTTATTTTAACGTGTCTATCTTCAGGCTCACACAATCTCGAGCATGATTTTAAACTAAGACTTAAGACTTACCCTGGTAACGGGATTTCTCTTTATGCTCTTATATTATAATTTACTAAATTAAATTCCCCATAGAAACACATTTTTCCTGTTTTTTTTATAAAATTTACCCATTTTTAACAATTCAAGCATAAAATAATACATTCATGATATAAGGGGTGTAATTAATGGGATTATATATTAACAATGGCAAACATCCTAAAGTTTATAAAAATAAGATGAAGATATCTGAACCAAACCAAAAGGTGGTGAGGCGAGATTATCTTTCAGAAGTAATAGACGAGCAGCACCAAGCAAATGTTTCACTCCTAAACGCTATCAATGAGATGAAACACCAATATCGAAACCAAGAGGTGGTACAAGCAAATAATTTGGATAAAATATCAAATCAATTAAATGAAATTAGCACTAGTAACCAAAAGCATACTGAATATGAAGAATTAATTATTCATTTATTGAAAACACAAGAGGAACTACAAAAACAATTATCCGAAAAGATCAGTAAACAAGAAGAGTTTCAAACAGGGGTATTAACTCGGTTGGACCAACAAGAAGCATTGACAGAGAAAATTTCTAGGCAATTAAATCATATTCGCTCGATTCTTTTTGAAAGGACTAATTACCTTGCAGAAAAAATTGATGAAGGATATAAGATTACTTCTTCCTATGTTTATAATCTAATGACTGGTTCAGACCAGCCCATAACATTTTATTTAATGAACAATAAAAAAGGCGAAAAACAAAAATAGACCGGTGCCATAAACAATGGCGCCGTTTTTTTGCTTTTCTCTTTTGTACCTAAATCGCTTCAACTTTTCCATAGTAATGAACAAAGTTTTTTAGAATCTCTTTTCCACATGAGGTTAAGATCGATTCAGGGTGAAACTGAACACCTTCGAGTGGAAGTTCTGTATGCCGAATTGCCATAATTTCCCCATTCTCCGTCCACGCGGATATCTCAAAACAAGGTGGCAGCGTCTCCCTTTTGACGATCAAAGAGTGATACCTCGTTGCCGGAAATGGATTTGGCAATCCTTTAAATATTGTTTTTCCATCATGGTATATGTCAGAGGTTTTTCCATGCATTAATTGCGCAGCAGGAACAACATCACCTTCGTATGCTTGAGCAATAGATTGGTGCCCAAGACAAACTCCCAAAATGGGAATAACTCCTGAAAATGTCTTTATAACCTCTAGGCTTATTCCAGCCTCACTAGGATTACCTGGACCAGGGGAAATCATTAAGAATTCGGGTTCCATCTTTCTAATTTCATCTAAGCTGGTTTGGTCGTTCCGCTTTACGACCAAATCCTCCCCCAGCTCCCCTAGGTATTGAACTAAGTTAAAGGTAAAAGAATCATAATTATCGACCATAAAAATCATTATTGCTCACCTATTTCCCTTCAAACCATACATTTTCATTTTAGTATCAGTTTTTTTCATCATACATGAATATCAAATACAAAAGAAGCCCTTTCTACTATGAAAAGGGCTTCCAATATGAATTAAGTCTGTTAGGTAACTTTTGCTATGAGATTTTCTTTAATTCCTCAGATAACTTGAGGAATGCTTCTTTATTTCTTTCTTGTAGGGAGAGGTCGATTTCCTTACGGAGCACTTCTCTTCTAAATTCAATCAAGGCGTGGTTTAAAAACATCTCAGCAATTACAGAATCGTTGTTCTCATCAGTTTGTTGTGGTGAATTTAATAATCTCTTTTCCATGGAAATCAACTCCTTGAGCTTTTTTTAATTATACTGTTAATTATCTAAAAATTCAAACACTTTGTTTGTTATTTTCAAAAGAAATTTTTTCCTACTCTTTTTCTGCATTTAACTTGTCTGTTGATTTCCTCTCCACTAAGGAAAGCTTCTTCGAATAATCACCGCAGGGACAGGCGGTCTTTGTCTGTCACGAGGCACTTCGCGCACCTTAGGGCGGTTCGGGGAGCCTGTCTAGCTACAGCGCCTAGCCCCTCGAGTCGCTTCGGTCCTAACGATGAAGTCAAAGAGCGACTTCAACGCCAGGCCCTCCAGCGCTTGTCGGGGCTGGACAAGGCGCTTCCGCTTTTCCTTCTCCTCGGGCGCTTTGCGCCTGCGGGGTCTCCCCTGCCCCGTCCTCCGGCAGGACATTGAATTTCTTCATCGAATTTGCCCACGCACGAAGAAAATGCGATAGCATTTTCGAGGAGTCTTCGTGCCTTCCGTTCCAATAAACAGAGTGCCAAAATAAAGAAAACTGCCTTAATTTAAGAAAAATTTAATAGTTTATTTAGATTGCTTTTATAACTTCTTATTAGACTATGATTGTAACAAATTAATGATTGGAGGAAATGTTTATGAATAAGAAGCTTTTGGCGGTTATTGGGATCAGTGGAACGATTATGTTGGGCAGTGTCTATTCGATTTCAGCAAATACATCTGGTTACGACCTATACAAGGAAGCTTTAAAGAAAACTCATACAGCTGAGAGCGCGACGTTGGATATTAACCTTAACATTGAGGACAACAAAAAGTCTATAGTATCATCCCATTCGATTTTTAAATCTGATTCGGTCAATCAATTAAACTCCATCTCTACTCGTTTATCCAACGAATCAGAAGTTAGCAATATGAACATGTACAAGCAGGCTGGGAATTGGTATGTAATAAAGGATGGACTAGATACAGTTTACAAAATGGATATGTCAAAAAATCCTCATCACAGCAATACAGCTGAATTGAAGGATGATGTAGAGAATCTCATCGATGTTATGACAAAAAATCTTCAACAGCAAATTACAGTCGCAGAAAAGAAAGACGGCAATCACGTAATTGAGCTTGATTTAACTGGAAAAGAAATTCCTCTATCTGCAAACGCTCTTAGTACGTTAATGATTAAACATGCTGTCATGCTTCAAGACAATAATGAAATTGAAAGCTCAGACTTTCACATTAAAGCGAAGCTTCCTGAATTGGATCACGAGATTACCATTAAGCAAGTCAAACTTACTGCACAGGTGGATAAAGAAAATTACATTGAACAACAGATTGTCAAGGTAATCGTAACAGGCAAAGATAAACAGGATACCAGACATGAACTAGTTCTTACTATTAATTTAAATGCAACTGACTACAATCAAACTACAGTAACGCCAGTTGAAATCCCTGCTGATAAAGTAGTCGAATTCAACCATGGTAGATAGTAATCATTAGTTAGTTAGTAAACAATAGAGGGTGACAATTTTGGAAAAAGCAGTGGTTATTACAGGAATGACCAAGCAATTCTCAAATGGCAGAGGTATACAGAATATTGACTTAACCATAAACCAAGGGGAGATCGTAGGGATCCTTGGTCCAAATGGAGCCGGTAAAACAACCTTGTTAAAATGCCTTACCGGTCTAACTTTTCCAGATAGAGGAAAAGTGGAGCTATTCGGCATCGACATTCAAAGTAATTATAAGGAAGCGATAAGTCCTGTAGGTGCTTTAATTGGACCTGCTGTTGCTTATGAAAAAATGTCACCCTATAAGAATCTAAAAATGATTTCTCGCTTGTATTCTGGTATTACCGATACAGATATTGATATGGTATTGCAACAAACAGGTCTAACTCCTTATAAAGACGAGAAAATTTCCTCCTTTTCTATGGGGATGAAGCAGCGTTTTGGGATTGCCTCAGCACTTATTTCCAAGCCGCGCTTGATCGTTTTAGATGAACCGACGAATGGCTTAGATATTGATGGTTTGCTTTCGTTAAGAAAAACAATACAGGAAATATCAAAACATTCTAGTGTAACTTTTGTAATTTCCAGTCACCATATATCGGAATTGGAAAAATTATGTAATCGATTTTATTTTCTCATCAATGGGGAAGTTTCATTATATGAAGCCGGTAACGAGCCATTAGAGGATGTATATGTCAGGAAGGTTGAGGTGGCAGTCAGATGAACACAATCAAAGCAAATACTTTTAATGAAATGCAAAAGCTGCTGACGAAAAAGGTTACAAAGCTTTTTCTGCTCTCTGCAATGCTCGTTCCTGTGCTGACTAAGCTTCTCGTAAATCATTTGTTTTTAAAAGATTGGATGGCGTTACCTATAGAAAATATAAATTTCACCTTGTTAGATTTATTTATAACCATTTTAATTCCTTTATTTATCTTTATCGCCGCTACAGATTTATTTACTGGAGAAGGTGAACGCGGAACTTTATTTCAAGTTAGACCGATCAGTCGAATAGAGCTTTTCTTGTCTAAAGTTATCGCGATTAGTGGTTTATGCTTATTGATTCTTTTATTGGAATGGTTGGCTGTGATGATTAGCAGCTCTGTTTTTGATAAAGCCTTCGACATAGCTGTTATTCCTTCTAGTCTAGGTGCCTTTATGGTGTCCTGGTTTCCCATTATCGTTCTAACCGCCTTTGCTGTTATGTTAGCACTCTTCGTTCATTCAAGTGTACTCGCTATTTCTGGTATGATTGTCCTATACTTATTCATGATGTTTATTCCATATGTTCTGCCTGGTACCTTATACTTACTGCCGTCTGCCTATTTAGATTGGTATATGCAGTGGCTTAGCGATGTGTCATTTCGGTGGATAATACAAACTGTCACCTATTTGTGCTCTTCCTTCGCATTGTTTTTTTCAATAGGCTATTATATGTTTAATAGAAAAGAAGCCTAACTGAAGGGTGTTTTTTCAATGTCTATTAAACTTCGGCTCATTCTTTCAAATATTGCGATGATTACCGTCCCAATTATTTTGTTTATGATTACCTCTTTTCTTTTAATCATTGTTTTTCTCGGCGATATCCGTGAAATGGCTAATTTCTTACCAGAAAGCCACAATTACCACAAAACAAAACAAGAGGATACATTATTTTTCCTCGAACTAAAGGAAAAGTCTGCTGTAAATCCTGTTGAATTATTAAGTACGAAGTATTTGGAATCACTGAATAGTGAGCTTAGTAGTATCGATTCTGGATTAATGATTCGTAAAAACGACGAGATATTCTACAGAACAGAAGATCTTGAAAAAGTACGCGCAGAGGAGTTGCCGGTATTTGGTACAGAAAGAAGCTTTCGCAGCTTAGAAGAAATCGGTGAACTGACTTTTGCCATGAAGCAGCACGATTTCTACTTACAGGATGGCAGTGAAGTCTCACTATTTTTAATGAGAGATGCAAGCCCATGGAATCAGTTTGTTCGAACCTTTTTTCCTATTTTATTCGGTTTATGTCTATTAATTTTAATTGCTACAAATGGGCTATTAGCCTATTTTGTATCCAAAAGTATTATAAAACCAATTAATCAATTAAAAAAGGCAGCCCATTTTATAAAGACTGGAGACCTCGAGCATTCCATTACAGCAGTGAGGAATGATGAGATTGGCCAATTAACACAAGCATTTGAAGAAATGAGGCTTCAATTAAAGCAGTCACACGAGATTCAAAAACAATATGAGGATAATCGAAAGGAATTAATTGCCCATATTTCTCATGATCTAAAAACACCGATTACTTCGATTAAAGGGTATATAGAAGGCATCCGTGATGGCGTAGCAGACACACCGGAAAAGAGAACCCGATATATCCAAACCATCTATACAAAGGCTGTGGATATGGACCATCTAATTGATGAATTATTCTTATTCTCGAAGCTGGATTTAGGTAAAATCCCCTTTGAATTTGAACGAATTGATATCAAAGATTATTTAACGGATTTTTTTGAAGAATTGAGCTTCGATCTTAGGAAACAGAATGTAGATTTACATTTCCGATTTGCCCCTCAGGGTCATTATTATGTTTCAGCGGACCGTGAAAAGTTTAAAAGGGTTCTATCCAATACTATTAACAATAGCTTGAAGTACATGGATAAGGATAAAAAGGAATTAATCATAACCATGCATTCTACTGACGAAAAAGTAGAGATTTCAATTGCAGATAACGGACCAGGAATCCCAGAAGAATCAATTCCTTTTATCTTTAATCAGTTTTATCGGGCCGAGCAATCCAGAAATAAATTAACCGGCGGCAGCGGATTAGGACTTTCCATCGCGAAAATGATTATTGAAGAACATAACGGTGTGATAAAATTGGAGAGCACATTAAATGTAGGAACAAAAATTACCATTTGTTTACCGAACGATACCTGCGCCGGGGAGACAATATTATGAAAAAAATATTAATCATAGAAGATGAAAAAAGCATTGCAGAATTAGAACAGGATTATTTAGAGATTAACGGCTTTCATACAGAAATGGTGCATACAGGAGATATCGGTCTTCAAAAGGCACTAACGCAGGATTATGATTTAATTCTGCTTGATGTCATGCTGCCAAACATTGACGGTTTTGAAATCTGTAAGAAGATAAGAAGTGTCAAGGATATCCCTATCATCATGGTTACTGCAAAAAAAGAAGAGATTGATAAGATTAGAGGTCTTGGACTAGGTGCCGATGATTATTTAGTTAAGCCCTTCAGTCCGAATGAAATGGTTGCTAGAGTGAAGGCACATTTATCCCGATATGAGAGATTATCAATGAAACCAACTACAGAATCACAAGGGATTTACATCCGTGGTTTATTTGTAGATCGATCTTCACGCCGTGTCTTTGTTAATAACAAAGAAATCACCTTAACAACAAAGGAATTCGATGTTCTCACCTTTCTGGCATTAAACCCTGACCAGGTCTTTAGCAAAGACCATCTATTTGAAAGAATCTGGGGCTACGACAGTAACGGAGACGTCTCCACCGTCACCGTCCATATACGCAAAATAAGAGAAAAAATCGAACACGACCCCTCCAACCCTGAATACATAGAAACTGTTTGGGGATCGGGCTATCGTTTTCATTAACTTTGTGAACACCTAAAAGGGTCACCTTGGTGACAGGCACCACCAAAAGACAGTGTCCACCCCAGGTGGACACTGTCTTTTGGTGTTAGTGTATTTGGCTTTGGAATAGAGTGTTACGGTTGTTGAATTTAGTTACTAGTTTTATTAGGAATAGGTTGCCTGCCAGTAAGACAAGTCCTATTAAGAATAATGTTAATGGGCTTAAGAAGAACAGTCCACTAGCCTGGCTAATCATGATTCCAACGATTGGCAGCACCAGTATTCCGCCAAATTGCTGAGCTTCTTGGAACGTTTTGACCTTGGCTGAAATTAAAACATTTAAAATGATATTAAATAGGACTAAAATCGGGATTACCCAAAACATTAAAATAATCCAGGTAGAGTTAAAGTACAAGATTACCTTAAAATACGGATACGTAATTACATTAACAATAATAAAACTACCGATAAATGCAGCAAACGAAATTCCTAATGATGGAATTAAGGAGGCCAACACTTTCCCAAGAAACAAGTCCTTGATGGAAATAGGTGAAAACAATAATGTTTCTAACGTGTTTCTTTCCTTTTCCCCTACAAAACTATTTGATGACGTAACCATTGAATTAATAATGGCTACCATCAAGAAAAAGGGAATCATCATAAAGGTTAAGAAAAAATAAACAAATTTATACCCAAGGGTCGGCAAGGCGATAAGAGTATTTCTCATATCCTCATTGGGAAAGTTTTCAATAAATGAATTTAGCGGTTTTTCTATTTCTTCTGAAGAAGTTCCTACTAAATCAAAGTGAATTCCAAAGTAGGCCATACAGGATGGCACCACAATACACATCAGAAATGCCACGATGACCATAGGCACCCAAACCTTTTTGGATGAAAATGTAGCTTTCATATCTTTCCATGCAATGGTTAAAATTGTCTGTTTATTCATCCACTTTTCCCCCCCTAATATGAAAATAAATCGCCTCGAGGCTTCTGTTGGTTATCTCGCAATTATGAACCCATGTCTCTTTAAGAATATTGGTTAATAAAGGAGTAATCTCTTCTTTCGTGGACAGCAAAAACTCCAATTGATTTGCCCCTTTTCTACTGTATATGCACCCCTTGTAGGTTGGGCTAGTCAAAGGCTTAAGACCGGTTTCTACTAATAACTTAATTTCCTTTAAGTATTTGTCCTCTAATTGGATCATCGTTCCGTTTTCTACGATTTTGCCATCTATTAAAAACAAATAGGAATCACAGATGGTTTCTAACTGATGTAGAACATGAGAGCATATTAAAATCGTTACCCCCTCTTCTTGATTCACCTTACGCAAATAATGGATAACTTCATTAATTCCTTCAGGGTCTAACCCATTCGTCGGTTCATCAAGAAAAAGCAGAATTGGATTATGCAGTAAAGCTTTCGCCAGTGCAATTCTTTTCTTCATGCCGGTAGAAAAGCTCCCAACTAATTGATCCTTAAAGCGCAGCATATCGAACTGGTCAAGTAAATGTATTATTCGCTTCGTATCCGCATGGCCATATATTTTTGAAAAAAAGACAAGATTATCCCATGCCGACATATCATGATAAAGACTTGCACTTTCTGTAACAATTCCAACCCTTTTTCTAATTTCATCGCCTTGTAATTTTGGATCAAAACCCATAACCTTCATTGTTCCAGTAGTTGCTTCAATTACTCCGTTTAATAAACGAATAATCGTTGTCTTTCCTGCCCCGTTTGGACCAAGCAGACCGTTGATACTTCCTTTCTTTATTGTAAAAGAAACATCCTTTAATATTTCACGTTGATTATATTGCTTGCAGACTTTATCTACCTCAATAATATTAGTCAAATTTCTCCCCCCATAACCTTCATCCATCTTTATAACGATTAAAGATGGGTAATCGTTCACAATAATTTAATATTTTTTTGATAGTCTCTTTAAAATATGAATGACCATATGTTCGAAAGGTTTTTGTATTTGTGTTGCCGAATAGAATGTAGAAATAAGAGATGAGGAGAATTCATTATGTCAGCAAAAAAAGGAAGTATTCTGGTAGTTGAAGATGAAGAAAAGATTGCAAGAGTATTAGAGCTTGAACTGGAATATGAGGGATACAAAGTAACGAAAGTAATCGACGGGCTTGAAGCACTCGAAGCCTATCGGACTGGCAGTTGGGATTTAATTTTATTAGATGTCATGCTGCCAGGATTAAGTGGGATTGAACTTCTTCGGAGAATTAGAAAAAATGATCTTCATACTCCGGTCATCCTATTAACAGCAAAAAGCTCTGTTGAAGACAAAGTATCCGGACTTGACTTGGGTGCCAATGATTATATAACAAAGCCCTTTGAAATTGAAGAGCTGTTAGCAAGAATACGTGCTGCCTTAAGAATCAAACGCGCTGAAGAAGAACAACCTGAGGATGAAAACGATAACCTGCTGCGATTTGCAGATTTATCAATAAATCAAAAATCTAGAGAAGTTATTCGAGGTGATGGGGAGTCCATTGATTTGACGCCAAGGGAATATGACTTACTCGTCTATCTAATGGTAAATAAACGACAGGTATTGAGCAGGGACCAAATTTTAGAGGCTGTATGGGGATATGACTTTTTCGGAGATACAAATGTTGTAGACGTTTATATTCGTTATGTTAGAAAAAAAATTGACCTACCACATCAGCCCTCGTTAATTCATACGGTTCGCGGCGTTGGTTATGTGATGAAGGATTCAAAATGAAACTGAGAAATAAAATTAACCTTTATACTGCTTTTTTATTTGCGTTATTGCTCCTCATCATAAATATCACTGTTTATTATTCATTCAGCAAATTAGTCCTCAACAGCGAACTTAGTACTGCGCATGATGAAATGAAAAATATATCTATGAATCTTGGAAAATCATTAGGAACGATATCTGAAGATACTCTTTTAAGATCTTACGTGCCTATAAACGGGATGATTCAAATTGTTACAAAGGACCAAAACGGCTCCTCTCCGTATACCAGCCCAGGTGCACATGACTTAAGTAAGAGGAAATCAGTATTTTATAGTAATGAAGTTAGTGAAACTCTTGAATACCAGGACCGGCTATTTAGCTTTGAATCTATGCCAATCTTATTGCAAGACGGAAGCATTGCCAATCTGCAGATAACCAAGAGTATGGAAACTGCAACCAATAATTTATCTACCCTTCGCCTTGTGTTAATTATGGTCACTCTGCTGGCGTTGATTCCTGTATTAATTTCCAGCCGGATTCTAAGCAATCTAATTACAAAGCCCGTAACCTCTATGATAAGAACGATGAAAGATATAAGGCAAAGCGGAGCTTTTAAGCGCCTAAAGCTTGAGGGCAGCTCGAAGGACGAACTCTTTCAAATGGGCCAAACCTTTAACCATATGATTGATTTGTTAGAAGTCAACTTTGAAAAGCAGAAACAATTTGTCTCCAATGCATCGCATGAACTTAAAACCCCTTTAACCATTATCGAAAGTTACGCAAGTCTTTTAAAAAGAAGAGGTTTAAAGGAGCCAAAGTTATTCTCTGAATCAATTGAAGCTATTCACTCAGAGGCAATCCGTATGAAAGAAATGACTGAACAGCTGTTAATGTTAGCTAGGCACCATGAACATTGGAATATTGAGCTTAACCAGTTAAACATTAGCCAGTTAATAACCCAAACAATCAAAGCATTTAAAAATGCTTATAATCGAGATATTGAATTTATCCAGGAGCATGATACTCCCCTATTCATTGAAACCGATGAAAAAAAGCTCAAGCAACTGCTGTTTATTTTTTTAGACAATGCTAGGAAATATAGTGATGGAACGATTTCGGTAGAACTTGGCCATGACCACGATGAAGTCTACATTAAAATAATTGATCATGGAATTGGTATTCCTGAAATTGACCTCCCTAAGGTGTTCGACAGGTTCTATCGGGTGGATAAAGCAAGAAGCAGAAAACAGGGAGGTTCTGGCCTTGGGTTGTCACTTGCAAAAGAAATTGCCGATGCAATCGGTGTTATCATACAACTAGATAGTGTGCTTGGTTCAGGAACTATCGTCACGATTCTGAGTAAAAAAATCGAAAAATAATAGCAATTTCTCATCACTTTCTCATGTTTATGTCAGAAAATAAATGGTACTAAGGTGGTGAAAAAAGGTGAAAAAATTTTCTTGGTTTTGGTTAACCATGTGCTCAATCATTATCGTTATTGTTTTGGTGAGCTGGCAGCAATTTGGAAAATTGTCTCCCTCTGCTGACATGTTAACAGAACAGGAAGCTCAGAAACTTGTTCAAGATCGTTATCAAGGAGAGGTGACATTGCTAAAGCTAGCTGATCAGCGATATCAAATAGAACTACTAAAACAGAATAAACTTTACGCCATCAAGCTTGATGCGAGAAGTGGAAAAATATTATCTTTTAATGAAAGTACAAAATTGACAGCACCAACTCCCGATTCTCCTTCTATAATAGAGCTGCCAGAAGAAGAACTAAAACAAATTGTACTCAATGCAATAAAAGGATCGCTTGTTTCTTTTGAGAAAGTTGATGCAAATCAACAACCTTCCTATAAAGCGATTGTGAAAGACGCTGACAATCAATCAACGATTATTGTGGACGCCGTTTCAGGTGCTATCCTGTCAATATCATCCGAAATCAATCAACCTCCTAAGCGATTAACTGAGAAGGAGGCAGTTATTATAGCTACTTCTCAGGTCCAAGGTGATGTAGATGATATTTGGCTAGATTCACAGGGGGACCAAACCTATTACTTTGTCAAAATAGAAGCAAGTGATGACCGTGACGCAACAGTCCAAATCCATGCTATCACAGGAGACGTAATTGTGTCTTGGGATGATCATAAAAGTAATAAAAATGACGATGATGATTAGTTCATAAGAAACGATTTTTCATAAACAAGCTTTTCTCATGAAATTCTAATGTTTCTTTCCTTTTACTCTCATATTCGGTGGATATACTGAAATTGTAGAAAGGTAATAAAAAAAAGGAGGAAATAATAATGAAAAAGAAAGTTTTAATAGGTGTAGTGTCATCGTTACTCGTTTTGGGTGGAGCTTTTGCAGTTGGTGCTTCAAAGAATGATACTCGTTCAGATGATTCCATTCATCTAGATGACAAATCGTCATTAATTAATCTTGGTACCCAAAGCTTGCCTGAAATGAAAGAAGGTCAGAAAATTGAGCTAGAAACAGAGCACGGTCAAACATTTTACAAGATAGAATCCGATGATGACAGCAGTAATTCAACTACTACTCAATCAGACACTTCGGATATATCCGTTGAAGAAGCAGCAAAAATTGCTACCAATGAGGTAAATGGAACTGTTACTGAGGTTGAAAAAGAAATGGAACATGGCAGAATGGAATATAAATTTGAGATACAGTCGAATCAAGGTGAAGTTGACGTTCGGGTAGATGCTGAAACTGGAAAAATAACACGAGTAGAGTTCGATGATGACAGCAGGGTTGATCGAGATGATGACAAAGATGATAAAAACCGCGTGGATGACAAGGGCGGAGGTTCTGATGACAACGGGATTGATGGATAATGATCTATAAAGGACAATCGTGAAAACGATTGTTCTTTTTGTCCACATATATGTAATTTACACCTATTAGTAATAATAAATAAAAAATGTATATATAATATGTTAATTACATCATTATACCTGTTTACACTATCCGAATTATGGCTAAAAAGAATACTATTATCAACCATAGGAGGTAGTTTATTTGGGTAAGATATTATCTGGAATCCCCTATTTACGAATGGGTGCTGGAGAACCTCTGGTTTTTATTCACGGTCTTGGAGAAATCAAGGAAGGCTGGTCCAATCAGTTTGAATTTGCACAACAGTATGACCTGATTATCCCAGATTTACGTGGACATGGAGAGTATATTACAGATGAGAAAATTTCTATCAAAAACTTTGCCTTGGATATAATCAATTTGTTAAAAGGTCTTGAGATTGAAAGCGCCCACATTTGTGGACTATCAATGGGCGGAATGGTTGCACAAGAGATCTATCGTCAAGCACCCGGCATGTGCCTGTCCCTTACTCTCGTAAGCACGTTTCATTATGCACCAAGACAATTCGGACAGCTCTTTTTAAAATATCGTAAGTTACGGACAGAATCAATTTCCCTTGAGGAGCAAAAGAATATTGCTGCACGTGTCTGCCTTTATTCGTGGACTGAGGAAAACTTTGAGAATTTCTATAAATTCTATCATCCTAATCGTGACTATTATTTACCTTCAATGAAGGCATGCCTTGAGGTGAATAATCTTTGTCTGCTTCCAATGATAAAGGTTCCAACATTAATTATTGGCGGTCAGTACGATACGGTAACCCCTGCTTGGATACAATTACTGATGCATAAACAAATTAGACATTCCGAATTTGTCATTTTTAGAAATACAGGGCATATTGCTAAGCTTGAGGCTAAAGAGGCATTTAACGAGGTTCTGCGAAACTTTTTAAACAAACATAAAAAAGCAAGTTAAGGGAAGGAACATCTTCCCTTCCCTCCCTAACCATTATATAATCTTGTACGGATCTTTATTACAACAATTAAAGTGGATTTGAACGAGTGGAAGCCCATTCATCCACCACTAGTGCAAACAATCCGGTTAGCGCTAAGGAAACATGACCCGCTTCAACCAGCTTGTAAGTTTTATCCTCACTTGAGACTAAATCCATAATCGGAAGGCTTTGAGATTCCGGCACTAAATTATCGTTTGATGAGGAAATAACAAGCAAATTCGATTTAATATTTTTTAAATCTACAGGTTTATTGCCAATCATCAATTCCTGTTTAATAAGCTTGTTCTCCTTAAAAAGATCATTCGCTAATTGTCTAAAGGCCTCACCTGCAAATGGGACCTGATCAGTTGTCCATTTATTCATTCGACGCCATTTTTCCACATATCTAGCGTCATGAGCTCGGTTCAAAAGTGTCGTGTAGTTACTAAAATAAATTGGAGCCGATACTGCACGAAACATTGCTTCCACATAGGTTGACGGAACATTTCCATAAACATCAATTAAGCGATCAACATTTATATCACCATTCCTAAAACCCTCCATCCATTTATCTGGACCAGCAAACTCTGTAAAATCTATCGGTACAGTTGCAACAATCAAGTTTTTAATCGGTTCTTCTGCTATGGATGCATAAATAGAAGCAATCGTCCCGCCTAAGCAATAACCTACAATTGTCATTTCGTCCGCACCAGAATGGCGGATTGCACGTCTGATTGCGGTTCTTAAATACTTTTCGATGTATGTATCCATACCAATATTTTTATCTTCATAACCTGGTGTGCCCCAATCTAATAAATACACATCATATCCACTGTTAGTAAGCCCCTCAATTACACTTGCCTTCGGAGCAAAATCAAGAATATATGGTTTATTAAATAAAGAATAGACAAAAAATAATGGGATGCGATATTTTTTTTGTGTTGCTGGGTAATGCCATAATACAGATTTATTCTTTCTCCATACCTCAGTCCTAGGTGTATGACCAATTTTAGGTTCCGGCTCATTTAGCACTTGAAATAGGTGCTTCCAGCGTTTCATTTCTTTTTCATAATCTAACTCTAAAGGTGGAATAAAATCCTTTGTATCTACTGCCACTACTTTCCCCCATTTTCTACTTATTTGGTTGCCCCAGCCACTGTTAAGACAGGCTCTATAGGATGATCATTCTTAAACTGACTTTTAAGAATCTCTATATCTTCTTTAAGACTATTTAACTTATTAAGCTCGAACCTGATTTCTTGCAATTCACCTTTTAAATTCTTTGAATCTGCAAGTTCCTTTTTCGTTTTACCTAACTCTGTTTTAAGTTGTTTCGTTAGTTTAATAATTTCCTTGGATACATCTATAACACTTTCAATCTCCTTGCTTTGTGATTTCAATGAATCCTGTATATCCCAAATTTGTTCTTCAAGGGAATCAATTTTTTCTTCCGTTTGAATGGTTAATGAAGTAACATTCGCCAAGTCATTTTTAGTTGGAAGATTGAGCACACCTGCAACTGCCTCTTGATTCTTTTTAAAAGCTTCAAGGTAACGGGAGTGTGTGTCAGTCCCTGCTTTTGACATTTTGACATATTCATTGTTATTAGACAAAAGAAAAAGAAAATCATTTATTTGTTTCTCCCATATTTCACTATACTTCTTAAATGAATCATATGGGTCAAACGAGCTTTTAGTCGACATCTGGTTCACCTCAGGGTAATTTATGATTTTGAATTTGAAGCATTCTTCATATATTGCTGAAAGGGTAAAAGGGCAGACTTTACTTGTTTTTCAAAAAGATTCACGAAAATCTTTTGATTTTCATATAAAATATTCGTTGTACTCTTTACACCTTCAATATACTTCTCTCTGCTCCTCTTTCTAAAAGATAAATATTGTTCGACACTGTCTAGATACTTGTCTAATGCTTGTCCACTGCTTAAAGTACGAATTGGTGTGGTTAATAAAGATGTAGTTTTATTTTGAATGTCATCAACTACACGGTTGATCTCTTCATAGGACTTTACAGGGAAGAAATTTTGAATCGTAGTCGTGGTCATGAGTAATTCTTCACGTGCATATTTCTCCCATTCAAGCAGCTCTTTCCGGAATTGCTCCGTAATAGCTTGGCTACTTTCCTGATTTCTTTTAACACTCTCAACAAATTTTTTAGTAGCATTTAAGAATATTTCATCACGATGGTTTAATCGACCTGCCCATTCATCCACCTCTTCATATGCAGCTTTCCATACTAATTCAAAACTTGAAAGTTGGTTTTCATTGATTTCTTGATTTTCAATTGTTGATTCATTTTTATTGCCCATTGTTTTCTCCTCCATTTGGTTAGTCATCAAATAAACTCTTTAATTCTTCAAGTTCTTTCTTCAACGACTTTATTTTGACTGCCTTTAAATCCTTCACTTCATACTCAAAAAAACAAAGCATTCCACGCAAAGATGTATTAAGTTTTTTCAACTGTGAATAATTGCTTTTTAAGCCAATGTTTAGCATATACAGTGTTTCTTCCAGATTGTCCAGCTTTTCCTCACATTCTACTTTCCTTACGGCGAGCTGGGCTAAATCTTCTTTCTTAGGAATATCAAATACAGTTAACCAGTTGTTAATTACCTTTTTTTGAATCACTACATGATTTAAATGGTGTTCGACAGCTTTACCAAAAGAATGTGTAAAGGTTAGGCAATTGGCAGATAAATGGATTTGTTTATTCCACTCTTTTTCCAAGTTTTTGTAAAAGTTGACAGGGTCTGGTTGTTTTGTTTCCATAAAAGCCCTCTTAATCTAACCTATTTAGTATTGGCTCAAATCTAACATGAATATTACTATAATTCAAATTATTAAGATAAATGTTTCACTTGTAAACCTTCGTCGTTCGACAAATTACACCAATATATTTTAAAAGCGCTCAATCGTACTTCTTTTTCTGCATTCATCTGTTCTTTAGTAAAATGGGGTTTCATATACTTGACAATATCTAGTAAAAAAGGAGTTGTTAAGGATGCCTATAACTACAGCTAATGGAATTGATTTATATTATGAAATTCATGGTGAGGGCGAACCCCTGCTATTAGTCATGGGGTTATCACTATCTTCTAAGTCTTGGTTTCGGACAATCCCTGCTCTAAGTAAACAATATAAAGTCATAGTTTTTGATAATCGTGGTGTTGGTCTGAGTGGGAAACCAAATTCCCCCTATTCAATCGAACAAATGGCTGATGATGCTAAAGCAGTCTTAGATGCAGCCGAAGTAGAAAGTGCACATATCTACGGCATTTCTATGGGGGGAATGATTGCCCAAAGACTTGCATTAAAATATCCAGAGCGGATAAGGTCTCTCATCCTAGGCTGCACAACATCAGGCGGGGAAAAACATGTGCAGCCTAGCTCTGAGGTATCGATGTTAATGTTGTCTAGGGCGTCTTCTACTGCAACACCGGAGGAATTAGCCTGGGCAACTGCTCCAATCCTATATAGTCAATCTTTTATCGAAAGTCATCGTGACTTGATTGCAGAAGACATTCAGAGACGAATTGAAATTCCAATACTCCCATATGCCTATATGCTGCAGCTTCAAGCATGCTTATCACATGATACGTACAATGAAATTCAACAAATAAAGACACCTGTATTAGTTATTCATGGAGATGAAGATAGATTAGTACCTTATGAAAATGGTGTGACACTTGTTGAAAAAATTCCGAATGCAGAATTTTTAACGATCAAGGGTGCAGGTCATATTTATATAACAGAAGCAAATGATTTAGTTAATAAACCAGTTCTTGAATTCCTATCAAAGCAATGAATGAACTCGAATGCCCAATCAATTTGAATGGGCATTTTTTTCATTGAATGCTTGCACTTGTACCGCCATCAACTACTACTACTACTACTACTTTTGCTCCTGCATCCGCAAAGGCGTTTATACCCTATTAAAATCTTAATACATTTCATTTTAATAAAATATGCATATTTATCAACATTCACAAAAATGTTAAGAATCAAAAAACACTTAAAAAAAAGAACCCGATTTTAAAATGGGTTGCTTAGATAAATCTGTAATTTATTTTATTGAAAAATCAATAGTTTTATAGGCTACGAAGAAAGTTGCTAAAGAAAAGACTGCCTCCTTCAAGCCAAATATAAAAATGGCGCTTATGAAGATAAATAAATTAATGAACATCACTATTTGGCCAATTGTGAAAGATGACCGTCCACTAAATAAAATTGCTAAGATTTCTGTACCATCTAAAGATCCTCCAAATCGAATTACAGTCCCTACACCTAATCCGAGTAATCCTCCTCCCAAAAAAATCACTATCAAGGGATTTTGTGATATTGAAGGAAATGGTTCAAGAAGATGGGTAAAGAATGATAGAATCACTATCCCAAATAGACTTAATAGAATAAATCTATTGCCAAGATAAGAATAGCCTATAAAGAAAAAAGGAGTATTTAATAATAAGAGAAAGAAACCAACTTCAATGCTAGTCAGATGGGAGAGGATTATGCTGACTCCAACGATTCCACCATCAATTACATTATTTTTCATCAAAAATAACTGCAAGGCTATAGCTACCAGCATAGCACCACAAAATATGAATAGTAATCTTTTTGGTATTGATATATAGTCTGTTCTTTTGTTTAGTACATAATATTTCACTCTCTCCCTATACATGTACAGCCCCTTTTGTTTATTTATTATGACGGTATAGCTCATTATATTCCCCATAACATGAAACATGCCCGACCAATTGGTCAGGCAGAGACAATCTTTTCAATACGTTTATATAGAACAGCATAAAACTATTTCAAAATCTTCCTGATTTAACTATAGAATATAAAAGTAAGAGGAACATTGCCGTGGCAATACCAAAGCCGATTTCTATGACTGGCAGTCTTTGTAACAGGATGGATGTTTGCCCTGATAATGAAGCACCGATAATAATGCCTACCAATATAATACTAAAGGAGAGCAGTACAATGCTAAAGGAGAGCCTGTTGCTTATCTTATTAAGCTTATTAAGGACAGGTTCTATTTCCGGTGTAGTTATTTCAATCTGCATCTTCCCTTTTTTCATAACCGATGTAAAATCTTTAATCGTTTTTGGGAAATCTTGAAGGATATCTCCGTATTCTGTAAAGTTTGACCATGCAAACTCAGCCACATTTTTAGGCTTAAAGCGGTTCATGAGCAGTTGTCTTCCAAATGGTTCTGCAACAGCTAAAATACTAATTTCATGGTTTAATTTTTCGACTGTACCTTCCAATGTGAGCAACGTTTTCCCTAATATTGTTAAATCGGTTGGGATTAAAATCTTATGGCGATAGGCCACAGAAAAAAGTTCATTCACAGCTGTTCCAACACTCATCTGACTAAAAGGAACATCTATATACTTTTCACGAAGCTTATCTACATCTGCATGTAATTGTTTCACATTCACATCATCAGGTACAAGCCCCATACTTGTTATGGCCTTCACTACTTCAGTTGTGTTTTTTCTCATTAATGCAATGACAAAGGAAGCGATATGTGCCCTCATTTCAGGAGTAATCCGACCCACCATACCAAAATCCATAAAGGCAATAACCTGATCTGGTAGTGCCACAATATTGCCTGGATGGGGATCTCCATGGAAAAAACCATCGATTAGAATTTGATGAAAAATGGCATTGACTACCTTTTCACCTAATACCTTTGTATCATATCCTTCTAGGTGCAGCTTTTCAATTTCATTTAATTTAACTCCATCAATAAATTCCATCGTCAGGATTTTTTTGGTCGTATATTCCCAGTATACCTTTGGTATGTGAACTTTTGGATCATTATGGAATTGTTTAGCAATCTTTTCGGCATTCCTGCCTTCATTTTCATAATCTAATTCTTCGCGAAGTGATCTTGATAATTCTTCTACTATCGTCCGAATTTGGTATCTTTCAACCCACTCAATTCTACTTTCTGCTAATCTTGTGAGATCCTGCAGAATTTCTAAATCCGTTTCAATGACACTGATAATATTAGGGCGCTGAATCTTAACAGCTACACGTTCTCCAGTAAGCAAAACAGCGGAATGAACTTGACCAATGGAGGCAGCAGCTAACGGGATTTCGCTAAACTCAGTAAATGAATTTTCAAGCGAATCTGCCAATTCTTCTTCCAGTATTCTTTTCACTTCATTAAATGAAAAAAGAGAAACTCGGTCCTGAAGCTTGACCAGCTCATGAAGGATCTCAGCAGGAATAATATCCGGTCTCGTGCTGGCAATTTGCCCGATTTTCACAAAAGTTGGACCTAGTTCTTCAAGAAAACATTCTAATCCTTTCACCTGTTGTTCTGGTATTTAGTGTTTTATTACCTTCGACAAATACCTTCTTAGGTACGGCTAACAGATCTAAGAGTCCTAATTCTTTCATTACAAAACCAAATCCATACTTGGTAAAGGTATATACAATATCACGATAGCGTTGAATATGGCGAATCTTTTTCTTAATCATCTGCTCCACTCCTGTTGGGAGTATTTTAATAACATTTTTCCTCGAATCAAGATTCTCATTTTTTCTTAGATTTTTCAAGGTCCTTCTGCCAATGTTCGCTGAAATAACAAAAAGACGCATCGTTATCCGACACGTCTAGTCACAGCCATTACTTTTTTAACATATTGAATACTTGCTCTACATCTTTGTCTCCACGACCTGATAGATTTACGATTAGGACATCATCCTTCGGTAAATCCTTTGCTAGTTTTATTGCATATGCAACAGCGTGAGAACTCTCTAATGCTGGAATAATCCCTTCTGTTTTACTTAGGAGCAAGAATGCCTCTAATGCTTCTTGCCCTGAAACTGTAACGTATTCAGCTCTTCCGCTGGTTTTCAGGTGGCTATGCTCTGGTCCAACACCTGGATAATCCAATCCTGCGGCAATGGAATAGGTTGGCTGGGGATTTCTATTTTCATCCAATAACGTCAAACATTTGAAACCATGAATGACTGCTGGCGTTCCTTTTGTTAAGGTCGGGGCTTCTTTTGGCTCAACACCAATTAAACGTACATATTTTTCATCGATATAGTGTGCAAACGCACCAATTGCATTACTGCCGCCGCCAGCACACGCAATAACTGCTGTTGGAAGCTTACCTTCTTTTTCTATAATTTGTCGCTTTGATTCTTCACTGATAATCGCCTGGAAGTATTTAACCATGGACGGGTATGGATGAGGACCTACTGCCGATCCTAATAAATAAAAAGTATTCTGGTAGTTTTGAACTAGGTCTGCTAGGGCTTCATCGACCGCATCCTTTAATCGGCCCTGCCCTTTTTCAACCGGGACCACCTTTGCTCCCAATAATTCCATCCTAAAAACATTTAACGCCTGCCGCTCGGTATCGAGTTTTCCCATGTAAATGATACATTCCATACCAAACATTGCACACGCAGTAGCGGTTGCAACACCATGCTGACCTGCTCCGGTTTCAGCGATAATTCGTTTTGCACCCATTCTTTTTGCCAATAATATTTGACCAATTGCATTATTTATCTTGTGTGCACCAGTATGGTTTAAATCTTCTCGTTTTAGATAGATTTTTGCTCCACCCATCTGTTTCGTTAAATTTTCTGCAAATGTCAACGGGTTTTCACGCCCAACATATTCCTTGAGGTAATAGTTTAACTCCTCAATAAAGTCCGGGTCATCTTTAAACTTTAGGAATTGTGTTTCCAACTCGTTCATTACTAATTGTAATTCTTCAGGAACAAAACTCCCACCGAACTCACCAAAATAGCCTCTACTTTCTACACTAACTTTTTCCATCCTCAGCTCGTCTCCTTTTAGACTATCATATGACTAAATAATTTGGGTTTAAACTATTATAGAACAATATAACAGAATATTCAAATAATGTCTTCAATAAAATAATAGATATATAAAATAATTAGTTGTTAAAATCAGCTAAACCTCTTTGGGAGCCTCAGTTCTTTTCATATGATTTACTTTCAACATAGTGATAATATGAATTTAGACTGAAAGGAGAGATTTACGTGAAAATCGTAGCGCTTGTAGGTAGTAATCGTAAGGAATCGTTTAACAAAAAATTAGCGGTGTTTTTGCAAAATCGTTATCAAAGGAAAGCAGAAATTGAAATTCTTCCGATTGAAAAACTCCCAATGTATAATCAAGATGATGAGCTAACACCGCCGGAAATCGTAACGGAGATTAAGAAAAAGGTCGCTGAAAGTGACGGTGTTCTTTTTGTCACACCTGAGTACAACCACTCTATTCCGGCATTTTTAAAGAATGCCATTGATTGGTTTTCTCGTGTCGATAAAGTCATGGTCAACAAACCTGTTATGATCGTCGGTAGTTCCCCTGGGGTACTAGGGACCGTTCGTGCTCAAATGCACTTACGACAGATTTTAAATTCTCCTGGCATATCTGCACTAACACTACCTGGAAATGAAGTATTTATTGGCGCGGTTCATGAAAAGATCGACGAATCTGGAAAACTGGTTCACCAGCCAACCATTCAGTTCATTGATACTGTGATGGATAACTACATAAATTGGATAGAGAAACAAAGCTTATAAATACAAAAACGCATGGATACCTTACATCCATGCGTTTTGCATTTTGCATATTCTAATTTGAGTGATTCATTTCTTTTTCTAACTGTTCAATACGTGCATCAATTGTTGTTTGATTATATGAACGATTTACTTGATTCTCGAGACGATTGATATAATTCTCGATTTCTTGGAAACGTGAGAAGGATTTATCTGTGTTAGATTCTAATACTAGATCCATTCGATGATTTGCTCTTGTTACGTTTTCACGTCCCATCAGCTCCATTCTACGAAGTTGCATATCTTTTAGTTTATTTTTCATATCTCCATGCTTTCTATCTAATTCGGCTAGCTGACTTTTTACTTGCTCGAGAGATGCTTTTAATCTTTCTGCACGATTAGAATATAATTGCTGCTCCTCTAAGGCAAATTGATAAAGCTCAGATTCTCCCGCCTTTGAAGCTACTTCAGCTTGATATTTCCTTTTTTCAGCTAACTGCTCCGCATGGTACAGCTCTTTTGTAAACTCATCCTTAAGTGCAGTTTGACGCACCAAGAACTTTGCAACTTTTTCGGTTTCCTGTTCGCATTGGCGAAGGTATTGATTTAGTAAGAAAATAGGATTTTGTTTTTCTTTTTTATCAAGGACCTCGTTTAAGTCTGCAGTTACCGTATTCTTAATTCTTGTGAAAAGGTTTGTCATTTTATATTCTCTCCTTCGATTAATAATTTTTCAGTTCATTCCACTGCTTTTCATAATTTACAAATAGATCAGATTCTTCTTTAATTACAGAGCGTTTGCTGGAATTCCAGTTTTTATAGACAAGATAAAGAATGTAAGCAGCCACAACACCAATGATTGCAGGTGCATTAGAGATAGAAGCCATTAGAAAGATGACCCCAATTATGCCCAGTCCAATTTTCCCCCCTGTTGATTCTGCTTTTAAGAACTGTTTGTAGATGAGATATAAAAGCACCAAGCTTATTAGTAATCCCACCATCGGACCAAGTGTAGAAAGTAAAACGATGGCAGCAATTCCACCTGCTAAAACTAAACCAAATTTTTTCATTTTGTTTGCCTCCTTTGTTTTCTTGATATCATCTTACCTTTTTACAGCGTTTCACATAATTGAGCCTGAGCTTGATTTTTGATTAGGTCTAGAGACGTAGAAAGGGTCAGCCTCCTATGGAGACTGACCCTTCAACAGAAAAATCCTAACACCAATTGGATGTTAGGATTTTTTGATTATGATCTGAGAGGGATTCGAACCCCCGACCCCATCCCTGTCAAGGATGTATTCTCCCACTGAACTATCAGATCCCTTATTAAGCTACATTTATAATTATAGTAAAAATTGATTAAAAGTCAATAGTTTTTAAAAAGAACACCTGTTCTAAAATTTCTTGAATAAAGAACAAACGTTCGGATATAATAATAGTATATAACAACAGGAAAGGCGGGAAGGAAATGGATGGACTTTTGTTACGTTCTATAGAGGAAAATATTCCGTTAGAGATGATTTATCTATCTGAGGATCAACAGATTTCGCAGCGTAAATTACTTGTGAAGGAAGTCAATGATGAATATATTCGTGCTTTTTGTCTGCTCCGTAAACAGATTCGCACCTTCCGCCGGGAAAATATTTTATCCTTAATGCCAAATACTCGCTCCAATAATCGCTTCCTACACTAATACAACAATCCCATTCCATTCACTCCCCTTGAGCATTTCCAATATAATTATGATAAAATGCATTTGTATCTATCGAACATTGGGGGAATTGTCGCATGGAGATACCAAAAGGCACGATAAAAGAACATATTATTAAAAGTAATGAGCTGGGAGAAGAAATCCTTCTTCTCATTTATTTGCCATCAAATTTCTCACCATTATATAAGTACTCACTGTTAATTGCTCAAGATGGCCGAGATTATTTTCAACTTGGCAAAATCGGACGATTAGCAGATGAGTACCTTTTTAACCGAGAAATTGAGAATTTAATCATTGTTGGGATACCCTATAATAATGTAGGTGATCGCCGCAGGAAATACCACCCCGATGGTGATCAACATCAACAGTACATTCGTTTTTTAGCACACGAATTAGTACCGTTCCTAGATCAAGAGTACCCAACCTACCATATGGGCTCCACAAGAGCACTAATTGGTGATTCACTTGGAGCAACCGTATCTTTAATGACCGCTCTTCAATACCCGCACAGTTTTGGAAAGGTCCTTTTACAATCACCATACATAAATGAAAAGGTCTTGGACATGGTTAACAGCTTCACAGAAACAGAACTTTTAGAAATATATCACATCGTTGGAAATCAAGAAACAAAGGTTCAAACCACTAACGGCAAAATAAGTGACTTCCTCAGTCCAAATCGAAAGCTATCAGCTATCTTTACCGATAAGTCATTTACTTACTTTTACGATGAGTTTAATGGCGACCATACATGGACATATTGGCAGCCAGATTTAAAGAGAGCTCTTAAGATGATGTTTTAAAGGTGATTTCATATTTTTTGAATATTTGCTATAATATCAAGAAGGTCCATGACTGCACCATTTAATCACGGAAAAAATTCTTCTAATCTGGAGGTTAGACATATGAAATTTGGGGTTGTTATTTTTCCATCCAAAAAGCTACAAGATTTAGCGAATTCTTATCGAAAGCGTTATGACCCGCATTATTCACTAATTACTCCGCATTTAACATTGAAGAATGCATTTGAAGCAACAGAACAAGAAGTAATCCATTTTGCTGATAAATTACGGCATATTGCAAGTAATAACAGTGCTTTTACCTTAAAAACAACAAAAATCAGCTCTTTCCAACCAGTAAATAATGTAATTTACTTTAAAGTAGAACCGACTCAAGAATTAAACCAATTGCATCATGAAATCAATCAGGAATTTAGTGAGCAAAATTTTGAATATGCTTTCGTTCCACATATTACGATTGGTCAAAAGCTTTCGAATGATGAGCATTCAGATGTTTACGGTTCATTAAGAATGAAAAATTTTGACCATGAAGAGACGATTGACCGCTTCCATTTACTATACCAATTAGAGAATGGTTCTTGGACGGTTTATGAAACATTTCGCCTAGGAAAGGAATAATCAACTGTGAATGTAAAAGTTTGTGAAAATGAAAAAGAACTGCAAGATGCTTTCTCTGTTAGAAGAACTGTTTTTATCGACGAACAGAATGTCACTGAAGAAGAAGAGATCGATCAATTTGAGAAAGACGCTGTACATTTCGTTTCCTACCAAGAAGGCACACCGGTCGCTGCTGGCCGCTTTCGTGTTGTGGATGGTTTCGGTAAGGTAGAACGTATCTGTGTACTAAAGGAAGCTAGAAATACTGGTGCTGGAAAAGCAATAATGAGAGAAATCGAATCTTATGCTCAAAAAAAATCTCTACATAAGTTAAAGTTAAATGCACAAACACATGCTATCCCGTTCTACGCTGGCCTTGGATATGAGATAGTTTCTGAAGAATTTTTAGACGCAGGTATCCCGCATAAGACAATGTTAAAAAAAATTTAATTCAAGCACCTGCCCTTCTAGTGGCGGTGCTTTTTTCATTTCTTGAATTCAAGGGCACTTTTCGATATCGACAGGTTTTGTTATGATAGAGTTTGTCGTATTTTGAATAAAGAGGCTAAAAAATGAAAATTGCTATGCACCAAAACCAAAGAATTGTTCTTGACCAATTTGGAAGAGAACAATATCAACTCCTATATACGTATGGAAAAAATGGTGAATTATCCTGTCCTGTTTGCCACGAAAAAGTCCGGTTATTTCTCGGAATTAAGAAAGAACCATATTTTTATCATATAAAATCGCCGGAACATAAATGCCCAGAACCAGTTATTGAAGAAGAATTGGAACCAGTCATTGTAGAACGGGATGGGTTTCGTATCCCCCAAGGAAGAACGATTATTGAAACTACAAGAAATACAAGCTTATACCGTCCCTCCAAAACCATAGAATGTTCCACTCCATTTAAAAGAACTGAAGGTGTAAATCATCTTGCAAATGACACCTATTTAAGAGAACTGGCAGCAAACGGAGTTATACTTGATAAAAGTCAAGCAGCAGCTGTCGTCGAAACAAAAGGAGCATTATTAGTTCTTGCTGGTGCGGGGAGCGGCAAAACTAGAGTACTTACAGCACGTACTGCTTACATGCTGAATGTAAATAAAATTGATCCGCGTACCATTATGCTCGTCACCTTTACCTCAAAAGCTGCGGGAGAAATGAAAACTCGTTTACTTTCCTATCCTCAGATTACGAAGGACCAAATAGGCAAGCTGGTGACAGGCACCTTTCACAGTATTTTTTATCGTATTCTTATGTTCCATGAAGGAAACAATTGGTCATCAGATCGTCTGTTGAAGAAAGAATGGCAGCGCGAAAAGATCTTGAAAGAGGCTGGTAAGGCAATCGAGCTATCTGAAAAGGAATTTACTTATGATTTAGCCCTTCAGCAAATTGGATTCTGGAAGAATTCACTTCTTTTCCCTCATGAAGTGAAGCCGCTTACTGATTGGGAAGAAAAAGCTTCCTACCTATATAAGAAATATGAGGAATATAAAACACAAAAAGGTCTATTTGATTTTGACGACATGTTGATTGGCTGTTATCAGCTGTTGAAAAGCTCCCCGTCTCTACTTGAACTCTACCAAAATCGCTTTCAGTATTTTTTGATTGATGAATTTCAGGATATCAATAAGGTTCAATATGAGCTGATAAAGCTCCTTTCAGACAAGCATAAAAACGTTTGTGCTGTTGGGGATGACGATCAGGCCATCTATTCCTTCCGAGGCAGTGACCCTAGTTATCTTTTAGATTTTGAAAAAGACTTTCCTTATGCAAAGTTGGTTACACTAGAGCAAAACTACCGCTCATCCCATGAAATTGTCTCTGCGGCAAATGAGATGATTGCGAAGAATAAAGTTCGAAGAGTAAAGAAAATGAAGGCACAATTTGAATCAAGTATGTCTCCCATCCTCTTTTTCCCTTTTGATGAGGAAGAAGAAGCAACGATGATTGTAACCGATATCCAAGAGAAGATTGTACAGGGAGCAAAACCATCCGAATTTGCTATTTTATATCGGACAAATGCAGGTTCTCGTGCTGTGTTTGAACGGTTGGCTAGTTCAAACCTGCCGTTTAAAATTGATTTGGATTCAGAGGCTTTTTATGAACGGCATATTGTGAGAAGCGTTCTTTCTTTTCTAAAATTAAGCTTAGATGAAGATGACCATCAGACATTATCTGCTATTTTACCGAGTCTTTTTTTGAGTCAAACGGTGCTTAAGGATATAAAAGCTGAAAGCATACTGAAAGATTGTACCTATCTAGAAGCCCTTTCTCATTTAAAAACAAAGCACGCTTTTCAAGAAAAGAAATTAAAAACAGCAGTACAACTCATTCGCTCATTGAAATTTGGATCCCCATTAAAGTCGATTGAAACGATTGAAAAAGACCTGGGTTACCTTGATTTTTTGAAAAAACGCGGCACTGAATCAAATCAGCAAGATAAAGGTTCTGATGATTTAAAAGATCTAAAAGTTGCAGCCAAAAGCTTTACGAGTATTCAAGCTTTCTTGTCTCATGCTGAACATATGACGGCAATGAACAAGGAAATCAAAAATTTAAGCAAGCATTTTCCCGATGCTATTAGTCTAAGTACCATACACCGGGCTAAGGGATTAGAATATAAAAATGTATATATCATAGGAGCAGTAGATGGCAGTCTACCGCATGATTACGCATTGGATGGCTTAAGAAATGGTGACTTTTCAGAAATTGAAGAAGAAAGAAGACTTTTTTATGTGGCGATGACACGTGCCAAGCATGAGCTTCTTATGTCTGTTCCCCAAAATCGAAGAGGCAAAAAGGCTAATCCTTCGCGGTTTTTATCACCTTTAATAAAGCGTAAGAAAAAATAACAAAAAGACCTGTTTCCATCAAAGGAAAGAGTCAAGCCCATTATTATGTGTAAATTCATTCCTATGAAGAACAATGTTAAGCAGCTTATTTATTTTTGGTGTACTGGAAGGGGGGTACCCCCCTTCCAGTACACCAAAAATTCGCGCTTCGCGGTTACTATTTCTTTTCTTCTTGGTCCTGAATAATTCTTCTTCCTACTTCCTCTGCATAGTCCATTAAGACCGCACCAATTAATCGGAATGCGGATTGTGTATTAGGAAATATTCTAATTACCTTCTCTCTTCTCCGAACTTCCTCATTGATTCTTTCTAACGAGTTTGTACTTCGAATATGCTTATGGTATTTTGGTTTCTCATTTAGATATTGAATGGCATCTTCGAAGCCTTCTTCTAATATCTCTATAGCTTTTTCTAGTTTTGGATTATCTCCAAATTGCTCAATGAACTCATTTTTATATTTTCTTGCCTCTTCAACCGACGCTACCTCAAATATTCTTTTTAAACCCATTTTCACTTCGTCCATGCCTTTTTTTGGCATATGCGTAATGATATTCTTTTTGTAATGCACCGTGCACCGTTGCCAAGAGGATCCAACAAACTCTATACCAATGGCAGACTTTAACCCCTTGTGTGCGTCTGAAATAATTAGCTTAGGTGATTGTAGTCCTCTTGACTTTAGGTGCTGGAAAAATCGTTGCCAGGCTTCAGTGCTCTCCCCATGGTCTACTCTTAAGCCTAGAATTTCACGTCTATTGTTTTGGTCAACGGCCGTTGCGATATAAACAGCTTTAGATACAACACGATTATGTTCTCTTACTTTGATATACATGGCATCTGCAAAGATATAAGGGTAGTACATCGTATTCAGAGGTCGACTTGCCCATTGATTCACTATAGGATCTAGCTTTTCTGTAAGTGTAGATACAAATGATTTAGAAACCTTTTGCCCACAGAGTTGTTCCACGATCTTTGAAACTTTTCTTGTGGAGACCCCATTTACAACCATTTCAAGCATGGCTAATACAAGGGCTTGGTCACAACGAGCATATTGTTCAAACACAGTAGTCGAAAAGTCTCCACTACGAGTACGTGGTACTCGAAGAGTAATTTTCCCAATGCTAATTAATAAATCACGATCATAGTATCCATTACGGTAGTCACGTCGTGAAATAGAACGTTCATAGGATCCGGCTTGCAAGAACTCATCACGTTCTTTATCCATAAAAGAATTCAATACCAAGACGATAGACGCTTTGATGACAGCGTCTATATTAGAGTTCATAACAGAATCTTTTAAATCATCGATATTTAGGTTAAACTGTACTTGAGTCATAATTAATTCCTCCACATTGTTTTCTTAGCCGTTAACATTGTAGCCATGAGGAATTAATTTGACTCATTTTCTTTTTACACAATTATATGGACTTAATCAAGGAAAGAGGTCTTTTACTTCATTTTTCGTGTGATTCTTTCCAAATATTGTCTAAATGTTCAAAACCCCCGAAAAAGTGTACAAAACTCCATGAAAAGAGTACATAACCAACTGAAAGTTGTATAAATCCTCATGAAAAATGTACAAAACCTTTTTGCAGCTCTAAAATGTTCACGACAATCTTTCTAGAATGACTTATTTCTTATTAATCATTTTCGAAATCGTATTAAAATCAAGCTGTTTTCCATCGTTTACAATGGACTGCACAATTTTATCTTCTGTTGCCTTATCTACCGGTTTGTTCGCAATTTGTGAAACGCGGCGAATGACATTACGAACCGTATTTTCATCTTTAAAGTTTGCATTTTGCAAGGAATTTGCTAAATCAAAAATATCTTTCATATTTACGCCAGTTTTCTTTTCGACATTTTTAAAAAAACCATTATCCATGGTAAAATCACGCTCCTTCATAGGCTACTGATAGTGTATGAAGGAAGGGTAAAAACGTGAAAAAAATGAAAAAAAGAAAAGGCTGGCCTACTAATAGGGCCAACCTTTTCTTTGCCTGCACGTTTATGCAGTTTTTTAATAAAAGCTTGCACCGACGATGATTAAAAGAATGAATAATACGACGATTAAAACAAAAGTTGAACCGCCGCCATATCCACCGCCGTAGCCACAGCCGCCATATCCACCATATCCACCGAACATAGAGTGTCACCTCACTTTGTAGTCTCATTTATAACATATGAGATATAGCTACAAAGTGTACTGGGCGCTTCTCTAAAGACAACCTATAAAAATTTTTTAACCTTTGGGTTTAAAGATTAATGCGCCGATAAATCCAAAAATAATCGCCGCTGAAATTCCAGAACTGGTTACTTGGAACATACCAGTCAATACTCCAATTAGACCATGCTTTTCTGCATCCTGCAGTGCACCATGCACCAATGAGTTACCAAAGCTTGTTATTGGAATCGTGGCACCTGCACCAGCAAAGTTAATGAGCGGCTCATAAAGACCAAAGCCATCTAAAACTGCTCCTATTACGACGAGTAAGCTTAGGGTATGTCCTGGCGTAAGCTTTGCCACATCAAATAACAGCTGTCCGATCACACATATAATTCCGCCAACCACGAATGCCCAAAAATACATCGCTAACATAGGAATTACCCTCCCACTTCATTCATTTCAATGCTTACCGCATGTGCAATACATGGTATCGATTCTTTTTGCTGAAAACTAAGCGGCGATAACAATGCACCCGTTGCAACCACTAATATCCGCTTATATACTCCCTTTTTCATCTGGTTTAACAAATGACCATATAACACAACAGCTGAGCAACCCGCACCACTCGCACCAGATTGAACAGGCTGGTCATCTTTATATAGTAATAGTCCACAATCTTGAAATTGGTTCCGTTCTATATTAAGACCGCTTTTCGTCAGTAATTCGAAGGTTGTTTCCTGTCCAATTCTTCCTAAATCACCGGTAATAATCAAATCATAGTAGGAAGGATCTAGTTCCATATCCCGAAAATGTGCCATAATGGTATCTGCTGCTGCAGGTGCCATAGCACCGCCCATATTAAAAGGATCAGACAATCCCATGTCAATGACTTTCCCAATTGTTGCAGATGTGGTAACGGGGTGTTGTTGTCCAGGGACATTCTCAGTTACCAAACCTACCCCTGCTCCTGTAACCGTCCATTGTGCTGTAGGAGGCTTCTGTCCTCCATACTCGGTTGGATAGCGGAATTGTTTTTCAGTTGCCGCATTATGGCTTGAGGCTCCTGTTAACACGTTGCGTGCGCCTTTGTAATTAACCACAAAAGATGCTAACGCTAACCCTTCCATTGATGTTGAGCAAGCACCAAACAGTCCGAAATAAGGGATTTGTACAGTCCTTGCTGCAAAGCTGGATGGAGTAATTTGGTTAATCAGGTCCCCAGCAAATAAAAATTCAATTTGCTCTTTATCCATTCTTGCTTTTTCTAATGTCGTGGTTATCGCCTCTTCAAGTAAGACTCTTTGTGCTTTTTCGTAAGAATCCATTCCCATCCATAGGTCTTCATGCAAAGTGTCAAAGTCGTCTGCTAAGTTGCCATTTGCCTCAAAGGGTCCGCCGGAGACACCCGTTGCCAAGATCATTGGTCTGTTTTCAAAGACCCAAGATTGTTGCCCTTTTAACAATTACAAAACCCCCCACATTCCTAATAGCGTTTTTATTAGCGCAACAACAAAAGCAGAGAAAACGCCGAAAAGAATAACCGAGCCTGCAAGTTTAAACATATTTCCTCCAACACCTAATACGAATCCTTCTGTTCTGTGCTCGATAGCGGCGGATATCACAGCATTTCCAAAACCAGTTACAGGAACCGCACTCCCTGCACCGGCAAATTGTCCTAGACGATCATAAACACCAAATCCCGTTAGCAGCATTGATAAAAATACCATTGTTGCAACGGTTGGATTTCCGACATTTTGTTCAGTGAAGTCAAAGAAGTAAATATAAAAATAACTTATAGCTTGACCAACAACACAAATTAAACCGCCCACAAAAAATGCTTTGATACAATTTTTTAAGACTGGTCTTTTCAATTCATGCTTTTGTTGAAGCTGCTGATACTTTTGCTGCTGAGGCGTCATTTTTTTCTGTTTGTTCGCCATTTGCTGTCCATCCCTTCCTTACTTCATATCTGATGTCATTTTTACGATTTCGTTTAACCGTTTTTCAGCCTGCTTATCCGATAGGTTTCCATTATCTTTTCTTTCAACGAGCCTTACTGCCTCTAGAAATATCTTATAGTCACTGGAAACTGTGAATTGTTCCTTTGGGTATTTCTCTTCCAGCTTTTTGGTTAAGTCCTTTTCAATTTGCTTCATTCTAAAACGCTGCATATGCTTCACTTTATAGACAACAAGTGTTGCCTCTTTCCCCTTCACTACAGCCACATCATAAATCTCATCAATACTCTCGACTTCCCGCTCAATTCTTTCAACGTTATCCTGGCCATAATTTTTCTTGGTAACAGTAGGGGTAGGATTGGTCGTTTTAATGAGAGCCATTTGGCTTTCTTTTTCAGCTTGTCCCTGACTACAGGAGACTAATAATGTTATGCATATACTTAAAATCACTCGAATTATGTAGACCATTTCTTTCCCTTCCCTTTTTCAAATTATTGAAATCACTACATTGTAGTTTTTTCGAGTTTAACGGAAATTATGTGGCAAGGTTAGGATAACTTTTATATTTGTTACTTTTGAGCAAAAAAAAACTGCCGTCAAAAAAACAGGCAGTTTACCGATTATCTTTGAGTTTTTTTGCCGCAACCACAGCCTTTTTTCTTAGTAGTTTTTTTGGTTTGAGATTTTTTCGTTGTTTGCGTTTTCTTATTTTCTATGTTCACTTTCCACCACTCCTATACTTAGTCCTACTGTTAAGATATGAAAGTAGTCAAGAACTTGTCTCGGGCGGACAACTATTTTAGCTTATTAAATCCAAAGTTGAACAATGGATTCTAGGATTGCAGCTAAACCCGCCACAGCAAACACTAGGATAATTGGAACGAACACAAAAGGTAACAAAAGGTATCCAATGACCATTGCCGCTGAAACCCAAACACCTGTACACCAATAACAACTAAGCAGCTCCCCAATAAATTTTTTTATTGGAGTTGCCTTAGGAAGGTAATATACCTCCATTGTCCCGTCTTCATTTTCTTCTTCAATCTCATCAAAGAACGGATCACGGAGAAACTCTGTGATTTTATCAAATACAATGAGCCTTGTTAATCTAAACGAGGCAAATGCCAATAGAGTAAAACTTAAAAGATCAATGTTCATTTCTACCGTCCTTTCCGTATAATTAGCCTAATTTTCATCAAAAAGGCGTTTGTCCGTTACCCAATTAGTCCTGCTTAAATATCTTAGTAATGTAAGATAAACATCACGGATTAAGGAGGAGTAATTAATGGGTTGTGGCAGAAATAGTGACTCTCGCAGTAATAATGGTTGTGTCTGCGATGTAGTACGTGCAATTAAAGATATCCAGGATAATGCTGTATTAGATGATGAGTGCGTAGATTGCCCAAGTTGTTTCTTGGAACCACTTGGTTCATTAGTGTCACCGGCTAGGAGAGATCGTGCAGATACTCGTGTTTTTGTATTAAAAAACGCTGATGGCTCACCATTCCACGCGTTCTTTAGCGGCGAAGACAATGCTTGCGTATCAATCTTCTTCCGCGTGGAAGATATATTTGATAACTGTTGTGCAACACTTCGTGTCCTGATTCCAGGACGCAGCGACAACGGAGGATTTGTGCCGGTTAATCTCGTAGCTGGCGGAGACAGATGCTGTATTAACCTTGAAAGAGTCTGTCAGGTTAATCGCTTCAGAGCAAGCAATGACTGTATTACAGTTGATTTAAATTGTTTCTGTGCAATACAGTGTATTGCAGATGTCGATCTTGGTCTTTGTGACTAATGATTGGTAATAAAATGAGCCAGTCGATTAATCCGGCTGGCTTTTTTTGTTTATCGCTTTATTCCGATCATCATAACATCTTTTAAACTCTTGAAAGGTATCGTTTCAGTTGTTTGATTTGGAAATCGAATGGTTACATCTTGTTCGTTGTACTCGACTAAATAGCCCTGGTAATTCTTTTCTTCGGTATAAAAAACGCATGGAACAGGTGGTAATGCTTTAGGGAAATTGTCCAGGTATTCTAAACGCTCCATAAGATTCATTTCCTTAAAGCCTTTTACGCGGTTAAATGCACGTTGTTTTTCTTGATTACTTTGGGTTTTTTTCTCCTGCTTTACTTCTTTAACTTTAGACTCTTTAGGTAAATCAGTCTTAGCCAATGAAACCTCAAAGACCTTCTTGTTGTTTTCCTCCTCTAGCTGTGGTTCTTCCATCGGCAGTTGGACCTCCTGCCGGTTTGTAAAAATTTCCTGCATGTTTTTTACAGGTGTATCTAAAAAAGTCTGTGAAACGTAAAGTAACGGTCCACGTTTTGGCTTTTTCTCCATCCAATTCACCTCCATTTACCTACCCCTACACTCTATATGTATGCAATTTGCCTATACTCGTTCTTAAAAAAATCGATATAAAAAGCCCACTAATCAATTTTAGCGGGCATGACAATTTATAAAATATGAAATCCTGAATCGACGTGAATATTTTCTCCTGTAATACCCCGCGACAGATTGCTGAATAGGAATAGTGCAGTATCACCGACTTCTTCTGGCGTTGTAGCTCTACGTAAAGGTGCTTTTTCTTCAATCACCTTTGTAATCTGATTAAAATCACTAATACCTTTTGCTGATAGAGTTCTTATTGGACCAGCTGAGATTGAATTGACACGAATCCCTTCCTTGCCTAGGTCTTCAGCCAAATAACGAACGCTTGCGTCTAAGGAAGCCTTCGCAACACCCATGACATTATAATTCGGTATTACTCGTTCCCCGCCTAAATAAGTTAGAGTGACAATACTTCCGCCTTCGGTCATCAATCCTCTAGCCTCTTTTGCCACAGCTGTTAAAGAGTAAGAACTAATGTTATGCGCCAACAAGAAGCCTTCTCTTGTTGTATTCAAATATTCTCCGCTTAATTCTTCTTTATTTGCAAATGCAATACAGTGTGCAACACCATGGATGGTACCTACAGCTTCCTTGATTTCAGTAAAGCATTTCGCTACTTCCTCATCCTTTGTTACATCACATGGCAGCACAAGGGTACCTTCTGCTTCCAAGGACTCCGCCAATTCTCTAACACTGCTTTCAAGTCTTTCACCTGCATATGTGAAAATTAATCGTGCTCCTGCATTGTTCAGCGAACGAGCAATACCCCATGCAATACTACGTTTATTTGCAACACCCATTACTACATATGTTTTTCCTGCTAAAGAAAGATTCATAAATGAACTAGTCCCCCTACTTAAACTTTTATATTAGTTATTAGTACTTGGTACTAATATTACACTATTTACTAAAAAATGAAAAGTACAGCATTTTTAGCATTTAGAACTCGAGCTCCCTTTTCAATTCATCCACATATTCCTTTGAGCCAGTAACAATCAAACGATCTTTCAATAACAGCTCAGTGTCACCATGAGGAACTATGGAATCCTTTCCTCGGAAAATCCGCACAAAAATGACATCACCTGTAAACGGGAACCTCCTTAATGTCATACCATCAAACTGTTCATTTTGCATTCTTATTTCATATAGTGAGGTTTCTTGATTTGTTAGAATGTTAATAACACTAGGTGTTTCGATTAAGGCCCGAAGTAATGTTTTGGTTGACATGAAGGAAGAGAAAACCTCAATGTCCTTTTCTCTCAAGCTTTGCTCAAGTTCGGGACCTTCAATACGAGCGATTATTCTCGATACTCCCATTTCCTTCGCTTTTATCGCTAAATCTGCGTTTGTCTGTTCATTTCCTGTAGAAAGAACAATGATTTCATTTTGAAAAATTTTATTTTTTTCGATCGTTTCTAATGAATAATCAACGATCTCGACGATATCAAACAATGAATTTGAAGTCATTTTTTCATATTTTTCCATTTTCGTATGATATAAAACCGGTTCGTAAAGACCCGACTTAAGTTCCCTTGATACAGGCAATGTTACTTGGTTTGCTCCTAAAAAGGCAATTCTTACTTTTGGGTGCGCCGCCACTTCAAATGGGAATAATTTTTTAAAAGCAATCGGTGTAAAAATAGAAGTTATGACGGCAACAAGAATCAGTGTTCCACTCATCTCCGGAGTAATAACCTCCATACGCTCCCCAATGGTCGCTGCAGCAATTACTAATGATAGAGTAGATGTGAGTAAAAAACCTGAAGCTAGTACAGTTTTGGTATCGTACCAGATCTTCAGTAAATAAACCGGGACAACCTTTGAAAGTAAAAGTCCTACTAATAATAATGGGATTAATAACAATAGCTTTTTATCTGCAAAAAGTGACCAAATATCTAATTCCACACCAATCATTACAAAAAAGATTGGTATTAAGAAACCATAGCCGAAGGAATCTAATTTATGGACCAGTTCCTGGTTTGGTGAAAGAAGAGAAACCAATACGCCGGCAAGGAACGCTCCAAGAATATTTTCCGCCCCTACCGTTTCAGAGAGCCCAACTAACACGATAATAAGCATAAAAACTGCACGAGTCCCAATTTGTACAGTCCCTTTTGAAAGAGACTCTAGTAAGGGACGATTCTTAAACCTTTTGCCCACAAAATACAATACAACTCCGGCTGCAAACAAAATCAGTAACAGCCATGTATTTCCCTGTCCTGGGTCATATAAAGACACAAAGATGGCCAAGAGAATCATGGTCACTAAATCTGCCACAACGGCGACCAATAAGATAATTTGACCAATATTTGTCTTCATAAGGTGTGCTTCTTTTAAGGTTGGAACCACGACTCCTAAAGAAATAGTTGATATAATGAGTGTCATTAAAAAGGCATTTTCAATAAAACCAGCAAAAACAAACAAATAGGATAAACCTAATGAGAAGATAAATATTCCTGTAAAAATCATAGACGAGACCATGAAGGTATTTGGTTCTTTTTTACCACTAGGCAGCGTGATAGGTTTCTTACTTCCTCTAAAAGCAGTAAAATCAATCTCTAATCCACTAAGGAACATCAAGAAAATAAATCCTAGAGTAGAAAGTGTTGATAACCACATATCTTCGTGAACTACGTTAAAACCGCTTTTTCCAATCACAAGCCCCATAATGATTTCTGCGACCACCACAGGAATATAATTTAATCGTAACCTGTGGAGCAGAATAGGCGTTACAAAGGCCACTGTCACGACAATTAATAAAGAAATTACAGACGCATGCTGTTCCATAAATCGTCCTCCTTCGTTTCTTTTATAAAAATCATCAAATCTACAAAAAATAAATATAAAGGGGGAATCATTTCAATGAAAATTGATATCATCGGTGATATACATGGGTGTTTACCCGAATTTGAAGCCTTAACAAAAAAATGCGGTTACGAATGGAAGGAAGGAATCCCAGTACACCCAGAAGACAGGCGTTTAGCCTTTGTTGGGGATTTAACGGACCGTGGTCCAGCTTCCTTAAAAGTTGCTGAAATAGTCTGGCGGCTTGTAATCGAACAGAAACAGGCATTTTATACGCCAGGGAACCATTGCAATAAGCTTTACCGATACTTCCTTGGGAGTAAGGTCCAGGAAACACATGGACTTGAAACGACTGTAGCAGAATATAAGTCATTAGCTAAAAAAGATCAGCAGTCCATTCGAAATAAATTTGTCGACCTTTACGAAAAATCACCGCTTCATTTAGTGTTAGATCAAAAAAAGTTAGTGATAGCACACGCTGGGATAAAAGAAGAATTTATCGGAAAAACAAATTCTAAAGTTAAGACCTTTGTCCTTTATGGAGATATAACGGGTGAAAAACATCCTGACGGTTCCCCAGTTAGAAGAGATTGGGCGAAACACTATACAGGTAAAGCAATCATTGTATATGGGCATACCCCAGTAAAAGAACCAAGAGTAATCAATAATACATATAATATTGATACTGGAGCTGTTTTTGGCGGTAAGTTAACGGCGCTTCGATATCCTGAGTTGGAAATCGTTTCGGTAGATTCTACTATGCCATATATTAAAGAGAAATTTAAAGACTTTGATTAAAAATAGGGAAAATAATCCTAAGTACATCGACAAATTTCCTAGGAAATCATCAAAAAATGCAAAAGGCTGGCCTATTAAAGGGCAGCCTTTATTATTTCATTCATATCTAAAGGAAGTGGTGCAGTGAATGTCATTTCCCTGCCGTTAAAAGGGTGTATAAAGTGGATCTTTTTACAATGCAGGGCCTGTCGCTCAATAAGTATAAGATTTCCCCCATATAAGTCATCTCCCAGTAAGGGATGACCAATAAATGACATATGAACCCGAATTTGATGAGTTCTGCCAGTCTCCAGCTGCAGCTCTACATGAGTTAAATCTTTATACCTTTTTAACACTTTGTAATGGGTGCAGGCATATTGTCCATCAATACGGACTTCTCTCTCTATTATACTGTCAGCCTTCCTGCCAATCGGTTCTTCGATCGAGCCCATTTCAAGCTTTAAACTACCCTGAGCAAATGCTTCATACGTTCTTTTAACATGACCGTTTTGCTGCTGCTTACTTAATAAATGATGGACATGCCTTTGTTTTGCAATTAAAACAATCCCTGAGGTATCCCGGTCTAAACGAGTAACAATATGAGAGGTAGCCCTAATACCTATTTCTTCGTAATACCCTACCAAGGCATTTGCCAAACTTCCATTAGGATGTTCTCTAGATGGAATGGTACTCATCCCCGCTGGTTTATTAACTACTAGGATAAATGGATCTTCAAAAAGGATCTCTAATTCGATTTTTTCGCCGATAACGCCTTCGCTTGGGTTTTCAGGAGGAAAAATTACGGTCACAATATCATCTGCTTTTAACAAATAGCGGACATTCACTTCTATGTTATTAACCAGAATCTTACCGCCTTTGAATTTTATATCCGTTAGAGCAATCCTAGATATTTCCTTTTCTTTCAGGAACTCCTTGATCATTCGACCCTCATGCTCTTCATTAATAGTCCACTGCAATTCAAAATTTGGTTTCACGTGGCGTCCTCCGCATGATGATTAGTCTGAATCTGATATAAAGGAGTCATGAACCCTCTTCCAGAAAGGAAATGGCCGGAAACGTGCAAAACGAATTTTTTCATCTGGCACCCTAAATTGAATCGATTTTACATCTTTATGAAGTAATGTTAGATGATCAACAGTTACCTGAAAATCCAGACGATTAACTGGTTTTAACATACAGGTATGATGGGAAGGCAGAATAAGCGGTGAGCCGACTGTTCGAAAGACACGGTTATTAATGGATGCCATCTCTGCAACCTGCAATGCGGATATTGAAGGATGGATAATAGCCCCGCCAAGCGCTTTATTATATGCGGTACTGCCGGAGGGTGTGGAAACACATAAACCATCACCCCGGAAGCGTTCAAAGTGCTGACCGCGGATTTCGACATCCATAACCAATGTGCCCTCTACACTTTTTACGGTTGATTCATTAAGCGCTAGATATCGAGATTCCTTTCCAGCATGCTGATAACGAATAATGACCTCTATTAAAGGATATTCAACAACCTGATAGGGAGTTTTGGCAATGGCAATCACAAGTTTTTCGATTTCATCAGGTGTCCAGTCTGCATAAAAGCCTAGATGGCCTGTATGTATTCCGACAAAAGCAGTTTTATCCAAGCGGCTGCTGTATCGGTGAAAAGCATATAGAAGTGTCCCATCTCCACCAATCGAAACGACAATATCCGGTTGATCCTCATCGTATATAAGATCGAAATCGAGTAAGTAAGTACGCATTTTATGCATCAAGATATTCGATTTTTGATCTCCTTTGGATGTAATCGCAAATTTCATAAATGTTTTCTCCTTGTACTGAAATGCTTACTCTTATCAGCTTTTCTCTTCCTGCTTAAACTCCTTATTTCTTGTAAAAAATGCTTGTGCCTCTTGAATCTCACCACGAATCAAGGACATTTCCTCATCAAGACGAAACGCCGCCTCTGCAGCACTTTGCAGTCTCATTTTAATATCAGCTGGGAAAATTCCTTTATATTTATAATTTAACGTGTGTTCTATTGTCGCCCAAAAGTTCATTGCCAATGTCCTGATTTGAATTTCAGCAAGTATTTTCTTTTCCCCATGGATCGTTTGTACAGGATAACGTATCACAACATGGTAAGAACGATATCCGCTCGTTTTTTTATGTGATATATAATCCCTTTCCTCGACGATTTCAAGGTCATTTCGGTTCCTTAATAAGCTGACAACATAATGAATATCATCGACAAATTGACACATGATACGCATACCGGCAATGTCCTGCATTTCCTCTTCCAATTTATCTAGTGGAATACCTTTTTGATTTGCCTTATCAAGGATACTTGCAATCGGCTTGACTCGACCGGTGACAAATTCGATCGGTGAATGGCTGGAGTCTAACTCAAATTGTCCTCTCATGCCCTTTAATTTTATTTTCAGCTCTGATACTGCTTGTTTATATGGAGCTAAGAATTGGTCCCAATGCTTCATGATTCCACCTCAATAACAAACTATAATATTTTTAAAATATCCCTTCTACTTTTGTGACCATCTCTTCACCATAATTACTATTTCCTCTTATGTTGTTGATAACTTCAACTAATTCCTCATTAAAGTTAGTTAACTCCAATTCTTCCTTATCAAAGTGAATCCAAACTGGAATTTGTTTTGTTACTGTCTCTTTTAATAATGGCCAAATGGGTTCAGGAATCTCGATATATGTATAACCCTCTTGATTCTCCATTAAATAAACAAAGGAAAATTGCTTAGAATCAACAAGAATTTGGTCTGTTTGAGTTAACCCAGTGATCGGCCCGCTTGCTTGTAATCGTAACTTATTGTTTAAAATGTTCGCTGCGTTAATTAGTATTCTTTTATTCATTATTATTACCTCCAACATTTACCCTACTATTTTAGCATAATCTATCCATTTCTCCCAAGAATTGCGGTTCGGCCAAATGCTAAGATAAAATAGAAGGACGAAAAGAAAGGGATGGACTTACGATGTCAGAGACAATTGAAATAGAATTTAAAAATTTACTCACAAAAGTCGAGTATAAAAAACTGCTTAATGCATTTACCGTAAAGGATGAGGAAATCATCAGCCAATCAAATCATTATTTTGACACACCCGATTTTACACTAAAGGAGTTAGGTTCTGCTTTAAGGACCAGGGAAAAAAATGATCACTATGAAATGACATTAAAGCAGCCGGCTGACATTGGTCTGTTAGAAACCACACAAACTTTATCTAAAAATGAATTCCTGGCTGCGATCAATACTGGAATACTCCCTAAGGGAATTATTCAGGAGCGTTTGGAACAATTAAATATACCGTTTACGAATTTAGAATATTTCGGCTCTCTCACAACTAAAAGGGCTGAATTTCCATACAACGAAGGGCTCCTCGTATTGGATCATAGCCTATATCTAAATACGGAAGACTACGAGATTGAATACGAAGTGCTGGATTTTCAACGTGGTCAGGTTGCCTTCAAAGCGCTGCTCGAACAATATAATATACCCTTACGAATAACCCCAAATAAGATTGCTCGGTTTTATCAGCAAAAAATATAAGCGGTTTATTTGAGATATGAAAAATGCATTGATAAAATAATAATACAAACATATTTAAAGGAGTTGTCAACATGTATGAGAAAAAGCCTACTCCATTTGAAGCCCTTGGCGAAGATACCTTACACCGCCTAGTGGATACTTTTTATGGTCTAGTTGCACAACATCCTGATCTTGCACCTATCTTTCCAAATGAATTTTCCGAAATTGCCCGTAAACAAAAGCAATTTTTAACACAATATTTGGGGGGACCAGCGTTGTATACTGAAGAGCATGGTCATCCGATGATGCGTGCACGTCATTTGCCTTTTCCCATTACTCCTACCCGTGCAAAAGCATGGTTATCTTGCATGAAACAAGCGATGGACAAGACTGGATTAGAGGGTCCAATAAGGGATGAATTTTATTCTAGGCTCTATCTTACTGCACAACACATGATTAATAAGCCAGATGACAGTGAGATAACAGGTGAAGATTCGTGAGTAACCCTTGGTTCACTTCAAAGCAGCAAGTCTACAATTACGATAAGAAGCCACTTGAAATATATATGTTTATCGATCCTTTATGCCCAGAGTGTTGGGCACTCGAGCCAATCTTAAAAAAACTGCACATTGAATATGGCCGCTATTTTTCCATTAAACACGTTTTAAGTGGGCGTATCGCAAATTTAAATGTTAGCAAAAAGAAAAATTATGAAGTAATTGCAGAATTATGGGAAAAGACAGCTAGCAGATCGGGAATGTCCTGTGATGGGAGCCTTTGGTTAGAAAACCCTGTAGCTTCACCGTATATTGCTTCTGTTGCAATAAAGGCAGCAGAACTGCAAGGCAGACGAGCGGGTATTCGGTTTCTTCGCAAGGTGCAAGAAAAACTCTTTATTGATAAACAAAACATCTCCCATTTTGATGTATTAAAATCTTGTGCAAAGAGTGCAGGATTAGATGTCGAGGAATTCATTTCTGATTTCCATTCTGAAAGTTCGGCGAAAGCATTTCAGTGTGACTTAAAAATCACCACTGAAATGGAGGTACAAGAAATTCCCACCCTTGTATTTTTTAACGAGAATGTAGAAGACGAAGGAATTAAAATAACTGGTTCTTATCCGTATGAAGTCTATGTGCAAATTCTTGAAGAAATGCTTTCTGAACAGCCAGTAAAAAATCCGCCGCCGCCATTAGAGACATTTTTGAAATATTTTAAACTAGTGGCCTCAAAAGAAATTGCAGTCGTTTATAACATGTCTATTACTCAGGTTGAACGGGAAATGAAAAAATTGTTATTACTTCAAAAGGTTGAACAGCTTCCGGCAAAATATGGGACTTTTTGGCGATATGTTGAAGATTAGTAACTATTTCCTAAACATAAAAAGACCTTGCAGCTAAAACTGCAAGGCCTTTTTCTATTAATACGAACAAAGGGGATGGGAGAAATTTTTCACGGTCAAACAAAGGGGTATATGTTTGTTGTGATTAACTTCACGTATAGAATATACCATGTGATTGACCACGTTGACAATGTGATTGTGCGTTATTTCACATAATTGTCAAAATATCATATTTTATAATTTTGGACAATACACTATAGTAACTCCAAAAATAAGGTGGCATTTCCCATGTTTAATTTACCTGTTATTCTTATGATTTTGTTTATTTTTTTCGGATTTTCTCTCCATATCCTTGCGTTAATGAAGGTCTTTCCTTTGATCATTAGTATTCCACTTTTTTTTATTTCCATTTTTATGTTTGTTTTTTATCTAAATGATAGAAAACGTTTTAAAGGGTTTTAAAAGGAGAGTACCATTGGATACTCTCCCTTTTACTAGGATAATAACTGTTCTAATTCATTTAATTTCTCTTCGAACACTTTGCATGCGTCTCTAATTGGGTCGGCGCTTGTCATGTCTACTCCCGCCTTTTTTAGTACTTCTATTGGGTAATCAGAGCTTCCTGCGCTTAAGAAATCGATATAGCGTTTAACCGCTGGCTCGCCTTCCTCTAGAATCTGCTTGCTTAACGCGGTTGCTGCACTAAAGCCGGTTGCATATTGATATACATAATAGTTGTAATAGAAATGTGGAATTCTAGCCCATTCTAAGCCGATTTCCTCATCGATAACGATATCTTCTTCACCAAAATACTTCTTATTCAGAGCATAGTATTCACTAGTTAATGAATCCGCTGTTAAAGCCTCATTATTTTGAGCTTTTTGATGAATGAGATGTTCATACTCTGCAAACATCGTTTGTCGGAAAACAGTACCTCTGAAGCCTTCTAAATAATGATTTAACAAATAGATTCTTTTTTGCTCATCGTCAATGGTTTTTAATAAATAATCATTTAATAATGCTTCGTTACAAGTTGAGGCTACTTCCGCAACAAAAATAGAATAGTTTCCATAAGGATACGGCTGATTTTTTCTTGTATAGTAGCTATGGACGGAATGGCCAAATTCATGAGCCAATGTAAATAAGTTATTTACATTATCCTGCCAATTCATAAGAATATATGGATTTGTTCCATAAGCTCCAGAAGAATAAGCTCCGCTTCGCTTTCCTTTATTTTCGTGTACGTCTACCCAGCGGTTCTCAAAACCCTCTTTTAAAATTTGGGAATATTCTTCGCCTAGTGGAGCAAGCCCTTTTATTACAAGCTCTTCTGCCTGTTTATAAGGTATTTCCATTTTGACATCTTTTACAAGAGGAGTGTAAAGATCGTACATATGCAGTTCGTCTACTCCTAAAACTTTTTTACGGAGTTTCACGTAACGGTGCAATAGGTGTAAGTGATCATTTACCGTGTTTACTAAATTATCATACACGCTTTCAGGAATATTATTGGCAGATAGTGCTGCATGCCTGGCAGAATCATATTTTCTGATTCTTGCATTAAAATTATCCTTTTTCACATTGCCGCTGATTGTACTTGCAAAGGTATTGCGGAAATTTCCATACGTGTCGTATACTGCTTTGAAAGCATCACGGCGAACCCTTTGGTCGGCACTTTCGAGAAAACGGATATATCGGCCGTGGGTAATCTCAACCTCTTCACCATTTTCATCTTTTACAGAAGGGAATTTTAAATCTGCATTATTTAACATCCCGAAGGTATTGCTGGAGGCATCCATTACCTCACTAGCTTCCGCTAATAACGCTTCCACCTCTCCGGACAAAACGTGCGGTCTCTGAAGATTAATCTCTTCGATTGCATGCTCATAAAGCTTTAATTCAGTTTTTTTATTTAAAAATCCCTTAACTTTACTTTCCTCTAAAGATAGAATCTCAGGAACAATAAATGCTAATTGACTGCCAGCTTGTGAGTATAAATTTTTCATCCTGTCATCTAATCCTTGGTAAAAGGAGTTCGTTGTATCCTGGTCATAACGCATATGGGCGTATGTATAAAGCTTGCCGATTCTTTCAAGCAGCTTATCCTGAAATTGAAGAGCATTATAAAGAGTGTCGGCACTCTCCCCAAGTTTCCCCTCAAACTCTTTGATTCCTGATATTTGACTTTTGACGTCTTGAAATTCATTTTCCCATTCTTTATCGCTAGCGAAGATATCTTCCAATCTCCATGTCTCTTCAACAGGAATTTCACTTCTTGAAGGCAACGCCTTTACTACAGCTTCGTTTGCCATAAACATCCTCCATTCAAAAAATATTCGGATCACGAAAAATGTTAACCCTGTTAATTATTCTCCTTTTTTCATGTTATTTCCTTTAATTTTTTTGTTTTACCCAATATATTATGCCCTAAAGTTATATTTCATTTATATTTTTGCGAGGAAGAACTTATTTTTTTGACAAAATTCATTCCTCCGTTCTTCCTTTTCCCGATTAGATTTTGGTATGAAGATACTAGTTTCGAGTTGAAAAACAGTTTCGCTTTTTCTCACGAGTATACCCAGTCTCTCAAGCTGTTGGAAATAATCCTTCACTGCATTAAATGATCTTTCGCTTGGAAGTTGAGGTACATTCCTGTTGATAATCTCCTTTTTGATTACTCTCTTATTGTAATGTTTTTCAACTTCTTTTAAGTCTATTAGGTCTTTCGGCATTTTATCCTGCAAAACATCTAAGTACATATAGGTTTGCCAAATAATTGAAGGTGTTTGAATGAATAGGGAATGGCTGACCGGTAGACCAATTTCTGGAGGAAGTAAATATATGTTGAGGTTATGCCCATAGATTTCGCGAAGAAATCGATTTAGGTCGGGACTCGGATGGAGTGACCAGTTCAATGTGAATTTCTCCATTTCCATTGACCATTTAGCAAGATTGATATGATTGATTATTATGGGTGCTAGAATTTCTTTAATTCCAGTGTTTTGGATAGGATGATGGGTGATATTTGCAAGTGCATTTTTTATGGAATAAGGATAGATTGAACTGAGGATTTTAAACTGTTTTTCTCTGGGGCAATAAGTAGGAAGTATCAAATGGTTGTCCTTTGTTTTTCTGAAAAAGAAATAATCAAAGTTCGACAAAGAAAAGACATTACTCCTTTTTGCTTTCAAATGTTTACTGCCCATGATCCAGAGAGGAATGTAATTGTGTTCGTAATAGGCAGCTGTACGCTTGATAAATATTTCTTCTGAAATCGGCGAACACTGGTATTCCAAAGCGTATTTGCTTCCATCGAATTGGAATACGATATCAGGGCGCTGTTTTATTTTATTATCATAATATTCTAATGCTACAGGAATTCCTTGTCGGTCAAGCCACTGATAAAGTTGAAGTTTTCCTTCCATATGATAAAGCGTCTCACCTTCATGGATATCCCTACAAACCGTACCACTCCGATGAGAAAAATGGTAAATTCGCTGGTTTCCCAATTTAAGAGAGACTCGTTCTCCACAAGCTGGACAAAAAAATTCCTCGTTGTTGCGTATAATTAGCAGTGTCTCTTTCTTATATTCCGTGCCTAAGCTAAATATTGTTCCTGATTTCGTTTGTGCCGTCAGCAATGGTTATCTACCTCCTTATATTCTAAATTTCGTGTTTTCTTATAAAAAATCCTTTTTTATATAAAAAGAAAACCCGCCAATATGACGAGTTTGTGAACTTAAAGCAGCGGAGAAAGCAACCTTGCAGTAGACTCAATTAACCGTAAGCCAATATGTCTTTTCCTAAAAGAGATTAAATCAAGCTGTTTCGCATATTCGAGATCATTAATATACTCCGCTACTAGTTTTTGAGTACTTTTGGTTCGAAATAAAAAGGCATTTACCTCAAAATTCAAATGAAAACTGCGCATATCCATATTTGAGGTTCCAATAGAAGCAAGCTCATGGTCGACAATTACAATTTTACTATGCATAAACCCCCGTTCATATTCATAGACCTTTACACCAGCTTCCAAAAGCTCAGGGAAATACGATCTTGAAGCATGAAACACAATTCTTTTATCAGGGCGGTTAGGAACAAGTAATCTTACATCAATGCCACTAAGTGCTGCTACTTTTAACGCTGAAAAGATATCTTCATCAGGGATAAAGTATGGTGAGGCTATCCAAACAGATTCCTTTGCCGACGTAATCATCGAGAAAAAGATATTCTTAATAACACTCCATTCATTGTCGGGACCGCCGGCAATTAATTGAACGCCTCCATGATTTTTCTCATCGATCTGCGGTGACAAATATTCGGCTGTTAAAAAGCTGTGGTTCGTCATGTAATACCAATCTTGTAAAAAGATTAACTGCAGCGACCTTACAGCTTCTCCTCGTAACATTAAGTGCGTGTCACGCCAAAAGCCATATGTATCGTTTCTTCCTAAGTATTCATCTCCAATATTTAGCCCGCCTACAAATCCAATCATCCCATCAATAACAATTATTTTCCGGTGATTTCTGAAATTAAATTTATTATTTAAAAATGGCAGCTTAACAGGACCGAAACATACTGTTTCTATTCCAGCGTTTTTCAGGTCATTAATATACTTTTTAGATAATTTCCAAGAACCTACTGCGTCATATAAAAAGCGGACTTTAACCCCTTGTGCAGCCTTGTTAATTAAAATCTCTTTAATTTCTTGTCCAATCCTGTCATCCCGGACAATATAATATTCAATATGGATATGATGCCTGGCTTTATTCAATTGCTCAAGAATGTGATGAAAGGTTTCCTCCCCGTTTGTTAGCACCTTCGTAGCTGTATCAAAGGAAATCGGACTGTTACCCAATTTTTGCGCCAAAGTAAATAGTCTTGCCTGGTGTTCGGCCATCAATCCAAGTTTTTCTTCACTTCGCGGGTCATTTTCACCCTCCACTGTCAAAAATGCTTGTTTATCAAGAAAATATTTCTTCCGATACATTTTCTCCTTACGATAATTCCTTCCGAAAAGTAAATAAAAAAAGAAACCCACTAATGGAAAGCTCCCTAATACAACCAACCAGGTTATCGTTTGGGTCGGGTGTCGATTCTCTAAAAAAATAACGAAGCCAATAAAAATAACAGATAACGTTATTAAAAGGCTCAGAAAACCAAATATTCCACCCTGTAAATATTCCCTAAAGAAAAACATAAGTATGGATAGAACCAGTAAAAACAATACAACCCTTACTGTGTTTTTCAGTCTCATCACCCTCAAAGAGAAATTAAACCCTATGTAAAAAATACCGATTTCAATAATCGAAATCGGTACGTTTATTTAAAATGTTTTCTTATTTCAGCAAAAACATTCTCAGAAATGATCTTTTTACCATATTCCTGAATTCGATGGATGGTTAATTGAGTTTCATAACCATATTCGAGCAGGATACTTAGAATATCATCGATTTCGTCCTCTTCAAACAAATCTTCAGGAAACTCAGTAAATAAATAATATTTATTATTATAGTGGTACAACACAGTGATTAAATCATCAAGTCCGCCCCGATTTGACAACATAATAACATCTTCAAAATCTTTGAAGGCAATTAAAAATTCTAAAGACTCTTCCTCAAGTAAAAGGTCATCATCATCACGGAGTTCAGGATTAAAATGGTGATCCAAGATATCTTCAATATTGCCATCAACAGGCAGATCTTTTAATTTTTCATTTGGTATTGGCAGCTCAAACTTTTGTCCATCCTTTGATACCTGTGCTTTGGTTACAAGAATTTCTAACCCTTTCTCTAACGCCTGCACTTGAATCCACAGCGGACCTTCGACAACGAACTCTTCCTCTTGATGAACTTCATCCATCATTTCCCAGAAAAGCTCCTCACTTCGCTCCCGATTGTACCAAATTTCTTCGCGATCAAAACCACGTTCTTCTATATCACCATAAGAGATGTAAAACTTTACTGTATTCTCATTAATTCGTTCGATTTCCATCGTTACCTCTCCCTTCCGTTTCCTTATTGAAGGGACAAAATACCCCCAGCAGACAATGCTTTTTAGCAATTACCTTAGTAGAAAGGATCTATTATTGCAATGTAAAAAAGAATATAATCCTTGTACTTTCATTTTATGACAAAAGTGTTAAATTGGGAAATAAATTTACCCGTAATTGCAAAAACCATTAATTTGCCTATTAATTAGATATTCCTTACATTGTAACAAAATGACAGCGAAATCTCAAACCAAAAGAGGTGCAAAAAAAGCCTTCAGTTTGAAGGCTTTGTCTTATTAGTTTAATTTACCATACGCTGCGCTTCTCTTAATTGGAAGGTACGTACTCTTCTCGGTAGAAATCTCCGAATTTCGTCTTCATTATATCCAACCTGCAGTCGCTTTTCATCGATAATAATTGGCCGGCGTAATAATCCAGGATTTGCTTTAATTAATTCAAATAAATCCTGAAGCGGCATTGTATCCAAATTAACATCTAATTTTTGAAAAGTCTTTGATCTTGTCGAGATAATCTCATCTGTACCATCCTCAGTCATACGGAGAATTTCTTTAATTTCTTCGATTGATAATGGCTCAGAAAAAATATTTCGTTCAGTATATGGAATTTCATGTTCTTCTAACCATGATTTTGCTTTCCGGCATGATGTACAACTTGGTGAAGTGTATAATGTTACCATTCGTCTCCACACTCCTCTTTTAATTACTATCCAATTCTATAGTAAATCTATCAAAAATTATGTTCCTTGATTAAAATTATTATAAATAAGTAATTTATATCATTAATTATACACCACTGTTTCTAAAAAAGGTATCCCTTTTTCAAAATTTATTGAATGTCAAACTATTAGCCTATTTTTTCTTTTCATTATATTAGACGAAAAACAATCGAAAAAGTTTCATCCTTTATATACCCGGAAAATTCTCAATTAAACCTCATTTAGTGAAAACGTATTCATTTTTTGTGCACATTTATTCTTTTTATTGCTTTACCCCTTTAAATACTGCTCAAGTTCTTTTAAAATATAAATAAGGGGAAATAAACAATACAAACAGTTGATTATAACTTTTATTTGGATATGGAGGGATTTTCATGGCTGGCTACATAGCTGATTTATCGATGGTTGCGATATTAATTATTGGAATTACTGCATTTATGGGTGTCATGACAAATGGTTTCGGTGAAAAGGTTTTCGGAGGAAAAAAACGCTCAGAATTCGTTGACCAAAGCGCAAGATTCCAAACAGGATGGAAAAGCGTTGGCGGGAAGAAGAAGAAGTAATTCTTCGCTGACTTGATTCCCAATTTACATTTAATTATAATAAGAATAAATAAATTATTAGCTTAGCGATGATAAAGAGTAGTACGTATTTTTAACCGATTCAGAGAGTTTGTGGCTGGTGAGAACAAACACGGAAAAATACCGAATGGACTTTTGAGCTTCTTTCTGAACATCTTAATGAGTAATAGGAAAAGACGTTTTACCTTGCGTTAAAAGGTTACCAGACTATCCATTCTTGATAGCTCTGGACTCGAGTGACTCGTTTTGAGTAATTTAGGGTGGTACCGCGAACCATTCGTCCCTATCGTTTTTGGGGATGAATGGTTTTTTTATTTATATATATATTTAGGAGGATTTCGGTCATGAAAACAATTTTTTCAGGAATTCAGCCAAGTGGCACCATTACACTTGGAAACTATATTGGGGCAATGATGCAATTTGTTGAACTTCAAAATGATTATAATTGCTACTTTTGCATCGTGGACCAACATGCAATAACGGTCCCACAGGATCGGTTAGAGCTAAGAAAAAATATCCGCAGTTTAGCGGCACTTTACCTAGCGGTTGGAATTGATCCTGAGAAAGCAACATTGTTTATCCAGTCGGAAGTTCCGGCACATGCCCAAGCTGGATGGATGATGCAATGTATTTCATATATAGGCGAATTGGAAAGAATGACTCAATTTAAGGATAAGTCAGCTGGTAAGGACGCGGTCTCAGCAAGTTTATTAACCTACCCGCCATTAATGGCCGCAGACATTCTTTTATACAATACCAATCTTGTTCCGGTTGGAGAAGACCAGAAGCAGCATATGGAATTAACGCGTGATTTAGCTGAAAGATTTAATAAAAAATATGGGGAGGTTTTAACCATCCCAGATATCCGCATTCCTGAAGTCGGCGCACGGATAATGTCGTTACAAGAGCCTACAAAGAAAATGAGTAAATCTGATCCAAACAATAAAGCTTTTATTACACCTTTAGATGATCCAAAACAAATTGTTAAGAAAATAAAAAGTGCGGTTACAGATTCTGAGGGGATTGTTAAATTCGACAAAATTAACAAACCAGGAATCTCTAACTTGCTATCCATCTATTCCATTCTTGGTAACAAAACCATTCCTGAGCTTGAAGAAATGTATCATGGCAAAGGATATGGCGACTTCAAAGGCGATTTAGCACAAGTAGTCGTAAATGTCTTTGAGCCGATTCAAGAGAAATATAATAACCTAATGGAATCAACAGAACTAGACAGAATCCTAGACGAAGGCGCAGAAAAAGCAAACCAAGTAGCAAGCAAAACCCTCAAGAAAATGGAAAATGCGATGGGATTAGGCAGAAAAAGACGCTAAAAAAAAAGCTGGTCATGAAAGATTTTTATCTTTCTGACCAGCTTTTTTAATTTACTTTCGGACCGTGCTCCATTTCCCATAGCTTTTCAAAAAATGGCTGACCTTTTATTAAATTCTCACAAAATGTTTCATGCCGTTTAGACCAGCCATATTTCGTTTCCTCAAACAACTGCTCCCAAGCTTTCTCAAAATTCAATTCCTGTATCGCCGAGTATCGCTCTGGACACCATTCCGTGAACCAATAACGCACTTCTGCTTCGTTCTTAGATGTATGTAATTGATCAAGGGCCATAAACAACAACTGTTTTAGCTGACGCTCTTTTCTTGTTAACCCTGTCATTAATTCAGGCTCAGGTGATAAAATATGAAAATCCTTATCCACTGAATTCTGTTGAAAATGATATTTTTTTGCATCGTGATTGGCAATCATTTCGTAGACAAGCTGTTCCTGTCTCGGTATGAGCCTGCTCTTTCTAATGGGTATTGAATATCCAATTGTATCAACTGCTAATATACCAACCCCATCTGTAACCACAAAGCAATACTCAAGCTGCACTCTTTCATGGTTTTTTCTTAAATATGCCTTTTGAAAAATATCATCTAGAAGCTGTTGAGGTAATTCTGAGAGATCGTTCTCAATATAATTAAAGAGAATCGGTTCTACTTTTAACAGAGGAGCTTGGTCTAACAGCTCTACACCGTCATCTTTGCGCCATTCATGAAAGTGGCACACATTATATCCGTTTTCTTCACCTTCAAACCAATTTACCCAAACATCATGAAGATACAACATTGTACAACCCCTCACTTCAAGAAACTGTTTGTCAATCAGTATGGGCAGACATAAGTTAATTTATTCCTTAAGAACCAAATACTCTTTGCCTGGTGAACAAAAAAAAGCCTATGTTTTTCGGCTTTTTTTTGTATAGTTATGTTCAGTTAGTAAAAACTTCTTTGCAGGAAGTGTAAAGGAAAGTTTTGTAGAATAATGATTCTGGCGATAATAATCTTCAACAATTTTAAAGCCAGCAGCATATCCAAGTAATTTTGGAATTCTTCCTGCTCCATACAACAGGTCATCATGTTTCCTTTCACTCTTATTTATGTTTAAGTTCCCTTCTAAAAATTTTCCCCAATAATCATCAAGTTGTGCTCCAGAATACATCGTACACCAATCGGCTAAATAGTTTCTCCCACAATGAACTAAAACAGAGTATTCTGCGAGCCCTTCAATAATAATTGAATCCAGTAATGTATAATCACTAAATCTTTTAGTTTGTTTATTTAACCTGCAAATGTGGTGGTATTCATGTACAAATAGAGCCTCTAACTCTGGTGAAGTTAATTTGTCGGAAAGAAATAAAAACATTTTATCTGGATAGGAAACCCCACCCTTTAATTTATCTTCTTGTCTGAAAAAAAGGCTTCTATTTTGTCCAATTGGAAACAGGTAGATTGGTATATCTGGTCCTCCCCATTTCTTTTTATATTCCTGAAAAATATCTTCCACTTCTTCCCAAACCATGTTTTCCTTCATCGAATTCAAAATTTTCTCGGTCCTCCGAGAGGCTCTGTACATCCCGAAATCAGTCAATTGATTATAGACATTTGAAGGACTTTGCCCATTGAAAACAGGGAGCAGTTTTTCACATATTTTTATTGGCCGGTCAAACTCCTCCTCTAGCCACTTATCCGTTCGAATGATGCCCATTTCCTCACTCCATACCATTCTTTTTTTTACATTTTATGAATGATATGAAAAGTGGTTCGGGGTGGTTGTCCTATAAATACAAAAAAGCCGACCAGGAGTTTTCCTGGTCAAGCTGCTTATTTTTCATATTTTTTGAAGACAATTGTTGCATTGTGGCCGCCAAAGCCTAAAGAATTACTCATTGCTGCTTTAATTTCTTTTTGACGCGCCTTATTTGGTACATAATCTAAATCACATTCTGGGTCTGCCGTTACATAATTAATGGTTGGTGGTAGTATGCTGTCTTTCATCGCAAGTACCGTAAAGATTGCCTCAACACCGCCCGCTGCTCCAAGAAGATGGCCAGTCATTGATTTAGTTGAACTGATTGCCAGCTTGTATGCATGAACCCCAAATACTTCTTTCACTGCTAGCGTCTCAAATTTATCATTATACTCTGTACTAGTTCCATGAGCATTAATATAATCAATTTCTTCAATATTTAGTCCCGCGTCGTTAATGGCCATATTCATCGCGCGCGCTCCGCCTTCACCACCAGGTGCTGGTGCTGTTATATGATACGCATCACCGGTTGCACCATAGCCAACAATCTCCGCATATATTTTCGCACCGCGTGCTAATGCGTGCTCTAATTCTTCGAGAACAATAATACCCGCACCCTCACCGATAACGAAGCCATCACGATTTTTATCAAATGGTCTGCTAGCACTCGCAGGATCTGGATTTGTCGATAGAGCTGTATTCGCACAGAAGCCAGCAACCGACATTTTTGTAATGGGTGCTTCTGCTCCACCTGTAATCATCGCGTCAGCATCACCACGCTGAATGACTTTGAAGGCGTCTCCTATTGAGTTCGTTCCTGTTGCACATGCTGTTACGGTACAAGAATTAAATCCTTTTGCACCTAGTCTAATCGAGACTTGACCAGTTGCCATATCAGGAATCAGCATTGGTACAAAGAATGGACTTACTCTCTTGTAACCTCTTTTTTGAAAGATTTCATATTGTTCTTCAAAAGTTTCCATTCCGCCAATACCGGAACCAATCCAGACCCCAATACGATCTGCATTTTCATCTGTAATTGTTAACTTTGCATCTTCAACAGCCATTAATGCTGAAGCGACCGCATACTGAGTGAAACGGTCCATCTTTCTTGCATCTTTTCTATCCATAAAGGATTCAGGATTAAAGTCATTAATCTGTGCGGCAACTTTTGCAGGATACTCTTCCGCATTCACTCGTGTTAAAGGACCGATCCCAGATTTCCCTTCAATAATCCCTTTCCATGTTGTTTCAACATCTAATCCAAGCGGGGTAACCGCTCCTAAACCTGTAACCACAACCCTGCGCTTATCCATATAAGACATCTCCTTTAATACACTTCATTGTATATTTAACTAATTCCCTTTATTTACCCCATCTAATCGCAATGGCGCCCCACGTTAATCCGCCGCCAAAACCTACCATAACAATAAGATCATCGTCTTTTATTTTTCCAGCCTCTATCTCCTCAACAATTGAAATCGGTATAGATGCCGCTGAAGTGTTTCCGTATTTATGAACGGTCTTTGACATTTTTTCTACCGGAAGCTCAAGCCTTTGTCTAGAAGCCTCCATAATACGGATATTCGCTTGATGAGGTATTAGGAAATCTACATCCTCTTTTGTGAGCCCAGCCTTTTCGAGTACATTAATACAGCTTTCACCCATCTGGCGCACTGCAAATTTAAAGACTTCCCGTCCATTCATGATAATATACTCATCTTGATATAAATGCTTAGCACCAGTGCCATCTGCACCCAATTCAAACGAAAGAATTCCTCTACCTTCAGAAACCTCTCCAACGATAACGGCACCAGCACCATCTCCAAAAAGTACTGCCGTGTTTCGGTCATTCCAGTCGGTTATCTTTGAAAGTTTTTCAACCCCAACTACTAGAACATGCTTATAAGCTCCTGATTCAACAAACTGCTTTCCGGTAATAATACCGTACATAAAACCTGCACAGGCTGCACTAACGTCCATTGCCGCAGCTTTTTTCGCACCTAACCGTTCTTGAAGCATGCATGCAACAGAGGGAAATGGCTGATCTGGCGTTACAGTGGCAACCAAAATTAAATCGATATCCTCAGGTGTGATTCCCGCATCTTGTATAGCTTTTTGAGCAGCAGCAAACCCCATATCAGAAGTGTTAGTGTTATCATCTGCGATACGGCGTTCTTCAATGCCTGTTCTTGTTCGAATCCATTCATCTGATGTATCCATTATTTTTTCTAAGTCTGCATTCGTAACAATCTTTTCTGGCAAATACCTTCCAATACCAACAATTCCAGCGTTCAAGGAATCATCCCCTTATATAAATAAAATTTATTATCAATTATTATGACTTGGTACTAATTTTATCAAACAAAAGTATAATTAAGCAACATTTAAATCAACGATCCCCCGCTTATGTCCATACCATTTGTTCATAAACTTCATAATCTAAAGAAGAATCATACTATAAGGAAGGGGCAGAAAGATGGGAAAAGAAAGACATCAGGATGATCGCTTTTCAAGAATGATGTTTGGCGAAAGAAGAGAGAGCATAGAGAGCAAACATCATAATCAAACACAGTTCAATCCATCTTCACTTGATATTGAATCAATATTAGACAACATAAACAAATTAAGGGATTCCACCCAGAGTCTAAAACCATTACTTCAAATGGTTTATCCCTTTGTAGAAGGTTTTATAAAGAAAAAATAAGCTGCCATCTTGGCAGCTTTTTTACTATTATTCACTATATAATCGATTCGCATGTTCTACTTGCTTAGTCAAACCAACAGATATTGGTACAGTGCTATTAACGATGATCTTAGTTAAACCCTCTTCTCTTATTTGTAAAATGCGGTTTGATTCTTGTTCGTTTATCCCAAGGAATGCTGCACATTTCTCCCATTGATTGCTCTTCCCGCTATGGAGCAGGTATCTTCCTGGCTGTTGGTTTTCGATAATTTCTAGTATTAATTGGGCAGTATCCTGAACAAACATGGCGTCGCCAGTCTCCTCCCGTAGTCCCTTAAATGGTTTTCCTCTATTCATTTCATTTAAAATAAAAGATTGAAACATAAAGGTATCAGGCTGCCAGGGTCCATAATTTGTTGGTAAATAGAGTAAATGAATATTTTTATTCTGAGCATGTGTCCTTTTTATGAAATCTTCAATAATTACTTCAGGCTTTGAATCAATTATCTCATTTAACAATTGGCTTGGTACTAAAATGACCATTTTTTCCCACTGGTTCTTTCTTATTAAATTGAATAACATATCTTCGTTTAGCAGGTATTCTTCCTTATATCGCATATAAAGGTCGTAAACAGAAAGTACAATCGTCTCGTTTTTGTTTTTATCTTTAGCAATATCCTCAAATGAAACCTCGGTAAAGTTAGCGTTTCGACCAATCTCTAATCGTTTTTCTATGACCATATCCTTATCTTCTTCTGATTCGATTTGTACTCCCCTGACCTCAATCCCTCTATCAAGTAATGCTTTGCATACATGAAAATTCACAAAGTCAAATACTCCAACCATTACGACCTTGTCCATTACTAATCCTTCCTCCCCAAGCTTCATTAGTGAATCCTATGCGGTATATGGGTGAATTATATCTATCTTCAGGGAGGCTGGTGTTTATAGAACCTTTTCAAACTGATTAAAAAACTTCTCCATCATATTTCCGAGCTGTTGCTTTTTTTCCGGTACAATATATGTTGGGCTAATATCCGTATGCGCCAGTAACTTTTGCAGCTGTTTTGATTGATTATAAGATTTGCCACTGGACATGACATGGATAATTTTTATTGGAATATCCGTATCGAATTTAATTTCATCGTCCATACCTTGAAGTTCTTGCTCAAGAGTGACTTGGTCCAACTCATGGGCGGCTGTTATTTCTCTGATTAGCTTTTTATAGAAAAACTTGTGTTCTTTTTCAAGTTCGATATGTTTTTTTAAAGAAAGAATGGGATTTAATAATACGACTGACCTTAATTGCCCCTGCATTTTCTCCATTAATCGAACAGCCACAAGAGCACCCATGCCCTCAGCTATCAGATGAATTTTACTATTAAGGATTTCACTTCTTATTACCTGCTGATATAGCCTTTGTGCAAGCTCAACAGCATGTTCACTTCCCCAGTTTCGCCCATACAAATTTGAGGAAAAAATAGTATATCCTGATTCTTTCAACTGGTTGATAATGGACAGTTTACCTTCATTCTGAGTCCAAAAGCATTTGCTTTCATCAACAAAATGCCTTTCATCTCCAATTATTAATATTCCAAAACCTGTGGGCTTTTCAGGGTAATGGATGATATTCCACTGGGTATCCATCTGAAAATTCCGGTTCTCCATCGCTAAATCTCCTTTTACATATTTCCTCAAAATATTGTATGTGATTTCACATGAGATGAAAGGGATATAGCCTATTCGGACAATCATACACAAGTGTTTTTATTGTTAAACTTGGATCATTACCACTCCGATAAGGTTCAATTCGCCTCTTTCTTTAACGAAGCTTAATGTAGAGGGGGCTAGTGTTTTGAATTTTTGCTTTTATTATTTCAATAGCATATGGTAATATTATTAGAGATGATAAATAGGGTAGAGGTGAAAGATAGTGCGATACTTTTGGACTTTTTTTTGGGTGTTTGTTTTAGTGCAAATGCTTTCATATGTAGTTAGTTCAATGACAGAAGGCGGAGTTTTCAACTTCCAGTCAGGTGCCATAGTTTCTGTGGGCGTTTTCGTTTTGATTGTTATTGCAACGGCAGTACTTCCTAATGATCCTGTTGAAAAACACTAAATAATGTGAAGAAAGGTCATCCATTAACCGGATGACCTTTTTGATTTCCTACTGTATAGATATGATTAATTCCCCATTATCAGTTGTAACACTGACGACAGAGTGGTCGTGAACATTACCTGCAATAATAGCCCTTGCAAGTTTTGTTTCGATATTACGTTGGATAAACCGTTTTAGTGGTCGTGCACCATAAATAGGGTCAAAGCCATTTACTGCGATGAACTCCTTTGCACTGTCCGTAATCGTTACCTCAATATCCTGTTCCTTCAGCCTGCTTTGAAGTTCTTTCATCATTTTTACAACAATATCTTTAATTTCTGTTAACGATAAAGGTTTAAACAGGATGGTTTCATCGATTCGATTTAAAAATTCAGGTCGGAAATGACTCTTTAGTTGTCCTAGAACCTTTTCCCTTGTTGTTTCAGAAATTTCAATTTCATTTTCATTTCGTTCCAATAAGAAATGAGAGCCAATATTGGAGGTCATAATAATGACTGTATTTTTAAAGTCCACTATTCGCCCTTGTGAATCGGTAATCCTGCCGTCATCAAGTGCCTGCAGGAGAATATTAAAAACCTCTGGATGGGCTTTTTCAATTTCATCCATCAAGATAACAGAATACGGTCTTCTTCTCACTGCTTCTGTTAGCTGCCCGCCTTCTTCATAGCCCACATACCCTGGAGGTGCACCAATTAACCGTGAAACAGCATGTTTCTCCATATATTCCGACATATCGATTCGAATCATTTGCTCTTCACTATCAAACAAAGCCTCTGCAAGTGCTTTAGCCAGTTCAGTCTTACCTACACCTGTTGGTCCTAAAAATAGGAATGACCCTATCGGTCTGTTTGGATCCTTGATCCCGGCACGTGCCCGTAATACCGCATCAGCAACTAATTGTACGGCTTCATTTTGCCCGATAACGCGTTCATGCAAGAGTGCTTCTAATCTCAGGAGTTTCTCTCTTTCACCTTCAACCAGCTTAGATAGTGGAATACCTGTCCACCTAGAGACAATATTTGATATCTCTTCTCCGGTAACTTCCTCTCGAAGTAACCGTTCATTTTTCGCTGTTTGTGTTTCAAGCTCCTTTAATTCCTTTTCCGCCAATGGAATCTGACCATGGCGCAGCTCTGCAGCACGGTTTAGATCATATTTATCCTCGGCCTGCTGTAATTCCCTTCGAAGTTTCTCAAGCTGTTCCCTTCTGTCCTGCAATTTTTGTATTCCTTGTTTTTCATGAAGCCACTGGGCTTTCATGCTGTTTGCTTGATCTTTTAATTCAGCGAGCTCCTTTAACAAGGATTCAAGCCTTTTTTTACTCGCCTCATCCTGTTCCTTTCTCAAGGCCGCTTCTTCTATTTCCAACTGCATAACTCTGCGGGTTACCTCATCCAGTTCTGTTGGCATTGAATCAATTTCAGTTCGGATTAGGGCGCATGCTTCATCCACTAAATCAATTGCTTTGTCTGGGAGGAAGCGATCGGTAATATACCGATCAGATAAAGTTGCTGCTGCCACGAGTGCATGGTCATGAATTTTTACTCCATGGTGAACCTCAAATCTTTCTTTTAAACCACGCAAAATAGAAATGGTGTCCTCGACATTAGGCTCTTGAACAAGTACTTGCTGAAATCTGCGCTCGAGCGCAGGATCTTTTTCAATATATTTACGATGTTCATCAAGGGTGGTGGCACCAATACAATGAAGCTCTCCTCGAGCAAGCATTGGTTTTAACATATTCCCTGCATCCATAGCCCCATCGGTTTTTCCTGCCCCAACAATGGTGTGAAGTTCATCTATAAATAACAGAATCCGTCCTTCACTTTTTTTCACTTCATTCAATACTGCTTTTAATCTTTCTTCGAATTCACCTCTGAACTTCGCCCCTGCAATCAATGCACTCATATCTAACGAGAAAATCGTTTTATCTTTTAACCCCTCTGGAACATCCTTCCTAACAATCCGCTGGGCCAGCCCTTCCACTATCGCAGTTTTTCCAACACCAGGTTCACCAATTAATACAGGATTATTTTTAGTCTTTCTAGAAAGAATTCTGATGACATGACGAATCTCTGCGTCCCTTCCAATGACAGGGTCTAGTTTACCTGCTTTCACTTCGGCTACGAGGTCTCTTCCATATTTATTAAGGGCATCGTAAACAGCTTCTGGATTTTGTGATGTCACTCTTTGGTTCCCCCTTATTTCCTTAATTGCGGCCAAAATATTCTCTGGAGTTTTACCATTTGCTTTTACTATTTTCTGCATTTCGGAATCTTTTGCATAGCAAGCAGCTAATAAAATATGTTCAATTGATACAAAGTCATCAGAAAATTTGGAAGCAAAATCCTCAGCACTAACAAAAAGTTGTTGGAGCTTGGTAGTAATATATAACCTCCCATGCTCTGCACCGCTTCCAGTAACTTGTGGTTTTTTATTAAGGACAGTCAGCAATGCTCTTTCAATGCTTTCCGTTCGGATATCTGTTTTCTCCAATATAGCTTTTAATAAACTATCCTCTTGACGAAGTAATGTTAAGAATAAATGGGGCTCATCTACCTCTTGATGATTACCTCTTACCGCTAAAGATTGAGCATCTAAGATACCCTTTTGCAATCGCTCTGTCATTCGATTTAAATCCATCTCAATCACACCTTTGACCATTTTTGACCTATTTGATTTTATTATATACGAATATGTAAAGAAATATAAAATAAAAGCCATCCTCGGGGATGACTTTTTCGAATAATTAAGGTTTATGCTGGTAAGTCCAAACGCGTTCATCATTTGACGTTTCAGGAAACCTGTCTCCTGCTTTAAGCTTTATCTTCTTTGGATTATTGACATTTGACTCTGTATCACCGATTTCTACATATACACCATTATTTGGTGCTTTTTGTCCAGACTTAAAATGACGACTTTGGCCCATATTCTTCTGTCCCTCCTTTTCCTGTACAATCTTATTATCACCATTTAATCTAGGGGCATTAAAGGAATTATTATGAAATAACAACAACCTTTCATGAGATTATATTTTGACGATTGTATGAATTTATGCCACAATTATTGATATATAAGCGTTGTTAACAATATAATTATAGTAATATCTAGTAAATGAACCCTTGACTGTCATTTATTTAGGAAAGCAAATTAGCGATTTATTTCGCCCCTTTAAGGTGGTTAATCTTATGCAGTCAATAAAAGAAATACCTGTAAAGTTAACACAACTGTTTGATACGGTTCACCATATGAAGAAAATTGAAAAAGGCACTTTTCTGTTTCAGGAAGGTTCTGCCTCGAATGAATTATATATTGTCCAAAGTGGAATCATTCAAATTAGCAAAATTATTCCAGATGGTCGGGAACTAACACTAAGAATGTGTTCGAAAGGAGACTTTATTGGGGAACTTGATTTGTTTGCTCCTGCACCTAGATATTTATTAAGTGCCCGCGTTGTTGAAAGCGGCGAAGTAGCAGTTATTATGAAGGATGTGCTAGAGGAGAAGCTTGCTAAGAACCATGAACTGTCACTTGAATTCATGAAATGGATGAGCCAGCAATATCGGAAAACCCAAACCAAATTTCGAGACTTGGTTCTTCATGGCAAAAAAGGTGCATTATATTCTACTCTCATTCGAATTACTAACAGTTACGGTATAAAAACAACCCAAGGCATACTTATTGAATTACCGTTAACAAATCAAGAACTAGCTAATTTTTGCGGCACATCACGTGAGGTAGTTAACCGATTGCTAAGTGATTTGAGAAAAGCAGGTATAATTTCCATTGATAAAGGCTCTATTACGATTCATGACCTAGATTATTTAAAAAATGAGATTGATTGTGAGGACTGTTCTCCAGAAATCTGTAAAATAGACTAAAAAAAATCGGTCGCTTTTGACCGATTTTTTTAATACCTCTATCCTATATTAACAAACATATAATCCCCAATTTGTATTTTAGCGCAAATATGTATCGTCGACTGTGATAAAAGTAACGTTTTTGACAAATTTATTAATTTTTTTCTTCAATATTATGAACAAGTTTTATCAAATCTTTTGATATCTTCATCAGGGCCATTTCGTCCATTATATGAAACACTGGGACCTCCAACTTTTCCCTAATTGAATTTATCATATCTTTATGCCAAACAAACACGGTCTTAATGTTACATACATCTGAAATGAGAGAAAGATCGTTTTCATTCCTGAGAATGAGTAATTTGGGATAAGCTTTCATTTTATGACCCTCAATTAAGATAATATCCGGCCGAAAATAATCCACAAATCTAATTTGTTCTTCAAGTGTTAAAGCAGTTTCATCAGCTTGCAGGCATAACCTGCCCTCTCCTTCAACTAATGAAGCAACTGCTCCTGCTTTTATGTGCTTAGCTGAATCCTTTTCGGAGAGAACCTCTGGTCGGCCTCCGTGTCCATGGTGCTTGATGGTAGCACTCTTAATACCTTCATTTTTTAAGATTGCAATCATTTTCAAAATGATTGTGGTTTTACCGCTATTTTGGTAACCTACGATTTGATAAATAATTGGCTTTACCAAGGCCATACACTTCCTGCTTGGTCTTCAAGCAATAAAATTTCAACCTCATCACCTGCTTTAAAGCTCCTTGTGCCTCCTGGAAGAATCATCAGGGAATTAGCTCCAGAAAGACTCATAATAATATTTGATTTGTCTAAACCGCTGGGTGTTACACTTAATTTTCCTTCTTTTATCGAAAAAGCGCTGCGGACAAATCTTGTAAATGGGTTAGCTTTTGGAAAATCAACCTCAAGGATAGCTTTTTCCTTTCGTAGGTGTGGTGTTGTGGAAAACAGCATTTTGCGAATAATCGGCCTAGCAAACAACTCAAATCCAACATAGCATGCTGATGGATTACCCGATAACCCAAATAACAATTTTCCTTGGAGTTGAGCTATTGTCGTAACACTTCCTGGTCGCATGGCAACTTTATTAAATAAAACCTCTGCTCCTAGCTTTTCATATATAGCAGGCAAATAATCGAAATCACCCACTGAAACGCCGCCCGTTGTAATGAGTATATCCACTTTTTCTAAAGCCGTTTTGACTGCAGTAAAACATGTTTCAAAAACATCAGGAAGCTTACCATAATATTGTACAATGGCTCCTGTTCTCTGTATTTGTGCCGCAATCATATGTGAATTACTATTTCTGATTTTACCAGGGACTAATTCTTCATCTACTTCCAGCAATTCAGTTCCAGTGGCAAACAACCCAATAATTGGTTTTTTAGCAACAGGAACCGAGTTGTAGCCAAAAGTAGCCAGCATCGCTTGAACCCCTGGATTGATCAATGTTCCCTTTTTCACTAGGACTTCACCCTTCTTGGCGTCTTCGCCTCGATAGGAAACATTGTCACCCTTTTTAAAGCTTCTTTTTATTGACATATAAGGCATCCCATTTTTCTCATACGCTTTTGCCACTTCAAACATAACCACTGCGTCTGTTCCCTCAGGCATCATGGCACCTGTCATAATACGAACTGCTTCGTATTCTTTAATCATCTTTAAAGATGTCATTCCCGCGCCAAGATGGTCAACCACTTTAAATTCTACTGGGTTATTTAAGGAAGCTTCATTAGTATCTATAGACCTTACAGCGAATCCATCATAAGGTGCGCGATCAAAATGAGGGACATCGCTCGTAGCCATTAAGTCTTCTGATAAAAATCGGCCATAACTTTCATCGATTGATACATACTCGGTTTTGCCATCTAACTGGTATTCCATTATTTTTTTAACTGCATCCCCAATCGGGATCGGTTTTCTTCTCTCTAACAATTTCATCAACTCCTGCAGGAACATATCAAATTAAATACAAATCGTTTATTCATATACATTATAAGCCTAACGAATAGGCACAAATATAGCAAACATCACAATATAAGACAAAAAAAATAATAAAATCATAGCCATTGTGTGATGCAGGTCACCCACTTTTTTCGGGTAATGCATTATTCTTAAGCTAGCAAATAACAAAACATTAGGAGGAAATTATGATTACTTTCCCTTTTTCTACAAATACATTGGTTAGAGATATCGTAAATGAACTACCAAAAACGAGTGATGTGTTCAAGAAATTTAGAATCGACTTTTGCTGCGGAGGCAATATTCCACTATCCGAAGCTATTGCCGCAAATGAAATAAATGAAGAAGCCATAATGGAGGAACTTAGAGTAGTATTTGAAAAAAATAGTTCAGCTGAAACAGATTTAGAAGTTTGGACTAAATCAGATTCAACTACGATTATTGATCATGTTATCAACCATTATCATCGTACTTCTGAAGAAGAATTATCACTGCTAAGCCCATATGTTACCAAGGTTTCCAGTGTACACGGTGACAGTCATCCAGAGCTTTTAAAGGTTCATGAATTATTTTATGAATTCAAAAAAGAACTAATGGAGCATATGGCTAAAGAGGAAGCCGTTGTCTTTCCATTAATTAAACAACTTGCTGATGGAACAGTCGAAAATCGTGAAGAAGCGATTAACATGATTGTTGAGCTAGAAAAAGAACATGATCATGCAGGTGAAATCTTAAGACAGATTCGGTCCGTCACTTCTGATTACACGCTGCCTTTAGACGCTTGTGGAACCTACCGTTTAGTATATAAGCGGCTAGAAGATCTAGAAGGATTAACTTTTATGCATGTACATTTAGAAAATAATATCTTATTCCCTAGGTATTTTTAATAAGGATATGTTGAAGAGGCTGTATATTTAACAGCCTTTTTTCTATAAAAAAACCCCTCTTATGGTAGGAGAGGTCTAACCGCCGATATAGGACATTTCAATTTTCTTGCGAGTCCTTGCTGTCTCTTCTGTTCTTTCATCTGAATATCTATCATTTCTTCCATTCCAAATATCTGTTATTCGGTTTCGCAGCTCTTCATCTGTTGCGCCGTTCCTCATAAAGTTACGGATATCATGACCATTTCCATTAAACAAGCAAGTGAAAATTTGTCCATTAGCAGAAAGTCGCGAGCGCGTGCAGCTGCTGCAGAAAGATTCTGAAACAGAGGAAATAAAGCCAACATTTACGTCAGTGTTGGTATAATTATATAATTTTGCTACTTCTCCAAAATAGGCTGGGTCAAGAGACTCTAATTGATAGTGCTCTTTAAGCATGTTGTAAATTTGTTTTTTGGTAATCACATCATCCATTTTCCAGCCATTAGATGAACCTACATCCATATACTCAATAAAACGGAGCTCTAGTCCATTTTTTAAGCAAAAATCTGCCATTGGGATGATTTCTGAATCATTGAGACCTTTTTTTACAACCATATTAATTTTGACTCTAAGACCAGCTGTCTTGGCCGCTTCAATCCCATCTAGCACCGGCTTAGTGCCGACTCCTCGTCCGTTTATGGTCCCGAACAGCAAATCGTCTAAAGTATCGAGGCTTATGTTCACTCTTTTTAGACCAGCCTCTTTTAATTTATCAGCTAGTTTAGGAAGAAGGACTCCATTTGTCGTTAGTGCTATGTCTTTTAAGCCATCAATTTCTGAAAGCTTTTTCACCAAAATTGGAAGGTCCCTGCGGAGAAGTGGTTCCCCACCCGTAAGACGAATTTTCTCCACACCAACACTTACAAAAGCTTTTGCTACTCTTTCAATTTCCTCATATGTCAGCAGCGCACTTTTCGGCAGAAATTCAAAATCATCACCAAATTGGTCTGCAGGCATGCAATATTGACAACGGAAATTACAACGATCGATTACGGAGATTCTTAAATCACGTAATGGGCGATCGAATTTATCTTTAATAATGGTCTTTTCCATTTATATCAACTCCATTATTTTAAAAGCAAATAATATAATGCAAGTGTACCAACTATTAATAAAAAATACTGTTACTTTATTCACTATCATAACATTTCTTTTACGATTTTTTAATCTGTTTCGTGAAATTAGAAGAGTTTTCACTATATTGTCATTGTTTACTCAGCGCGAAGGGGAAATTGTCAGTTAAAATAAGACTAACGAAATTAGAAGATGAGTCTAAAATGACTTTGAGGTGAAATACATGTTATCTAAAGTGAAACCAACTCATTCATTAGAAATAAAAGAACTACTTAAATTTGCTGATCGAAAAATTAAAAGTGAAAGAGGTACCTATTTATTTCAAGAAGGAATGATTGCAGAAGAACTTTATATTATTGTTTCAGGTAGAGTACAAATCAGTAAAATTACTTCGGATGGACGTGAACTTTCCTTACGAATATGTGGAGAAAATGATATTTGTGGAGAATTAACCCTTTTTACCGACAATCCGAGATATTTATTAAGTGCTAAAGTATTGGAGGAAGGAGAAATCGTTGCCATTAAAAAAGATGTGATCGAAAGTGAAATTTTTCAAAATAGCAAGCTTGCTTTCGAGTTTATGAAATGGATGAGTGACCATTTCCGTAAAACTCAGACGAAATTTCGTGATCTTGTCTTGAATGGGAAGCGAGGAGCACTTTTTTCCACTCTCATTCGCATGTCTAATAGCTATGGTATTCATAAAGAAAATGAAATATTAATCGATTTACCATTAACCAATCAGGAACTAGCAAACTTTTGCGGAACTTCGAGAGAAAGCACGAATCGTATCCTAAGTGAATTGAAGAAAGATAAGATCATCAATATTAAAAAAGGGAAAATCTCCATTCTAGATTTGCAATACTTAAAAGATGAAATTGGCTGTGAAAATTGCCCGGCCGTATATTGTAATATTGAATAGTGATAATAGAAGCAATCGAATCCGATTGCTTCCATTTTTTTATTTTACTTGTTTTTCACGCATTGCCTTTGGAATATACACACAGAACGGTTCACTTCCCAAATAATCCCCAGTCATCGCATAGGCTCTAGATCTTGAGCCGCCGCATACATGACGGAATTCACATACCCCGCATTTCCCTTTATAAAGATCTGGATTTCTTAGTGATTGGAATATTGGTGATTCACGATAAATTTCAGCTAACGGTGTTTCACGGACATTTCCTGCTTTAACTGGTAATAATCCGCTTGGATACACATCTCCAATATGTGAGATAAAGACAAAGCCATTTCCATCATTAACACCTTTTGGTGCTCGTCCAAGTCCGTCAATCGAGCCTGTTAAGCCTTGTTCTGTTAAAGCACTTAAATAATTTATTTCATCTGTTTGTTCTTTTGCCTCACGCATCTTTTGCTGAATAACAACGCGGCGATAATGCTGAGCTGCAGTTGTCTTTATATCAAAGGAAACACGTTTACTAAGGTCATATAGCCATCTAAATACTTTCTCGTGCTCTACAGGTGAAATCATATCTGATTCTTGACCTCTGCCAGTTGGGACAAGGAAAAAGACACTCCAAAGGACACAGCCTAAATCCTCAACCATTTTTGCCATTTCATCCAGGTACTCAATGTTATATCTTGATATTACGGTATTAATTTGAATTGGAATTTCGAGTTCATGTAAGTATTTAATTCTTTCCATTGTAAGATAAAAGGATCCCGCTGTTCCGCGGAAATGGTCATGAACCTCAGCCCTTGGTCCATCAATACTAAATGCCCATCGAGAAAGACCAACTTCCTTCGCCTTTTCAATTGCCTCTTTTGTAACATTAGGTGTCGCACTTGGAGTCATGGAAACTCTAACGCCTTTTTCTACTGCATATTTTGCAATATCAAAAACATCTTGTCTCATTAATGGGTCTCCGCCTGTAAAAACAAGCATTGGATTATTCATTTCGTATATTTGATCGATTAGATTCTTACCTTCTTCAAATGTTAGTTCACGCGGGTCTCTTCTTAATTGAGCTTCTGCACGACAGTGTAAACAAGCTAATTGACATGCACGTGTGAGTTCCCATATAACGATAAATGGATCTTTATTAAAATCTCGGCCAAAAGCCATATGAAACGCCTCCTAAAACGGCCATTTCAAAAACCAAACAGCCTTATTACCTGTATTATATAGGGGATTCCACTATGGATAAGTGAACTACCTCACATTCCGCCCATAAATATATGTCCACATTGTGAAGTAAAAAAACAGCAGAAGATCTCTGCTGTTTTTTTAATCTTTATCGAATTCCTAATGCGATTTTTGCATATCGTGACATCATTTCCTTGTTCCATGGCGGGTTAAACACGATATTAACCTCGACATCTTTTATTTCAGGGATATCTGCTAATGCTCTCTTGACCTGGTCAACAATGGTTCCAGCAAGCGGGCAGCCCATGGAAGTTAATGTCATCGTGATCGTTACATTACCTTCATCATCCATTTCCGTATCATAAACTAAACCTAAATTAACAATATCTACACCTAACTCAGGGTCTATAACAAGCTCTAAAGCACCCATAATATTTTCCTTTAACTCTTCATTCATTTATATCACTCCTAATACTTATTGTAGTAAATGTTTCTCAAACCATTCAACCATTGCTTTTAATCCTTCTCTGCTCACCTTATGGTCAGCATGTTCATCTGTAATGAAGTGAATATTGCCAGGGTTCGTATGATAGTTTCCCTTTACAGATTGATAAAAACGATATGTTAACTCAAAAGGAACAATTGGATCCTTTTTTCCATGCCAAAATAACAATGGTCTATTTTCAAGCTTATTTTGCTGCAGACTTAAATCATATTGTCGTATAACTGATAATTGCTCTTGAATTTGCTCATCAGAAAAAGATAGGCTTACACCAAGATTTTTCATTTGTGCTAATTGCCAATATAGATATTCTTCATATGCTGGCATCCCCATCAAGCTGACTGCAGCTTTGACCCATTTATATTTGGTCAAGGCGCCCAAGGTCACAATACCACCCATAGAGGTCCCAGCAAGTCCAATTTTTTCAGGATCTGCTAATCCTTCTTCTACATAGTATTCCTTATAACTGTTTAATTCATGGATTGTCTTAATGACAATTTCCCAAAAATGCCCGTATAGATCTCTTTCGGTTAAACCTTGTTCCCTTTCGCCATGGTAAATGGCCTCAGGAAGGATAACTCGAAAGCCCTTTTCTGCTAATAAATAAGCGTAATGAAGATTATTTTCCTTAGCACTAGTAAAACCATGCGTAAAAATAATAAACGGAAGTCTCTCTTGTTGTCCACTTTTCTTTACTATATGTAGGAAGGGATTATTATTCAGAAAATTTTTTTCAACGATAATCACGTAGGTAAATCCTCCTGGGTAAAATAATTATATCTGAAAGCAAATACTTATGAAGTGAATTTTTTTACAGGTACGGTATAAAATTGTTAACATAGTAGTTATAATGGTATGACTTTCCACCAGAAAAGAAAATCCATAGTTGTAGTGTATCATTTCGTTAACCATTTATCTAAAGCTTAGACTTATGGTTTAGAAAACGATTAAAAAAGGAGTCAATATGGCAGAAAAACATTTAATTGCACTGGACTTAGACGGAACTTTATTAAAAGATGATAAAACCATTTCTGAGAAAACAAAAAAGGTTTTAAGTAAAGCGAGAGAAGAAGGACATGTGGTCATGATTGCGACAGGCAGACCGTATCGTTCAAGTGAACCCTATTATCACGAGCTTGGGTTAGACACACCTATTGTTAACTTTAATGGTGCCTTCATGCATCATCCTCTTGATGCCAGCTGGGGATTTTTTCATGACCCTCTCGACGTAAAAGTGGCAAAAGAGATTGTGGAAGCGTGCCGATCCTTCCAGTTTTACAATATTATTGCCGAAGTGATTGATGATGTTTATTTCCACTATCATGATGAAAAGCTGTTAGATATTTTCAGCATGGGCAATCCAAACGTGACAACGGGGGATTTACGAAATTACTTAAATGATTCACCTACTAGTTTGTTAATTCATACAGAGGAAGAAGAATTAAAGAATATACGTAAGCATTTGTCTGACGTTCATGCGGAAGTGATTGACCATCGCAGCTGGGCAGCGCCTTGGCATGTCATTGAAATTATTAAAACCGGTATCAGCAAGGCTGTTGGTCTAAAAAAGGCCTCTGAATACTTCAACATACCCGCAGAAAGAATTATTGCTTTTGGTGACGAAGATAATGATTTAGAAATGCTGGAATATGCTGGCCGCGGGATTGCGATGGGAAATGCAATTGATAAAGTCAAAACGATTGCAAACGAAGTGACCTTGACCAATGAGGAAGACGGAATCGGGATATATTTGTCAGATTTGTTAAACTTAAAATATTAATAGTGGGCCACCATTGTTTACCTAAATGAAATACTCTGATTTGAGCATACTATTTTTGTGAGGCAGTTTACCTGCTTACACCAAGCTCACCAAATTGGAGGGATTGCAATGGGTAAACGAAACAAATCAAAACGCTTTGTCCAGCAAGGAGTGGATACTGTCAGTAAGCACGATGAACGTATTCCTTACCACATGACCTACGCTGAAGCGGAAGCCCAGAAAATGTCCAATGTGCGTGAATCCTCGCTTGGAGGAATATAACGATGGGAAACCAGTTGTTCCAAGAAGCAAGAAGATTTGTTGAGATGGCGAAGTCTGCCGGCCCTGCTGATCGCGATTCTGTGATTTCGAAGGCAAAGAACGCATTGAGTTCAGCATATGCTAATTCAACCTTCGCAGAACAAAGTCAGCTCCAAGAAATGCAAAATGAGCTTGATCAACTAAAATAATGTGAAAAGCTGGCACGTTACAGATACGTGCCAGCTTTTCTATTACGGAAGAGTAAACTTCTTTTTGCTGACTATGGTTTGTTTGTTGCTTAACGGCTTATCATTTAATTTTCTTGGTAAAAGAGTGGCAGTAACTGTATATTGTCCTGCAGGAACTCTTTTTCCATTTAATTTGTAATCCCAATTCTCCACTTTTCGATAGGTTTGATGAGGGTCAATCCGAATGGTTTGCAATGCCTGTAAGAAGAAGCGTCCTTTTGAATATCGATATACTTCCTGCCCAGTTTGGTCTGTTACAGTAATTTCATAATATTGTGAGCTAGGAAACTCCAAATGCATAGGGGATTCCTCATTATTTTCGATAAGAAGCTCAAATGCCACTTTCTCATTTCCGACAACAGGAATTACTGAAAACTGAAATTGCTCACCAAAACTTGCCTCTCCTCTAAAACTAAAGGAAAAAAGAAACAAAATCACACTTAAAATAATTCTCATCCTTCACACCCTCCTATTCTCGCCTAAAAAATCCATAAATTCCAGTTGTTTGGATGATGTTTGTAAATGCATTAGGATCAACCTCTGCAAGGATTCGTTCCAAATCATATAATTCATAACGGGTTATAACAATCATCAGCATGTCTCTAGATTCATTTGAGAAAGCACCTTTTGCAGGAATCATTGTAATTCCTCTAACTAATTGTGAATGAATGGCTTTCTTAAGTTCATCAGCTTTTTTAGTAATAATCATCGCAGTTAGCTTTGCATGCCTAGTATGGATGGCGTCGACTACTCTTGTCGAAGCGTACAAAGATACAATGGTATAAAGGGCTTTTTCCCATCCATACAAAAAGCCAGCGGTAATGATGATAACAGCATTCATAACAAACATATAGCTGCCAATCGGTTTATCTTTCATCCTTGATAAAACCATCGCAATAATATCCACTCCGCCTGTCGAAGCCCCCCATTTTAGAGTAAGCCCGACACCTACAGCTAAAATTACACCCCCAAATACTGAATTAAGGAGAATATCTTTTGACACTTGTGTAATTGGAATTAATTCTAAAAAAAGTGAGGATAAAGCCACACTTAAAAAACTATAAATGGTGAATGACCTTCCCACCTTCAACCATCCTAGGATCGCTACGGGAATATTTAACATCAACAATAAGAATCCCATTGACATATTTAATGGCGTTTGTTCACTTAATACTTTTGATAATAATTGTGCCACTCCAGTAAAACCACTAGAATAAACATTTGCTGGAATTAAAAATAAATTAATTGCTAAGGCATTTAGAAATGCACCTACAGTAACAATGATTATTTTTTTTGTTTGTTGCCATAACAAATGCACCATCTCCTTCAATTTTCAAGGTATTATCTCTAAGCTGATAATTGTATTTTTGAAGCGAAACCGATAAACTGAAACTAACTATATTTGCTTGAAAGCAGGTGAGCTTTATGCCGGTAAAAATACTAGCAGACAGCGCATGCGATTTACCAAAAGATTTTTACTCTGAACAAAACGTCACATTATTCCCACTAAAGGTACAGGTTAATGGGCAAGAATATGAGGATGTTAAGACGATAGATCCTAAAACTGTTTATGACGCCATACGCGGCGGCGATGTTCCTAAAACCTCTCAAGTTTCTCCTTTGTTATTTGAGGAAGTCTTTACTAAAATGGCTGAAAATAATGAAGATGGAATATATATTGCTTTTTCTTCAGCATTATCTGGTACATATCAGACATCTGTTATGATTCTTGACCAAGTAAAGGAAAAATATCCAAACTTTAATTTAACTATTGTGGATACGAAGTGTGCCTCACTTGGATTTGGCCTTGTGGTCAAAGAAGCAGCAAGGCTTGCTGCAGAAAACGTGTCAAAGGAAGAAATACTTAAAGATGTGTTATTCCGAAGTCAGCATATGGAGCATTTGTTTACAGTAGAGGATTTAGATTATTTAGCCAAAGGCGGTCGTGTATCAAAAGCTTCAGCTTTTTTGGGTGGATTGCTAAACATAAAGCCTATTTTGAATGTAGAGGAAGGGAAACTTGTCCCAATTGAAAAAATTCGAGGAAAAAAGAAAGTTTATCGTCGCATAATTGAAATAATGAAAGAACGCGGTGACAACTTTAAGGATCAAATCGTTGGAATAAGCCACGCGGATACAATAGAAACCGCCTTGGAAGTAAAAGCGTTGATTGAAGGGGAACTGAATCCAAAAGAGGTATATATCAGTTCTATCGGTTCTGCAGTTGGTGCGCATACAGGTCCAGGTACCATTTCGATTTTCTTTTTAAACAAACTGCCATCATAATAAAAATAAGCGGGAGAAATTCCCCGCTTATTTTTATTTATGATCTGTTTTTTTCGAGTATTGGTTCTTACCAGCTTGACGATTTTTTTCTCTCATCATATTTTTCTCATGTCTAAGTGCATTGTTATCTTGTGCTTTTTTATCATTATCTGATGTATGTGGCATAATCATACCCCCTTCAAAATGCTTTCAACCATAGTGTTGTCATTTTAAAAAAGAGTATGTAGAAAAAAGTTAATCTTTCTTTAGATATGTCCAGCTGCCTTCTTGATAAACCCTGCCTTCTTTCATAAGTTTTCCAAGTGCCCGCTTAAAAGCACCCTTACTTAACTGGAAGCGTTCTTGAATATCCTCTGGCATGCTTTTGTCATTAAAAGGCATTGCTCCGTTTCTACTCATTAAATACTCAAAAATTCGTTCAGCTTCAACGTCCTGTGATTCCTGTTTTCTAGCGAGCAAAGAAACATTTACTGTCCCATCTTCCTTGACGTCAATAATTCGCCCTTCTACCTTTTGTCCCAAACGAGGCTCTATTTGTCTTTGGCTCTCGTGTATGAATCCTTTAAAGCCCTCAATCGTATAGATCCAGCTGCCTACCTTCGCTGTTCGGTAGATATGTCCCTGGATATTCTTATTAAAATCCTTCCTAGTGGCTTTGGTTGAAATCGATTCTATGACCGGGTCAGTTGCAAGCTTTGCATATAAAAGGTAATTGTTATTTACCCTTAAGGTAACATAAACCATATCACCTTCCTTAGGCCAAACGGACTTATGTACAGGAAGATCATCAATCCCTAATAATAAATCCTTCTTAATCCCAATATCTAAAAATACCCCAACATTAGGGTTGGAATCTACTACTTTAAGCCAAGCATATTTGCCAATTGCCACCTCAGGTATAGTTGTAGAAGCAGATGTTCTGCCTTCGGAATCAACATAAAGAAACACCTCGACGGATTCATCTTCTTCATATTCTCGGTCCGCCTCATTTATATGCAACAAAACATCTTCATTTCCATCAGTTAAAAAATACCCAAATTCTGCTTTTCGAGCTACCGTTAAAGTAACGGTTTGACCTATTAGTTCTTGTAGAGACATGTTAACTCACCTTTTCTTTCCTATCGTTTACATAGGGTTGTTTGAACTGCTATATTTTACTATAATGTACCCATAAAGGGAAACTTTAGCAGTGTGTTGAATACTAAATACCTTTATTAAAACTATACTGGAGGTATTATTAATATGGCCAAAGATGAATCTTTTGATATTGTATCCAAAGTAGAATTTACTGAAGTCACAAATGCGATTACGGCAACTATGAAGGAAATTAAAACCCGTTATGATTTTAAGGGCAGCAAAAGTGAGGTTACTCTGGATAAAGAAGAGCTTGTTCTAGTTTCTGATGATGAATTTAAGATGGACCAATTAAAAGATGTCTTGATTGGCAGATTAATCAAAAGAGGTGTTCCTGTTAAGAATCTCGATTACGGAAAAATGGAAAAGGCCTCTGGCGGGACTGTTCGCCAACGAGCAAAGCTGGTTCAAGGCATCGATAAAGAAAATGCTAAGAAAATTAACACAATTATTAAAAATAGCGGTCTAAAGGTAAAAAGCCAAATTCAAGACGATCAGGTCAGGGTTAGCGGTAAAAACCGTGATGATTTACAAAAGATTATTTCACTGGTTCGCGAAGCTGATCTTAGTGTCGATGTTCAATTTATTAACTATCGTTAATCATGCATTTTAAGGTGAAAGGAAAAATTTCCTTTCACCTATTTTATTTTCTAATATTTTCGTTCATTTTCCTCAAACTAACATGGTAAATAAACTTGGAGGTAAAATGAATGTCTAATAAACAACAACAAAAAAAGACTTTTCCACCACAGCATCAAAATCATCAGCCAGGTATTGAGAGTGAAATGAATCCACGTCCGATTTCAGTTGATCAAAACTATAAAAGTGCTGGTAAATTAACAGGAAAATCAGCAATCATTACCGGCGGGGATAGCGGCATTGGTAAATCTGTTGCCATTTATTTTGCCAAAGAGGGTGCTGATGTCGCGATTGTCTATTTGGATGAGCATCAGGATGCAGAAGAAACAAAAGGACTCGTTGAAGCAGAAGGCCGCAGATGTCTGCTTTTTTCCGGTGACGCAGGCAATGAGGAATTTTGCAAGGAAACCGTTAGGAAAATGATGGATCAATTTGGAAAAATTGATATTTTGGTCAACAATGCCGCAGAGCAGCACCCGCAGAAAAGTCTGTTAGATATTACCTCCGCGCAGCTTGAAAAAACGTTTCGGACCAATATTTTCTCCTATTTTTATATGTCTAAAGCAGTTCTGCCACACCTAAAACAAGGTGGTACTATTATCAATACAGCATCTGTCACTGCGTATGCCGGCAATGAGCAATTATTAGATTACTCTGCAACAAAAGGTGCCATCGTGACCTTTACACGTTCTCTGGCAAAATCGCTTGCCCCACAAGGGATAAGGGTAAATGGCGTCGCACCAGGTCCCATTTGGACGCCGCTGATTCCCTCAACGTTTAATGAAGATCAAGTCGCAAGCTTTGGTTCAAATACACCACTGGGCAGAGCGGGTCAGCCATTTGAACTTGGCCCAAGCTACGTATACCTCGCTTCTATTGATTCAACTTATGTAAGCGGACAAATCCTCCATGTCAACGGTGGAGAAATCGTAAATGGATAGAGCATAAAGGAAAGTGCGATACTCGAATGGAGTATCGCACTGACTTTTTACCTTCTTCTCTTCCTTATTTTTAAGATGAAAATCATGAACAAGATGTACACAGCGACTAGGGAGCCGACTAAAGGCAGATTGATACCGCTTTTTTCCGTTAACACATATATTTCTGACTCATCACGGTCAATGATAAGGTCATATTGATTTTCACTGCTCCTTACCAAATCTCCGTTTAGTAATCCTCGTAATTCTTTATCACCTTCAATTTGCTCATTGTTTAAGGTAATGTTTTGAGATTCACTCGTATTATTTATGGCGATAATGGCTGTTTCATCTTGGTAGACACGTTTGTAAACCGCCATACCATTTTTTTCATAAAGCATTTCCATACTTCCACGGGTTAACGAAGGAAGTTGATTCCTCAACTCACCAAGTTTGGTTATATAGTCAATGAGTTCCTTTTCTGTCCGAAAATTCATTGGCTGGCGATTATCTGGTATTTCTCCCCCATTTAATGCAATTTCACTTCCATAAAAAACAACTGGAATACCCGGAGTTGAGTAAATATACGTTAATGCCGTTTTCCAGCGTGCCCCTGGAAAATGTTTATTTGTAACAATATCTTGTGTAAACCTAGAGGTATTTTCGTTGTCAAAAAATTGCGGCTGCAATTCTGGGTTTTGAACCTTAACTTCCTTTAAAAGACCAAAGGTTTGATTAGTAGCAGCGAAAACACTTCTTAAATCTTCACTGTGTTGATAATCAGTAAGGCTGTCAATTCCTGCAGCTTCATATTTTTCAAGGTTTACTGCACTGTTTGGAGAGTTAATCCCTAACAGAAAAAAGTTTTTCTTTTCACTTTTGACTTCTTTTGAAAAATCACTCCAAAAGGACAATGGTACATGATTTACTTCTGGAAGGCTATAAGCGTCGATATCGGTTTTGTTAATCCACCACTTAGCTGCATCTAACAAGTAAGCCTTTACCTCAGGGTTGTCCTGATTAAGATCAGGCAAACCGTTCACCCAGCCATTTTCGATTTCATTCTGATCTTCCAAGTTGCTAATTTCCTGCTTCTCGTGGAACCAATCTCGCTTGGATGAATCGATCACCCATGGGTGTTCTGGTGAGACATTATTGGTTACAAAATCAATAACCACCTTCATATCTCGTTTATGTGCTTCTTGTACTAGTCTATTAAACGTTTTCATGGAGCCAAAATGTTCATCAGGTTTATAAAAGTCGTTCACCCAATAGCCATGGTATCCACCGGCAGTATTATCAAATATCGATGTTAGTCGGATGGCAGTGAAACCCATATCTTTTAGATAATCCAACTTATCCATTACTCCCTGAAAATCACCGCCATTATAAGCAAACGGATCTAGTGTATTAACTTCCTTATCATTGTTTGTATTCGCATTAAAGAAACGATCAACCATGATAGAATAAATGGTTTCATCCTGCCAGCTTCGGTCTTCTTTCTCCGTTTCTGCATGTGCCGGCAATGATGTTATAACGAAAAAAAAGATTAAAATAAGTGTAATTAAGGTTTTTTTCATGTTCAATCCCCTTCCATACACTCATTTTAATCTAATAAAGGTGTGAATCCAACTATTAATGTCTATCCATTTACTATATTAATATTGTAATCTCTAAACCAAATATCAAGTTGAATAAAGTAAGCTAATAGCTGCGGACCTGACATTAACTGACCAAACCATGGCTCTTTGAAAGAATTACCACCAGATTCAACCAGTTGATTGAGCAAATCACGATTGAATAGTTCGTAAAGTACCGTGGACTTATCAGCTAATATCTCCCTCAATTGCTGCTGAACCGCTAAAGTATATTCTGGATTATGGGTTTTTGGATAAGGACTTTTCTTTCGATAAAGTACTTCCTCTGGAAGAATTCCTTCAAACGCTTTTCTTAAAATCCCCTTTTCTCTGCCATGAACCATTTTTATATCCCATGGGATATTCCAGACGTATTCTACAAGACGGTGGTCTGCAAATGGGACTCTGACCTCAAGACTTGCTCCCATGCTCATTCGATCTTTTCGGTCAAGGAGTGTTGTCATAAAATGTGTCATATTAATATAGAAAAGCTCTCTCCGTTTTGCTTCCTCTGGGCTCTCACCATCCAATCTAGGCGTTTCCTGGATGGCTTGATTGTATTTTTCTATCACATAATCCTTTAAATTCAATTTTTGCTGCCAATCGGCTCTTAACAAATTATTTCTTTCATTTACGGAACGCATCCAAGGGAAACTAGGTCTCTCTAAATCTTCCTTACGATGAAACCATGGATAGCCTCCAAAAATCTCATCCGCACATTCTCCAGAAAGACTAACAACAAAATCCTGTTTTATTTCCTTACAAAACCAAAGTAAAGAAGAATCAATGTCAGCCATACCGGGACAATCGCGTACATGAACCGCTTCTGTTAAGTCTTTCACTAATTGCTGCTGAGAAATGGTTTTAAAATGGTGCTTTGTATTAAACTCATTAGTTACAATGTTAATCCACTTCTCATCCGCATTTGGCTGGAATTCATTTGCTTTGAAAAATTGATCGTTTCCTTCATAGTCAATCGAATACGTATGAAGCCGGCCTTTTCCTTGGTCTTTAAATCCTTGTGCAGCAATAGCCGTAATAATACTTGAATCAAGCCCGCCTGATAGGAAGGTGGATAGCGGTACATCTGATACAAGCTGTCTTGTCACAGCGTCTGTTACCAAATAGCGCACTTTTTCAGCCGTTTCTTCGATATTATCATTATGCAAATCGCTCTTAACATTCCAGTAGCGCCAAGTCTTTAGGCCGTTTTTTGAAAAAGTCATCGCGTGTGCCGGCCGCAGCTCCTTAATGCCTTTAAAAATCCCCGACCCAGGGGTCCTCGAAGGTCCTAAACCGAAAATTTCGGCAAGCCCTTCGTATTCCAGTTCTGTTTTCATTCCAGGGTTCGCAAGGATAGCCTTGATTTCCGAAGCAAATACTATCCCATTGTTTAATTCCGTATAAAACAATGGTTTAACTCCCAATCGGTCACGACCAATAAACAATTGTTCTCTCTCTTGATCCCAGATTGCAAAGGCATAGATACCGTTTAAATAATTTACGCACTCTTCCGCCCATTCTATATAGGCAGTTAACAGAACTTCTGTATCAGAATGACCTTTGAAAGAATATCCTTTAGTAAGGAGAATTTTGCGGATATCTTCGGTATTATATAGTTCACCGTTATAACAAATAGTGTACTCTTTACCTTCCTTTTGTTTTATCATTGGCTGTCTTCCGCCTTCAGGATCAACCACGATAAGGCGCTTATGACCAAATCCTGCATGTGTTTGAACCCAGAGGTTCGTTTCATCTGGTCCTCTTTTGGCAAGAGTTTTTGTCATTTTTTCAATCGTATCTTTTTGATTTCTTAGGTCCCTAGTAAAATCAACCCATCCTGAAACTCCGCACATAAAACTCTCCTCCCTCCAGTAACTGAGACTGGATATCATTACATGCTGTTATTCTATTCAGCCCAATTTATTTGGTAAATTGTCCAAATTAAAGATAAACAAGTTATAAAATCTCACAAAGATGTCTACAAAGAAAAAGAAAGCATTAGGCACGGAGGTTAAACATGAATCGACAACAAAGAATTAAACTATTAGATTTTCAACTGAGGGCCTATAATGAAGGAGCAGTTGAACAAATCAGTGATCAATGGATCTTTTTTGATGAAGAAACCGAAGAAGCAGCGATGCTGGATGACTATCTTCAGCAAGAGATTGAAATATTTCGTGCGAATCGTTGGAGGAAAGGGATCTTAATTGAATCTGGAAAGATCCGAAGCGGAAATGAATTTATTATGCTTCGTGACCATGACAAGGTTAGAATCCGAAAGCATATAATTTACTCATTGGAAAGACTTTTAGAGGGAATGAATGATGACGCCTTTTTTCAATTTGTCACGACATTAAATTCTTTAGATTTTTCTATATACGATTGTATCTATTGTTATAATCATTTATCTTTCTTATCCGATGATAAACAAAGAGATGGGGTAAACTTTATTGTCTTCGATAACCAGGAGCAAATTTGTAATGTTCAGCACCATTTTTGTTATTTCGAAAAGGTAAATGACCGCTTTGAATTTACCTTAAATACGGGTAAACGATTGGTTATTGAAAAGATGATATCTTAAGATTGAAAGGTGTGTATTTCGAATATAAGAAAAAACACACCTCTTTCTTTTTAGTTTCCTATATATTTTGAGTAAAGGGATTTTGCTTTTACGATGTCATTTGTGCCATGGACCAGTACCCGACCATCCTTGAATACGACGATGGAGGTTCCATCATCTGGAGAAAAACGAAGTAAAAATTGGTTTCCGGTAACTTGTCCATTTTGTTTTAGTTGCTCACCAAGCTTATGTAAGTCACGTTCTCGCTTTTCTCTAAAGTATATTTGCACGGTCTCTCTTCCACATAGAGAACTGTAGGTTTCCTGAACGGAAGACAAGCGATCGAGAAAGTCAAACTGACGGTTTACACATGTAGGACAATGTGGGTTTTTCCCCTCACTTGTATCCATTGAAAAAAAGGAAGTATCCCAAATGTCTATTTGCTCAAGGTTGGTATTCGTCGTTGCCCCTACCAGTAATTTAATTGCTTCCATTGCTTGAAAGGACCCAATAATATCTGTAATTGGTGACAGAACACCAATCGTGTCACAAGTTTCACCCCTGCCAGCTGGTACTTGTGGAAATAGACAGCGATAGCACGGGGTTATTCCAGGTTTAATGACCGCAAACATTCCTCTAGAGCTGACTGCCGCTCCATGAACCCAGGGAATTCCATACTTAACGGCTACATCATTGATTAAGTAGCGAGTCATAAAATTATCAGTACCATCAATGATAACATCAACCCCTGCTAATAATTCCTCCGCATTATCAAGATTTAAATCTGAAATAACGGCATCAATTGTTACCGTAGAATTGATTGAGTTCAGTCTCTTTTGTGCAGCAACTGCCTTTGGAAGATTTTCACTTACATCTTCCTCATTAAAAAGTGATTGTCGTTGCAGATTGGAAAGGTCAACTACATCTCTATCAATTAATCTTATGTATCCCACACCAGATCGGACCAAATGATTGCCACATACGGTCCCCAATGCTCCCACACCAACAATAGCTACTTTCCCTTGCAGCAATTTAAACTGTCCCTCTTCCCCTATTCCTGAAAAAAGAATCTGCCTTGAGTATCTCCCTAAATCAGTCATGTATAATCCTCTTTTCTAGATTAGTAGTACATTTTAACGAGCCCCATAATCTACGTTAATTTTAATTGAATTTCGGAAAATTTTAAATATTAAATATACAAAATTAATTGTATAATAGAAATGGGTTTATTTATTAATTTTGAGAGGAATATCCTATTATTATTTTTTAATATAAATGGGAGATTAGCTTCAATTTATTAATGAAAGAGAGGGAAAGCAATTGAATTTAGGTGGTTTTTTAAACAAAGAAGTTGTAGTTGATTTAACAGCAGGTACAATTAATTACAGACCTATTAACGAAGAGGATGCAAAAAAGTACATCGGCGGCCGTGGTCTAGGCGTTAAATATGTACTCGATAATGGACCTGAAGTAGAGCCGCTATCTCCTGAAAACATGCTTTGTATTATGACTGGTCCTGTAACCGGATCACGTTCATCCATGAGTGGACGTCTTTGTGTTGTAACTAAGTCTCCGTTAACAGGAACTGTTACAGATTCTCATATGGGAGGATGGACCGCAGCACGCTTAAAGTGGGCGGGGGTTGATAATATCATCCTTACAGGTAAAAGTGACAAGCCTGTTTACCTTTATATTGAAGATGGTAAAGCGGAACTGCGTGATGCATCTGACTTATGGGGCAAAGGAACAAGAGAAACCGTTAAAACAATGCAAGCAAGGTATGGCGAACAAGACCTTAGTGTGATGACGATTGGTCAGGCTGGTGAAAACACGGTTAAGTTTGCGTCCTTTATTAACGAGCATGACCGTGCAGCTGGACGCGGCGGAACAGCTGCTGTTGCAGGCTATAAAAAATTGAAAGCGGTTGTAATTAAAGCATCTCAAAAAGGAAACATGCCGCAGCCTAAGTTAGAAACTGAGTACAAAGAGGCGAACAAAAAGGCAGTAAAGGCTATTCTTGACGGCGGATTAACAGCACCAAATAAAGGTGGTCTTTCCGTTTACGGTACAAACGTATTAACCAACATTATCAATGAGGTTGGAGCCCTTCCAACAAAGAACTCCCAGTTCACTCATTGGGATGAGGCTGAAAAGCACAGTGGTGAATATGTCAATGAGCATTTACTTGTTAAAAATAATACCTGTCACGCCTGCCCTGTAGGCTGCAAAATCGAAGTTGAAGTGAAGGATGGAAAATATAAAACTAGAGTTGAAAGTATAGAGTTTGAATCTGCTTGGTCACTTGGATCTAACTGTTTATTAAGCGATGCTGAGGCCATATCTTATCTGATTGACCGCTGTAATGAGTACGGTCTTGATACCATTGAACTAGGTCATTGCTTCTCCGTAACAATGGAAGCCTATGAAAAAGGCTTGATTACGGAAGAGCTTATCTGGGGCGATGCAGATTCTATGATTGATTTAACTAAGAAAATTGCATTCCGTGAAGGCTTTGGGGGCATCCTCGCTGAAGGTCCTGCAAAAGCAACAGCTTTATGGGGAGCACCAGAACTTTCTATGTCTGTAAAGGGACAATCCATTCCTGCATATGACCCACGTGGCATACAAGGTATTGGTCTCGGTTATGCAACTAGTAACCGCGGAGCCTGCCATTTACGCGGCTATACTGTAGCCAGTGAAATTGCGGGTATTCCTGAGCCAACAGATCGCCTTAAGCCAGAAGGAAAAGGTGAGTTATTAAAAGTATTCCAAGATATGCTTGCATTCTCTGATTCTATGAATATATGCAAGTTTTCATCCTTCTCTGAAAACGCCGAGCATTATGCAGAGCAATATAGTGCGATGACGGGAATTCCGATGACAGCAGATGATGTAATGAAGGCTGGAGAAAGAATCTATAATCTTGAGCGTTATTACAATAACCTCGCTGGTTTCGATAAAGAAGAAGATGACTATCTGCCAAAAAGATTCACTGAAGAACCTGCTTCCGGTAATAGTGCAGGTGAGGTCAGCCGTATGGATATCATGTTAAAAGAGTACTACCAAGTCCGCGGTTGGCAGGCTGGAAAAGTTACCGAAGAAAAGCTTCGTGAGCTAGAAATTATTGATCCAGAAAATCAATTAGTGTAATGAATTTCCGAAGGCTTCTGCATGTTTTGCAGAAGCCTTTTGTTTCGAAAATTAACTATCCGCCAATCCTTCTTGTTTTCACCCGGTAATTTTTGATTAGTTGTTGAAGCGTCAAATCATCTGAGGCATAAAATCTGATATAGACACGATTCACTTTAAAAGTAGACGTGATTGAAAGCTCCTCTTCCCCTACTATTTCTCCATACCAGTCGTCGTCAGATTTAAATATGTAAGGAAACTGATATGTAATTTGTTTACCGCCTAATTCTTCAAAATACATTCCTAAGTGCTTCAGATTTATTCCACGAAACTCTAATTCCTGTTGCAGCATTTTAGCCACCTGCTACAGGAGGAAATAGTGCAAATTGGTCAGTTTCTTTGACCGTGGTCTCAAGACCATCCAAATGAATAATATTTCTTCCGTTAATAAAGACATGAACAAATGGAAGCAGCTCTTTTTCAGGAGTAAATATTTCATCCTTCAAATCTGGAAACATTTCAACCATTCTTTCAAGTACATCAATAACCCGTCGACCTTCCGGCTTAACCTCAACCCCGACTCCGCCACAAATTTGCCGGAGATTAGCAAATACTCTTACTAACATCTCAAACACTCCTCTCCCCTTAATTAAATAGTAAAACTATTTGGAACTCCTGTCATCTATTTTTGAGCTAAAAAAAGCTGCCGATAATCTCGGGCAGCTCTTACTGACATTCTATATTATACGTGAAAAATCGACATTGGCAGTTTATCAAAACCTAAATACAATACAAGTAAGAAGGCGATAACAAATTGTATCCATAAAACAGAAGTCTTTCTATTTTGTGCTACCTTGCTAAGGATCATTTCAAATAAACCAATTATCCATATCCCTACTACCGCTTTTAGTATATACAACAAATCAATATTGGAAAGCATGAACAATAGTCCAACACCTGTTGCAATAATTAGCAAGTAAAGCACACGTAAAATCATTCGAACAATTTTAGCGCCCTTTTCTTTTCCGTTTTTCAGTAAAAATATAGCGACAATAAATAATATGAGGGCTAAAACCCAAGCTGTAACGTGACCATGAATCATTTAATTTTCCTCCTATGTATGCATTGCTTATAGCAACACTATCATACCATAGGCGCTCCGAAAATCCTAAAAAAAAGCGGGATACTAATAATATGAACCTTCAAGAGGATTTACGGTAAAAATATCTCTTAGCACAATCTTATCCCCTGTGATTCCTTGTACCTCTGTGATTTTCGTAATTTTCCTTTTCCCGCCATTTGTACGTGAGAGGTGGACAATGATATCAATTGTTCCAGCAATTTTTTCCCTAATTGCTTTGATAGGGAAATTTATCCCTTCAAGATAAGCAATGATTTCCAAACGGTCAATCATATTACTTGGACTGCTGGAATGTCCTGTCGCAAGGAAACCATTTAGTTCTTTATTTCCTTTTCGAAATATTTCTCGTACATCATCACCACGAACATCTCCAATAAGATTCCTTTCCTCTTTTGGAATAAAAGTGGAAAGGGCCTTGACAAGGGTTGTTTTGCCTGCTCCTGTTCCTCCGCTTACTACAATATTTAACCTAGCTTTGACACATGTACAGAGGAATAGCGCCATTTCTTTTGACATGGTCCCGTTATGAATTAAATCCTGCAGCTCAAGAGGTTTCCATGTATTCTTTCTAATAGCCATCCTAGCTGACTTGTACAACTTGTGATTTACACCTGGTAGTTCATTATTTTGCTGGATTTGTAACAGCCCCATACTTTACACCCACCTTGTTTTTGTTTTTTCGAAAACCAATTTGCTCACAAAACATAAAGAAGATATGAACGGTTAGGCAGGAGTCGATGAAACGAAAGTAAAAATAACCCCGCCTTTACCGAAAGGGGGGTTAACAAATGAAGTACAACAATGTACATAGAAAGACCTATGTTTACAATGCTGTTATCTACGAAAAACACCCTGTTCTTTCGGTAACTGGCTGGCGTAGTGCAAAAGCACCTTAGCCCCTTTAGCTTTGCGTCACTGATTTTCATCAGTTTTGCCTTTATCGAGAATCAGTGTTTTTACTTTTCCGACTGATCTCTTAAATCTATCATAAGTCCTTTTGCCTTATCTTACATCCTACTATTATATCATTTTTTAAAAACGAATAGGTAATTTTGCCTAATTCTATAATTTTCCCAACCACCTAAGATTAGCCTTAACTTTATTTGGGCGATTGAATCACATTACACCAACCCATACATAGGATATTAGAAGAAAAAAACGTAAAGGGTGTTGTTGATGCCAGCGATTGTAGGAGTTGCTCAAGTCATTTCACTTGGCAGCAGTTCCGTTTTTCATATCGGAGATGTCTATAAAATCATGCCATTTTCATCTGCAAAAACTTTTTCCGGTGCTGGGTCCTTTAATACGGGTGAGAGTTTAATGGTTCATAATAACAATTTAAGTAATACAAACACAAACGATTCAGATGGTGTAGATCAAGGAATCTTCCTTAATGCATAAGAATGGGTGGTTTTTACATGAATTTTTATATTCAGCAATCTATTCAAATAAATTTTATTAAAATTAACAGTGTTACAAATTCCTCCGTCCTGCAAATTGGCAGTGCCGGGATTATTAAACCTGCCTCCTATTTGCATAATACAGGAGGTTTTACAAAGCCAGCTCCAAAGGCAGGAAGCACTCAAACAACAAGCGTGCAATCTAGTGTTGCAGTACCTTTGGCTGGCGCTGGGCGAGAAGAAGAAACACAGTGAGGTGATGGTATGTATCAGGATTATTCACAACTTCTTCAATGGGTCCAAACAACTTTACAGATACAAGAAAATAGAATTGCTGCTCTGGAACAGACCATTCAGAAACTACAGGAGCAATTGAAGCAATTAAAGGATAAGCCTAACATTCAGGTTGAAAGAATCGAATATAAATTTGATCAATTGAAGGTTGAAACTCTTGACGGAACATTAAATATTGGTTTAAATCCATCTGATTTGGCAAATATTGAAGATTTTGCTGTACAAAATCAATCCTTAAAGACACCTATCCATCCTAAGGAACAAATGCAAAGATCTATGAAAATAGAAGAATCTATATACCAATATTTAGAAAACGAACTCCCAACCCTATTTAAGGAAATCCAAAACCAATTAAATGTTCAGTTAGATGATTCCTATTTAGATTTTATCAGACAAGATATCATAAAACAGCTTCCATCTAGGATTGATTACCATGTACAAATTACTTCAGCCAATAAACGTGAAGGCGGACAAAGTACAGAGGAAAGCATTATTGAATTACTCAAACAAGAAATCAGAAAAGGCATTTTAATATTTATTAATCATTTGCCAGAGAACGTGAAAGGGATGAATACACAAAATGAACTTTGAAGTATATAATCGGGAACTTCATGTAGATGTGATTAGAATTCTAGGCGTTGCAAGTTCTTCACTTGTAATGGTTGGCGACACTCAAAGCATTCAATTGGCATCAACTTTCGACACACCCCCTGAATCACTCATAATAGGGCCATTTGTGCCACTTTTTTAGGGAGGCTTAGCATATGCTTGAGAGAACTTCTGTCGTAAACACCGTTAAAGTAAACTCAGCTTCCTTTGCCTCTACCATCCAGCTTGGTGATTCCCGTACTATTAATGGATTTTCACGGGCCTTAGCGGTTCAGAGGGAAGCTGATGTGTTTTATGGTAAAGAAGGAAATTTTTCAAACTACCTAGTGTTTTCTGAACCAATTCCTTTATTGCCAATTACTGAAAAAATAACAATATCCACTCATAATAAACTTCCAGTCATTAAGGTCAATACGATTTCTATTATCACTATGTCATCGGCTGCCATCGTGCACGTAGGAAACAGTGAAAACATCTCACTAGAAGCCAGAGTCAAGCATATCAGGCAGCTGTTGAATGCTGAGGAAGAACAATGATTAGTGATTAGGCATATGATAATGAAAGATTAAATTATGCGAAGGATGTTTTTATATGCCAGCAATAATTGGTCCAGTTCAGATTGTGAATGTAACCGGTGGTGTTGTTCATTTCGGGGATACAGTCTATATCTCTCCAAAAAGTGCGTCAAAGACCAATGCAGGTTCTGGAGGTTTTAATACAGGTGGAATCATTTTTACAGCCAGCGGATTAAGTGGTACTAATGTTATAGACGCTAATCTACTCGACCAGCCAATAGGCGGGAATAACTAATAAAAGACATAAACCAATGCAGGTTTATGTCTTTTAATTTGTTATTCATTTTCAGCGTCTAGGTTTAGTATATGAGCACCGTCAAAGAAGAATAAATATCTTTCATTTACTTTTCTCTTCCAAATTTTCTCCAAAGCTTTCGTGTAAAGATTGATTTGCAGACGGTATCGTTGTTCAAGTATTGGTTTAGCCTGCTCAAAACCACCTTTGTATCGATCATTTATCCCGTCAGATTTGAAATCAATAAGGACGAGTCCTTTTTCATCCTCAAACACACAATCAATAATCCCCTGGACAAAAACAGATTCATCTTGGTCCTTCCATGTTGGATAAACCTCAGATGCAGGCAGGGATAACGTAAATGGAATTTCACGGTTCACAGCATTTGCTTTTAAGATCCGCTTACCTAAATCTGACTCGAAAAATTTCCCAATTAGGTGTGTATCAACAACTTCAGCCTGCTCGACGGTTAATAGTTCATTATGAACCATCGACTCGATTTGTGTTTTAACAGATTCTATTGTAACAGGTCTTGTCAAATCCACATGCTGCATGACCATATGCAGAGCAGTCCCTCTTTCAGCAGGGCTAAGCGCCTTTTCCTGCATAAACTTAGGTCGTTTTGTAATGGATTTTTTGAATCTGCTTAACAACTCGGTACCACTATGTTCATCTGACATTTCACGCTGACGCTTCATTTCAGATACCGATTGCTTGGAGCGATGGGTTGAGGCATTCGTAAAGGAATACTCCCATGTTAAGCGAGACTCAATTTCCTCTTTATAAGGAGATGATACCGGGATGATTTCCTTGTTCTCTACCTTTTCTAAAAAGGTGTCCTCTTCCAAGCTCTTCGTTACTTCCTGATTTTTAATTTCTTCAGCATTCATTATTGAAATTTTCCACGCAGAAGGATGACATGAAATCTCTTCAGGCATAAGCAAATTTTGAATCTCCATCTTCCTTAACTCTATATTGTCCTGGTGTCGAATCAGCGCTGGTCCAACCCAATCCATATAACAGCCTGCACCTGCCCGTTCATAATCCTTAAGCAGCCAGTTTGTATTAGTAGAAACATCTGTCCACTGTTCAATTTGTTTATCTGCATCCTTCAACGTTCCTGTTAAATATAGCTTTTCCTTGGCCCGTGTCAGCGCCACATAAAGGACTCGCATTTCTTCTGCGAGCATTTCCATCTTCTTTCTGCGCTTAAAAGCAATTTGTGGTAAAGATGGGTAGGAAATTCGTTTTTCCACATTTACATACTTTGCCGCAAAGCCGTACTCTTTATCAAGCATATACGGTTTACGGATATCAGACATATTAAAGTTTCGCGACAATCCTCCAATAAAAACAACTGGAAATTCAAGTCCTTTACTACTATGGATGGTCATAATTCGTACGACATCTTCCTGCTCTCCAAGCGCTCGAGCTGCTCCTAGGTCATCTCCTCTTTCAATCATTCTTTCTACAAAACGTAGAAAGCGGAATAACCCTCGGAACGAGGTTTGCTCATATTGCCTTGCCCGGTCATACAAAGCACGCAAATTCGCCTGTCTCTGCTTACCACCAGGCAAACCACCTACAAAGTCATAAAATTGTGTATCCCGGTAAAGCTGCCAGATCAATTCGGAGAGTGAACCCTGGCGCGCCATGGAACGCCATTGTTCCAAATTGTCATAAAAACGGCGGACTTTTTCGTATAAAAGTTCCGTTTTTTCTGACGGGCTGCTTTTACAAAACTTTTTCACGGACTCCCAGAAAGTACCCTTGTTGTGCAGACGTATTTGTGCCAGTTCCTCTTCGTTCAGACCAACAATGGGCGACCGTAATACAGAAGCCAATGGAATATCTTGAAATGGATTATCAATCACTCTGAGTAACGACATCATGATGGCTACTTCCATTGCTTCAAAATACCCTGAGGAAAGATTCGCATAAATCGGAATACCTTGTTGTTTGAATTCCTCCATGATTTGCGGTGCCCAGGTCATGGATCGAAGCAGAATCACCATATCTCGATACATTATCGGACGGTAAGAATTTGTTTTTGAATTATAAACCTTGGTTTCATTTGCAATTAATTGTTTAATTTTAGAAGCCATCACTCTAGCTTCAAGCTGGGATTTCTCTAAATCCACTTCATCAAATTCAGAAGGTACATTCTCCGTTTCGGATTCAGCAGCTTCTGTAGATACTTCTTTACTATCCTTATTTTGATTAATTAGTAATAGCTCGATTGGAAAAGGTTCATCTTCAGGATATGGTGCACCTGGCCGGAGTTCAGCAGCTTCATCATACTCAATTTCTCCAACCTTTACACCCATGATCTGTTTAAATAAATAGTTTGTCCCTTCAAGTACTTCTTTCCTGCTTCTAAAATTACGCGCAAGATCAATTCGTAAACCTGTACCATTACCGTCCTGTCTGAAACGATTATATTTTCCTAAGAATAAATTTGGCTCTGCTAAACGAAAACGATAGATCGACTGTTTAACATCACCGACCATGAACAGATTACCATTCGTCTCATCTTCTTTTGCCACCAGCTTTAATATGGTCTCCTGTACCATATTCGTGTCCTGATACTCATCAACAAATACTTCATTAAAATGATTCCGATAAGTTAGTGCAGCTTCTGATGGATGAAATTTCCCCTGAGAGCTGATTTCCCCTGTTAAAATTTCTAGGCAATAATGTTCCAGATCCGCATAATCAACCAGCCCTTTTTCTCGTTTTGCTTTCTCAAAACGGTCAGAAAAAACAGCGACTAAATGGACAAGCGTTTTAATGAGAGGGCGCATTTCTTCCATATCTCTTAAGAAGCCCTCTGGCTTTCTTAGAAAAAGCTCTTCTTTAATATCCTGAATCTTCTTTTTCGCCTTATCACGAAGCTTTTGAGCTTTTTCCGTCAACTCTTTATCGAAGTGATCTCCTTTTACTTGTTTTGCTCTTGTAAATGTCCATGTTTGCATGGCATGATAAAGGGCTGACCATGAATCCTGGTTCGCCTGGATAAGAGTATTAATCACATTTATATCATCAAGGAAATTTTCCGCCCTAGGTGCCGGACCACCTGGAAGCTTTGTCACTTCTAAGCCTCGCTCTATCATTTCCTTCGCACCTTCTAATTGAAGTTCAATATCAAAAATAAGTGCTTGAATGAAAGGTAATTCTTCGAGATTTGATATCTTAGAAACATCATACATATCAATCATTGACTCTAAATAAAGACTAGGCAAAGGGTTCGACCGTGCAAAATCATAAATATCCCTGACAATATCCATTAAGGCACTATCACTTCGGTCGCTGGTAAAGGAGTCTACTAATCTAAAAAATTGCTCATTATCCTTTTTTCCATACTCCTCTTCAAACAAGTCATCCATGACTTCGTCCCTTATTAATTGAGCCTCTGTTTCGTCGGCGATTCTAAAACCAGGATCTACATCAATGAGATAATAGTATTTTCTAATAACCTCCATACAAAAGGAGTGCAGAGTCGAAATCGAAGCTTTATTTAATAAGCTTAGCTGCTTTCGTAAATGCCTTGATCCTGGATCCTTATTTATGGCTTTTTCTAATGCTTCTCCGATTCGATGACGCATTTCGGCAGCAGATGCGTTCGTAAATGTTACAACTAAAAGCTCATCGACATCAATAGGATCTTCTTCTGAAAGAATCTTTTGGATAATTCTTTCGACCAAGACAGCGGTTTTACCAGAGCCTGCTGCTGCAGCAACAAGGATATCTTTATTTTTGCCCATAATCGCTTTCCATTGATCTTCTGTCCAAGTTGCTCCCTCAGGTTTAGGTGGTATTACAAAACTATTCATTTGCCCCAACCTCCTTTCGAATTAGCTCAAAGATTGTTTCCTTGGGCTGAGGTGTTAGAATTCGATAATGATTTTCAATCGACTCATCAAATTGACAAACAGATTTGTAGGCACAAAATGTACATGGTGTTTTGTCTTTCAGCTTATACGGGGCAATATCAACTTGACCGTCCACTATAGCCTCTCCAGTAGTCTGATAGAGCTTTCGAACGTGATTCCTTAAATCATCAAATTCATTTAGGCTCGCAACTTTCGATTTCTTGGTCAGATTGCCATCTTTTTTAATACCCGCCGAAATAATCTGCGAATCACCTGATTCAAGACTTTGGTCCATCAGCTTGAGAACATCTTGGTCACCTACCATTAAACCGTTCATCTTGAATTTTTTCATGATCTCCTTTTCGATTTCATCAATCGTCAATAATTTAGTAGTACTTATCATCGGGTTATGGACATGGAAATAAAGGACTCCTGCAGGGCTTGCTTTCATTTCTACCAGTTCGTCCGAATGTGTAATGACGATATCTAGGTAGGTTAACATTTGCAATGCCAGTCCATAGTATACCTCGTTAAGATTAACATCCTTTTCACTCGATTTATAATCTATCACACGTAAGTAAGTACTATTGTTTTCACCCTTTGCTTGATCGACCCTGTCGATACGGCCGGCTAATTCCATACGTTTTCCGTTTTTTAGTGAAAATGTTAATGGCGGGAGCTTGCCATTTCGCCCAAAGCTCAATTCTAATCCGATAGGTGAGAATCCACTTACTTTAGCATGTTCGCTTAATACTTGTGAGGCCCGGGTAATTATTTGTTCTAATTTCCGTTTGATATAGTGATGCCGTTCTGAGCTTAAAAGAATTTCATTTTGCAGCTTAGGAGCTAAAGCATTCACTGCCTCCTTGGCAAGTTCTTCACATTGTTTCTTTGTTAGAGATGCCCAGCTAAGTCTTTGCTCATTTACAAAGTCAGAAATGTGCTTTAAAGCAGCATGAAACAATTCTCCTATGTCAGGAGCCTCCAAACGAAAAACTTGGCGTTCACGAAGCTTTAGCCCATGCTGTGCAAAATGCGAAAACGCACAGCCATTATACAATTCCATTCGTGAAACACTGGCCTGTATCGTATCACCGTACAATTCGTCCGCTGTTTCCTTTGAAAGCTGTACCGCCTGGTTGGTATAGAAGAGACTGGAAAATACTTTCTCAGCACGTCCCTTCCACTCTCCGTTGATATAAAAGTTATATACATCCCACCACAAATCGGAAATAGGATAATTCCGCTTTTTCAATTGCAGTTGTGAGGTCAAGTAAGATAGAGTTGTTTTGTAATTAGTAACAAAGTTTAATTGTTCTCCTTCTGTTAGCTCCGCAGCATCTGTACCATAAAAATGTTCTTCTGCATTTGGATACATATCTTTCAATCTCTTAATATACGAAGAAGCTATTAATGCCTTTCCTTCATCATTGGCGAGCGGGTAACTCACATAAAGAGATTCTGAAGGAGTAGTTAGGGCTTTATAGGCTATAAAATTCTCATCCAGTAGGCGTGTTCTGCTGCTTGGCGCCACTATTAAATCTGCACCTATTAACATTTCACGCTCGTCATCAGATAATATCCCATCATCTGCAATTTTAGCTGGCAATATCCCCTCATTAACACCAACAATAAAGGCTGCCTTTATGTCCGTCAGTCGAGATTTTTCTAAATCCCCGATGATAACCTGATCTAAAGCAGGGGGAATCAATGAAAAATAGAGTGATTCAAATCCCGCTTCTAAGATAGCGGAAAAAGACTTTAAGGGAACAGCTTCATCCCCTAATATTTCCACATATTGATCTAGGAGTTCGATACATGCATTCCACACCTGATCATGCTCACGCATTTTTACTAGATTACCTTTTTGCTCCGCTTCTACTTTCCAATTTTCTAGTTTTGAAGGAATATCTAATTCTTCTAGATATAAATAGATTGCTTCACAAAGTTTTCGGCCTGTGTCCGCCTTTTTAATCCTTCTCGATAATCGTAGTATCGGTGCTGATACCATAAGCTTTAATTCATTCAATTGCTGTTCTATTTCCTTTTCAGCATCGGTTTGCACATTTGCTTCCATTTCAAGACCCTTGAAGCGACGGTACGTCCAGCGATCTTTACTTGTCCATTTACTGCCTTTAATACCATAAGCAAGTACATAGTTTTCTAGTCTATCCATTTTTTCCCGCATTCGATTTGGACTTTCCTGAAGCGGGTATATTAATTCTGTTTTGATTACTCTAAAAACAGGCTCATAACGCCAAAATGTTTGAATTACTTCCAATGTTGAGCGAATTAATTCAATCAATGGGTGATTCAGCATCGTTCTCTTTTGGTCAATAAAAAATGGAATTTGATAATCGGAGAACACAGGCTCCACGATTTCATGATAATCACTGCCATTTCTTATCAGTAATGCGATGTCTTTATAACGAAAATTCTTTGTCCGAACCAACTGGAGAATTTCGCGCGCTATCCCCTCTATCTCCGCTCTGCGATTCACTGCTTGACCAATATGGATGTCTGTTTCTCCATAATAAGGGACCGCTGGCCTAGTATCGAAATGTTTTTCTAAATGCTGTAAAGATAACTGATTCCATTTCTGCTGATGTGACAGATACAGAGGAGGCTCCAATTGAATTCCTTCGGCTTTAGCAATATCGCTTAAAGTGCAGCAAGCATCACTCGACAATCGAAATAAATCCAATTCATCTGGCAGCGTTTCAAAAGAAGTTCTGTCCGTTGTCATAGTGATCGTTACTCGCTGACAATGCCTCATTAACTCTTTAATGACCAAGTATTCTTGTGGTGTAAAGCTATAAAATCCATCTATATAAATTTCCGCCTCTTTTAAGTAGATTGATGCAGAAACCTTTTCTGAAAGCAAACGAAAATAGTCTTCGGAATCGATATACTTCCCAAAGACCTCATCTTCAAATTGTCTATATATAATCTCTAAATCATTTAGTTTATCCTGCAAGGCTATAGAGGCTGTTTCACCATTCCCCTTAGTCTTTTGGACTAGCTCATCTGGGGAAATGCAATACCGCTTAAATTCAGTAATCATCTGTTCAACTTGCTGAACAAATCCATTTTTATCAGCAGCACGCTGAAACAATTTTAATTGGTCTTTTTTATCTTCAATAATTTTCCGAATGAGCATGCTTACTCCAACACTGCTTAGATGATACCTGCTTATACCGCCAGTCTCCTGCAAAATCCTCCAAGCTAACCGTGAGAAACTGTAAACTTGGGCACGAATCATTCCGCCAAGTTTTGGATTAGTCGCCAAACGATATTCTGTTGAAAAGGTCATCTGTTCTGGAACGATATAAATAATCGGCGCTCCCTCTGGATTTTCCAGCAGCCGGTCTTCAATTTCATTCATGCACATTTGTGTTTTACCGCTTCCCGACCTTCCGGTTACCATTCTTAAAGACATGTTTCTTCCCCGCTTTCCGATTACCCTACTTTAATCTAATACTCTCATTTTATCACAAAAGGAGCACAAACGTTTGGAACAATTCATACAGATTTAAACCAGTAATGGTAATTTTTAAAACAAAAAAAGAGACGATATGATTATCGCGCTCTCAGGTTTCTAATCTATTCTAATTTAAAATTGAACATCCATTTCGTTTAGCGGCCAGTAACGAAGGTCGACTTTTCCAACCACTTGGCTGACTGAAATGAATCCAAAATGCCTGCTGTCCCAGCTGCCTAAGCGATTATCTCCTAGTACAAATAACTTTCCTTCTGGTACAGTATTTTCACCTGTGATTTCCTTCAAACTAAAATCTCCTGTAAGTTTGACACCCGGTATTTCTTGTTTATATACATTTAAAAAGGGTTCCTTGTACTTTTGTCCGTTGATAAATAATTCGTCATCTTTAAATTCAATTTTATCCCCTGGAAGACCAATCACTCGCTTGACAAAATCCTCTTTCTCATTTGCATGGAAAACGATGACATCAAAACGGCTCAAATCACTGATTTGGTAGCCCAGCTTATTAACTACTAATTTGTTTCCATCCTGAAGAGTAGGCATCATCGACTCCCCCTCAACAACATAGTTAGAAAAGAAAAAAGTTCGTATAAAAGCAAAAATAATAATTCCAATTGCAAAAGCTTTAACCCATTCTATCCCCTCTTTTTTCCATTCAATATTCACTTTTAACTCCTCCTCTTCTTCAGCTCTTTACCCCTATTTATCTCCTCATTATGGTCATTTTCCATGCTCTTATTCAATCTTACTTCAATTCTTTTTCCAACATACCAAAGAATAAAAATAACTAGAAAAACTATGCCAGTACGGTAAGGCCGAGTAATCAATGATTGAAGATCATATCCAACAAAACTGATAGTAAAAATCATCACCATTTTGCCAATTGCGACAGCAAGCATGTATTGGTAAATACTGATTTTCGAAAAAGCGGCTACAACATTTACCACAACAGATGGAGTAAATGGGAAACAAAGGAGCAAAAAGAGCGGTCCAAAACCATGCCGATCCACCCAGTCCATTAACTTTTGAACCTTTGGGTGTTTTGATAGAAAAGAAAAAACTCTCTTTTGCCCGTACTTCCTGATGAGCAAAAAAAGCATCAGTGCTCCCAGGCAAGAACCCAGCCAAGAATATAAAAATCCCAGCCAAAGCCCAAAAGCACTGGCATTAGCCATTACAAAAATAACCAACGGCAGAAACGGTAAAAATGCTTCAATCATGGGCAGCACTACACCGGGTATCGGTCCAAAGGACCGGTACTCTTGAATTAAGTCCATTATATTTTCTAGTGTGAACCAAGCCTTGATTGCTTCAAAGTCCATATGATTGCTCCCTACCTTATTACATTAAGCGTTGAATGCGTTAGATTATTGCGTTAAAAAGTCGTGAAAAGCTTCCATATTCAACTCTAAATCCAAATCCAAAACAGAACCTTCCCCTTTTATTTTTGCATCTTTATATCCATTTTCAATAGGAATTCTAAAGGTCTGAATATCTCCTCTATCTTTTGCAAAGAAGTCCTTCGCCATAAACAATATATCTCCTGTATCCATGTTTGTGTTGATATATGGTGTGACCACACCTATTAATTTAGGGAGTTTTGGGATCGTTTGAATGCCTGAAAGCTGATCACTAATAGCCTGAAGTGCCTCTTGCTGACGTTGAACTCGGCCAAAGTCACCTATAGCATCATGTCGAAATCGTACAAAGCTAAGCATTTGCTCCCCGTTTAATCTTTGCAGCCCCGGTTCTAGTGGAACATCAATGTATGCTGACATTTTTTTCTCGACGTTTATTTCTACGCCCTGGGGAAATGCTTCATCAATTAACTGCACAAAACCTTGAAAGTCAACTATCGCAAAATACTGTAAATCAATATCAAAGTTTTCTTTAATTGTTTTCCTCATCAGCTCTGGCCCGCCACGCATAAAGGCAGAATTGATTTTATGCTTTCCATATCCAGGAATATTCACATAAATGTCTCTCATAATAGACGTTAGCTTATAAGTTCCTTTATCCTCATTATAATGCGCAATCATAATAGTATCTGCCCTCGAAGCTTTCTCGCCCTCTCTGGCATCGCTCCCTAATAAAAGGATATTTGTGGCACCATATTGGTCCTTTTTTCCTTCAAAAGTGTACACTTCTTCGTTAACATTATTTTCATCATTATTAATTTTCTCTAATGATTGATTAACTCCTTGTTTATACTGATAATATGCGTAACCTGCAGTGGCACCAAACAGCACCAACAAGACAAGTACTATAGAGGTCGATTTTCTTTTTTTCCTTTTTCTATGTTTTTCGTATCTCATGACTTTCTTCACCTATCTATATCAAATTTTTAAGGACAAATTTATTCTGTCTATATATAATTCATTTTCCCCTAGAAAATATCCTTCTATCAAAAACTTTCTCATACAAGTACCAAATTTTGCAAACAAAAAAACGCAATCTTTAAAGCATTGCGTTTTCCATCAGACTTTTGTATGATAAAATAAGAACAGATGTTCTGTTAGTTGATTTAGAAAGGAGCGGATGATGGGATGACCAGGATTCCAGAGGAAGATCGTACTATAATGGAGAAAGCCATCTATTTGCCCATGGTATTAATTGTCTTAAATCGTGATTTAGCTGTTGTAGAAAACAGTCCTTTTAAATTAAAAAAACCCTATTTACAACTAATTGAAGAAACAATGAAAAGTATTCAAAAGGAATTAGCCGAAGTAAAACGATATATGAAGAAGAATAACCTGAAAGTAGTAGAAACAAAACGGGACGATGCCTTTACTATGTATATGTTCTTGTACAAAGGGTATGAAGAAGCTCATAATTACTTTAATCCAAGAATACGTAACAAAGTTCAAGAATTAATGGAGTTTTATTTCCAAAAACAGCACCTGTCCCATTAAGAATTTAATGTTTATCCTTAACCTTCTTTTTACCATAGTGATAAGAATCTTCTGATGCCTCCATGGCCTTTGGCCGTTGTAACAAATAAAAAGACTTTTTTTCATTGTATTCAATTCTTTGCATTAATTTCGTTCTTAAGTAAGCTGTTCGTTCTAGTTGAGAGATGATTGAACTGCATGGAACAGGGAATTTAAATGACTGGTTATTATTAAAAAGGATTACCGTTTCTTGGGGATTCACTCGTTCGTAATCTTTTACATGTTCATGGGAAATCCAAATACATTCTTGACGGCTTGGTGAAGTGGTAGGAAAGAAAAAAATGCGGTTTGTAGGATCAATTGCAATTGGAATCTTATGGGCATAACCAACTAACTGTTTTGTACCATTTCTACGACCTTCATAATCACTCCCGTAATATTCACAACTATTTCTTATAATATCGAGTGGTTTAAAGGGGGATAAAAATTCATCCTCTACTTCGAAAATCTTCGAATAAATTTTACTGCCATACGCGATGGGTTTGACGAACATCGTAAATGGATTTACCTCATATTCTTCAATTTGTTTTAGCTTCAATCTTTTCAACTCCATTAGCAATTTTATTCATCATATCACTTTTGTTGAATCGTTTATTGATTTCTCTGAATTGTTGCGAATTTATTCACAAAGTTATTACAGAAAAATAAAACTGAAAATTATAAATATTTATTGATATTATCAAAATAAACCCATATAATATTAAAAAGCATCAGAGGTGATTTTGATGAATGAGAAATCATACACGGAATTAATGAAAATTGGTGCCATGAAACGTCAAAGGAAAGAGAACTTTGTCCAAGATTTATACATTGATATGCTTCTATCAGAAATTCAATTAAATGTCGAAAGAGAAAAACTGCTGAAAAAAATTGACTGTGCGATTGACCATCGCGATAAACAAAACTTTTATCTTTTATCAAAACAATTAGTTGAGATAAACAAACGATTTGGAACGTAGACACTATTTAAAATAAAAAATGGGAAAGGAGAAAATTCTCCTTTCCCATTTTTTATTTTCGTTGTTGTACTTCAAATTCTTCAAGCATTGAAATACGCTCAATCATAGAAGGATGACTGTAACGGAATATCTTTACTAGTAAAGGCGGGTTAACTTGGGTTAAGCCCGAACGGGTTAGTTCCTGGAAAGACGTTATAGCAGCTCCGGGATTCTGAGTCATATTAATCGCATACCTGTCAGCCCTGGTTTCCTCATATCGAGAAATTAGATTAGATAAAGGACTGGATGCAAACAGTAGCATTGATATGATCATGAAAAAGAGCGGCAAAGACCGAATGTCTTTTACATCTGGTATTTTCAATTCTTTTCCATAACGCGCAATCATCCAATTCATGATTCGATAGGTTAAATACAAACCAAAAAGCGAGAACAATAAATACAAAGCAATTCCAATGTAAATATGATTTTCAACATAATGACAAATTTCATGGGCCATGATAAATAATATTTGATCATCTGATAATTTATTTAGAGTGGTATCCCATAGTACGATCCTTGCGTTAGAGCCAATCCCTGATACATAAGCATTTAAGGAATTCGTCTCCTTGGACATATTCACTTCAAAAACATGTTCGGCGGGGATTTGCGCCTTATCTGCTAACGTTAATATTTTCGTTTCCAATTCTTTATTTTTCAAAGGATAAAAATCATTATATAGCGGGTCAATGATTACTGGCTGTAAAAACATCATAAACAAAGTAAAAGGTATAGACAATATCCAAGCATAGAGCCACCAACGTTTAACACTTTTTTTCATGAGCCAATATAGGACTGGCACAATAATCAGTAAAGTCCCATAATTAATCCAAAAATCAATTAACTCCTCCTTCATCCAGGAAGCGAAGGTTTGTGTTGATATATTATAGGTTTTTGACAAGTTGTAACTAATATAGCTTAGAGGCAACGTAGCCAAAAATGCAAAAAATGAAAGCCAAATAAGGTATATAGCTGTTTGCGGCAGCTTATACTTGGATGAACTTTCTGCCCATGATTTAAACGCCTTCGAAAAGCCAAATAATAAAATCAGAAAATAGAAAAGCCATTCAAACGGTGTGGATAGAAAAAATAACAAGTTTCTTATTTTTGAATACTCTTCACTTAACATTAATTCCCTGCCATTCAAAAAAGTTGCAGGATCGGCTTTCGTTCCTTGATATTCAAAGGGCAGGCTCGAGTCTGCAAAGTGAAATAAATACCAATAAAAAAACAACCCATATATTACATAGGCCAAAACTGCATAGACTCCCATTTTTCTAACCATGTTTTGTCCCCCTTTTTGTCCAACCTCTCTATACTTAGTTTAGATATAAAGTTTATTTTTAGAACTAAAAAAAGCCGGGTTAAACCGACTTAGAGAAAATATGAATATAGGGCAAGGACTGTGATAGAACCAAGAACAACAACAATGACATTTGCCCCTAAGAAAGCAGCACCAAATGCTGCAGCAGCACCTGCGATTCCATACCATATATCGTCTTTTTGAAGAAAGATAATTGCAGGGAAAATTAATGCCCCAAGGGTTGCGTAAGGAACATTTTTCAATACACCTTGGATAAATGGCGGCAGCTCCATACCTTTAAACAAAACAAACGGAAGCATTCTTGGTATATATGTAACTAAACCCATTCCAATAATCATCCATACTATTTCACTTTTCATGCTTTACACCCCAATGCCTTGCTTTTATCACTTCAATCAGCTCAATCATAACAGCTGATAAAATAGTGGAGGTAACAATCGCCCATCCTTGTGCCATAATACCGCCTATGGTAAAAATCGTATTAAATATTGCAGCTAAGGAGGCTAGAAATAACACCTTCACACTTTTTTTCAAGGATGGAACTAAGAGTCCAATAAACATGGCATAAAGTGCTACACCCATACTTTCTTGTAATGTTTGAGGAAGACTGGCACCTATCAAATGACCAATCCCAGTAAAAATAACCCAGCTAGAATAGGCCAATAAATTGACTCCGAACATAAAACCAGTAGTCGCTGTCCCTTCTCTCGTCGCCACAACAGAAAAGGTCTCATCGGTAATCCCAAATGAATAAAGCATTTTATTGCCAAGGTGGTCATCCTCACACTTTTCATTCAAAGAAGTGGACATTAAAAAATGACGGATGTTCACAATGAAAGTAGTTAATACAATTTCAACTATCCCTGTCCCATATGCCAATAGGCTTAACGAGATATATTGTGACGCCCCTGCAAATACTATCATGCTCATTAATACGGATTCATAAATAGATAGTCCTGATGTTTTGGCAAGAAGACCAAAAGTCAAAGCAATCGGAAAATAACCAATACCAATGCTGATCCCCGCTTGTAATCCTTTTTTAAACTCCGTAGATTCTTTTCCTATTGCAAAATCAGACAACTTTATCCCCCCTTGAATCAAAAGTAAATTTTATCAAATTTTTAAAAATAATGAAATAAAAAAACATGGCGAGAATTCAGCCATGTTTTCCCTTTTAGCCAATTGATTTTAAACCGTCTGAGAAATTTGAGTTTTTAGTGCTCTTCTTAGTATTTTTCCTGTTGTATTCTTTGGGAGTTCTTCCAAGAAATCAATGGAAGAAGGAACTTTATACTTGGCTAGATGTTCTCTGCAATAAGCAAGTAATTGCTCTTCAGTCGTATTTGGATTTTTGCTCACAACATAGCATTTAACTGCTTCTCCAAGATTGGAATCTGGCACACCAAGTACCGCTACTTCTACCACATCAGGATGATTATACAGCACTTCTTCCACCTCACGAGGATAGACATTAAAACCGCCGACAATAATCAAATCTTTCTTCCTATCGACAATGTAAAAGTATCCATCTTCATCCATCCTTGCTAAATCACCAGTATATAGCCAGCCATCACGAATCGCTGCAGCTGTTTCTTCAGGCATTTTGTAATAGCCTTTCATTACATTCGGACCAGCAACAATTAATTCTCCAACGGCTCCAGCAGGAAGCTCCTCTCCAAGTTCATTGACTATTTTGTTCTCCACGTGAAGAATAGAGGTCCCGATTGAACCAGCCTTACGCGGACGGTCTTGTGGATTGAAGCAGGTAACCGGGGAAGCTTCAGACAAACCGTAGCCTTCAGAAACACGCACATTAAATTTCTTCTCGAAATTAGTAAGCAGGGCCACTGGTAAAGAAGCTCCGCCAGAAATACATAATCTTAGCGATTTAAAATCTTCAGGATTCCCCTGGGGGTATTGGAATAAGAAATTATACATCGTTGGAACCCCCGCAAAAACGGTTGCTTCATATTCTTTTGCTAATTCAAAAATATCCTTAGGACTAAATTTTGCTGCAATCAATAAAGTAGCCCCATTTAATAATGGTGCATTTAAAGCCACCGTTAAGCAGAATACATGGAACATTGGCAAAGTGGTGATGATGCGGTCCTGATTATTCATCCTTAAATAATCGCCAACATCACTTGCATTGCTATATAAATTTTTGTGGGTTAACATCGCACCTTTGGGTTTCCCTGTGGTTCCCGAAGTATAAAGAATAATCGCTGTGTCATCATCCTGCAGCTCTGGTCCTTTAAAGGTAAGGTCTCCGGACGCCACCACCTCTGTAAACGATTTCATTTTTGGGTAAAGTGTAAGAGATTCAATATTATGCTGGGAGATACCATTTACACTAGTTTCACAGAATACAAATATCTCTACCTTAGGCAAGAAGGCATGGACCATTTCAGCTAATGGGATCGCCATATCTAGCGCAACAACAAGTTTTACATCACCGTTATTTAAAATGTAACCAATTTCATCTGAGGTATAAATTGGATTAACTGGAATGACAGTGGCTCCCAATCTCAATGCCCCGTATAAGCCTATGACAAAATGAGGTGAGTTCCCTAGTAGCAAAGCAACATGATCACCTTGCTTAACTCCTAATTTTTCAAGCCCAGATGCGAATTTTGTAATCGCCCCATCCAGTTCAGCATATGTAGTGCCTTGTCCCATAAAATAATAGGCCGTTTTGCCAGCTGATTTTTTTGCGGTTTCCTGAAGTCTAGATGATAAATTCATAATTTCCCTCCCTTTTGTGAATGAACACTCATTCACTAAATCGTAAAAATTTTCTAAATATATTATATTTAAAGAAATTTAAGTATTCAAGCTAAATTTTTTTAAGAAAACTGTCAAAGCTCCACTTCCGCAGATATCCATATCAAAATTCCCTTCCTAATCATATTTTATCAGTATGTAATAAGAAGGGGGATTTGTATGACCTTAATAGGCATGCTGCATCATAGAAAAGATCCTAATACTGTTATTAAGTCCTATGCCTATGCTGTTGTCGCAATGGCAGAAGGTGCAGATTTCATTTATTTCACACCAAAGAGTGTAAATTTTGATAATCAAACGATTGAGGGATATGAATATAAAAATGGCTCTTGGCAGGAAAAGATTACTCTATTCCCAGATGTTATTTATAACACGGGAAGCCCAGAGAAACTCGATGTCTCAAAAGATATTATTAATCAGCTAAAAGAAACCATTCCGTTTACAACCGTTTCATTAGGTAATAAATGGGTAATAAATGAACGGTTAATAAAAGGAAAGGAATTTTCTAATTACTTAATTCCGGCTAAAGTCCTTAAGGAATGGACCGACCTAACTAAATTTCTCAACTTATATACGGACGTTGTCGTAAAACCCATGGATGGCAGGAAAGGACAAGGTATTTATTTTATAAAGACATGCGACAAAGGATTTATTGTGAATAAAGATAGTCAGGATAAAACTTATACAAAAAATGAGCTGAAAGAGTTTTTCTATACTTTACTAGAAGAAAACACTTATATTGTTCAGCCTTATATTATTAGCAAAACGAAATCAGGTCTTGCTTTTGACTTTCGCCTCCATGCACAGAAAAATGGAGAGGGAAAATGGGTAATTACCACCATTTATCCTCGAATCGCCTCAGATTGTACGATTGTAACCAATATCAACAATGGCGGGTACACCAATTATTTACTACCGTTTCTAAACCAAGAATTCAGTGAAGAAGAAGCTTTCAATATTAAGAGAACATTAGAATACTTTACTCTTGCACTGGCAAGGCACCTTGACGAACTTCAAATGCTGGAATTTTCAGAGGTCATCGATGAAATAGGGATTGATGTTGGACTAGATGAGAATCAAAAACTTTGGATTTATGAAGTAAACTGGCGTCCCGGCTGCCCCCCAGCATTTTATTTAGAACTTGATGTTGTTCGAAATACCATTCAATATGCGATTTATTTGGCTAATAATCACGATAAAGTTAAACGGGATATCCGGCAATTTAAAAAGAGAGATATGGAAAAAAGAAAGGTGCCCATTATTGCTGTAACGGGCAGTGCTGGAAAAACGACAACAAAATCGTTTATTTCATCGATTCTTCAAACAAGATGGAATACCTTCGAATCGAAAGATTATTGGAATAGAACAGACCATACACAGATACATGCAGATTTAATTAATAACAATCATCAAGCAGTTGTTTTAGAGTATGGTATGGGATTCCCTGGGGTTATTACTGAACATTGCCGTATTATTCAGCCAAATATAAGTGTCATTACAAATGTCGGAATGGCACATATAGGTAACTTTGACGGCGATATAAAAAAAATTGCAAAGGCAAAATCGGAATTAATACATGGAACAAAGCAAAACGGTATCCTATTTATTAACAAGGATTGCGAGAATTCAAAATTACTGGAAATCGATCAGTTTAAAGGGAAAATTATCACAACAGGGATTAAAAATCCTGCTGATTATCGAGCATATAATGTTTCTTATGCTGAGAATGGGATGAAATTTAAAGTAAGGCTACATGACAAAGAATGGTCTTTCTTTATTCCTATTTATGGTGAACACCACGTTTATAATGCTCTGAATGCCATAGCAGTAGCAGATTATTTAGGTTTTACACCTCCAGAAATAAAATCGGGCTTACTTTTTAGAAAGCCTCCACGCCGATTAACGATTTATCACTTAAAACACTCAATCACCTTAATCGATGACTCTGTTCATTCCACACCGCAAGGAGTTGTAGCAGCCATTGATGTACTAAAAAATATCAGCCCCAATAGAAAAATAGCCGTACTAGGCCGAATGATTGGTCTTGGTGACAGAAGAGTTGAGCAATATCAAAAAATAGGCAGGTATCTAGTTAAACAAGGTATAGATATGGTTATTACCTATGGCCGATATGCAAAAGGGATTGGATATGAGGCGATTGATGCAGGGCTGCCGCCTGAAAACTTTAAACACTTCATGGACGAAGAAGCGATGCACGAATACCTCCTAAATATTTTGCAAGAAAATGATACGATACTTGTAAAAGGAGCAAGTATAATGAATATGTTTAATACCGTTCAATTTCTTAACTCCGTTATTGGTGTCAAAGAATAGACACAGTACTTCAGGAAAAATAGCAATAAAAAATCCCCATATAAGCCAGTATGGGGATTTTTTTCAATCTATTCTGAGATGAAAGGTAAGCTCATTCGCCGCCTGCTTCGCAATACTCTGTGCTTCTTCAAACGTATCTCCTTTGGCAATAACATACGCATAACGCTGACCCATTGATAACGGAGGTGTTACATACGTTCCACTTTTCGGCTTTACGTATACCTCCACCACACCAGGTGTGGCCATCGCCCTTCCCTTACCTGTTACCTTTTCTAAAATACCTTTATTTTCAAGGATAACATACTGTGTAAAGACATATTGGTTTGAGGTCTTTTCTAAAGATGGAGTCTCTCCAATTAACATTTTTAGTGTTTCTTCAACTAAGCTATAACCAAAAGCGGCCTGAATCATCCTGTTCATCGCCCCTCCGGAAATCCTTGGATTTATTTCAATAAGCCTCCAGCCATCGTCGGTCCATCTCAGTTCCAAATGAAAGGCACCATTTTGGAACTCTAATGAGGAAACAATTGTTTCAATTACACTCAATAAACTTTCTTCTAAATTTCGCGGTACTTCTGCTAACACTCCATATCCGGTTACAATAAACCGTTTCCCCTTGGTGATTTCTTGTTTGATGACCGCACCAATTTGAACATTCCAGTTGGAAACAAGCACCTCTACTAAATATTGGTCACCGTCCACATATTCTTCAACAATGATGGTTTCACTTGGATTTTTAGTTCGCAGTTTACTCACATTTTTTTCTAATCTCTTCATGTTTTTAGCAAATAGAACGTCCTTTGAGCCAGTTGAAGAAGCACACTTCACTACCACCGGAAATTTTAATTTCTGGTAAGTGAGTACAAATGGCATTTTCATATCTTCTGTAATTACCTTAAATCTTGGAGTAAATGCTTGATTAGCGAAAAAAGTCCTGGTTTTATCTTTATTTTCCATAATAGTAAGAGCTTCAGTTGATAAATAGTTTTGGCAGTATTCGTCAGCCAACTTTGAGGCTGTCTGAACATATTTTGCAACAAAACTAGTAATAACGATTATTTCATTTCCCCGCTGCTGTAATAAATGAATTTGTTGTTTTATTTCCTCGATGTTACTAAGGTCCACTAAAGTCAGTTGATGAACATCCTTATATTCGCCTCTTTGCTGGATTTGCTTTTCTTGATCGGTAAAAACAACTGTATAATAACCTAATTCATTTGCCGCTTTAACAGCATCTCTACTGGACCCGGATTTATTTAAACCGATAAAAATGATCGTCTTCATTCTCCTCACTCCTATTTTCCCCTGACAAAGATGAACGCCCTATATGTTATGAAGAAATTAGAGTTTTGTATGGACGATTTCAACATTTTGCGAATTTTAGATGGATTAAACACTGTGTATTCATAGTTAAATGTACAATCTCATCGTTAAGAAATTCATAAAATAACAGGTAACGTACTTTAGGATAGGAAGTGAATGAACTTCATGAAAGCTTTTTCTATTTACGAAATCCGCCAAATCATAAATGGTGAATTACTTCAAGGCTCTGATAATTTTGTGATTGACTATATACCCTACTATCAAAGTATAAGAAGAAACAAGAGAAACGTGTTGATTTTCATAAGAAATAAATCTGAATTAGACCTCAGATATATTAAAACAAGACTTCCTTGTGCAATTGTTACAGACCAAGATACTGATGTACTTAAAGCAATCGAGGGATTAACGGTTGTTAAGGTAAAGAATGTTAGGAGTGCGTTTTGGAACTTTGTTCATTATTATCGAGGACTGTTTACGATTCCAGTAGTAGCCGTAACGGGTACATGCGGCAAGACAACCACAAAGGAAATGATTGCACACATCCTTAGAGAGCAAAAAAATGTCCAAGCTACAAAAAGCAGTGCTAACTCCAGGCTTGCACATCTTCACTATCTCCTTGGGATAGATGAGCATACTGGTGCTGCAGTCATCGAAACCGCTGTAGGAAAGCCAGGTGACATTCGCTATGCTTCTAAATTTTTTAAACCCACAATCGGCATTATTACAAACATTGGTGCCTGTCATTTAAATGCCTGTAAAACCATTGAGGCCTATATAGCAGCAAAAGGAGAAATGGTTTCATGCTTAGGTGATAGTGGTGTATTAATTTTAAATGCAGACGATGAAAAGACTAAAACCATCTCATTAGCTGACGTGAAAGGAAAAATAATATACTTTGGAATCAAGAACCATGCTGACTTCTATGCAGCAGACATTCAATACGGTAAAGGCGGCATGAATTTTATTCTTAAAGTAAAAAAGAAAAGTTTACCCGTATTTGTACCAGGGCATGGAGAACACCAGGTGGCAAATGCCTTGGCTGCATTAGCTGCTGTAAATGAAGTGGGCATAGACTTGAAACAGGCTACAAAACGTTTACAATCATTCAAGAACCTTGGGAGACATTTGGAGTTAACCACTGGATATAACGGAGCTACTATTATTGATGACACTTGGAATTTTAATACTACTTCATTAGAAGCAGCCATGCAGGTTCTAAATTATGCAGCTGGAGGAAAACACAGAATCGCTTTATTTACTGATATGGCAGCACTCGGAGAATATAGTCTTCAACTGCATAGGGAAGCAGGTGAAATAGTCAGCAAGTATGGAGTGGATACCATCATCACGATTGGAAATCGAGCTAAAGAAATGGCTCACTATACACGTGAGCAAGGATTACAATGTAACATCCATTCATTTTTTGAATACGATCAGGTGTATTCACTGTTAAAGGAAATTTTAAATGAAAATTCAACTTTACTTATTAAAAGTTTTGGTAATAACACTTCTATGATCGAATTAGCCTCTTTTTTCAAATAAATTTTATTACCTAAATAATGGTAATTGAGGTGGAAATTTCCTCGGTTTCTCCTCCAATTTCTATGTTAAGATGGGGTTGTTCCTACTCGGGGAGTAACCATAACTGAAAGCGAGGAGAAACATATATGAAAAAGAAATTGATTACAACTTCAGTAGCTCTAATGATTACTTTTAGTGGAATGAGTATTCCAACTTTGAATATAACGACAAATCATGCAGCTGCTGCAACAACAGCGATTCCAAACCCTTACAACAACCAAGCTGCAGTTGACGCAAAAGCAGACCAAATAATCGCTACAGCAAAGTATTTAATTGGAAAAGCTGAGTATGGTCCTAAAAAAACAACATATCCTTATTCATTTGCCTGTGCAACATTTATAAATTATGTGTTTGGACAAAATGGTGTTGATATAGCGACTGAAACAGAAGAATATATGATGGAACAAGGATACGAAGTTCCAAGAGATCAGCTGCAAAAAGGTGACCTTGTATTCTTTGATGCTAATCCAACAAACACTGATCCAACTGATCATGTAGGAATTTATATTGGCGATAATAAGATAATTCACATGGCCAACCCTGAATTAGATGTTACCATTTCTGACCTGGATAGTACTTCTTATTACCGTAACAACTATGTAAAGGCTAAAAGGGTACTTCCTAGCCTATTATCAGCAAACCCGGCTACAAAAGGTGACCAAGTTGTTTCAGGATATTTCGCTCTAAAAGATAAGGTGAAAATTAATTCAACTACAAACAATGCAGCAACTTCAACATTTACTAATGGTGGATTAGTTGATCATATTTACAAACAAGCAGGTATCAATTTAGGTACCACAAATATGTCTGAGCAAATGAAATTGGGCCAGCCCGTTTCTAAGGATAATCTAAAAAAAGGTGACCTTGTATTTTTCAATAATACTACAGGGTCTACAACACCAGCTTTAGTAGGTATTTACGGAGGCGACCATCGCTTACTATTAGCCTCTACTGCTTATGGAACAGTTACTAGAATTCTTTTCCTGCCTTATTACAATGATCTGCATTATATTACTGCTAGACGTGTGATTACGGAAACACCAGTAACCACAACACCTACAACAACACCAGCAACAACAACAACAACAACGCCGGCACCAACAACAACAGCACCAACGCCGGCACCGGCAGTGACAACTAAAGCTGATTCTATTGTTAGCTCTGCCACAAACCTTATTGGAAAAGCAAATTTTGGCTATGTTTATGATGCAAGTACGCTAACCTTTACGCCTGGTGGTTTTACAAAGTATGTTTATAATCTACATGGCATTAATTTAAAGTCTACTCTTGCGGGTTATCAAGCCACACTAGGACTGCCTGTCGAAAAGGCTAATCTTCAAAAAGGTGATTTAATTTTCTTTGGCGGCACATCGATTTCGAACGTAGGAATTTATGCGGGTGATAATCAATTCATCCATCTAATTAAGGGTAAAGGGACAATAAAAGAAAACTTAAACTCTGATTGGGCAACGCAAAATTATAAAACCGCACGCCGCGTATTATAACAAAAGAGGAGCAATTTGCTCCTCTTTTGTTATATTTTATATTCTTTTTTCCACGAATGTTATACTCTTTCGCTTTCCAGTTTCTTCAAAACCATTTTTTAAGTACTGTCTCAAAGAATAGGGTGTACACTTTGCTTTAATAAGATTCGTATTTAATGTTGCAACATACTTGTCCCTTTCTTCAAATAAACGAACGTAGATACCTTTCCCCCTAAATTCTTTCCTTACAAAATCCGTATTATAATAAACAAACGTTTTTTTCATAACACATGACACAATACCAACAATTTCTTCTCCATATTTTGCGCCAAACCAAATAGTGTTTTCTGTATTCCTAACCCTCATATTCCCCCTAAGTACGTAAGGCACAATTGGAGATATCTCATCAAATGTCATCTGAGAAATGGTAATATCCATAATCCTCAACTCCGGCAGTTATTTAGTACCTTTCATACTATATGAAAAGGTTTTATGCCTTGTCTGTGTATAACTACCGGATAAAAGGCCTAAAAATACACGGTGAATATCTCACCGTGCGCCATTCTAATATATGAGATTGATAAATTCTTCTTTTGAAACATTACCAAAATAAAAGGTTGTGTCCACATCTTTAAGTGCAGCTTCTAACTCGCTCTTATCGTAGCGAACATGCTTTAGTTTATTTTCAATATCACTTACATCGCCCACACCAAAAAAGTCGCCATAAATTTTACAGTTCTCAATGACTCCCTTATCAACATCTAAGCGGACATCAATTTGCCCCACTGGGAAACGATGTGAATGTTGAAGATTAAATTTCGGCGATTTGCCGTAGTTCCAATCCCAATTTTGGTAGCGTTCCTGGGAGAGTTGGTGGATTTTCTCCCAATCTTCATTGGTAAGCACATACTCCGTAACTTCTTTCTCTTGAAAGATAAACTTAAGCAAAGCGGAGCGAAACTCTTCTATGGTCATTTTCTCTGACAAAAATTCTGAAATATTCGCCACTCTGCTGCGGACAGACTTGATTCCCTTAGATTCAATTTTATCCTTTTTCACTCGCAGGGCTGAGACGATATGCTCCATTTCAGAATTGAATAGGAGTGTTCCATGGGTAAACATCCGTCCCCTCGTCGAGAATTGGGCATTCCCGGATATTTTCCTGCCTTCAGCTAAAATATCGTTTCTGCCGCTTAATTCTGCATTTACCCCCATCTGCTTTAGTGCAGCAATCACTGGCTCTGTAAACTTGCGGAAATTATGAAAGCTATCGCCGTCATCTTTTGTGATGAAGCTATAGTTAAGGTTGCCTAGGTCATGATAGACCGCTCCCCCGCCAGACAATCTACGCACGACACGGATTCCATTACTCTCAACATACTCTGTATTAATTTCTTCAACGGAATTTTGGTTTTTTCCTATGATAATCGATGGCTCATTTATGTAAAATAATAAATACGTTTCATTGATATCGAGATTTTTTAACGCATATTCTTCAATGGCAAGATTTATTCTTGGATCTGTAATGCCCTTATTATCAATAAATAACATCCGATTTTTCCCCTTCTTATAGCGAAATAGTTTGAAATTCTTCAGCTAGTTTTATTATACCAGTATATTCCGTACCGGCTTCACTTATAAGCTTAGAAACCTCTCCGTAATGTGGCAGATGAGTAAGGATTAGTTGTTTAACTTCAGCTCTTGCAGCAAATTTCCCTGCATCAATGCTATTCATATGACCTGCTGATTTGCCGTTTTGGTGCTGATAAAAATTACATTCGCATAATAAAAGATCTGCGCCTTTACTAAACTCTATAAATTCTTCTTTAAAGGAACTATCTGCTGTGTATACAATTGATTGTCCGTTTGCTTCTATTCTCATTGCATAGCAAGTCACCGGATGGTCTGTTTTTAAAAAGGAAACTTGGAAGGGTCCGACTGTCAAAACATCATTAGGTGAAAATGCAGTTCCCTTCGTAATTTCTTTGTAGGTTAACTTCGCAAATTCTGTATGGTCTAAAGAATGTCCATAGATAGGTAATGTCGGAAAACTCTTTCCTAAGAAGCCTTGTATCAATCGTGCGTGCTGCAGGACTCCAATATCCGCAATGTGGTCTGGATGATAATGAGAAATTAATACTGCGTCAAGCTCTTCTGGCTCAATGATATTTTGCATTTTTGCGAGAACACCGCTGCCACAATCAATTAACATCTTAAATCCTTCATGCTCCAATAAATACCCTGAACTTGCACCGTTTTTCTTCGGGTAACCGCCCCAATAACCGATAATTGTCAACTTCAATCTGATAACCCCCTTGATTATAAAAAAAGAAGCTATTTTAAAACAGCTTCGAGTTTATTCTGTGACATTTAGATACTCTAATACACCTTTAACAGCCTCTTCACCTTGGTCAATACAATCAGGAAGCCCTACACCGCCGTAAGAAGCACTTGCTAAAAAGACACCAGGCAGTTCCGATTTAATATGCTTTCTGATTGTCTCTAGTCGCTGTTTATGTCCTACTGTGTATTGCGGCATGGAATCCTTCCAGCGCGAAACGACAGCAAACTCAGGCTGCATTCCAATATCCATTGTCCTGCTTAAGTCATCAAGAACAATCTGAATAATTCGATCATCAGAAAGATCGACGATGGTTTCGTCTCCTGCTCTTCCTACATAACAGCGCAGCAGCGCCTTGCCCTTTGGAGTAGAATGAGCCCATTTTTTATGTGTCCAAGTGCAAGCTGTTATAGAATAATCACCATTTCTAGAAACAACAAATCCAGTTCCATCAATATCTTTTTTTATCGCTTCCTCAGGAAATGCAAGTGCTACGGTTGCAACAGATGTTGAGGGTACAGCCTTTAAAGGGTCAAAAAAGCGATAGTCCGAGAACATGGATTGTGTTATTTTATGCGGTGTTGCGGCAACAATGCAATCAGCTATCAATGTTTCACCATTATTTAGATAAAGTTCATATTGGTCATTAGTCTTGGTAATTTTATCGACTCGGTGCCCTTTTAATATAGAATTAGGGTCCAGTTTCGCTTCTATTCCTTCAGCAAAGGACTGAAGGCCAGACTTAAAGGTTAAAAATGCACCTTTTTTCTTCCCGGCAGGTTGTTGTGTTTTTGGTTTTGACAGTGTGGTTTTTTTCATTCCTACTATCAGGCTGCGATATTTTTGTTCAACCTCATAGAACTGTGGGAAGGTCGACATTAGGCTCATTTGATCTATATCACCAGCATAAATACCAGATAATAACGGTTCAATCAAATTTTCAACAACCTCATTACCCAGCCTTCTTCGAAAAAATTCACCTAAAGACTGGTCTTTATTTCCTTCAGATCTTGGTAAAACAAAATCCGCTGCTGTTCTTAGTTTTCCTGATATTGAAAACAACCCCGTCGTAATAAATGGTCCTATCTCAGTCGGGATTCCCATAATGGAACCCCCAGGCATCGAAAAGAGCTTGTCATTTACAAGAACATAGGATGTCCCTGTTGAATTCGATACCAGCTGCTCCTCCATCCCTACTTCCTTAGCTAGTCTAATCATGCTCACTTTTCTTGCTAAAAAGGAATCGGGACCTCTTTCAATGGTGAAACCGTCTCTTATAACGGTTTGCATTTTACCTCCGAGACGTTGTGATGCTTCGATCAGTTTGATTTCAAGAGGCAGCTTTTTATCGCAAATGATTTTTTGAAGGTAGAATGCCGCAGTAAGGCCCGCAATTCCGCCTCCAATAATGGCTACCTTCTTTTTTTCTTCCGTCACGGATGTCACCCTTCTTTCTTTATTCTGTATGCTATCAATCGGCTAATCTTTTTAAAATAATCGTAGTCATTGCATCAATTAGATCAGCATGTGCGTTCGGCATTTCAGGACGATAGTAACTTGCTCCTAATTCCTCTGCCACTATCCTACACTCGTAATCGTTATCATAGAGGACTTCCAAGTGTTCACACACAAAGCCAACCGGCGCATAAACAAATGCTTTATATGGATGTTCCTTTGCTAAGTCCCTAGTCAAATCTTGAACATCAGGTCCTAACCATGGATCAGGTGTGTTCCCCGCACTTTGCCAGCCAATCGCATAGTTAGTAATTCCAGCTTGTTTTGCAATGAGATCGGCAGTTTCCTGAAGCTGACTTGGATAAGGATCACCAAATTGTAGTATCTTCTCTGGAAGGCTATGGGCCGAAACAATCAGCATAGCGTCATTTTTTTCCTCTTTAGGCATCTGTTCATATATCCCTTTAATTTTATCTGCCCAATAGTTAATGAATTTAGGTTCATCATACCAGCTGTCAACTGAAGTGATTTTAATGCCTCCTAGTTTTTCAGCTTCTTCATTTGCCCTGTTATTATAGGATTTAATACTAAAAGTTGAATAATGAGGCGCTAAAACAATACTAACGGCCTCTTTAATTCCATCTGAATGAATTTCTTTAACGGCATCCTCAATAAAAGGTTCAATATGCTTTAAGCCCAGATACATTTTGAACTCAATTTCATCTTGAACTTGATTTATATGTTCTTCAAGTTTTTTTGCCTGTTCTATTGTAATTTTGGCTAATGGTGATATACCGCCAATTGCTTCATAGCGATTCCTTAACTCTTCAATCATTTCTGGAGTAGGCTTTCTGCCATGCCGAATATGTGTATAGTAACGTTCCAAGTCATCTAAGTGATATGGGGTTCCGTATGCCATTACGAGTAAGCCCATTTTCTTTTTCATCATCTTCCGCACCTCATTTTTAAGTCTCGCTGCCTTGTGCAAATTAAAATATTTATTTTAAAAATGGTTCATATCAGGATTTAGAGGGCCTCTAATTTTTAGGGCCCTCTTTTTTCATGCATATTATATTGTGCCAAAAAAACACTTATCTTACCAATATTAACACTCGGAGGCCGTATTTATCTGCCCAGTTTAGATGCAGAATACTCATGGACAAATGAGGTTAATTTTTTTAACGTTGCCGGGTTAACCGACGGGAAAACTCCATGGCCAAGATTAAAGATATAGCCGCCTTCTGCCATACCTTGGTCTAAAATAGCTTTAGCTCTTTCTTCAATCACTTCCCAAGGTGATAACAGGATTGCTGGGTCAAGATTACCTTGAACGGTCTTATGGATTCCCATTTCTCTTGCTTGAAGAATCGGCAAACGCCAGTCCAACCCAACTACATCCAGCGGAAGGTCATTCCATTCTAACGCAAGATGACTAGCACCTACTCCAAACATAATGAGTGGCACATTTTCTTCTTTTAGCTCTGTAAAAATTCGATTCATGACTGGCTTAATAAAGTAGCGATAGTCCTCAACATTCAAAGCTCCCACCCAAGAATCAAAGATTTGAATCGCTTTAGCACCAGCCTTAATTTGCGATTTCACATATGTAATAATCATATCAGCAAGTTTTTCCATTAGTGCGAACCATGCTTTTGGTTCAGAGTACATAAATGCCTTTGTCTTGTTATAGTTTTTCGAAGGTCCACCTTCAATCATATAGCTAGCAAGTGTGAAAGGAGCACCAGAAAATCCGATTAAAGGTACGGACAATTGTTCTTGAGTTAATAATTTAATCGTATCTAATACGTAAGGTACGTCCTCTTCAGGATGAATTTCACCAAGTTTTTCAACATCTGCTAAGGATGTGATTGGATTGTCAATGACAGGACCAATCCCAGATTTTATTTCAACCTGCATACCAATCGCTGGCAGCGGGGTCATAATATCTTTATAAAGAATAGCTGCGTCCACATTGTACTGCTCTACTGGAAGGCGGGTTACATACGCACATAGCTCAGGCTGGTGAGTAATTTCAAACAATGAGTACTTTTCTTTGATTTCTCTGTACTCGGGCTGTGAACGTCCCGCCTGCCTCATGTACCAGACTGGCACGTGATCTGTCTTTTCTCCTCTTGCTGCTTTTAAAAATGTATCGTTGATTTGCTTCGTCATGTAAATAAATCCACCTTTCAAAAGACATGTCTCGTTCTATTTTAATATATGTAGCCTAAAATTAAAAACTTTATAGAGTACATAGCACTGTTTTCACTATATCGATTATTCCTATTGGTGTATAGGTTACAATGGAAAGTGTCAAAAAAAAGTCGCTTTTAATTTAATGAATTGTTCTGTTCATTAGCAATATCAACATTCAGCTTTATCACAGCCTAGTGTGAAAGAAATTATTCGAGATGAATTTATATAAATGTATAGCATACCCTAGTATGTAAACATAGAACAGGTGAGGTAATGAAAATGAATGTTTATATTGCTACAGGGACATTTGAATACTTAAAAGAGATTGAAGAGAGGTATCCGTCTGAGTTAATGGTAACAATGATTAATGAAGATGGTGCCCTACTATTACATGAAACGAGTACACAAACTGTATTTAAAGAACCAAGTAAATATGAGGTATTAGCAACATCTGGGTTAATTGAGAAGAAAGGCTTGGTTGTGATTAACTACATCCCAGTAACGGAAGAAAACAAGTCCCTTTTTGAATACCGTTTAAAGGATCTTCCCAGACTGCTTGAAAAAGAAATGGGACTTATCGCAATCCGAGTCCTTCGCCCATTATCCTCTAATGTTTATATAATCCTGACGATATGGGATAGTCAACTCACATTTGAAAACAGTAAAAATCTTTTGGATTCTACTATAGAACAAGGATATGAATATGTTAATCACTCTAACATATTTATAAGCGCGCCATATGTCAGCAAATATACTATACCTGCTGACCAAAAAGGGTCACATGATTCGCTCATGTGACCCTTTTTTTGGAAGTCCACACCTGAGTTGATCCCGGGAATCACTCTTTTCTCCTCTAGCTTGGTACATTTTAAGAAGGAATAAATTTAAATACCTCTCACCACCTAAAACTTTTTTCATATCCTGTATTACATCCATGGGCGAATACCTATTTATCGTCCTTAGATGATGATGAGAGGAGGTCATTTGTATGCTTGTCGAGCTTTCAGCTCTCCATTGGATATATGTCGTCTTTATTGCACTTATTATCGGATTTATGGTCAAACGGAGAGATACTACACTTATTTGTATTCTCGGAATATTCCTTATTGCCATTACTGCAACTGGTTCCTTAAGCAGTTCAGTCAGCAGTATCTTCAACAGCTTTATTTATGCAATTACCGAGTTATTATCAACCATCTTAGTCATTTCCATTATTGTGGCTATGAGCAAAACCTTAACTTCGACGGGTATAAACGACGTAATGATTTCACCTTTTACAAAATTAATTCGTAACCCTGCACTCGCATATTGGACCATTGGTATATTAATGATGGTCATTTCCTGGTTTTTCTGGCCATCCCCAGCTGTGGCATTATTAGGGGCCGTGCTCCTTCCTGTCGCCCTACGGGCAGGTCTTCCAGCTTTGGGTGTTGCCATGGCAATGAATTTATTTGGGCACGGTATAGCCTTATCAGGAGATTATGTGATACAGGCTGCACCTAAATTAACATCAGACGCTGCCGGTATTCCAATCGGTGATGTCATCAGTGCCAGCATTCCATTAGTAGTTGTTATGGGTGTTGTGACTACTATTGCTGCCTTCTATTTTCTGAGAAGAGATATGAAAAATGGTGTCTTGCAGCCAACTCCATATGTGCCTGTAGAGTCAACGGAACAAACCACTTCCGAGAAAAATCTCCTTTCTTTTAGCCAAAAGCGATTCTTTGCCATTCTCGTACCGATTTTATTCGCCATTGACGTTGCTGGTATGTTTATTCTTGACCTGACTGGCGGTGACGCAACTGCTTTAGTTGGCGGAACATCTATCTTTATCCTCCTCCTAATAACCATGGTCAGCCATAAAAACAAAGGTCTTGAAAAAACCACAAGCTTTCTAATCGAAGGGTTTACATTTGGTTTTAAGGTTTTTGGTCCTGTCATCCCAATAGCGGCATTCTTTTATTTAGGTGATGCCGGTTTTGGAAAAATCGTTGGTGACTATTTACCAAATGGTTCGCAAGGTATTGTAAATGACCTTGGTATCGCGTTAGCAAATATTGTTCCATTGAGTAAAGTGGTCGGAGCAGTGACACTAACCACTGTAGGAGCGATTACGGGTTTGGATGGCTCTGGATTTTCAGGAATATCCCTCGCAGGTTCAGTCGCGGGCTTGTTTGCAGTTGCAATTGGTAAAGGTGTAGCTACTCTAGTGGCACTCGGTCAAATTGCAGCCATCTGGGTTGGCGGCGGAACATTAGTACCATGGGCGTTAATTCCTGCAGCGGCTATTTGTAACGTTGATCCTTTTGAGTTAGCACGGCGAAATTTACTTCCCGTTGCTATTGGTCTTGTTGTCACAACGATCGTAGCAATGTTTCTAATATAAAAAAGAGGCCAGGGGCCTCTCAGATTGTCGAGAAAGGTATCTTTCTCGGCAATTTTTATTTTTCTGCCTGCCCAAAGGCCTGTTGATTTCCGCTCCAGGTGCTTCGCTTTCCGCGGGCGTGCCGGGGAGCCTCCTCGGCGCTTAAGCGCCTGTGGGGTCTCCCCAGCCCCGTACTCCCGCAGGATTCTTCGCACCTTCCGCTCCAATCAACAGGGAGAAATAACCAGGAGATTGCCACACACTTTTTCCAAACTGGCTAAGAGGCCAGGGGCCTCTTTTTTGTAGTTATTTTTTCAGTTTCTTTTTAAAGAAATTGTAAATGTATATAGAAGCCAGCACCCAAATATAGCCAAAGGCAAAACCTCCAATGACATCTGTAGGGTAATGGACTTGAAGAATGATCCGACTTGAGCCAATTAATAAGAGCAACAGTACTGTCAGCATAATAATCATTCTTCTGGCTTTAGAGGACTTCAAATCCTCCAATACAAGATAGGCAATTAAGTAATAGAAAATGAATCCTACCATTGCATGCCCACTTGGAAAACTTAAGCTATCCACATGTGCCAGATGGTCGAGCTCTGGTCTTGGACGTGCAATAAGTTCCTTTAGAAGTTTATTGATCTCATTTCCTAAAGCAACACTTAAAGCTATAGCTGCTGCACCTAATAGATTTCTCTTTAGCAATAACCAGCCTAAAACAATCAAGGCGACAATGCCAATCCCCTTCTTATCCCCTAGTTCCGTTATTAAAAGTAAAAACGGGTTGAATATATCTGGTACATAAGAAAATAAGTCCGCTAGTTTTTCATCCAGCCAAAAAGTTTGTTTTGTAGCTACTTTGATAGAAATATAGATTGCTATTACAACAGCAATACCTAAAGATAAGTATGTAGACGTGTTCCTTTTATTTACCATTTGTTTCATGATCCTTTCTCTAACTAAACCCTATAAAATTATAAAGAAAACTTACTTTTAAATCTATCATAATCGTGTAAAAGTGTTAAAATAGTTTGAAAATAGGATATGGAGGATTTCATATGTTGAAGGAATTGTTTTCAAAATTAGAAGATTACTATAAAGATATGGTCACAATTCGCAGGTACATGCACCAGCATCCCGAATTGTCCTTTCAGGAATATAATACCGCCCAATATATAAAGGAATTTTATGAAAAACTTGGGGTAGAAGTAAAAGGTAATATTGGTGGAAATGGTGTTGTAGCAAAGGTATACGGAAATAAGCCTGGTAAAACTGTTGCATTAAGGGCGGATTTTGATGCCTTGCCTATAAACGATGAAAAGGACGTACCTTATAGATCCTTAGTTCCCGGTGTTATGCACGCCTGTGGTCATGATGGACATACTGCCACTCTTCTTGTACTTGCAAAGGTACTAAATGAATTGAAGGCCGATCTCGAAGGCAACTATGTCTTTATTCATCAGCATGCAGAAGAATATGCACCAGGCGGCGCGATCACTATGATTGAGGATGGCTGCTTAGAAGGTGTCGATGTCATATTTGGCACTCATTTGTGGGCAAGTGAACCGACCGGGACTATCCAATATCTGACCGGTCCGATCATGGCTGCAGCAGATCGATTTGAAATAGAAATTCAGGGCAAAGGCGGTCATGGTGCACAGCCGCATAAGACCAAGGATGCCATTGTCACCGCTTCCCAGTTAGTTGTTAATTTGCAGCAAATTGTCAGTAGGAAAGTGAATCCAGTTGAGTCTGCGGTTGTGACAGTGGGTTCTTTTATGTCTGAAAATGCATTTAATGTAATTGCAGATAAAGCAAAGCTTATTGGAACAGTCCGTACCTTTAATGATGATGTCCGCCAATACATTGAAGAGGAAATGGAAAGAATTATTCAGGGCACATGCCACATGTCTGGAAGCACCTATAAATTTTTATATGAGAGAGGTTATCCTGCAGTTGTGAACCATGCTAAAGAAACAGAGTTTCTCGTTGCCGCGGCAAGTGAAGTTCCTGAGGTAACAACGATAGAAGAATCTGAGCCGCAAATGGGCGGCGAAGATTTTTCCTATTACTTAAAAGAGGTACCCGGAACCTTCTTTTTCACAGGTGCAAAGCCACTTGGTGCTAACCCAGGCTATCCACATCACCATCCAAAGTTTGATATTGATGAAAACGCCATGTTAATAGCCGCAAAAACACTTGGGACGGCTGCAATAAAAATACACAGTTCTAAATAAACAGAGCCCCTGAACGGTTTAAAGTTCAGGGGCTTTTGTTAGGATCCTTAACCTATATGCATTCATTGCCGTTTCTCCCAAGTGTTTGAGCAGATTGTTATTGGCATATGCGCCCACAAATGCACCAATTCCAGGCACTAACTGGAACATCTTAACAAGATCAATATAATCTCTATATTCCTGTTGAAATTTACGCCAATCCATTTCCACGAGCTCTTGCTTTCCCGCATCCCAGTTTTCAATTTCAGTTAATGTTTCGCGGCGGATATCATCACTTGAAAATGCCAGCTGAAAGATATGAAGAATAAATAACCGCTCTTCAAATTCCTTCGTGTTAAATCCATAAATAGCTGCTGCTTCAAAAAGAAACTTCATCTTAATGGAAAGTAGCAACGGGAAATCGGCAAGACCCAGTAGGATTCCTCCAGCGCCTGTCCCCGCTCCTTCAACCAAGGCCGTTTTTTGGAAGATGGCCGTCTTTTTTCTCATTAAATCATCTCGTTCTTCAAGTGTCAGACCGGACGCTTGTTTTTTGTTGGTCGTTAGCTGGGATCCAAATAAGGTGGTTTTAACCATTCCCTTTATGCTTTCTGTCATCACCTCATGAACCTTTTCCGGGATCATTTCATTTATTTTTCCTTGCGCTTTTTTTGAGATTCGATTCATCATCCCTGACCGTCTGGTTAATTTTCTTTTCCATTCGACCACTTCTCCATATACCTTTAGCTCATATTCATTCATGCTCCCACTCCCCTCAGCAACCAAGATATTAGGTTTGTTTCTAATCCATTCATGCTTTTAGTCTTTTCTTACTATAAACATTTACAAATAAAAAACTAAACAGCAATCCAGAGAGGAGGATTATTAACGAAAATATCCATTCCCCTTTAAACAAAACAATTACTGTAAATATGGAGGATTGAATGAACAGAATCCTCATAAGAAGAGAATGAAAAGCAGTGGTTTTGTGGTCTTGGGTCACTGGATATAAATCAATCCAAAGCTTATTTTGGTGATGATTCCATAATGGCAGCAGCTGGAATCCCGTTAAATAGATAAATAAGAGCGAAAGTATGATTTGTCCAGCCCCAAAGGAAATAAAATACAGAGCAAATCCACCTATTACAGTTAATCGAATAAATAGACCTAAATAATCGGATGACCTCAAGAATGTTCTTGCGTATAAATAATCAAAGGTTTTATCTTGTGAGAAGGAAATCCGATTTATCAACCAGTCCAGCCATTTTCTTCTTTTTACCGTATCTTTCAATTTTGGTACATCAGTGAATAAATTGGCTAGCCGATAAAATGACGCCATTCGTTTTTCTTCTTGAGCTATTAGCAAATCCCATTTCAAGCCCATTTTCTTCGTCCTGACATAAAAGGAGCGATAATAAGAAGCCATAATGATAGCGAATAACACTAAAAAAAGGATATGTGCGTTTTTAAATAGCAAAAAGGTAAATAACACATTTATGAAATAACGGACGATCATATCCCAAGTATAAACCGATGGCTGTACATAATAGTGAATCTTCCAGTTTACTGCAATATTCCAGGCTTTAATAACCAGCAGGATGATTAGGAAAATAAAAAATGATTGAAAGCCGTTTGCGCTGACATGTGCATACATTGGCATCACTAAAGCTAAAATCATTAATAAAATATATCCTTGAAAAACTAAACTAAGCATTCCAGAACGCAAAAAGTAACTTCTTAAACGCGCTTCAAGCGGAATTAAAAACACTTGATCTGCTTCAAGGAGAAAAGTATATACCGGACTGTGAGTCAAAAATATTCCTAAAATAACAGCAATAATAATTTCCGCAGGAAATTCCTGAGACAATGAGCTTATCCAATTTTGATAATAAAAGGCTGCCGTACCAATTAAAAACAGTAGCACGACGACTAGGTGCCCATTCAGGATATATCGAAGATAAACACCAAATTCCTTTAATCGATGAACAGATCTATCTTTCCATAGCTTTTTATCATCAAACATAATTTTCTTCCTTCGTTAATTGGATATATAAATCATCTAATGAAGCTGCAGGCATGGAGAACTGTTCCCTCAGTTCAGTTAGAGTACCTTTTGCACGAACCTTACCTTCGTGAAGAATAATGAATTTGTCACAGTACTTTTCAGCTGTCGCAAGAATATGGGTCGACATTAATATGCCTGCCCCGCTTTCTTTCATTTTTTTCATTAAGTCAAGCAATGATTGAATACCAAGTGGATCGAGCCCCACAAATGGCTCATCAACAATATAGAGGGAAGGCTGCACCAAAAAAGCACACATAATCATTACCTTTTGTTTCATTCCTTTTGAGAAATGAGCTGGAAACCATTTTAGTCTTTTTTCCATTCGAAATTCAGTTAATAGCTGACCAATTCTGCTATTATATGTAGACTCATCTAAGCCGTATGCCATAGCCGTTAAACGTAAATGTTCTTCAAGGGTGAGTTCTTCGTAAAGTACTGGTGTTTCCGGAACAAAGGTGAACATCTTCCGGTAAGCTTCCTTGTCTTCCATAATAGAACGTCCATTTATTTTCACTGCACCACTATGCGGCTCCATTAAACCGATGATGTGTTTAATACTTGTACTTTTCCCGGCACCATTTAGACCGATTAATCCAACCAATTCTTTTTCATTTACCTCAAAAGTAACATCTTTTAAAACTGGATTCCTTGTATATCCACCTGTAAGGCTTTCAATCGATAATAAAGGCATATACTCCGTCCTTCCATAGGATAATAATTACCTTACATTTTACCAAATCGAAGACCATAAAAATAGGAATTCAATTTTTTGATATTTTTTTGTATATTTCCATTCAAACGGGTTATCATAATATTCGAAGGGGAAACACCTACTCGATGAAGTGATTCATCAAAAATTTGAAATGAGGTGTCTGTCAAAGACATTTAACTTTTCAAACAAGTAGCTTCTAAACGTTTCAAATAAGGGGATGGTTGTTTTGCACAAGTTGCTTTGTAACCATTTAAAGTTCAATTAACACCAGCTATTTATCAAAAAATAAATGAGGTGTTTACGGCAGATTATCATCCGTTTTTATAAGTTGATGAAACTATAAAAACAACATAGGGGATGGTCAGCTTGAACAATGATTACTGTTTATAAAAAAACACTAAATTGTCAAATGAGGTGTTTATCAAACGTAATTCCCGATGAACGTACAAAATGAAGCAATTCCCCTTCGAGAGGGCAGGATTCCATGCGAATCCTGTCTCTTTCTTTTTTAATCGGTATTACATATGGTAAAATACGGATATATAAACCAATAAAGGGGTTGCAGTAAATGAGTGATTGTATCTTTTGTAAAATTGTTAATGGGGATATCCCGGCAGCAAAAGTGTATGAAAATGAACATGTATTAGCCTTTCTTGATATTAGTCAGGTAACAAAAGGCCATACATTGGTCATTCCCAAAGTACATAAAGAAAATTTATTTGAATTGTCTCCTGAAACGTCTAAAAACCTTTTCGAATCTGTACCTGAAATTGCAAATGCCCTAAAAAAGGAATTTAGCCCTCTCGGATTAAACCTGGTAAATAATAATGGGGAACATGCAGGGCAAACCGTTTTTCATTTCCATGTTCATTTGATTCCACGCTATGGTAAAGGAGACGGATTTGGCGCTGTTTGGAAAAGCAATACAAGCGATTATACACAAGAGACACTGCAAGAGATGGCATCGAATATTAATAAGCATTTTTAATGGGAAATTAAATTATCTGAAAATTATATCTTTATTATTTTTATATTCCTGTGATATAATGATAACAAGTTTTTCGCTGCAGGCACCTGAGCGCACTGCAGGAGGAACAAATAGAACAAATAGCTGAGTACAGCAGAGGAGAGAAGAGAAATGAATACAAAGAATCTAGTAGTCCTATCACTTTTGGCGGGAATTGGAGTAGTTTTGCATACGGTAATGCCAGCCTTCCTTACGATTAAACCAGATATGATGCTTGCCATGATGTTCTTGGGAATTATTCTTATTCCAGAAATTAAAAGTGTTATGTTATTGTCTATTGTGACCGGAGGACTATCCGCACTTACAACGGGTTTTCCTGGTGGTCAACTACCAAATATCATTGATAAGCCCATAACTGCGTTAGTCTTTTTTGGTTTATTTTTGGCATTAAAGCACTACCGTAATTCCATTATTAGTGTTGCCGTCTTAACTGCAATTGGGACATTAGTTTCAGGATCTGTCTTTTTGGGATCTGCCTATTACATTGTAGGCTTACCAAGTTCTTTCACAGCTTTATTTGCTGCTGGTGTTTTACCTGCAATAGCACTGAATACTATTATTATGGTTATTTTGTATCCAGTTGCTCTTTCAGTAGTAAAAAGAACTAAGACATCATCTATCGTCATCTCAAAATAACACAAAAGAAAAGAACCTCAGCAAGGTTCTTTTCTTTCTATAAACATCAAATAAATGATTAAAAGCTTGATAAAATAATCGTCAAAAGTAAAAATATTGCTCCACCGCCTGCTAATGCTGTGGCTCGCTTTTTTAAGACTTGTTTAGGCGGATAAAATCCCGGTCTTTTTAGAGCTAGAGCATTCCAAATTGCACCGACAAATTGCAATATACTTAGCAAAAAAAGGATTGATGTTACAGCTTTCATATAATACCCCCTATTGACGACCAAGAGTTGATACTATTATTAATATGATTTGCTGTCCTTCCCTATGTGGAATATTCAAAAGGTTGGCATTATTTAGAGAAAAAACGTAAAATAAAGAAGAACTATTTTCTCAGAATTGTAATAAAAATAAAAAATATAAATTTCAAGTAGAAAAAAACGTAATTTCTAAAAATTTTGTGAATTTACATCTTTATTAATTTTTATTTTATTGGCATAATGTTAATAGAGAAAAAAAAAGTAGGTGAAATTGGGGATGTCGGAGAAACAGTATACAATGAAAGAAGCGATGCTATTTAGCCAAAGGATTGCACAATTAAGTAAAGCCCTATGGAAATCAATTGAGAAAGATTGGCAGCAATGGTTAAAACCTTTTGATTTAAATATTAATGAACATCATATCCTTTGGATTGCATACCATTTAAATGGAGCATCTATTTCGGATGTAGCAAAATTTGGTGTTATGCATGTCTCAACAGCGTTCAATTTTTCGAAAAAGTTAGAAGAAAGAGGATTGCTTACATTTTCAAAGAAAGAAAATGATAAACGAAATACGTATATTCAGCTCACCCCAGAAGGTGAAGAGATCTTTCTTCGTTTAATGGAATCCTATCACCCCAGTGGCAATGCTGCATTTGTTGGTGCCCTGCCGTTAAGAGATTTATATGGGAAGTTTCCTGATATTATTGAAATGATGGCGATTGTTCGAAATATCTATGGTGAAGATTTCATGGAAATCTTTGAACGATCGTTTCATAATATTGAAACTGAATTTAACGAAAATGATGGAAAACTTAAAAAGTCAGAAAAAACAGAACAAGAACTCTCCTAAAGACATTTAGCAAACTCTGTAAAAAGAGGTTCGAATAAGTGTTGCTTTAAACAAGCTTGAACAACTTCCTTTGCGTTAAGTTTTTCCGGTAAAGAATATAGAAACTCATTGAAAAGCGGATGAAAATGTATAAACCCTTCCGCTTTTTGTTCTTCCATTTTTATGTTAAGATTCTCACATAATCGATTGAATGCCTCTACTTCATGTTCTGATAACCCATTCTCTATCACTACTCTATAGAATTCAAGATTGGGGTCCCTCAGCAACTTTAAGAGTAACTTTTGATGATATTCAAGAATATTCACACGGGCTTGTAATTCAACGTATATATCCATTGCGTTCGACCTCCGGTCACTGCTTTACATTCCTACGTTCATTATTTACTCTTTTCAGGCCTTTGTAAACCTATTCTTAAATTAGAACAGATAATAATCTTTCCAGTGTTTTTATTTCAAATTATTTCCTACTTTTCTACCATTCCTTTTAACTATCTTTTTTTGTAAATTTTTGATAATGTATTAACATATAATGAACATCAGGGAGGGAATCGATGATGATCTCCATTTTTATTGTTTTGGCCATTTTTATTTTGTTTTACGTTAATAAAATGACCAATTCCCTTTGTATTCAAAAAGATATACCGGAAGAACGTCAGCATAAAGTATTTCGTACAATAAATGTACTTGTCACGATATTATTGATTTCATCCTATGTGGAAATTTTGTATACATAGGTTTACTTTATGTAATGTATCAATGTTAGAGAAAAATAGAAGCGATGAGAAAATTCTCATCGCTTTTAATTTGTTTTCAGGTTAAAACCAAGAAGCACCAATAATTATTAACAGGATGAAAAGGACAACGATTAACGCAAATCCTCCACCGTGGAATCCAGTTCCAGACACACAATTCTCCCCTTTCTTAAATGGTAAAGCTGTTGTCTGCATCAGGTGATACCCTTAAATTAAAACCAAGATGCTCCAACAATAATCAATAGAATGAATAGGACTACAATCAATGCAAATCCTGCTCCGTATCCGTGTCCACCACTCATCGTAATACCTCCTTTATTATTTACTACGATATACTATTCAAGCTGTACTCATTTCGACTAGGCGCTTAGCTTATTTTCTTCGGAAAAAGTCCACCTTTTTCTTATTGGGGATTAATCCTTAGAGAACATAACGTTTAGCCGATGGGCAATTGAATAGTTCTCTTTTTTTGTTACATGTTATCGTATGTACGAATTCTTGAATTCGCAATGGGTAAATGCCCAAAATTCTGATAACAAAACAGGAAATATTTTTGCAGTGGTTGTCATTTATGTTATAGTATAGTTTGTGGACAAAAGCCCACAAGAATTTACTGTTTAGGAGAGGTACAACATGAAAAAATGGATGTTAGCCCTTACATTAGCTGGCGGGGTTATTGCCTTAAGCGCGTGTAATCAAAGTAGCGGTTCTACAGTCGCAGAAAGCAGTGCTGGAGATATTACAAAGGATGAACTTTATGAAGCAATGAAGGAAAAGGTGGGAACACAAGCATTACAACAGCTTGTCTATGAAAAAGTCCTTGCTGAGAAATACGAAGTAACCGACAAAGAATTAGATGCAAAGGTTGATGAATTAAAGGAGCAGCTTGGAGACAACTTTGAGGCTGCGCTCGCACAATACGGTTACGCAAATGAAGATGATTTTAAAGAAACGATGAAACTTGGTATGATGCAAGAAAAAGCTGCAATGAAGTCCATAAAGGTAACAGATAAAGAAGTTAAGGAATACTACGACAACTACAAGCCTGAGATCAAGGCTCGTCATATTCTCGTTGCGGATGAAAAAACAGCTTTAGAAGTGAAGCAAAAGCTTGACGCTGGCGAAAAGTTTGAAGATGTAAGTAATACCTATTCTACTGATGAAGCGGCTAAAGCAGCTGGCGGTGACTTAGGATGGTTTGGTGCTGGAGCAATGGATCCAGATTTTGAAGCTGCAGCATATGCCCTCAAAAAAGATGAAATCAGCGGCCCAGTTAAGAGCTCATTTGGCTATCATATCATTCAATTAACGGACAAAAAAGAAAAGAAATCCTATGATGAAATGAAAGATCAAATGGAAAAAGAATTAAAATCATCAAAATTAACAAATGAAAAAATTAACGAAGTGATGCAAAAGGAAATTAAAGAAGCAAAAGTGAAAATAAGTGATAAAGACTTAGAAAAAGCACTTGACCCAGCAGCTACTGCAGCACAATAAGAAAGTCAAAGAGAAGGCACTCGGGTAAGAGTTCCTTCTTTTTGTATTCTATTCGGCTGTAACTCTTTCTCCTCCACGGCGTTCTTTTTCTTGTTCAAGCCGAGTTAGATAAATTTCTCCCTCTTTTTCAATATTCTCCATTTCTAACATTCGTTCTTCTCTGCCTGTTTTAATTGCCATCAATGCGCTAATTACGATACCCACCACGACTGCATATACCCAAATAGGAATAGTCATTTATTATTGCTCCTTTCGTTAGCGGTTGTCCACTTTTTTATACAACATATTCGAATTACTGATAAATATTCATCCTGTGTACAAAAAAAATAACCCATTTGATGGGTTATCTTATTTATGGAATATGGGTTTGTAAAATGAACGGTTGTCTAAGGCAAATACACGTTCAGTAAATTCGCCAGGTTTCACTCTTTCTAAGGCACGATCGAGCATGTTCATTTTCGCATCCAGATTATCGATATAATGGAGAATTTCTGCTTCTTTAATTAATGGCGGCTTTGGACTTCCCCACTCGGCCTTCCCGTGATGACTTAATATGAGATGCTTTAGTATTAATACTTCCTCACCAGATATCCCTAGTTCCTCGGCAGCTTTTCCAATTTCATTTACCATAATGGTAATATGACCTAGTAAATTTCCTTCCACTGTATAAGTAGTAGAGATTGGACCTGATAATTCAACTACTTTCCCCATATCATGCAATATCACTCCAGCATAGAGCAAGTCCTTGTCAAGACTAGGATAGAGCGAAGCTATTGCTTTGGCTAAGTCGAGCATACTAACCACGTGATAGACAAGACCTGACACAAACTCATGATGATTCTTAGTTGCGGCAGGATACTCCAAAAAGGCCTTCTGATGTTTTTTCAATAAATGGCGTGTTATTCTTTGGATATTTGGATTTTTCATATCAAATATATATTGTGTCAGTTTACTAGTCATTTCTTCTTGGCTTAATGGTGCGGTCTCTAAGAAATCTTCCAATTTTACTGAGTCACTCGGTCCCGTTCTTCGAATCTGCCGGATTTTCAGCTGGCTTTTGCCACGATAATTATGGATATCCCCAATAATTTTAACAATGCTTTGTGCGGTGTAATTCTTTTCATCCTCTTCATTAGCGTCCCAAAGTTTCGCTTCTATCTCACCACTTTGATCTTGGAGAATAAGTGTTAAGAATGGCTTTCCATTACTGGCAATCCCTTTTGTGGCACTTTTAATAAGTAAATACAGATCAACCTGTACTCCGAAATCATAATCTAGTATTCCTTTAGTCATCTTTCTCTCTCCTTCCCAATAGTACAAGTATAACATTCTCTATGAAATTACCTCGACATTATCTTTATGAAGATACATAACATTTTCTGGATGAAAGTATGGGAGCAAATGTGTGTGACAAGTAAAAAATAAAATTTGATTGTTCTGGAGCGTGGTTAATAGCTCCAGCACCTTTTTGGTGCGGTTGCCATCAAAATTCACAAAACTATCATCGATAATAATTGGAAAGCGATACTTTTCGTAAAGAGTGGCCGCAAGCGCCAATCGTATAGAAACGTACACTTGCTCAGTAGTAGCTTGACTTAACTCATTTGCCTCAAATAGAGTATGATCTCTTCTTTCAATGAGAAAACCAGTTCCTGACTGTTGCAGGTGTATACGCTGATATTGTTCCTCTGTCAAAAAGGATAGATATTCCTCTGCTTTTGCCAGCATTCTAGGCAAATGAACGTTTTTATACTTTTCAACCGTCTTTGATAGTATGTTTTGAGCTAGACAGAAAACTGACCATTCTTTTGCTGCTTCTTCTAGCTCAAACTTTTGCTGTTTGTAGTAGTGGAGTAACTCAGAATAAGAGCCGCCTTCTTCAAGAATTTGAATCTGGTAGTTTGCAGCTGCTTGCTTTTCTTGCAGTTCTATTAGTCTAGATGATAACGGTTCGATTTGATTATGAAACTGGTTTAATCGTTCTTCTATATTGTGAATTTGTAACAATCTTTCTATCTCGTCATTTTTTAGAAAAGAGTATTGTACCTGCTTCCTAATATCCTCAAGCCTTTCTATAAACTTTAACTTTGATTCGACTTCTTTACCAAGCTCATAGAAAGCCGCTTCCTCCTCCACATTTGCTTCTACAAGGAGCTTTTTCTTTTCCGAGATTAGATGCGCTTGTTCCAGTTTCATTTGATCAAGGTCGGCATTAAAATCATCAAGCTTTCCTTGCTTTTCTTGAATTTTTATTACCTTTCCATGTTCTTCTCTTAGTTTATTCCGCAATAAATACCCAATCTTCGAAAAATCATTTCCTTCGTCTGCTAAATAGAGCTTTGCGTAAGAAGTGAGTCTTTCATTAATGGCAGCCTTTTCAAGGTTAATAAATTCCACCCTCGCTAGCAAATTCCTTTTTTCTCGGCATATTAGCTTATATTGTTCAATTAGCTGGAATGCCTCTAAGAAAAAAGATTGTGCAATATATTCAGGTATATGAAGTTCATTGCTCAGTTTCACTAGTATGTCCTGATTTTCTGCTGATTCAATCTCCAACTCCTCGAATTTCCTGATCACTTTTTCATATTGTGTTTGCTGCTGTTCGAGCTTTATTTTTAATAGCTGTTGCTGCTCCTTCCAGTAATTATCCTGCTTCAATTTTTCTAGAAGGGCTGGAATATTACTATTTTTATATCTCTCGAGTAGTTGTATGAACCTTTTTTCATCCTCTAACAACTGACTTAGAGCTTGATTAATTTTTTCATCGTTTTTACGATTATTGTTATTATTACTTAGAAAAAAAACGATTAGTAAGGTTCCTAATACACCAATAACTAACAGTATCCATTGCTTGGAATACAATCCATAAAGTGAAAGAACCAGCAATAATACCCCAATGGCTAAGGATTGGTTCTGTTTTTGTTTTTTTATCGCTGCAAATGTTTTCTTATCCTGTTCACTAGAATGTTTAAAATACTCGATTTTGTCTTGGACTGCTTTTAATTCATATTCGACTTTTCTTTTTTCACTGTCTTCACTGACTAACTTTTCAAGACGCTCTCTTTCATGAGCTGGAATCATATGCGTTTCTGCAAAATTAACTTTTCTCTCTAGATCCTCAAGAGCGTTTTTTTCTTCCAGAAATTTTTCCTCAAGGTCCTGTTTTACTTCTAAAAGCTTTTGCTGTTTCTTCGCCGCCTGCTCTACTTGATTTTTCATATAAATATTTGTGTTTATCGTTAGAACTTCTTCTTCCCTTAAAGGTAAGTGTAGTTTTTCATTTATGATCGACATTTTTTCTTGTAAATCTGCCAATTTCACTTCGCATTGTTGTTTTTCTAGTGTCAATTGCTCATAGATGGGAATTTGGTCTAACGCCGCAAGAATCTGGGATTCATCAGCGAGTAATTGCTTTTCGGGCTGTATAGAAGCCATCTCTTTCTTTAATTGATCGATTCTCTCAAGTAAACTTGAAATCTGAGCATTATATGGATAGATGAGCTGATTTATTTTTTCAATTCGTTCAATCCCTCTAGCAGGGAATGGATATTCTCCAAGTAACTTGATTTCAGCCTGTATCCATTTTTCTTCTTTGACGAGTGAGTGGATTTTTTGCCATTCATTTAACTTTTCCACCTCGCTTTTTACAACCTGCAATTTATGGCTTATGTCTTCTATTTCCTTATGGATTCTTTCTTTATCTGAGACCAATGCTTCGTAACCTTGATTTTTGGCTGCTGCTTTTTTTAGGTCGCCGCTAAGTTCATGAAGTGCTTTGAGTTTTTCATTTACCACCGGCTTCTTCCCGCTTGGTTTAAAACGAGCTTCTAATTCCTTCTGAAGTTCAGCCTCTGTTTTCGCTAGCCGTTCTGTTCCGAGTGTACCTGTAGAAAATAAAAACTTTCCCAATTCGTCGCCTTTCATCTGGTGGATATTTTGCAGCCCATGCAGGTTGAAAGAAAATATCGCTTGGAATAACCCTTTATCCATATTTCCTAGCAGCTGCTTAAGCAGTTCCTCATTACCTGTTGTTCCGTCCTCCAGTGTTACGGTAACGTCACCAGCAGCCTTACCTCTAATCCTTTCTATCGTGGCAATGCCAAACTCTTCAAAATATATTATCAGCTTTCCACCATAATTTGAGCCGTTTTTTGGTACATAGCGAAGTTCTGAGGATTGTTTCGTTGGGAATCCAAATAGAATTCCATGGATAAATGCCATGATCGTTGATTTTCCTGCTTCATTTTCACCATAAAACACTTGAAAATCAGATAGGTCGTTAATGACTATATTAGTTAGTTGACCAAAGCCGTATATATGTATCTCCTGGATTTTCAGGTCAATCATCTCCTTTCACTATTGATACAATAACCCAATTAATAGTTTCTCAGCTTTACCCAATAATTCTTTTTGTTCTTCTTCTGATAAACTTGTTAAATATTTTCTGCCCAATTGATGCTGATATAATGGTGCAATTGCTGCCTCAAGATTCTGATAGTCATCGATGGTGGCGAACAGCTCCGTATAAAAATCTGCTTCATTCGTTAATTTTTTTCTATCAAGCTGCTGGTGATCTTCTAGGTTTAAATTGACCACCCAGACAAATGCTTCCTCCTCATTTTCATAGTCTATCAGCAGCTCCAGTAGTTCTGTATCTAGGATTTTTTTCTCTTGGAAATCATTTATATGAACATTCTTTAGGTTTAAGGTAAGTAGTGTACCTAGTCCAGCTTTACGCAAACGTTCGATGGTTAGCTGGCATAGTTGGAATATTTCTTGAAAGCTTTGCGCCGAAGCAGCATCGACAGTAACTTCTTCCCATAACACGTCTGAAGTTTCTATAAATTCCTTTTTGGCCTCTAGATCATTCAACGTAATGTGATAACATCCTTTTACTCCCGTTTCCTTCCTATTACGACCTTGGAGGTTTCCAGGATAAATGATTGGCGGTGTTTCTGTTAATATCGCTCGTTTATGGATATGCCCTAAAGCCCAATAATCAAATTCTTTCTCCAGCAGATCCTTGATGGAAAAAGGAGCGTAATTATCATGGTCCGTTCCGCCGCCTTCATTCCCGTGGAGAATGCCGATATGAAAGTCGGCAGAATCCTGTTTTTGATAGTGCTCTATTCTCTTATCAAGAATATGTCTTTGTATATAACTAAATCCATAAAGATGGACGGTATCACCACGTTTCGAATGGAATACCTTCATTTCGACATCACTGCCAAAAAAATGAACGTTTGAAGGCATATCAAGGTTTACCCATGAGCCGCTTAAATGATCATGGTTTCCGTGAATGACATAAACAGGAATATCCTTTTGTGAAAGCTTTTGCATTTCATTACGGAAGCGAGATTGTGCACGTATGCTCCTATCTTCACCATCATATAAATCCCCGGCTAAAATGACGAAATCTACGTTGTTCTCAATGGCAGCCGCTGTAAGCTTTCGTAAAGCTGTGAACGTACTCTCTCTCACTCTTGAAAGGATATTTGCGGGTAAGTGCTTTAAACCAACCATAGGACTGTCCAAATGCAGGTCAGCCGCGTGTATAAATGATATCTGTTTCATTAAAAAAGCTCCTTTCCTTGAGTTTTCTTTCATTGTAACATCTCGAAAAAGCGAATGCACGTTCTGACATGAAATATTAAAAAAGCTTTGCCTCTTTTCGGCAAAGCCCTTCGCATTTTATTCTTTTTTTGTTAATTGCAATGCCTTTTTTATATCCTTAAAGGAATTTGATTTTCCGTACATTAATACTCCGCCGCGGTAAACACGTGCACCAAATACCGCTAATATAACAATTGTAGCCATCAGGATGGATATTCCTAATGCAGCTTCCCAAACCGGAATATTCAGCATACCTACTCGTAAAAACATAATCATTGGGGTGAAGAATGGTATATACGATGTTATGACGATAAATGGTGAATCTGGTTTTCCAAGAACAAACATTGCAATCATAAACCCTGCTACTACAAGTAATGTCATTGGCGTAATCATTTGTTGGACATCCTCAATCCTGCTGACCAACGATCCTAAAAACGCCGCAAGGGTGGCATAGAGAAAATACCCTAAGATAAAGAAAATAACGGCATACGCAATGGTTGATAACGAAATATTACCAAATCCAAATGCGTCAAAAAAGCCCCCTTCAAGAGAAGACATGTTCCGTTTTATGGAGAAATAACCGACTGATAAAAGTACGGCAAGCTGTGTTAAGCTTAACAGACCTATCCCGAGTATTTTTGCAAACATCTGCTTAATTGGTGATACGCTGGAGATCAAGATTTCCATCACTCTTGAAGACTTTTCAGTAGCCACTTCCATTGCAATCATACTGGCATACATAATAACTGCAAAATAAATGACAAACAACAGGACATAAACAAGTCCTCTTGCCTGATTTAACTCTTCCTCCGTTTTCGCATTTTCCTCAAGAGCAATTTTCTCGAAAGAAACTGGCTCATAAAGCTGCTGGAGCTGCTCTGGTGTCAGGTTAATTTTTGAAGCTGCAAGCATGGTTTTCATTTGCTGAAGCCCGGACTGAAGATCGGAAAATATTGCTGACTCAGCTACACTCATTGCTTTATACTTAGCTTCAGGTAATTGCTCTGCATTATAACGAAGCTGAACAAATCCAACATATTCTCCTTTTTCCACTGCCTTTTCTGCCTCTTTTTCGGTGCCGTCAAACTCTGTCAGCTGCAGGTTTTTATTTAATGAACTCATTTGTTCTTTAAGCGGTTCATACAGCTGTCCTGTTTCATCTAATACCGCTACCTTTTCTTTATCGCCGCCTTTATCGAAAACTTCAATGATATTACTCATGTTTGTTAATCCTAAAGTGATGACGACTGTTAACAGTGTTGTGACCAAAAATGATTTTGTTTTTAATTTATTTAAATAGGTATGGACTAAAATAATCCAAAATTTATTCATAGGAATCACCTACTTTTTCAATAAAAATATCATTCAAAGAAGGTTCTTCAAGTTCAAATTTTCTAATGAATCCTTTGTTGACGATATCTTTAAGGATCTTTTCAGCAACATATTCCCCATCAATTTGAAGATGCATTCCCTGTGTTGTGGACTTAGTCTTAACCACACCTGGATAATCTTTCAGACTGTCTAATGGAAAATCGGCATGTATAACAAGATTCTTTTTTCCAAATGCACGTTTTATATCTTTTAAGGCACCGTGTACAACCGGAGTTCCTTTATGCATAATACATAGATGCTCACACATCTCTTCTACATGGTGCATTTGATGGCTAGAAAAAACGATTGTCGTTCCCTTTTCCTTTAATGAGAGAACTGCGTCTTTAAGCATTTCAACGTTTACAGGATCCAGACCGCTGAATGGCTCATCCAGAATCAATAATTTTGGTTTATGTATGACGGCCGCAATGAATTGAATTTTCTGTTGGTTTCCTTTTGAAAGCTCTTCTACCTTTTTATTTTCATATTCAGGAACTTTAAATCTATCGAGCCAATATCTCAATTCAGAAAGTGCTTCACTTTTCGGCATTCCTCTTAATCTTGCAAGGTACACGATTTGATCGCTAACCTTCAATTTGGGGTATAAACCTCTTTCTTCCGGAAGGTAGCCAACTAAATGACTTGTGGAATAATTGATTGGCTCATCATTCCAAGTAATTCTTCCATCACTAGAGTCCAAGAGTCCTAAGATCATGCGAAATGTAGTGGTCTTCCCGGCACCGTTTGCTCCTAAGAAGCCAAATATTTCTTTTTCTGGTATGGTGATGGATAAATCCTTTACTGCTGTGAAATCACCAAATCGCTTTGTTACATGTTCAAGTTTTAAAACCATAAAAATTCCCCCTCAAAAATTATTTACGTAAGTCCTATGGAAAAGTTTCACTTTTGCAAAATATCATGAATTATGCAAATATTATAATAAAAGCGGAAGCCCTTGGTCAGGGGCGACAGGCATAAGACGAGCCGGCGGGAAGGTTGTTCTTTAACCTTTCTGACGGATTGTCTGAAATGTGGAGGCGACTGCCCTGGGACGAAGGCATAAGACGGACCTGCAAGAAGGCGCTTTTTGCCTTCTTCAGGGGGCGGCTTATGCCTTCGTCCCAAGGAGCCGCAACTAGACAAGCTTATGACCCGAGTCCCTAGGTGCTGGAGCTAGACAGTAATCATAGTTCAAAGAATAAAACTATTCATTTAATAGGAGGAAAAGCATGAAGACTTACAAATTAACTGCCTTTGAAGCAAATGGAGAAAAAATAGTAGATGAAGCGATTCAGGCTGAACATGACGATGAAGCAAAAGCATTAGCTGAAAAATTATTAGCAGAAAAAAATTTACTAGAGAAAACACATCGTTTTACATCTCCAAGCGGCAAACTAATATTGTTTCATTCTTAATCTTAAGACAGAAAAAAGAAGCAACCATTGCTTCTTTTCTCTGTCTTACTTATTTACCAATAAATTTTGCTGGTCTTTTTTCTATAAAGGCCCGAATTCCCTCTTGATGATCAAGTGTTCGACGCATGTTTAGCTGGCCATGTTTTTCTAGTTCTAAAATTTTTATCAACTGCGGTCTGTTCATATCTGCTAGTATCTTTTTCGTTTTGATCATGGCCTGAACTGGTCGCTGCAGCCAATCGGATATTCTAGCATCTAACGTTTCTTGCAAATCTTCTGCAACTTCTTGTACCAATCCTATTTCCAAGGCTTCTTGTGCACTCATCATTTTTCCATCCCATATCACCTGTTTTGCCTTGATTTCTCCTAATCTTTTTTCTAAAAAGAAGTGAGAACCTCCGTCTGGTATTAAACCGATTCCAATGAAATTCATTGCTAATTTGCTCGTTTTGTCTGCAATGATGTGGTCAGTAGCCAACGCAAGACTGAATCCAAGCCCTGCTGCTGCGCCATTTACAGCGCTAATGGTTAATTTGGGAATACTATAAAGAGTTATGATTAATTCACTAATACAATCCATTACAGGGAAGAATTCACTTTCATTTAGGTTTGAAAGCATCGTTTTTATATCTCCCCCTGCGGAAAAGGCTCTGCCATTCCCAGTTAAAACCACAACATCAATATCATCCGATTCAGCTATTTCCTTCAGTTTACTTACTAGACCTCTTATCATGTCCACATCGATTGAATTTAATGATTCCGGTCTGTTCATCTCAACCGTTGCAACCCGTCCACTCACCCACAACTTTACCTTATCCGTTACAAAATTTATCGTCACCCCAAACAACCTCCCATAACTTTATTCAATTCCATTATAGCTTGAATCGGCGGGATAAAAAATAATTTTCATAATATATGGAATTTTCACTATCTGATTAAATTAAACTAACCGCACAAAAAGGACAAAGAGCATCCTCTTTGTAAGATTGTCGAGAAAGGTATCTTTCTCGGCAATTTTTATTTTTCTGCCTGCCCAAAGGCCTGTTGATTTCCGCTCCAGGTTCTTCGCTTTCCGCGGGCGTGCCGGGGAGCCTCCTCGGCGTAAGCGCCTGTGGGGTCTCTCCAGCCCCGTACTCCCGCAGGAGTCTTCGCACCTTCCGCTCCAATCAACAGGGAGAAATGCCCAGGAGATTGCCACACACTTTTTCCAAACCGGCTAAGTGTGTGGCAATCTTTTTCATGTTTTGGCATGCTGCGGTGAGTAACACTTGCTCACTCGCATTGTGCAATCCCCGTAACCTGCAATAGCGAAGCCCATGCAGTTCTTTTGAATCTGCGAAGCTTCGCTCTACTTTTTCCTTTCTAAATTTATATAGTATTTTACCTGACTTTGAAAGTCTGTTAAGTCGAACCTTTTCCTTATGTTCCTCCCAAACATGTCTGGTAACTACTTTTGTTTTATTTTGAGATTTTGTACACTCCGGGAGGAGTGGGCAGTTAGTACACTTTTTAGGATCTGACTTATATTCCCGATAACCTTCTCTTGTAGTTGTACGATATTGTAACTCCTGACCATTTGGACATACATACAAATCCCTTTCTTTATCATATGTAAACTTCCATTTAGGAAATAACCCTTTTGTTGATTGATATCTTCTGTGAGCGATAACTCCAAAAATATTGCGGTCATTAAGTCCCTTACAAATCGGATTTGTCAGGTAACCCGAATCAAGTGCCACAGCTTCTACTTTAAATCCAAAACGTTCGACCTGACGGTCTAACCGAGAAAGATAAGGGACAGAATCGTGAACATTTCCTGGTGTAACATACGCATCTGTTATGATGTTGAACTTCATGTCGGTAGTCCGATGATCAAGATAACAGAACATTTCCTGTTTATTCTCTCGTGACATAAACCCACATTCAGGATCAGTCGTGCTCAGTCGTATTTCCTTTTTCTCGGTCACCTCCTCTTTTTCTTTTAAAGGCTTTTTTCCATGATCTCTCCTGTCTTCCTCAATAGCTTTGTTTAAATCTACTACATATTCACGTGTTTCAACTTCCACTTCAACTCTAGAGAATTTATGTTTATTTGCATTCGCTTTAAGGTGTGTGGAATCGGAAAATAAAACTCTTCCTCCAACCATCTTGTGGTTAATTGCTTTGAAGACAATCTCATCAAAAATTTCCTGAAATATATTTGTATCTTTAAAACGGGTCCGCCGATTCCAACTAATAGTGGAATGATGGGGAACTGGATCGTTTAGCTTTAATCCTAAGAACCATCGATAGGCCACATTCGTCTGAATTTCACGCTCTAATTGTCGTTCAGAACGAATGCCATAAAAATATCCAATAAACATCATCTTAAAGAGCTGTATAGGATCCGAAGGACGCCCGTTATTTTCTGAATAAAAAGGACGGACCTTTTCACCAATAAAAGAAAAATCAATATACTTGTCCACCTTTCTTAATAGGTGATCTTGCGGTACTAAATCATCAATGAAAACAAATTCAGCTTCGTTTTGAATTTCTCTTTTTGGCTTATACATTCTATCCACCGTCCTATTATTTATATGTACATTATAACATATTAACGCGGTGAATCATTAAAGTGACTACGAAAAATAATAGCTGTCGAGATTTTCTCGACAGCCTGACAAAGAGCATCCTCTTTGTCCTTTTATTTCACTTCTTTAGGATTTCCTTTTGTACCTGCTCCCTTAATGTGATCTTTAAAAATTTCCCAACGGAAGTCTTCGGGATTTCCTCCAAGAACAAGATTTCATCGGGGAGCCACCACTTCGCAAACTGGGGTATTAAAAATTCAATTAAATCTTCCTTTTTCACCTTATCCTTATATGAATCTTTTAACACAACACAAGCAACTGGTCTTTCCTGCCATTGTTCATGCGGGACTGCAACTACTGCAGCTTCAAACACTGCTTCATGGGCCATCAATGCATTTTCCAAATCAACGGAAGAAATCCATTCACCGCCGCTCTTAATTAAATCCTTGGTACGGTCGACAATTTTCACAAAGCCTTCTTCGTCAATGGTTACGACATCACCGGTGTGGAGCCAGCCGTCATGGAAAGCATCATGAGTTCTCTCATCCTTATAATACTCTGAGGCAATCCATGGGCCCTTAATGCATAACTCTCCCATTTCATTTCCATCCCAAGCCACTTCTCCATCTTTTCCCACTACTTTTATGCTTAAGCCAGGAACTAGAACCCCTTGTTTCGCTCTTATTTCCAGTCTTTCCTCATAATCTAAATTCTCTTGATAGCTTTTTAATGTTGAAATCACTACCAGCGGGCTAGTTTCCGTCATTCCATAAGCATGCAGGAATGGTATGTTATGCCTTTGTTCAAATGCTTTAATCATCCCTTTAGGTGCAGCTGAACCTCCGCAAAGTACTCCTCTTAAACTGCTAAGGTCGTAAGAGCCCTCATCATGTTCCTTTAACAACCCAAGCCAAATGGTTGGAACACCCGCAGTAATCGTTACTTTTTCATTTTCAATGAGCTCTGCTATAAGTTTTGGAGTAAAATATGGTCCTGGCAGCACTAATGATGTCCCAAACCATACTGCTGCAAATGGCATGCCCCACGCATTGGCATGGAACATTGGAACAACAGGAAGTGCGATGTCTTTCTCACTTATTGCTGCATTATCTGCAAGCCCTAACGCCATGCTATGAAGAAAAATTCCTCTGTGAGAGTATACAACTCCTTTTGGATTACCTGTAGTTGCAGAGGTATAGCACATACCGGCAGGATCGTTTTCTTTTATGTCTTCTGGGTATTGAAATTTAGGATTCGCATCTGATAATAAGGTTTCATAATCATAGATTGGTGAAAGCGTAGTTTCAGGAAGGACCTTGTCGTCTGACATAATTATATATGCCTTAACACTTTTTAGTTCATGTGCGCATTTTTCAAGTAATGGAATCAAATCTGGGTCTACTAAGAGGACAGTATCTTCTGCATGATTGATAATAAAAGAAATATGGTGTGGAGAAAGCCGGATATTAATTGTGTGAAGAACAGCACCAATACACGGAATTGCAAAATATGCTTCTAGATGTCGATGATGGTTCCAAGCCAGTGTTCCTACCCTATCACCTTTTTCCACTCCTAGTTTGGTTAAACTATCTGCGAGTCTTCTCGTTCTTTCACCGATTTGTTTATACGTAAAACGTTGAATGCCACTTGATGTTCTAGAAACCACCTGTTTCTTTGGATAATACCTTTCTGCTCGTTCAATCATCTGTGTCATTGTTAAAGGTGTTTGCATCATTGCTAAATCCCTCCATAATTGAAAGCGTTTTCAAATGATGGTATTTTATGACCGTTTTCCTATAAAATATTCGTGATGTTTTCGAAAATTCCTCTATTAAGAACACAAAAATCTCCTGCAATTTAAGCAGGAGATCCTTTTTGAGAGAAGAGTTCGTTTAATATTTTTATTTTTTGTTCCGTGTAAGTTTCAAAGCTTTCATTATATGTTTTAGGGTCTTTCGGATTAGCAAACTGAGTAATTTTTCCCGTGTCCGGGTCAATGAACTTGCTTGCAGCGCCGCAGCCAAGCCCGATAATTGTCTGCTGCTCCTCCATAATCATGATATTATAAATACTTTCTTGATTTGGAATCGCATAGCCGACATTCTCAAGATTGCCAAGGATATTCTTTTGACGATAGAGATAATAGGGAGCATAGCCATGACTTTCTGTCCACTCTGTTGCTAGATTCATCATTTGTTCCACTTCATCACGACCGGCCACTTTATATTTATCTTTGTTTTTCGTCATTTCTGAAGCACGTTTAAACGATAAAGTATGCACAGTTAAAGATTCTGGCATTAACTTTTCTGTTTCTGCAAGTGAATGCTTAAATTCAGTGATCCCCTCACCAGGAAGACCAATGATTAGGTCCATGTTTATATTGTTCATGCCCATTTCTCTTGCTAAATGATACTTATCAATTGTTTCTTTAACAGTGTGATGGCGCCCAATGGCTTTTAATGTTTCTTGCGTATAGGATTGAGGATTTATACTAATCCTGTCTATTTTCCATTTCTTTAATACCTCTAATTTTTTAGGGGTAATGGTATCCGGACGTCCTGCCTCAACGGTGATTTCACGGATAGTTTCAACGTCTGGGAATGACTCATACATTTCTTCATAAAGCATATCCATTTCTTCAGCCGTAATACTCGTTGGGGTACCTCCCCCATAGTAAACCGTTGTGATTCGGACACCTTTTTCCTTTAGCCATTCACCAATTTTCCTTATCTCATAGTGCAGACCACCTAAGAAAGAATCTACTGATCCTTGTCGGCCATTTATTGCATAGGCCGGGAATGTACAGTAGGCACATTTTGTTGGACAAAACGGAATCCCAATATAAATGCTAACTTCTTTTTGCAGGTCATAGAGGTCAGGAACAATGGCTAGCTGCCTATCGACAATATGCTGCATGAGCTTTATTTTTTCGTCTGTAATCAGATATTCTTCTTTCAATTGCTGGTGGGCTATTTCTTTGTGTACACCCTCTTGGACTTTACGATGTAAAAGCTTTGTCGGTCTGATCCCAGTTAGAATACCCCACTTTTGGGTAATTCCTGTCCAATTCTGCAATAGTGTCAAATACACGTGTGCGACAGCATTCTTAATCTGCTTAAAATATTCCTTGTCCGTTTGAAAGGGTTGTACTTCTTTTTGATAATCTGATGATAAGGATTTACCCTCTATATCAAGTAACTCAGCTGAAACTTGTATGTGGTTATCTTCATTTATTATAAATCTTATAGTTAAGTCTGCCTCATCGTCTAATACCTTCACAATCTCTGTTTCCTCAAAAAACAAATTAGCGATTAGCGTTAATTGACGATCGAGTCTTGCATCCTCTAACCCGATAATCGAAATTCTCATTAGAATCACTCTTTCAAAATATACTTCTTTAAGTGTACATAAACACCAAAATAAGGTCAATACAGTGGAAATCATTCACAAACGTAAAAGACATCACCGTTTTGGACGGTGATGTCTGCTAATTTTACTTTTTAATGATATTCATTTTTCTTAAAAACTCAATTGGCTGTTGTTTTCGGAAGTGTTCTTTAACCATATAGGCGACACCGTGCTCATTTTTCGATCTCGTCACCCAGTCTGCTGCTCTTTTTACTTCAAATTCTGCATTCCACATGGCCACTCCTAACCCTGCCGCCTCAATCGCTGGGATATCATCCAAGCCTTCCCCAATGACGACCATTTCTTTGAGCTGGATACCAAGATGACTGCCAAGGAAGGCTAAACCCTTTAACTTTGAAACCCCTGCTGGAACAATATCTAAACGCAACCGATCTAGTTGAATCGTTTCAATTTCGGTAAACATTTTTCCAATCGCCATTTTTGCATCCTGAAGATCATTCTCATCTTCAAAATAAACCTCGATTTTCGGAGCTGTCACTGGTTGATCATGTAAGTATTCGCTTAATGACGAAACAAATTGCTGAGAATAAAAAACAGGATCCCCTGATGTAAAGACGGTTTTGGCTAATAAATTGTTATTTAATTTTAACCTATTGGCTAAAGAAAATTGTTCATGTACTAGCCTGATTTGACACGGCAAACCTTCTAGGAATCGAACGGTATCATAGGTAATTTTCTCGTTAATTCTTTCGACGCGATTTTGTTTATCCTGGATATTTGCAATAACGGCACCTTGATGTGTAATGAGCGGATTTTTTATTTTCAATGCCCTTGCAACCTTCTTGGCTGAGGGAAGGCTTCTTGATGTCATAAGCGTTACATAAATTCCTTTTTGCTGAACATACTCAATGGCTTCCTTTGTTGACTTATGAATCTTTCCGTTACTTTGTAATAGAGTTCCATCAATATTTAATGCAAGCAAACGATAAATCATTCCGTAAGCCCCCTGTTCTTGGTGAAGATACCCTTATAACACTTTTATGATTTTTCACCCACAGATAGAACAAGTGCAATAGAAAAGAAAAAACTTCCGGAAAAACCGAAAGCTTTTTGTTATGCGATTATAGATTTCCGTATAGTTCCTCTAAAGGCTTCATAATTAATTGATTTAGCTCACCAATAATCATGCTCATCCGCTGTTCGGCTTGCATGAGTCGGGCGATTTTTTCATTTTGTTGGACAACAGCCACCGTTGATTGTGCCTGCTGGACTTCCTGTTCGGATATCTCTTGACCCATCATTTGTTTTTGCTGTAAATTCATTTGAATTTGACGGAATTGATCAAACATACTCTTTGCTGTTGGGTCTGCATTAACCTCATGATACATTTGCTGTAATTGTTTATATTCATCGCTTTGACGAATTGCCTTTTCTAATGCATAGGCTGCATCGTATAAATTAACGGACATTCATTCCACTCCTCTTAAAATAATCCTAATAACTATAACAAACTATGTAGGTAAATGCGAGGATGTTAACTGCCCGTAATTAAGTATCACCAACCATTGGGCCTTAACATACGATACCATATCTACGAATGCCTATCTGCCTATAAATGAGGAGTGACTATGCCCCCTATCACAATTGTTCCTATAGAATCAGGTAACAGAACTGACATTTTTGCTCATATGTCCTCACAACTGTATAAACAACTTAAGCTTGAAAAACACGAAATCAAGATTTCTATAGGAAAGAAATTGGTGAAAGTTAATATACAATCGGTCGAGATGACAACTAACGAGATTCATTTCCCTGAAAATCTATTCCACCATTTTTGTTTACCGGTTCAACCATATAAATTTCATGCAATATACAAAAAAGAAATGAATTCACTTTATTTAGGACCAATCATTGGTTTAGTTACGGATTTTAAAAATAAAGGAAATGCTGAACCCCATTTTGGTTCGATTCATAACTTTTGTGAAGAACTTCATCATGGGATAACAGAGAATGGTGGATTTCTATATGTTTTTTCCGACTCAGAATTTTCTGTTCAAGGATATTATTTTGACAATGGGATATGGAGGCCTTCAGGACTTCCTCTGCCAGATGTGATTTATAATCGCATTCATTCCCGGAGGTTGGAATTTGGTAAGGAGTATCAATTATTCCGCCAAACTCTTGCGGAGTTATGTATTCCTATTTTTAATGATCGCTTTCTTTCAAAATGGGAGGTTCATGAGCACTTAATCCATGAGAACCATCTGCATTCTTATATACCGGATACAAATATTTTTACAAAAGGCAATCTCACCGCTTTTATAGAAAAGTATAAAACCATTTTTATTAAACCTGTACATGGAAGTCAGGGAAGAAATATTTTTAAACTACAAATAGAAGACAACCATTTTTCATTAGAATCTTCCGTCACATCACCGTTAGAAAACAACAGGCAAACGATACTTTCCTTTGAGCAGACATATGGGCTTCTTAAACCTTTGGTGAACAATCGAATATACATTATCCAACAAGGAATCTCCCTTCTTACCTATCAATCTAGAGGAATGGATTATCGAGTATTATGTCATAAAAACCATCAAAACAAATGGGATGTAACCTCAGTGGTGGCACGGATTTCGGCAGAAAATGAGTTTGTTTCAAATATTGCAAGGGGCGGGGAAATTATGTCCCCATTAAACGCTCTAAAAGAGAACATGGGCGTAAGCGATGCTAAACGGGTCATAGCTCAAATGAAAGATTTAGCCATCGAAACAGCTTTGATTATTGAAAGAAAGACATCTGGGATCACCGGGGAACTCGGAATCGACATTGGAATTGATCAAGATGGGAAGCCCTGGATTATTGAAGTGAATTCAAAGCCATCGAAAAACTTTGAAGATGGCCAAATGAAAATAAGACCGTCGGCAAAAGCGATTATTCAGTTTTGTACAAATCTTGCATTAGACTCAACCTCAGAAATGGAGGATTCATAGATGACAACCTTTGGCATTATGACTTTACACATAGAAAGTGAAGCATCTTATCTTCATGAAATAGCTGCACGCAGTCATTCCTGTGGCATGGAGTGTTATCACTTTCTTCCCTCTTCTATTAATCCACTGACCCAACAAATCAAAGGGAGACGTTTTTGTGCCGTGGAACAGAATTGGATTAATGACGAATTTCCAATTCCCTCCCTCATCTATGATCGCTGTTTTTACGGAGATGATGAACATTCAAAGCAATGTATTCCGATTGTTTCTTGGTTAAAAAGCAGGGATGATATTACATTTTTAGGCTTTGGATTGCCTAATAAACTAGAGTTATATGAAACATTATCCAACTCTCGATTGGCACCCTACTTACCCCATTCAAAGTCTATTAAAGAATGCTCAGAAGTAATATCAGCTTTAACCAAACAAAAAAAAATTATTATTAAACCAATTAATGGATCACAAGGTTATGGGATCTATTATTTAAAGAAAAACGATAAAACCATCCATGTCAAAACCGAAAAGAATAAGAAAATTATCTCTAGAATTTTCCCAAATGAAACAAAACTGTTTCAATGGCTTCAGCCCCTGATTAATTTTCGGCCATACCTTATCCAGCCCTACCTAGAGTTATCGAATACTGCGTCAAGGCCATTTGATATTAGAATTTTACTTCAGAAAGATGAACAGGGTGTCTGGGTAGAGCGTGGAAAGGGAATTCGAATAGGAAATACCGGAGGAATTCTTTCAAACTTAAGTGCCGGAGGCTCGGTGACGGACTTTACCACTTGGTCCTCTACGTTATCTCAAACTAACAAAGAATATATTTGTTCGGAGTTGAATTTTATAACAACTAATCTCCCGCAAATTCTAGAAAATGAAATTTCACCATTATTCGAAATTGGAATTGATATCGGGGTGGCAAGAAATGGAGCCATTTGGATTCTTGATGTGAATTCAAAGCCAGGAAGAAAAGTTATGTTAAGTACCAAGCCAGATTTAAAAGATACCTTGTTCCTTGCACCCCTTCTTTACGGAAAATACCTTATTCAATCAGCAAGTAAAGAAAGGAAGAGCCACTATGAGAAAACGCTATACCATTGAAATAGCTGATACTAGCCAATTAGTTGTATACTGTCCTCAAGAGCTCTTGAAGGATAAGGTTATTAAAAAAATTGCATTTGGTTCAAAAGCACTCGATGTTGACTGTAGACCTCATCCTACGAAAAACAATTCTATTATCATAAGCAATGAGGTAAAAAGACGATTACTTTTTCCCGATTTTTCAATAAAATTGCATGTATTTGTTGACCATCATGTTCTCAATCTAGGACCGCTTGTTGGAATATTTACAGCCGGGTTCACTCCATTCCCACTCCGCCCGATAGGTGACAGAACAAACTTTTTCTCTAAATTATTATCGGTAAAAACAAACGTAGGTGCAATCCCATTTGTTTTTGGAGAACAGCATATAAATTGGGATACAGGGACAATTAGCGGGTATTTTTATCACGATCATAATTGGCAGAATATGGAGGTGCCCTTTCCCCATGTTATCTATGATCGGCTGCCGAATAGAAAAAGTGAAAGAAACCCAAAACTAGCTAAAGTGAAACAAACTTTGCAATCAGACTATCTAATCCCATGGTATAATCCCGGATTTTTCAGCAAACTCGATATTTATGAGCGATTACATCAGGACCAATCTGTCGCTAGTTACCTCCCAGAAACACACCCATTTACTTCCTTTTCAATGATTGAAGACATGCTTTCTAAATATGGTCATGTCTATTTAAAACCAATTAATGGAAGCTTGGGTTTAGGTATACATCAAATCCTATATGATAAAATCCATGACGAATATTACTGCCGCTATCAGGATCGAGAGGGTGTGAATCGTCTACGGAAGTTCTCATCCATAGAGGGATTGTTTAAGTCTGTTTTCGCTAACCGAAATCTAGACAAAATGATTGTTCAACAAGGCATCCACTTATTACGGCACGAACAGCGGCCGATTGATTTTCGGATACACACAAACAAAGATGATAAGGGTAATTGGCATGTCACAGCACTGGCTGCGAAAATAGCTGGGCTTGGAAGTGTAACTACCCATGCCCGAAGTGGCGGAGAAATCAAAACACTTGCGGAAATCTTCCAACCGGAAGAATGTAAGCTTTTTACTGAAAGGCTTGTAAATACTGCGCTCCTATTAAGTAAAGCAATAGCAAACAACATGGAAGGCATCATTGCTGAGATTGGTTTTGATTTAGGGATTGATAAACATGGTGACGTTTGGTTATTTGAGGCAAATTCAAAGCCAGGGAGATCGATATTCAGTCATCCCGAGCTAAAAAATTTCGATCAACTTACCTGTAAGTTATCAATGGCGTTTGCCGTTTTTTTGACGGAACAATCTATCCTGCATCCCGAGGAAGTCATCAAATGGTAGTAACAAATCCGTGGAGCACCGGTAGTACCCCCGTTATCGGTATTTTGACAGCACGAAAAAAAGACGGCTCGATTGCTGGGAATGGCGCACTTTTTATTGAACTGCAAAAAAAGCTTATTTCACTTAATGGAAAAAGCTTTATCTTTACGCTCGATGGAGTTCATCAAGATTCCATTGACGGCTATATCTATATTCCAGAAAGAAATGATTGGGAAAGGATCACCTCTCCTTTTCCCGATCTCGTTTATAATCGAATACCCTTCCGAAGGTCTGAAGAAGAACTTAAAAGCAGTATGTTTTTTGCTTGCTTGAAGGAAATGAACATTCCCTTTTTTAATCCCGGTTTTATTGATAAATCTGAGCTTTATAACCTCTTTAAAAAACATTCCTTTCTTCACACCTTTTTGCCAGCCACCATCCCTGCCAAGAATAAACAAAAGCTTTCTGCCTTTTTATCTCAATACCAATCGATTTACTTAAAACCTTCTCAATCAGCAAGAGGGAATGGCATTTTCAAGTTAGAACTAGATACAGCAGGTAGGGTACTTTTAAAAGGATTAAACGAAAACGATAAATTCGTTACATTTGATCTTTTTTGGGAAGAGTGGGAAAGAAGGCTTTTCGAGAAAAACTATTTGGCCCAAGAGGAAATAAAGCCGGTCCTTTATGAAGGAAAACGATTTGATTTTCGTATTCTAGCACATGCTGAAAAAAATCATTATAAGGTTACGGGAATCGGAATTAGACAATCCCAAAAGCAGGATATCACCACCCATGTTCCTTCAGGCGGAAGGCTTTTACCATATGAACAATTACAAAACGAGGAATACGACTTTTTTATTGAAACTATTGTCCAACACATTGGTGCATCACTAACAGAAACGTTTGGCTTTTTTGGTGAATTCTCGATTGATATGGGGCTTAGCCAATCTGGACAATTCTATATTTATGAGGTGAACTCAAAACCGATGAGCTTTGATGAGACAGAGATAGAAGAAAAAAGAATCGAACATCTATGTCAGTTGTTCCAGCAGCTGACCGCCACAAAAAAAGACTGAAAACTTTCACTGGATTGTATTTACTATTTCCCGTAAGCTAGTAGTAATCACTAGTATATAAGGGAGATGGTACCGTTGCTCACACACTTTCAATTTAAGCCATTATTTGAAAATAAGAATATTCCGGGCTGGAATTTTTCCTTTTATTTTAAAAAGCAAAGATTTTCAGGTGTCTATCACCAAACCGGAAAAATTGAATGGACAGTGAATACTCCCGAACAGGATGATATTGAAACATTAACCACCCAAATCCATGAGTTAATGCTGTACCACGTTTACGAATAATAACTAGCTTGAATGAAATATTGCCCTTTCCGCAAACTATTAGAAAAGAGGAAAGGGAATGGTCGTTGTGGAAGAAGGAAAAAAAGTGCAAACAAAAACAGATTTACAGTATGAAGGCAAAGACCAGGTCTATTTAGATATAGACAGAATTATAAATGAAGGATTATCAGGTGGATCAGTTCATTCACGCCACGACACCACCAATATTGAAGAAGCACGAAATCTTACTGAAGAAGAACCCCCATCTAATGTAAATGAATAAAGCAGAAAAAGGCTGACACGTTGACAACTTCACGAGTCAGCCTTTTATAATTTAAGCAGAAATAATGTTATAATTAATTCATTATTTTTTTAAATTTTTAAAATGGAGAAGTTGACCTTGTTAAAAAAACTCATGTCTTTATACAAAGATTCAATATTATATTCTGAACTGCCTAAACATACATCTGACCAATTTTACATATTTTTTGACGAACCTCAAAAAAACTGGCTTGCCATACCTAAAGCAAGTCTAACAGAAAAAGAGATCAATCTCCTTCAAGTTCTATATGAACAAGTGAAAATTCCTTTGAAGCCATTATCCACACTATCGCGAATATGGCATGATTATTTACTATTTAATGGTTCCATGCCTTCACTCAGTGCCGAAAGTAATTTTCGATTCATTCAGTTCCATGTTAAAGGTCTTGGGGTTGACCCAACAGAAATTGAGCCTGCAATCAAAGGCTTTTTTTCTGATGAGGTACAAATCATTTGGGAAGATGATCATAATGGGATCGTCATTGAAGAAAGAAGACAATTGTCCCTCACTGAAAGTGAATTATCTTCGATGGCTGATACGTTAGAAAGTGATTTTTATGTAAAGATATCTTTTTATTTTGGGAGGGTTTACCCGTTCTCAAGTCACTTACGTAATCAATTTCTACAAGAAAAAGAGTATTTTGAATTCGCCAAAGAAAATCTTGAACGTACAAATATTCTTACCTTCGAAAAAATTTTCCCTGCCTTCGTGGCATTTAATCTGCCTGATTTCATGAAAGAAAAGATTAAACAGGAGCTATCCTCTGTATTCTCAGAAGATCCTGAGTTATATACAACCATCAAAGTCTTCCTTGAAAATAATCTGAATGCTAGTTTAACGGCTAAAAAATTATATATCCATCGAAATACACTACAGTATCGAATTGATAAATTTATTGATAAAACAGGAGTACAATTAAAAGACTTTTACGGAGCTTTTACCGTCTTTTTAGCGTGCCTGCTTTTTGAACAAAGGAAATAGAAATTGGGTTAGGACACAATGCACAAATTTCTCTTTAGGAACTTTGTGCATTGTGTCCATATTGTTTGAAAACCTTTTCATGTACACTTAAGTTAATAAAAACAGGGAGGGTTTACACAATGGCAGAATTAAAATTAGATCATATTTATAAAATCTATGACAATAAAGTAACAGCGGTTACAGACTTTAACCTACATATCCAAGATAAGGAGTTTATCGTATTTGTAGGTCCATCTGGCTGCGGTAAATCAACAACATTACGTATGGTCGCTGGTCTTGAAGAAATTTCAAAAGGTGACTTTTACATCGACGGAAAAAGAGTAAACGATGTAGCTCCTAAAGATCGTGATATCGCAATGGTATTCCAAAACTATGCCCTTTATCCACATATGACAGTTTACGATAATATGGCTTTCGGTTTAAAACTTCGTAAATTTCCAAAGGATGAAATCGAACGTCGTGTAAATGAAGCAGCAAAAATTCTTGGATTAGAAGCTTACTTAAAAAGAAAGCCAAAAGCATTATCAGGTGGTCAGCGTCAGCGTGTTGCATTAGGACGTGCGATTGTCCGTGACGCAAAGGTATTCTTAATGGACGAGCCTCTTTCAAACCTTGATGCAAAGCTCCGTGTAGCGATGCGTGCTGAAATCGCGAAGCTTCACCGTCGTTTAAATACAACAACTATTTATGTAACACATGACCAAACAGAAGCAATGACAATGGCTTCAAGACTTGTAGTTATGAAGGATGGTCTTATCCAACAAGTTGGAACACCTAAAGAAGTATATGAAAAGCCTGAAAACGTATTCGTTGGCGGATTTATCGGTTCCCCTGCCATGAACTTCTTCAATGGTAAACTTGAAAATGGCAAGTTTATCATTGGAAAAACTTCACTCGCAGTTCCAGAAGGTAAAATGAAAGTTCTTCGTGAACAAGGATATGTTGGTAAAGAAATTATCCTTGGTGTTCGTCCAGAAGACATCCACGATGAGCCTGTATTTATCGAAGCGTCTGCTGGTACAAAAGTTAACCTAAATGTTGATGTAGCTGAATTAACTGGAGCAGAATTAATGGTCTACTCAAGTTTAGATGGTCAGGACTTCGTGGCACGTCTAGATTCTAGAGCTGACATTCACCCTGGAGATGCATTAGAACTAGCATTTGATTTAAATAAAGGTCATTTCTTTGACGCTGAAACTGAGTCCCGCATCCGCGTGGCTAACGAGTAGAAAAGCGGAAGCGGCTTGACCAGGCGCTGTAGCTAGACAATTCTCAAAGAATGAAGGTCCCGCAAATCGCGGGACCTTTTTTGTTAACAATTATAATTCCAAATAAACCATTTAGAATTTTATGTGCCAAATTCAAAGTTTACGTGCCGATTTTCTGTTTTACGTACCAAATTTTAATTTTACGTGCCAAACCGATTACTTCTACTGCTTAAAACAGTAAAAAAGCCCGGTGGACGCCGTTTCATGGTAATTTTATAGTGGTTTGAAGTCAAGCCCATTATTATGTGTAAATTCATTCCTATGAAGAACAATGTTAAGCAGCTTATTTATTTTTGGTGTACTGGAAGGGGGGTACCCCCCTTCCAGTACACCAAAAATTCGCGCTTCGCGGTTACTATTTCTTTTCTTCTTGGTCCTGAATAATTCTTCTTCCTACTTCCTCTGCATAGTCCATTAAGACCGCACCAATTAATCGGAATGCGGATTGTGTATTAGGAAATATTCTAATTACCTTCTCTCTTCTCCGAACTTCCTCATTGATTCTTTCTAACGAGTTTGTACTTCGAATATGCTTATGGTATTTTGGTTTCTCATTTAGATATTGAATGGCATCTTCGAAGCCTTCTTCTAATATCTCTATAGCTTTTTCTAGTTTTGGATTATCTCCAAATTGCTCAATGAACTCATTTTTATATTTTCTTGCCTCTTCAACCGACGCTACCTCAAATATTCTTTTTAAACCCATTTTCACTTCGTCCATGCCTTTTTTTGGCATATGCGTAATGATATTCTTTTTGTAATGCACCGTGCACCGTTGCCAAGAGGATCCAACAAACTCTATACCAATGGCAGACTTTAACCCCTTGTGTGCGTCTGAAATAATTAGCTTAGGTGATTGTAGTCCTCTTGACTTTAGGTGCTGGAAAAATCGTTGCCAGGCTTCAGTGCTCTCCCCATGGTCTACTCTTAAGCCTAGAATTTCACGTCTATTGTTTTGGTCAACGGCCGTTGCGATATAAACAGCTTTAGATACAACACGATTATGTTCTCTTACTTTGATATACATGGCATCTGCAAAGATATAAGGGTAGTACATCGTATTCAGAGGTCGACTTGCCCATTGATTCACTATAGGATCTAGCTTTTCTGTAAGTGTAGATACAAATGATTTAGAAACCTTTTGCCCACAGAGTTGTTCCATGATCTTTGAAACTTTTCTTGTGGAGACCCCATTTACAACCATTTCAAGCATGGCTAATACGAGGGCTTGGTCACAACGAGCATATTGTTCAAACACAGTAGTCGAAAAGTCTCCACTACGAGTACGTGGTACTCGAAGAGTAATTTTCCCAATGCTAATTAATAAATCACGATCATAGTATCCATTACGGTAGTCACGTCGTGAAATAGAACGTTCATAGGATCCGGCTTGCAAGAACTCATCACGTTCTTTATCCATAAAAGAATTCAATACCAAGACGATAGACGCTTTGATGACAGCGTCTATATTAGAGTTCATAACAGAATCTTTTAAATCATCGATATTTAGGTTAAACTGTACTTGAGTCATAATTAATTCCTCCACATTGTTTTCTTAGCCGTTAACATTGTAGCCATGAGGAATTAATTTGACTCATTTTCTTTTTACACAATTATATGGACTTAATCGTGGTTTGATGCTCCACTCATCTAGTTTAACGTCCAGGACGCCTTAGAAATGGACGATTAATACGTTTACGTGCCGAATCCTAAATTTACGTGCCAATTTCTATACTTACGTGCCAAATTTCAATTTTACGTGCCCTACGTTCCTCCATTACCCAGATAGGTTAAAAGCCTGGCAAACGCCAGACCCTTGTAATTGTTGCTCATGCTATTCTTTAATAAAGATAACATCATCATTATGACAGGATGGACAAGTATAAAGGTGCGGACATTTTTCCCCTGAATGACTGTCCGGATAACCGTCCTCCATCTTCATTAAATCAATTTCCATGTACGGACTATAATCATCAAAATAATCAATAAGTCTTCCGCTATCCACCATTTGTTCCCCGCAATGCGTACATAATAGATACATTTCACGTAAACCATTACAAATTGGGCATATTGACATTTCCATTCACCCTTTAGTTTTTAATATGAGGTTAGTTTGCGTTACTATTACGGCACTATGTACCGGAATAAATTACCAGATAAATAAATCGAATAAGCTGTCCGATTTTAATCATAATAAATATTACAAAGCAAGCAACAACCTTACATCGATGGGTTACCAAGTGAAAAGGAAATCTCTTTTCACCAACTAAAGGGTTTAAAGCCGGTGCAAGTCCGGCTAACCCAGCCACACCAAAGGTAAGTATGAAGCAGCTCCAATATCTAATAACTTTATAAAATGGGTTAGGCCATGGTGGCAATGGTTAGCTTAACCATAATGGTTCAATTCCATACTGACCCCAAAATTATTAAGAGGAGTGTTATTCAACTATGGCTAGTAACAACAACTCTAATCAACTTTTAGTACCAGGCGTTCAACAAGCACTTGATCAAATGAAGTATGAAATTGCTCAAGAATTTGGTGTAAATCTTGGTGCAGACACTACTTCACGTGCTAACGGTTCTGTCGGAGGAGAAATCACTAAGCGTCTTGTATCAATGGCAGAGCAACAACTTGGCGGATTCCAACGCTAATTTAAGTAAAACACTGCAAAAAAATTAAATAATATGGCTTAAGCCCCCTCCACTATCGGAGGGGGCTTTCATTTGGATCAAAAGTGTTCCTAAACCATATTTTCAGGCTTAATCCACTGGTCAAATTGTTCCGGGGTTACATAGCCTGTTTTTTCAGCTGCTTCTTTTAACGTGCAATTTTCTTTAAAAGCTAATTTGGCAATTTCAGCTGCTTTTTCATATCCAATATACGGGTTGAGTGCAGTTACTAGCATCAAGGAACGTTCCACATGCTTTTTAATGACGTCCTTGTTGGCCTCTATACCAATAGCGCAATTTTCATTAAAGGAACGAATGCTATCTGTTAAAAGTGTAATTGATTGAATAACATTATAGATAATCACTGGCTTAAAAACATTTAATTCAAAGTTACCCTGGCTCGCTGCGAATCCAATCGTCGCATCATTCCCAAAAATTTGGCATGCCACCATCGTCAATGCTTCACTTTGGGTTGGATTTACTTTACCTGGCATGATTGAACTCCCCGGCTCATTTGCTGGAATCATCAACTCGCCAATCCCACTTCTTGGTCCACTGGCTAACCACCTTATATCATTGGCGATTTTCATTAAATCTGCTGCTAAAGCTTTTAACGCACCATGTAAAAACACCATTTCATCATGACTTGTTAATGCATGAAATTTATTTGAAGATGCTTTAAATGGATACCCTGTATATGCCGCGAGTTTTTCCGCTACCTTATCACCAAACTTGGGATGAGCATTTATTCCCGTACCGACTGCGGTACCGCCTATAGCCAATTCCAGGACATAGAAGCCTGAGTCTTTCAGCATTCTATCATTCTTTTCTAGCATAGCCCTCCAGCCGCTAATTTCTTGACCAAGCGTAATGGGGGTAGCGTCCTGAAGATGTGTTCTCCCAATTTTCACGAGATTCATAAAAGCTTTTTCCTTCGTTAAAAGGGTGCTTTTCAATTCGTTGAGTGCTGGAAATAACTTCTCCGTCATTTTTATGTACGCGGCAACATGCATAGCAGTTGGAAAGGTATCATTAGAGCTTTGAGACATATTTACATCATCATTAGGATGAATCCTCTCAACACTTCCTTGACTGCGTATTAATTCGTTCGCTCGATTTGCTATAACCTCATTTACATTCATATTGGTTTGTGTTCCACTTCCAGTCTGCCAGACAGCGAGCGGAAAATGCTCATCGAATGCTCCTTTAAGGGTTTGATCACAAACCGTCAGAATTGCGGTCATTTTTTCTTTCGACAGTTTACCTAAATCATGGTTAACCTCTGCTGCAGCTTTTTTTATTAAGGCTAGTGCATAAACCACTTCTAGGGGCATTTTTTCGCTGCCAATTTGAAAATTTTCAGAGCTGCGTTGTGTTTGTGCCCCCCAATATTTATCCATTGGGACCTGAATCTCGCCAAGAGTATCTCTTTCCAATCTAAACTTTTCCATTCCTTCCCACCTCTCTATTTCATTTTTGCATCTATATTCCTATCTTTATTCCCTTTTACTAAAAAAAAATGCAGACATTTTGTCTGCATTTCAGATTGTAGACAAAAGGCACCCGAATAAGCTCATTCGGGTGCCTTTACGTTGGAAATTTGCTCGTAAGAGCAATATTTAGACCTATCCTATGCCTATTATTACGCCATTTCTGGACCTTTCCAGGTCCAGTTGGCCATCTTTTTCAAGTTCATGGCAGCAAAAGTAAGCATCGCCTGCATGGACAATTTTTTTAAACCTCTTAAGGTTGTCCAACGCATACCATGCTTTTCCTTAGCATCCGCAAAGACACGTTCAATCGTTTCTTTACGACGTGCATAAATGGTTTTATTCTCTTGAGTATGACGAAGGTGATCCGCTTCCTCCAAATAGTGTTCCCACACATGACGCTCAATGAGTTTTTTATGTTCTTTACTCTGAGTGCATTGGGAAAGCAATGGACAATTTTGACATTCAATCGGATTAGAGAAATACTGGCGCTTTCCATCCTTCGTCGTCGTTGAATATTTCAATACTTGTCCTTGCGGACAGATATAACAATCGTAGTACTCATCGTAAACATACTCTTGTTTTTTAAGATAACCTTCTTTTGTACGAGGGCGAGTATATGGTAGAACTGGTGTCATATCGTGTTCAAATACATATTGGGCAATTGGAGATGTTTTATAACCAGCGTCAGCCGCAACAGCTTCAGGTTTTCCATGTTTCTCTATTATCTTCTCGAGTAGTGGCTCGAAAACAACGCTATCATGAATATTCCCCGGCGTTACAATTGCCCCCAAAACAAAACCATTTCGATCCGCAGCTGCATGAAATGAATATGCGAACTGTTTCGTTCGTTCGTCCTTTACGTAATAACCACTCTCTGGGTCAGTCGTGCTTTCTTTAATTTCTTTTAATTCTTCTTTATCAAACTTATCTGGAGGAAATGGCTTTTTTCCGTGATCTTCTCGGTCTTTATTGATCTCTTCTTGTAGACGTGCCTCATATGCTTTCGATTCTTTTCTAACTACTTTCTTCTCAAATTTCTTCTTGTTTGCGCTAGCCTTTACATGAGTAGAATCAATAAATACGTGCTCACTACTAATCAATTTCTTCTCTGAGGCTTCCTTCAAAATTCGATAGAAAATCTGCTCAAATAAATCGGTATCCTTAAAGCGTCGCTCGTAGTTTTTACCAAAAGTTGAAAAGTGAGGTACCTTATCATAAAAACCAAAGCCTAAAAACCATCGATATGCCGTATTGGTTTCGATTTCTTCAATAGTTTTACGCATGGAGCGAATACCGAAGGTATATTGGATGAAAGCCATCTTAATCAATACTACAGGGTCAATACTCGGACGTCCCCGTTCAGAAGAATACATGTCTTGAACGAGTGAATAGATAAATGAAAAATCAATAGCCGCTTCGATTTTGCGGACCAAATGGTTTACAGGTACTAGTTGTTCTAAAGCAATCATTTCTATTTGGTCACGATTTGTCTGTGTATTTTTAGTAAGCATTTCATCCACCCCATTAAAATCTTTGTACCTTAATTATACAAAAAAACTGCCGGCAAACCCGTATTTTTTCGGATTTGTCGACAGTCTGAAATGCAGACATTTTGTCTGCATTTAATGTTTCACGACCATATAACCAATAAAATAAGAAAGAATTAAGAAACTGCCTATTACATTTACGATTGAAAAGTCTGCCATCTAATTCCACCCCTTTATATTATGAAAGAGCTTAAACATATATAAATTATCATAAAAAGGGTGTGTTACCTGTGATAAAAATAACAGTTTACGGGTGTTAAATTGAACATTTTGTGAACGTTAACCTGCAATAACTGCACTGCCTTTTTGCAGTTCATACATTTGAAAGTATTTGCCCCCTAAAACCATCAATTCTTCATGTGAACCACGTTCGACAATCTTACCACGATCTAACACAAGTATTTGATCAGCATTGCGAATGGTTGATAACCGGTGTGCAATAATAAACGTGGTTCTACCCTTTTTCAAGACATCCATAGCTTCTTGGATAACAGCTTCGGTTTCAGTATCTATACTAGATGTGGCTTCATCTAGTATTAAGATAGCTGGATTAAAAGCTAGGGCTCTAGCAAAGGAAATTAACTGGCGCTGACCGCTGGATAAAGTACTGCCTTTTTCAATTACAGGTTCATCGTACCCATTGTCCAGGTTCTTAAAGACCTTGTCTGCTCCAACATCCTTTAATGCTTTTTCTACCATTTCTCTTCTTATCGCAGGGTCACTAAGACTTACATTTGACGCAATGGTACCAGTAAACAAATATGGATCCTGCAAGACAATCCCCATATGATTACGAATGGTTTGTCGTGGAATGCTGACAATATCCTTGCCATCAATAAGGATTTTCCCTTTTTGACAATCATAGAAACGGAAGAGCAAATTCATGATCGAGCTTTTTCCGGATCCCGTGTGTCCCACAAGCGCGACGGTCTGCCCTTGTTTCGCCTCAAAGTGAATATCTTTCAACACATACTCGCCATCTTTGTAGCCAAACCACACATGGTCGAATGTAACATTACCTTTAAAACGATCTATTCTTTGTGTACTTACATTCTCACCTGGTTCATCCATAAGTTTAAAGACTCTTTCACCCGCTACTAAGGCCGTTTCTAAATTGGCTAATTGATTGACAATCCCCTGTACGGGCTGAAAAAGACGATTAATGTAATCAACAAATGCATACAGCACTCCTAACGAAATAACCGAAGCAGGATTCAACGCCTGACCCCCAAAGTACCATATGAATGCAACAAAAACGAGATTCCTTAGAACCCCCACTAAATTATGAGAAGTTAACGCATTTAAGCTTAATAATTTATTTTGGTAGGTAAAATGTTCTGTATTTAGTTTTTCAAATTCCTTTTCTGTTTCTTTTTCTCTTCTAAATGCTTGAATGATGCTCATGCCGCCAATTGATTCATTAATGGTTGCATTGATATCACTAATTCGTGAACGAATAACATGATTGTATTTGGAAGCAAACTTTCGATACACTAACATCCAACCGTAAAGAATAGGTAATAGGATTAGACAGATAGCTGCAAGTTTCATATCCAAGATAAAAAGTGCCGCATATATACCTGTAATATAAATTGCACTGGTAAAAAATTGAGCTAATACCGTCACATATAATTCGCGGATTGCTTCAGTGTCATTGGTAATCCTGGCAACCACTTTTCCAGCAGGAAGGTTATCAAAGTATTGGATGGGAAGCCGCTGGATCTGACCAAATACATCCTCACGCATTTTTTGAATAATTCGATTTGCTGACTTCTGAAGTAAAAAACGCTGACCATATTGAAATATCGCTGAAATTACTAGTAAGCCAAAATAAATGATCAACAGCTTAATAATGCCCGGAATCTCCAGTTCGTAAAACGCCATTAGCTCTTTCGTTGTAAGGACTTGTGCGTTATATTCCGCCCTTTTCGTTCCCTTTTGAACCGTTAAAACACCGTCTTTTAATGTTCTTTTCCCATCAAATTCAAGATTCCCTTCGACGATGACAAACCTTGCATCTACCTGCAATATTCTAAGTTCCTTCCCCTTTTGTTCATTGTTTGGAAAATTCTTTTCCTTTTTATAAAATCGCCCATTATATTCTGCCGTGTTTTTTTCACTAGAAGTTTCATACCAAACAGATTCAATACCTAAAATATGTTGGTCAATAATATTTTTTGCAATAAACGGACCTGCTAAATCAGTAACCACGGAAATGGTCAGCATAAATAGTGCTGCAAAAATGATCTTTTTATAGTTTAATGCATACTGCGTTAATCGTCTGCCTGTATTCATGCTGTCACCTCCTCTTCTAAATTATTTTCCACTTGTTGACGTAAAAATTGTTCTTTATACCAGCCATCATTAGAAAGTAGTTGTTCGTGAGTTCCTGTTTCGATTATTTTTCCATCATCGAGAACGAGGATTTGGTCTGCATGCTCGACGGCTGACATTCGGTGAGTTGTGATTATCGTGGTTTTGTCCTTCCTAATCTCACGAATATTATCAATAATTCTTTTTTCTGTTTTGGCATCAACAGCCGACAACGAATCGTCAAGAATCAAAATGTCAGGATTTTTTATTAACGCTCGTGCAATCGATATTCTTTGTTTTTGACCCCCGGACAATGCTACACCTTTTTCACCGACTAGTGTTTCTAGTCCTTCCGGCAGCATCTCTAAATCCTTTCTAAATGCTGCTAGATCAATCGCCTTTTCCAATTCCTCATCCGTTGCCGCTGAGTTTCCAAAAAGAATATTTTCTTTAACACTTTTTGAAAACAGAACATGATCTTGAGGAACATAGCCAATCCATCTGCGAACTTGATTTAGGGTTTGCTCTTTTAGAGGTACACCTGAGATAGACAGTTCACCTGTTCCAAGAGGATATTGCCGCAGCAACTGTTTAATCAGTGTGGTTTTTCCACTGCCTGTTTTTCCAACAATTCCTAACGTCTGTCCTTGAAGCAACTGAACAGAAATATTCTTTAAATTATCCTCCTTTGAAGAAGGATAGCGAAATGTTACCTCTTTGAAATTGATTCTGTCCGGAGTTTCAACTATCACTGGCTTTGAAGGATTCTCAACCGTTTCCTGAAAGGACAATGTTTCATTTACCCTATCCAGTGAGGCATTTCCTCTTTGCATAATATTAATTAATTCACCTATTGCAAACATTGGCCAGATTAACATTCCTAGATATACATTAAAGGAAACAAGGTCACCTAAGGTAATTGCTTGATTAAAAACTAAATAAGCTCCATAACCTAGACCAATCATATAGCTTATGCCAACCAGTATTTTTACGGTTGGATCAAATAAGGAATCAATCCTTGCGACTTTAATATTTTTATGAAAGACATCTTCTGTTAGTTGATGGAACCTTCCTCGATCTGCCTCCTCCTGCACATAGGCACGAATTACCCTTACACCTGCAACCGATTCTAATACTCGATCGTTTAACTCCCCAAAAGCATCCTGAGCTTCCATAAAACGCTTATGGATTCTATTTCCATAAATTTGCATGATATAAGCCATAATTGGCAATGGAAGGATCGCTGCAATGGTTAATTTCCAGCTAATTAAAAGCCCCATTGTAATAATTAGAGTAAGCATCCAAACACTCGAATCCACCAAGGTTAAAATCCCAAACCCTGCTGTGATGGAAATTGCTTTTAAATCATTGGTGGCTCTTGCCATTAGGTCGCCCGTTCGATTTTTTTCATAAAAGGTTGGCGACATTTTTAACAAATGTTTCATGAATCGGGACCTCAACTTCCTCTCAACGAGAAAAGCTCCCCCGAATAATTTATACATCCAAACATAGGTGATTCCATATGAGAGAACCATGATCAAGATAAGATAGACTAAATATTTAAAGATTTTCCCATTATTCATTTCACCAAGATGAATATCATCTATTGCCATCCCTATTATTTTAGGTGGCACAACGTCAAAAATCCCAACTAGAATTAATAACGATATTGCTATCACATACCGCTTCCAATATTCTTTAAAAAACCATCCCAATTTCTTTAAAACTGAAAACATCTCATTACCCCCTTGTAAAAAAAGAAAAAGACATACCGCAAAAGAGTGCAGTATGCCTCGAAACTAAAAAAAGAGACAAAAAAACACACGTTACGTATCAAAAAGAACGCAACCTGTGGTTTAATTATCAATAAATTAAAATAGACTCACTAAAAAAAGGTCGTCTGGGAGCAGGTTACATTCGGATATTCAGTTGCGGATAAAGTTCTGTCTAAAACAATCATTATGTAACCCTCCTTTTCCTTTTTTTACATCCTTTGTTAGATTATCACCAGTTTATTTATATGTCAATTCCTATTTTTCAGAATTTTCTTGGTCAATCAGCCCTTTTTCGAAAATATCTTACGAACAAATAATAAATAAAAAAGTGTTGGCATCGGAGCCTGAATAAGACCAATGATTCCCCATAACCAATAGTTGTGATTACGTTTCCTAGCGTCTAAAAATAAAAAAATACTTTGCAGTAAAAGGATTGCTGCAACGATAATGATCAATGCAGGTGATAATTCATTACTCATTAATCTTCACCTTCTTACGTGAACCCATAATTGTATAAAATACAATAAAAACCGGAGTAATAATTTGAATGAAGAGAAAAACAAAAGGCAATTGATAAAATGAAACGATGATTCCACTTAAAATGAATAATGCAATTATAAGAAATAAGGATAATTCTTTCCTTAGTTTTTTTCTGTTATTTTCCTTCTCGATTATGACCATATTTTCAAACCATTGTAAGTCCGGTGTATAGACAGGGAATTGATCGACCTTGCTTAAACCATCTTGCAGTTCGTGAATAGCATCCAAGTCATGATTATTTTGTTGTTCGTTGTCGAGTATGACGACTTTCTGTTTCTTCACCTAGTTTCAGCTCCCTTCTTACTGCCAAAATTCCATTATGAACCCTAGATTTAACTGTTCCTGAAGAAATTTTCATCCATGCACCAATTTCATCGTATGAATACCCATAATAATGCTTCAATACAATGGGAACCCGGACGTCTACAGGTAATTTTCCTAATGCCTCTAGTGCATCGTTCCACTCCTCGTTCCTGCTTTCAAAATGCCATTTCAGTTTTCGAAAAACTTCTTCTTGTCCTTTCCATTGGTTTTCTCTCTTCTGTTTTCTACATTGGTCAATATAAGCATTGGTGGCAATCGAGATTAACCAAGTGGAAAATTTACTTTGACCATTATAGAGATGAATCTTTTGAATACACTTTGCCATTGTTTCTTGTGCTAGTTCCTCTGCCATATCAGGATTCATTGTAATTTTCATTAAATACTTTACAAGGAATGGATAATTTTCTTTAAACAACATGGCAAATGCAAGATGATCCCCTTCTTTTGCACTTTTTATTAACGGATCCATCACACTTGTCCTCTCTTTCCCCCATCTACCCTCAATTTTCTGTCTATATATACGACGCGCAAATACAAATTTCGTTCATTTTAATTTGTGAATATTTTAATTCTATCACAAAAGGCACGAATTTCTTCGTGCCTTTCTGTTAATGATTCATATTTGGCCCTATTTTTTTCCAGCGTTTTTCCCACTTTTCTTTTTGGTTTTTCCACCTTTCTTCCCATTTTCTCGGACCATCATTAAAATACTCTTCAAGTGATTTTCGCCTCTGTTCTGCCTCTTCCTCTTGCTTCTTTTCAATTAAAGTATCAATGTGAGGGACATTGAATTTACTGGAAGGAGTACCTTGTAAGGCCTGTTTCATTACTTCACGAAAAAGAATAGCTGCTCCTGCTCCGCTTGTCGTTTTCAAGTAGTGTTTTTCATCCGTTTTATCGTAGCCCACCCACACAGCTCCAACTAGTTGTGGTGAGTAGCCAACAAACCATTGGTCCTTGACCCCAGTGATTCCTTCAATCGGTACTTGCGTCGAACCTGTTTTTCCTGCAATCTCTCTACCCGGAATTTGTGCGCTTTTTCCAGACCCATGCTCAACAACCCCAAGGAGCATGGTGGTAATGTGATCAGTTACGGATTTAGTTGTGACTTTTTCCTTTTTTTCCTTCCACTGTGCAATAATATTACCCTCTGCATCCACAATCTTTTTAATGACATGAGCTTTAATTTTAACTCCATTATTAGGGAAGACAGAATAGGCCTCAGCCATGACAAGCGGCGATACTCCTTGTTCTAATCCACCGAGTGCAAGTGATAGATTACGATCACCTTTTTGCAAAGGTATACCAAAGCGTTTGGTTGAATTTATTCCTTTTTCAATTCCTATCTCATTTAATAACCAGACTGCAGAAACATTTTTTGAATCTTTCACTGCTTCATACATTGGCACTTCACCAGCATATTCATGATTATAATTTTTTGGTTCGTATTCTCCAAAGGTCATTGGTTCATCTTTTAACATATCTGTTATTTTCCAGCCCGCTTCGAGGGCAGGTGTAAAGACTGCGATTGGTTTAATAGAAGAACCTGGCTGTGCTTTTAATTGTGTGGCACGGTTATAACCTCTAAAGGTATGCTCCCCTCGTCCGCCAACAAGGGCACGGATTCCACCGGTTTTGGGGTCAAGCAATATCCCTCCGCTTTGGATCAGAGAATCTGACCCCCTTGGAAATAAATCATCTCTTTGATACGTCTCCTCCATCGCTTTTTGCATAGCAGGATCTAGTTCGGTGTATATTTGATAGCCGCCTGTTAATAATTCATCCTGTGATAAATGATAGACATCGATGGCTTCTTCAAAAACTTGATCAACATAGTGCGGATACTTCCCTCGAAATGGATCTCCGCCTTTATTATTTAAGATAACCTTTTCATTTATCGCTTGTTCATATTGCTCTGTTGTAATATAGCCTTGATTCTTCATTTGATTGAGTACCAGATTTCTCCTCTGGGTTGCCTTGTCCAAGTGCTGATAGGGGTTTAGAGAAGAAGGTGCTTTTATTAGACCTGCCAGTAAGGCTGATTCGCTAATAGTGAGATCTTCGACTTCTTTGCCAAAATAATTGCTTGCTGCATGCTTTATCCCCCAGGCACCATCACCAAAATAAATTTGATTTAAGTACATTTGAAGGATTTCTGATTTGCTAAATTGTCTCTCGATTTCCATCGCTAAAAACACTTCATCTATCTTTCTTTTTAGTGTTTTCTGAGAGGTTAGTAAAGTGTTTTTTGTTAATTGCTGAGTAATTGTACTGCCGCCTTCTACCATTCCACGGGCTTTTATGTCCCGAATAAGTGCTCTTGTAATCCCAATATAATCTACACCATGGTGTTCATAGAATCTACGGTCCTCTATGGCAATTACTGCATTTTTCATCGAGTCAGGAACCTGATTAATCGAAATACCCTCATTTTTATTTGCAGATACTTTACTTGCAACCTCACCATTCAAATCATAAAATACGGTTGCCTGGGGAAGTTCATTTTTTAGGGAAGAAATATCTGCATCCATTGAATAAGCGTACACGATACCTAGAAAGCCCAAAACTAAAAGAGAAAACGAGAGAACCATTACTTGGTTCATATGCCATCGCTTCCAATTATTCACTACCTTTTTCATAATTCCTCCTTAAGTAAATAAGAAATGAAGGGCATCATTTTCTTTTTCCCAAAAAGGGGAAATATTAACCAATTTTTTGGTTAAAAAAAAGAAAAGCACTCAAAATTGCATTCGAATGCTTTTCTTTATTCGTTCTTGGTTAATTCTCTAAAGCGAATTTTGGATTGCTTTTCATCAAAGCTGCTGTATACCCGATAGTGTTTGTCATCCAATATCCGAAAATGTTTACTTAGTATATTCTGCTGGAGGACAAATCCGTTTTTTCTTGTGACTTCACGCCACCAAATTTTTCCTCCAAAGGTTTTCATTCTCCGATAATCTATTCCTTCGCGTGCCACGGTTTCCAAGACTTCTAACGGTTCATTACCAAATAAAAATTGGACTGTTTCTGTTTCTCTAAACAAAGCACAAATGGTGACTACCGTCGACCAGCCTGCCAGCACTCTTCCTTTTTCAATTTGAACTAAGGTCTTCTTTGAAACACCAATGATCTCTGCCATTTTATCCTGGGTATAACCTGCTTCTGTACGAATTAATCGCAGTTTATCTGAAACTAGCAAAATAATTTCATTTCTATTCAATTAAAACCCTTCCTTCAATACACCTATTAGTGTAATTTTACACAAGTTCACACATATTGAAAAGAAAAAACTGCTATCAATAAATGAATAGCAGTTTTACAGTGTTATTTTGGCGGAATTCCACATTGACTTTGTCTCGAGCAGGACTTTTCAAGGTCACAAGCTGCACATTTCCCTTTTTTTGATTTATTTATAAATTTCACTAATGCCCAAGTGGCGTATCCAAATATCGTAGCGCCAATGATGATATTAGCTATCATACGGTACCATCCTCATCTTAGACTAATCCAAACAGTTTTCCGCCCTGATAAATGACCAAGCATAAAACATAAGCAATAAACAATGCATACATCATTGAAAAAGCAGTCCATTTCTTTGAGCCAGTTTCTTTATAAATAGTAGCCGTAGTAGCTAAACAAGGAATATATAAAAGGATAAAAACCATGAAGCTATAGGCCGCAAGCGGGGTGTAATAATTGCTCAATAAACCTTGTAAGCCCGCATCATTTGGAACAAAGTAAATAATATTCATGGTAGAAATAATTGCTTCTTTTGCTAAAAATCCTGTTATTAACGAAGCTACCGCTTGCCAAGTGCCGAACCCAATTGGTTCTAAAATCGGCGCAAATAAATTACCAATTGCAGCTAAAAAGCTATCATCCATATCCACTTTTAATCCATTGGGACCTGCATATGATAATAGCCATATGAAAACCGAACCTGCGAAAATAAACGTTCCCGCTTTACGAACAAAGCCCTTTCCCTTATCCCATGTACTTCTCCAAAGTGATTGAACTTGCGGAAGGCGATAAGGCGGCAGTTCTATCACGAATAGTGATGTTTCTGATTTTAATAGTGTTTTAGTAAATATTTTTGCTAAAACAAGAGCGACAACGATACCTAGAACATAAAGACTTAATACCACTAGTGCTTTATGACCTACAAAAAATGCCCCAACAAATAACGCGTACACTGGTAATCGTGCCGAGCATGACATTAGTGGAGTTAATAATATTGTCATTAGTCTCTCACGAGGTGTTTCAATGGTTCTTGACGCCATGATACCGGGTACATTACAGCCAAATCCAATCATCATCGGAATAAATGTCTTGCCATTCAGCCCCACGGACTCCATAATTCTGTCCATAACAAGAGCTACCCTCGCCATGTAACCAGAATCCTCCAACAAGGATATAAAAAAGAACAGAATAAATATCTGTGGAACAAACACAAGGACTCCACCGACACCGGCAATAAGTCCTTCAATAATTAATGCATGTATGAAATCTGAGGCATGGACAGCTCCAAGGAATTTTTCTGCACCTGTTGTCACTTGTCCGGTTAAGACTCCATCCAGAATATCTGACAATGGAGTTCCCAACCAATCAAACGTCAACATAAACATTAAATACAAACAAATTAAGAAAATTGGCATTCCTAAATAGCGATTCGTGACGATGGCATCAATCTTCTCTGACATGGGTACAACTGTACTTACCTTCCGAACTGAGTTTTCAAGTATCTTTTCAATAACCTCTTTTCTCTTCAAGTAAATAAAGTTTGCCAGCGATTTTACATGACCATTTTCTTGAATTAACAAAGTCTCCAATTGAGTAAGGTATGATACAAGTTCAGCAGGTTCTATTATGTCAGAAAGAAAATTTTTCACGTATTCATTCCCTTCAAATAATTGAAGAGCTAGCCATCTAGGGGAATGATCTGTCTTACCGATAAGCTCAATACTTAATTTAGTAATAGCCTTTTCAACTGTATTGCCATAATAAACATGTTTTTTTACCTTTGAATGACTTGAACTGGTTGAAATAACCTCTATTAATCTATTGCATCCTTTGCCGCTTCTCGCAACAACAGGAACCACAGGTACGCCTAAAATCTGTGATAACTTTTCCGTATCAATTTGTATGCCTCGATTGGCCGCGACATCCACCATATTCAAACCGATTAGTGCAGGTTTTTCATATTCGAGCAATTGTAATGTTAAATGCAAATTACGCTCTAATTGCGATGCATCCAAAATATTAAGCAATCTGTCTACAGGTTCCTCTAAAAAAAAGGTAGTAACTACCCCTTCATCCCTTGATAATGGATTGAGTGAATATATCCCTGGCAAATCAATTAATCTCCCTAGATTATTCTTGAAAACTCCGACCTTCTTCTCAACTGTAACACCGCTCCAGTTTCCTACATACTCATAGGAACCAGTAAGATTATTAAACAATGAAGTTTTTCCGGTATTCGGGTTTCCAATAAGTGCGATTTCCATTAAACCCTCTCCACTTCTATTAAGCGAGCTTCTTTACGACGAAGACCTACGCATTGTCCACATGATTCGATCATGATTGGTCCCCCAAAAGGCATGACACATTTAACACAAACCTCAGAACCTTCTGTTATCCCTAGGTCCAACAATCGTCTTTGGACCATTCTGCCAACTTTGGATATATCTATGATTTTTCCTTTATCTCCTACTTTAAGCGAACCGAACATCACCATCACCCTTACATAGGTTAATTGAGAATGATTATCTTTATTTATATCATTATTTTACCATTGAAAAATGGCTGATTTTGTGACAAAAGTTCGAAAAAAAAATAGAAAAGTCACAGACTTTTCTATTTTTTAACTTATATCATTTTTTTCGGTGCGGCTGTGATCACAAGGATAACAATAATCGCACATACGATAAAGCTCGGGAGCATATAGGTTCCATTGTATAACAGAGAGTATACTGCTGCCGGCTGACCCTCGGGTGCGTATTCGCCAAAAAACACAATTCCTGATATCACATGTGCAAGATATCTTAGTGCACTCCCTAAAAATGTTCCGAATAACACAAATGTAACCCATTTCCTTCTATTATTATGGGAAAGAGAATCTTTCAGTTGTGAAGCAAAAATACCTGCTAGACCAACGACTGAAAAGGCAATAGCATAATCAATAATTCCTTGTAGAAGCGTATAGATTTGCGAAAAACCAAGGATGAACTGAAGTAATCCTAGTAAAAATCCAGATAAAATACCGCCTTTTACTCCCCATCGAAATGACATAATGAAAATGGGAACCATCGCAATAGAAATTGACCCTCCTTGCGGCCATATTTTTAATGACAACAATCCCGAAACCAAATCCAATAAATAAGCAAGTGCCGAAAATACTGCTACCTCAACCAAGAATAATGTGTTATTACGCTTTTTCTCCATACATGTTCCCCCTAATTTTGTTTGTATTTTAGAAACCGTTCGATAGTTTAACTGTTTAATATGGCGCCCTATATACAAAAAAGCAATGCAGGACATATAAGGATTGTCTGCATTGCTTAAAATTTAATATTCGGCAAACCACATCCCTACGCTAGTGTTAACTAACAGGTTCATAGGGTCAGAACTCGAACGTTCACTCTCAGCCACCAAAAGCAGCTCCCCTTGTGGAAATATTTAATTATGTTCATAGACGAATATACTATTTTTATAGGGCTTTTACAAGGATAAACTTCGATTCATGTTATAATTAGATAAACTATCAAATAACGGATAAAAATTGATAAAATTTACCTATATTTAATTAAAGGAATTTCCAGCTATTATCACGAATTTAATTTAATCAGTTCGGCATGTCTTAGGAGGAAACTGTGATGTTATCTGAGTTACATATGGATTTAATAGCTTTTTTTAATAAGAACAAAGAGGAATTGCTTCGTGAATGGGAAAATTCCATTGTTATTTCTAAAGGAGATCCCTATAAAGAAAAAATAAGTCTAAATGGAATTGCCATTTTTAATATAGTATTAACTATGCATACAATGACCGAAGAGGAACTCCTAGAAACGATTCAAAAGTATGCGTTAGAAATTTCCGAAGAAAGAGCCTTAGCTACTATCAACATTGGAGACTTTGTCTATAATGTTAATCTTGGCAGGTCTGTTTTATATAGTTATTTAAGTAAGTCAGGTCTCGTATGGGCAGAGCTTCAAGAATCCATTAATAAGATAAATTTCTGCTTTGATAAATTTTTATATTACGCAGTTACTCATTATACAGAAGCAAAAAATAAAATCATTGAAGAAAAAACGATGTTTATTGATTCTACTCATCAAGACCGTTTAACCCTTCTAGGGCAAATGACATCCAGTTTTATTCATGAATTTAGAAACCCACTGACGTCGATACAAGGTTTTATTCAGCTTCTAAAGGCAGACTACCCTGAAATGAAATATCTCGATATTATCTCCAGTGAGTTGGATCAACTTAATTTCCGTATCTCACAATTTCTACTTTTGTCTAAAAAAGAATTAATTGGAAAAGAAAAGGAACAATTTAATCAGAATAAATTAATTGATGAAGTGTTAAATTTCCTATACCCAAGTATTTTAGACGGTAAGGTAAAAATTAAAAAGGATATCGTCGATGAAATCACCCTTTTTGGATATGCAGATGAAATGAGACAAGTCTTCATTAATATTATTTTCAATGCCATTGACGTGTTAAACCATCACAGAGTACCGAACCCAACGATTGAAATTAAATGCACTATAGATAATAATTCACATGTTGTTTTATCTATATCTAATAATGGTCCAATGATTCCTGCTGAATTAAGTAAGACCATTTTTGAGCCTTTTTTCACAACAAAAAAGCTGGGTACTGGTCTTGGCTTATTTGTATGTAAGGAAATCATTGAAAAGCATAAAGGTGAATTAACCTGCCTCTCAACTCCAGACCTAACCGTATTTACCATTAAATTACCCCTTGCTGCGTCTCCTATATAGGAGGCGTTATTTGTATTTTTTATTTTTGAAAATTTATAATTTTCTGATTCATATAGACAAGACTTTTCTCATAAAATGTTTATACCAACCATTATACAAACCAGAACGTTTGACTGTACAGTTGTAATTTACTATAATTATTTTTAAATTTAGATTACTCGAGGTGATTTGATGGGGCTGTCTATCGTATCGGTGAATTAGCAGAAATTGCAATGGTCTCTAAACGCACAATTGATTATTACACATCAATTGGTTTACTAAGTGCAGAACGATCCCAATCTAATTATCGAATTTATACTGAAGAATCCTTAAAGGACTTAAAATTTATTGAGGAATGTAAGAGTTTGCACTACCCTCTTGACGAGATTAAAAGAAAACTAGATATGAAGAAGGACAAAACAATTCGTGATTCAGAAGTGGAAAAACATGTAAATGCAGTTACACAGCAAATGCATCAGCTGCAGAATGATTTATATGACCTAACTTCATTTATTGAAAAATTAGATGACATGCAGAAAGAAAAATTTGCAACAAATCTAATGATGCTAAAATCAGTCTTAAAGGAATCCCTTTTGAGAATAACGAGTTGATTTTTTTAAATTACTAGGAGGTGACTCCTTAACTCGTATGTAACGAGCTAAGGGAACTTATTTGGACATATTTAACTTGGTTTTAATAGCCATTTTAATTGCGTTAACTGCTTTTTTTGTAACTTCAGAGTTTGCTATTGTTAAAATTCGCAGTTCACGAATTGACCAGTTAATCGAGGAAGGTAATTCGAGTGCTATCTCTGCAAAAAAAGTCATTTCAAATTTAGATGAATATCTTTCAGCTTGTCAATTAGGAATTACGATTACTGCCCTTGCTTTAGGTTGGATTGGGGAATCCACCATTGAGCATTTGCTCACTCCCCTTTTCAATGGACTAGAAATTCCTGAAGGTGTTTCCCACGTATTATCCATTGGGATTGCATTTGCGACCATTACATTTTTACATGTTGTCGTAGGAGAACTGGCACCTAAAACACTGGCTATACAAAAAGCTGAATTGATTACACTGGTTATGTCGCGGCCTCTAATCTTCTTTTATAAAGTGATGTATCCGTTTATTTGGTTATTAAATGGATCAGCACGTATTGTAACGAGCATTTTTGGTCTTAAACCAGTATCTGAAAGCGAAATGGCACATACCGAGGAAGAGCTTCGAATTATCCTCTCAGAAAGCTATAAAAGTGGCGAAATTAACCAATCTGAGTTTAAGTATGTAAATAAAATTTTTGAATTTGATAACCGAATTGCCAAAGAAATTATGGTACCAAGAACAGAAATCGTTTCATTATCTAAAGATGATACACTCGATACTTTTCTCGAAGTGATTCGTGAAGAAAAGTATACGAGATATCCAATTATTGATGGTGATAAAGACCATATTATTGGTTTAGTAAATATTAAGGAAATGGTTACGGATTTAATCAGTAAAGAGACCTTGTCTACGAAAACACTTGAACATTATACTCGTCCGATAATTAGAGTGATTGAAACCATACCAATCCATGATTTGCTTGTAAAAATGCAGAAAGATCGAATGCACATGGCTATTTTAATGGACGAATATGGCGGTACCTCTGGCCTGGTCACGGTTGAAGATATCCTTGAGGAGATTGTTGGTGAAATCCGGGATGAATTTGATTCGGATGAGATTCCAATGATACGTAAAATTAAGGAGAACCATTATATTATAGATTCAAAAGTTTTAGTCACAGAAGTGAATGATCTGTTGGGCGTCGATATTGATGATGAAGATATAGACACCATTGGCGGCTGGATATTAACGGAGAATTATGAGGCCAAAGAAGGAGACTCCATTCATCACGATTCCTATGCCTTTAAAATACTTGATATGGAAGAACACCATATTAAATATATCGAGGTAACAAAGATTGTAAATGAGGAAGCAAGTACGAATAAGATAGCTTTGCCTCAAACAGAAGTACTTTCTTAATAATTGTGTTTTTGAAACAGACCAGGCAGGTCTGTTTTTTTTGTAATAAAATTGTAATATTTTCCCTAAAATCCAATCACCTTCACCCTTCTAATCATATTCTAAAACTAAAGGAGGGAGAAATTACGATGGAATTAATTTTCTTATTTTTAGCGGCAATACTTTCTGGATTTGTTTTAATGAGTGTAGAACTGGTATCATTTTTAAGCTTCTTAGGTCCAATTTTTGATATCGTTGGCTCATTAGCAATGATTATTTTTTCTTTAGCGTTTATCTATAAGGCGCTGAAAGCACTATTTGGCAAATAAATTGTAAGCGATCGCATTCTTCTATTCAACACATAAAAAAAGATCAGTTTATCATATCTGATCTTTTTTTTATTTATCTGTTTTTTAGGATAATGATTTCTTCTTCCGCTTTGGCTAATTTGATTAGGTGTTAATCTAGGCGACGATTAATATGCTTAATATCCTCACCATTCCCTAAGTTGTTTTCTAACTGTTTTACTACATTGCCTTGCACGTCTTCAATACGCTGCAGTGATTCTTTTATATCTGATAAGTCAATTTGATTAACCTCAACTCGGTGCTCAATTCTGTCCATTTGCTCCAACCGAGAAAGTCTATGTTCGATGTTTTCTAATGTTTTATTAAACGTATTTATTAGTGTTTTAATATCAGAAATGTTCTCTGTTAATTTATCAAGTTTTTGCTCCATAGTTAGGATCTCCCTTTTCGTATTACATCCATTTTATCACCTTTAACACTTTGATATGTTACAAATTCTAAAACATTACTAAACGGTATTTTTTAGGTATCCACTTTTCATGATGTTTATTGCGAAAATATGACCATTTTTTAAAATAACCTTTACGACAGAATTACTTGTGAAAAATATCACATGCAAATCTAATAAAAAGACTTAATCTAATATCATAAGGAATGATTTCTTTTTAAATTAACAGTTTTCAATCTTATTATAGCTATTACCATTTTGAAAAGGTTGGTGCATTTATATGTTACTTTCTATTGATGAAAAAGCTGCAAAGTGGTTTACGAATGAATTCGAGATCAATACTGTGAGAATGTATCCGCAATATGATGGTTTTGGTGAAAAACACAAGGGCTTCAGCCTAGCGTTTTCTGCAGAGTCACCAACAAATATCGGCTTTACGAAAGAAATAAATGGTATTAACTTCTATGTAGAAGGAAATGATGTATGGTTTTTCGAGGATACTGAAACTTGTTTGTCCTATAACGAAGAAATGAAGGAAATCCAAATAAGCTTTAAAGACACATTTGCAATTAACTAATTCTTCTCCAATATTATTTCCTTAGGGCACCCATCATAAATGGCTGCCCTATTTCCTATTTTATTAGTATACTTAAATTACATTATTAAAAATCAGAATAAAATGCGATCTGTATTGGAATAATGTAAGCGCCTATATAATAAAATCTGTGAGCAGTATGGCTCCTAACCTACGTAGAAGGGGTTGGACAATATGGAACTTTGGTTTACAATTATTTTTACTTTCCTTGGGACTGGGATTGGAGGATATACAGGTTACGTAATAATACAAAAATACTATAAAAAACCTGTAGAGAAAACTTCTGAGTTTAAAAATGACTCACAAATTAATCTAGAAGAAGCACAAAACTATCCAATCATTGATGTAACCATTGACCAGGTTCGGAAAGCTGTAAGGCAATTCTCAGATAATCTGCCAAAAGGTGTATACAGAACAATCATTGTACAAGATGATAACAGTATTGATTTTATAAAACTCGCAAATATTTTAGGCGGGGTCCCTTCTAAAAAGTTTTATATGTCTAAAGAAACCTATGATTTGTTTGAGGAAAAAGAAATGAAAATACCAGTCGAAATGGACATGGTACAAAAGGCAGTAGATTTATATGTTAAGGAACGAAAGGAATATCCTATGCTGCAATATGACCCTCAGCGAAGAGTGAACTACTACCAATTGGTTCAAGAAAAATATTTGAAATCTGCTCCTGAAATACAGTTCTATATTACTAAGATGGATGGACTCATAACTCATATTCCACCAAAAAAAAAGAAAGTGGAAAACTCTTCTCAGTAACGGTAGAGGAGTTTTTTTTTGCTTTTTTTGATGTTATTGAGATAATATCAATAAACAACCATATTTTCGTAAAAAATGAGGGATACACAGATGTCGAAGAAAAAGAATAAATCGCAGCATTTAGCGACGATTTCTCTAGCTGTTATGGGAGCAGGTTTTATTGTTACATTCCCTTTTCAGGATTCCCTTTGGGGAACAATCCTTCAGGGAGGATTTGAGGCAGGCTTGGTTGGCGGTCTTGCAGATTGGTTCGCGGTTACCGCGTTATTTCGCCACCCTCTAGGTTTACCTATACCGCATACGGCACTTTTACCAAAAAACCGTAAGAGAATTATTGCTGCCATTATTTCAATGCTTGAAAATGATTGGCTGACGAAAGAAAGTATTAGAAAGAAAGTATCAAGCATACCTTTTACCGAAAAACTCTTTAACTTTGCTGAGCAAGCTATCACAGGGCAGCAGGTCAGAAATGTTACGATTAAGCTAATCCAGCATTTACTTCTTTCGGTTGATAGTAAAAAATTAGCCCCCATTATTGAAAGCGAATTGAAAGTAAAGCTAAAAGATTTAGATGCAAGTAAGTATCTTCCTGTCATTATTGATCAACTATTAAAACGGAAATATGATGAAAAAGCACTTGATTTTGTCCTAAAGGAAATCGATGATTGGTCTAAAAAGGAAAGTACAAAGGAAAGACTTGGCAGGATGGCAGTTGATGCTCTAGAAAATATTAAAGCAGATGGTTTTATGCAATTTGCTTTAAAATCCTTTACGAATATTGTGAATGAGGAAAAGTTAGGCAGTATCATTCAAGGTCTGATTCAAAAGGGTGTACAAAGCTTTGGGGATCCATTTAATCAAAATAGGCAAACGTTACTTTTTCATATAAACACAAAGCTACAAGATATTAAAACCGATGAAAACCTGGTTTTAGAAATAAATAATATAAAAGAACAAATGATATCCCACTGGCACTTAGAGGATAAAATTACTGATTTTATTGAACAACTTAAAGAAAAGGCAATCACCCTTATAGAATTACCTAATTTTTACGAGGGTTATCTCCTTCCTCATTTATCAAAGGCAGTTGAAAATTTGAAAACAGATGATAAAAAAATAAATGCCATTGAAACCTGGATTCAGCAGCAAATTTCCGTTTTTGTCGATCATAATCATTCGAAGATTGGAAAGCTTGTAGAAGAAAACTTAGAAAAATTGGATAATAAAACTCTTATCAATATGATTGAAACGAACGTTGGAAAAGATCTGCAATGGATACGTGTAAATGGTGCGGTCTGCGGCTTTCTCATTGGGCTCGTTTTGGTGGGGTTAAAATTAATTTTTTAGAAGTTTATTTAAAGAGGGTTCTCAGACAGCAAAAAAATTAATAATAGCTGCAGAAAATTTGTTTTCTGCAGCTATTTTTTAGGTTTCCAAAGTTGTTCAACAATCATTGCTAGTAATGTACCCACTAATAAACCATTTTTACCTATGTTTTGAATGATATATGGAAGACCGCTAAAGATTTCATCTGGTAAAAACATAACTCCAATTCCAACTAGTAAGGATAACCCAATAATTGTGCTATTCCGGTCATTTAATGGCTGTTTTGTCAGTGAGCGAATGGCTATCCCCAGCATCTCAATTAGTGTGGTCAGAAGAGCAGCACTGGCTACGGGTAATGGTAAGGAAGCCAATAAGTCAACAATACTCGGAAACACTGAAATCATTACCATAATCCCACATGCAAACAGAAAAGGAATGATTCGATATTGTTTGGTTAATCTGACAAAGCCAGCTGTAGCTGGTAAAGGCACCACACCAATTGTTGAGAATACAGCAGAAAAAAGATGAGAAACTCCCCCTATCCAAGTTCCCCGGTAAAGCCTAACACGGAAATGTCCTTTATTATTTAGGATTGCTTCCTCTGCTGCGGTAATCGCGGCGAATGTATTAGAAATGAGTAAAAAAGTAAATAAGATCGTTGTTACCAATACACTTCCAGTTATTACGGGGAAACCCCATGGAAAAATTTCTGGTAGTTTAATGATATCAGTTGTTAATATTGAATTGCTTGGATGACCTTTTCCAAAGATTATGAATGCGCCCCACCCTGCAACGATACCTAATAAGATTGCATAGTTTTTTAACCATCCCTTAGCTTTAGAGGAAAGTACAATGATAAAAGCAAAAGTAAAAATAGCTATGAGAAAGCTCACCACATCCAGCTGACCCGTGTTGCTATCCATTGTCACCATTCCCTTTAAAAAGACACCACTTAATTGAATAGCTAATATAAACAGAAATGTGCCAGTTACAATTGGTGTAAAGAGAATCAATAAATGTTGAACCCACTTAGTTATCCCTAACAGTAATAATATTACTCCAGCAATGATTAATCCCGTCTCAAGGATTTGTAATGTCTCCATCAATGTCAACCCTTGCTGTGTCCCAATGCTTGCAAAGATAACAAAAATACTAACCCAAGAACCAGCTGGTCCATCTACTATTGGATATCTATGACCAAATTTCCCTTGAATAAAAGAGCTTAATCCTACGACAAAAAATGTTCGTTGCATTAAGGCTGATATCTCTGTTGTAGATAGATGAAATACATTCCCAATTACGATTGGAAGAGCAATAGAATTAGCAAGTAAGTAGACAAACCATTGAAACACACTTAAATATTTGTTTTTTGTATTCATCGATCATTTAGTACCTTTCAAATTTCATAGATGTCAAAGTCCGGCACCATTATGGGACAGCCCCCGGCATTCTCAATTATATCAAAAGATAATTAATTGTTAAGCTTATGAAAGTGTTTCAATACTTTATTAGGTATTTTGCCCAAAGTAACTTTAGTTTTTTAGGCATTATGCATAATGAATTGTGTTTAAATTATCATAAATACTACTTTAGGATACGTAGACTTGATTTCATTTGAGCATGTTGTACAATAAATGGTGATGAAATGATAATTTAGGATGTGTAAAAATTGTTGACCGTAAAGGACCTGTTTGAAATTAAAGCCATTGATGGATTAAAAATAGTAGCTGGGGAAAAAGGTATTAATAATGAGATAGCAATTGTAAATATTATTGAAAATCCTGAGGTATTCGACTGGCTTTCACCCAATGAACTGCTTTTATCGACAGGATATATATTTAAAGACAATGAAGAATTACAAAATCGAATTATTCAAGAGCTTTCTCAAATTAACTGTGCAGGACTAGTCGTTAAAATGAAAAGATATTTTGACAAACTCCCACAGAACATGATTGACGAAGCAAACAGACTCGGATTACCATTACTGGAGTTACCATTTGAATATACATTATCTAGGGTCATTTCGATTATTAATGAAAAAGCTTCGGGAAGATATGATTTATTAAATAGAAAAACCCTAGACATTCATAATTTATTTTTTAGAATTACACTTGAAGGCGGCGGAATTGATAGAATTTTATCGATGTTATCAGAGACCATTAATAATCCAATTATTTTTGTAAATGAGGATTGGAAGCTAGTGGACTTTACAGAACATATGAATAATACCGTTCCGCTATCATATTGTCTTGATTTGGTGAAAAATAGACCAGCGTTCCCAAAAGAATTCATTGACTCTATTCCAAAAAATGTAAGTGAAATGAAAAAGACCATTAAACGAATTTATTATTTAGAAGGCTTGGAAATAAATTGCAGAATCTTGCCTGTTGCCGCAGCAAGCCATATTTATGGATATATAATTGTATGGCAAACAGTAAGTGAACTAACTGAATTTGACTTCATTATTTTAGAGCAGGCATCGACCAACATTGCGCTTGAAAGGATAAAAGCCAAGGAAATAGAAGAAGTGAAATTAAAAATTCGACAGGACTTTTTCGATGATTTGCTTACTGGAAAAATTACCTCTAGCGAAACCATCCATACGCTAAGTGAAATGCATGGACTTCATTCAAATTATATGTATTACTGTATTGTAATTAATATAGAATCAGAGGAGTTCGAGCAGTATGAGGATATGGTAGCTAGAAGAGTTAGCTTGGAGAATAAAGCTAGAAAATGTGTAGAATTAATTTATGAGTACGCTAATAAAGCAGACGGAGAAGTGACCTGCTTTCACCGAAACAATCGAATCATCATCTTAATTGGACAGCATGAAAACCGTTTAGCAGTTTCTGTTTATGAAGCAAAACAATACACAAATAACTTATACAGTATCCTTAATAAGCAAATAAGCAATTCCACCTTCTTAATAGGAATTGGCAGACAGTATGGAACGATTCGTTCTCTTCATAAAAGCTTTTCCGAAGCAAATGAATCGATAAGATTGATGCAAAAATTTGAAGACAGTGGCGGAGTATCCCATTTTGAAGATCATTCTATCTACCACTTTTTAGATTCCAATATTAAAGACATGGAATTAGAAGAATTCTTTATGAAGAGGCTTGGAAAAGTGTATGAACATGATCAATTACATGGAACAAGCTACATTATTACCTTAGAAAATTATTTTCAGAATAACCTTAATATCAGTGAAACATCAAAAGCGATGTTCTTACACCGGAATACACTCATCTATAGAATTGAGAAAATTAAAGAAATATTAAATTCTAATTTAAAGAATGCAGAGGAACTGCTTCAAATCCAATTAGCATTAAAGATTTTTCGACTGTTAAATAAGAAACTTCGTAAAGATTCATAAGGCACCAAAGCCCCGTTAATTAACTAACGGGGCATTTCATTTATAATTGGCCTGAGACTATTTTACCTTTAAACATAACAGCCTCGCGCTTGGGTGTTCTTGCTACTGCTTCTGCTGAACAGGATGCATTGACTAGAATAAGACTTGCTTCATCACCTGGAAGCGGCCAGGCAACTTCACCATCCTTATTTAGAGGCGTTGGACCACCTGTTGCCCATTTTAAAGAATGTGCTAATGAACGTTCATCACTTTTTCGAAAAAGTTCACCGAAGCGTGTTACCTTTTCTAATACATCACCTGTGCCAAATGGTCCCCAAGAATCATAGAAACCATCGCAGCCTAAGTATACATTTACTTCTTTTTGATCTAACAAATCGATTGGCGGAAGTGTCCTATTAATAGGTATCGTAGACATGATTGACATACCTGCTGCGCTCAATTTATCTGCTATTTCCTCCTGTTGTGCTACTAGTACTTCTCCTAAACAAAATGCGTGACTAACTGCAGCCCGCTTGTGCCATTTTGCTTCTTCTACCATTTCTACAAATTTATCAATCGTATACAAGCCGACATGTCCATGATCATGTAAATGAATATCAATATCAGCATCAAATTCTGTCGCAAGATTTATCACTTCATATAGGGATTTTTCAATGTTGCGGTCGATTCCTGCTGGGTCTAGCCCTCCTACAAGGTTAGCTCCTGTTCTCATTGCTTCTTTCATCAACGGAATCACATTTTCTCTTAATAACCCATGTTGTGGGAAAGCTACGATTTCATAAGTTAGTTTATCAGAATAATCCTCAAGCGCTGCTTTAACACCCTCAAGATTTTTCAAACCAATATAAGGATCGATATTTACATGTGATCGAATGTGTGTCGATCCTTGAGAAAGAAGCAATTCAATCATAGCACTTGCACGCTGTTTTGTTGTTGGCGCTAAAACCTCAAGCTCCATCGCTTCTAATCGCAACCGTTCTTCTAAATTTTTAGCAGGTATAGGTGCCTTCCAATCAAGCGAAAGATAAGTTTTATCTAAATGATTGTGCATTTCTTTAAAAGTTGGTAATGCTAAAAATCCTTTCCCATTCTTCGTATTTTCACTTGGTTGAATGGCATAGCTATTACTCTGCTTTTCTACAATTCTTCCGTCCTCAATTTTCAAGTGGAAAAGCTCTGTTTTTGTTTCGTAAGCACCATTTTCATCCTGAAAATATCCAGTTTCTAATCTTACATTTGTTAACCAATATGGAGTGGTCATTCTATTTCCTCCTTTATACCTGCACCGAATTTGATTCTGTTAGCTTGCTTTCTACCTTTTTCCCTTTATAAAATACTGATTCTACAGAAGCTCTTCTTGCGACTGCTTCAGCAGAACAGGTTGCGTTTACTAGCATCATCGTTGCCTCATCGCCAACCTTCGGCCAGACTCGCTCACCTTTTTCATTTAGTGGTGTTACACCGCCTGTTCCGTATTTTAAGGTTGTTGATAGAGAATATTCGTCAGACAATCGGAATCGTTCCGCTAGAATGCCCAGCTTTTGAATCGTATTCCCTGTTCCAAATGGGGACCAATGATCCGTAATACTGTCATGTCCCACAGAAACTTGAATTCCAAACTTGTCTAGAGTTGGAATTGGAATTGTAGGCCGATTTACTGGGACAGTTGAAGTAATATCAATCTCTTGATCTTTTAATATCTTAATAATTTCTGTGAGTTCTTCCCCATGTAAGTCACCTAGTGCATTGGCATGGCTGATTGTTGCCCGCCCTTTCAGACCCGCTTCTTTCGTATATTGTGCCATTCGTTCAAATGTAAATGCTCCTAAAGTGTTGGGATCATGTAAATGGAGATCGACATCTTTATTGTTTTCAACGGCAATTTCAAAAATAGTATATAAAGATTTTTCGATATTACGGTCTACGGTTGCTGGGTCAACGCCGCCAACTATTGTAGCCCCATTCTTCATTGCATTTCGAATCAATTGAACAGAGTCACTTTTTAATAAGCCATGCTGCGGGAAAGCAACGATTTCATAGCTTAATACATCCTCATATTTTTTCAAAGCATTTACAGTTGCCTCTAAATTTTTGTGGCCAATTACAGGATCCACATTACAATGAGTACGAATATGGGTATGACCATTTTTCAAATACAATTCAATCATTTTCTCTGCTCTTTCTTGTGCAGTTGGCAGCAACTTCGGCAGCAATTCTTTTTCCTCTTCTAACCGAGTAAATATGCCTTTTGTGAGTGGAGTACAAGCCTTCCATGGTCCTCCGTAGTATGTTTTATCGATGTGAATATGCATATCTCGTAACGTTGGAAGAAGGAGTTGATGGCAGGCCTCAACCTGTTTTTCTTCTATATTTTTTGGGTATACATTTGTAATCTCGACAATTTTTCCATCTTGGATTTTTAAATGGCAAATTTCCGTCTCGGTACCAGTAATACGATCGTTATCGTACTTGAAACCCTTTTCTAAACGGACATTTGTCAGCCAAAAAGTAGTCATTGCAATTCCTCCTATTGTTGAAATAGGAAAAGTACTTTTTTATGCAAAAGTACTTTCCCATTGAAAATGAAAACCTCATTTATTTAATCACTACATCATCAATCATAAGGTAGTTTGCTGCGTTTAACCAAAAACCACTAACGTTTTTACTATGAGCCGCTAAATGCTCGTAGTTACGAATTGGAATATAAACCGCGTCGTCCATTTCAATTTGCATAACTTCTTCATATAGCTTTAAACGTTTAGCTTCATCTGTTTCTTGACGTGCTGCTTCAATTTTTTCATCTACCTCTAGATTACTGTAGTAGAAATGGTTACCTGCAGGCCCCTGTGATGCAGTGTGGAATAAATTATACTGGTTATAGTCTCCGTCACCAGTTGCATTTCCCCAACCGTTGATTACCATTTCATGTTCACCATTATTGATCATTTCAATAAATGCACCGTATTCCATTACTTGAATTTCTACATTTACTCCGATCCCTTTTAATTGAGATTGGATTACTTCTGCCATGTTAACTCGTTCTTTTCGATCACTTGTTAATAATTTAATTTCCAAACCATTTTCATATCCAGCTTCTTTTAACAATTGCTTTGCTTCATTCAAATCATAATCATAAGGCTTAACCTTGTCGCTATATCCTAATACCTTAGGGCTCATCGCCACGTTTGCGAGTGTCCCTACATTATTATATACACCTTTAATAATAGCTTCTCTTTCAATCGCATGGCTGATTGCTTTACGGACTTTTACATCATTAAATGGCTTTTTCTTTGTATTAAATCCAAGATATTCGACAGCTAGTCCTTCTGTACGATAGAGACCCATTGTATCGGAAGCTTCGATTCGTTCAATTTCAGTTACCGGTACTTGGTCGTTGATATGTGCTTCACCCGTTTCAATCATTGCAAGACGTGTGGCATCCTCTGGAACGACCTTAAACACGACAGAATCGATATTAGGTTTCTTGCCCCAGTAGTTTTCATTCTTCTTTAGTGAAATTTCTTGACCACTCTTCCACTCTCCAAACACGAATGGACCAGTACCAACTGGATGCTCAGCTAGTTTTTCAGGATTTTCAGCTAAAGCTTTTGGGCTAATGATGCTGCCCTCCTGACTTGCCAAAATAGATAAAAGCGGTGCATAAGGATAGGCAAGCAATAATTGTACAGTGTATTCATCTATTACTTTTACTTCTGTAATCATTTCAAATTTGGTCCGTTGCGGTGATCCTGTATTTGGATCTAATAAACGATCAAATGTCGCTTTTACTGCCTCTGCGTTAAATGGTGTTCCATCATGGAATGTTACATCATCTCTTAATTTGAATTCCCAAGTCGTATCATTTACTACTGTCCATTCTTTTGCCAAAAGCGGTTGAATTTTAAAATCCTTATCCGGTACGACAAGTCCCTGATAAACCTTTTGGTAAATAATGTTTGCTGATGGGATATCGGTAATAAAATGTGGGTCTAGCTTGGTCGCGTCAGAAAGTCGAACAACTGTTAATGTTCCACCCTCTTTTGTTTCTTCTTTGTTGCTTGCAGCTTCATTAGAAGAATTTGATTTTGTCGAACATGCTTGAACAACTATAAGCAATAATCCTACTAATACTAATAAAATGACATTTTTTATGGATCGTTTTTTTCTCTCCATTCCTCGCCTCTCCTTTGTGTATATTTATAGGATTCTCATTTTAAAAGGAAAAAGTTTTCTGAGTTCCTTTGAAATCCTTATCTGCATTATAGAAGATGATTCACCGGAATATTTACAGAATATTTACAAGAATTTAAACTATTTTGACAAAAAAATTAAAAAATATTTACTTTCCCATTAATTTTGATAATTTTGTACATATCTCAAAAAAAATAATAGTTTCTGAGAGGAGGATTATGACAGCTAGAAATGACATCATTCTTTCAAATAAAAATTAAGGAGGGTTTTACATGACACTAGAAGCAAAAACCGAACAACCAGTTGTAATTACACAAAAAATGAATCAACCGAAAGAATCTAAAATAAAAGATTTCTTATCTATTTTAACCATGAACAAAGCTGCAATGGTCGGTGCTATCATCATTCTTTTCTATATATTTGTCGCACTCTTCGCACCCTTACTTGCCCCCTATGATCCATATGAAATAAATTTAGAAAATAAATTAATACCTCCCTCAACAGATCACTGGATGGGTACAGATGATAAAGGAAGGGATATTCTAAGCAGAATCCTATATGGTTCTAGACTTTCGATGGGTATTGGAATAACTGCTGTAATCTTTGGTGCTTTCTTTGGAATTATTTTTGGACTTATCGCAGGCTACTACGGAAAATGGATTGATTCAACCATAATGAGGATCATGGATATTCTCTTGGCTTTCCCTGGTATTTTACTTGCTTTAGCCATCATCAGTGCACTTGGACCTGGTTTAATTAATGTAACGATAGCCGTCGGAGCATACTCAATTCCATTATTCGCTAGGATTGTCCGCGGCTCAACATTAGAAGTGAAACGACTTGAGTATATTGACGCCGTCCGTTCACTTGGAGCAGATGATTTAACGATAATTTTTAAACATATTTTACCAAATATTCTTTCACCTATTATTGTACAAGGAACTCTAAGACTAGCTACCGTCATTCTATCAGCAGCCGGTTTATCATTCCTTGGTCTAGGTGCCCAGCCACCATCTCCAGAGTGGGGAACGATGTTAAGCAGCGGCAGGGATTTCTTATTTTCTGCACCTTATATCGCCATATTTCCAGGACTGGCTATTTCTATACTAGTTTTAGGCTTTAATATTTTTGGAGATGGATTACGCGATGCTTTTGATCCAAGAATGAAGAAATAGGGAGGTATATTAGATGTTGATGTTTATAGTACGCCGATTATTGCAAACCATTCCGGTCATTATAGGGGTAACCTTTGTCGTATTCTTTATAATGCAGTTAGTTCCAGGTGACCCAGCGGTCTTGCTTGCTGGTGAAGGAGCCTCAAAGGAAACCATTGAAGCCATACGGGATCAATTAGGTTTAAATAGACCATTATTGGTACAATACTTCGATTACTTAACGAGCGTTTTTCGTGGAGATTTTGGAGTATCACTTAAGAATAGTCAGCCAGTCCTAGATGAAATATTAGTAAGATTACCTATTACAATTGAGCTTTCCTTTTTTAGTATTCTTATAACCATTGTTTTAGGGATGGCTGCTGGTATTATTTCTGCGATTAAGCCTTATTCCCTAAAAGATACAACCGTTATGATTGTAGCCTTATTAGGTATTTCATTACCAAGCTTTTGGTTTGGTTTAATGTTAATGTATTTCTTCTCAGTAAAACTGCAAATCCTCCCTGTTGCTGGCTGGGATAGCATTCTTCATGTTATCCTGCCTGCTCTGACATTAGGTGCAGGGGGTGCTGCCATTGTAGCCCGTATGACAAGATCAAGTATGCTCGAAGTTATTCGTCAGGATTATATCCGAACAGCTCGTGCTAAAGGGGTACGTGAAAGTGTAATTATTTATAAGCATGGATTACGTAATGCTTTAATTCCAGTTATTACAGTAGTTGGTTTACAATTCGGAGCTTTACTTGGCGGGACAGTTCTGGTTGAATCCATCTTCGCTATTAATGGATTAGGAAGAATGATTGTCGACTCGATTCGAATGAGGGATTTACCAATGGTTCAAGGCGGGGTATTAGTAGCCTCTCTTGTTTTCGTCGTAGTGAATTTGATTGTCGATGTACTATACCGATTCTTTAATAAACGGATTGAATTAAATTAACAGGAGGTGAATGTGATGACGGAGAGTAACAAACCGATTTTAGAGGTAAAAGGATTAAAAACACATTTCTTTACAAAGCTCGGGGTAAGTAAGGCGGTTGATGGCATCGATTTTAGTTTGCATAAAGGGGAAACCTTAGGAATTGTCGGTGAATCCGGCTGTGGAAAAAGTATAACATCTCTTTCCATTCTGCGTTTAATCCCCTCCCCTCCTGGGAAAATAGCGGGCGGACAAGTTTTGTTTAAAGGAAAAGATTTAGTGTCAATATCTGAAGACGAAATGAGAAGGGTTCGTGGTAATGAGATTTCGATGATTTTTCAGGAGCCAATGACTTCATTGAATCCTGTTTTACCGGTTGGAGAACAAATTGCTGAAGCGTTACGAATGCACCAAAACATGGGACGTAAAGCCGCATGGGAAAGGGCAGTCGAAATGTTAAAGCTTGTTGGGATCCCTTCCCCGGAAAAAAGGGCAAAACAAGAGCCTTTCCAATTAAGCGGCGGTATGCGTCAGCGTGTCATGATTGCGATGGCGCTTGCGTGTACCCCTGAGGTATTAATTGCAGATGAACCAACAACAGCATTGGATGTAACCATACAAGCTCAAATCCTAGAGTTAATTAAAGACTTGCAAAATAGGCTGGGCATGGGTGTCATTATGATTACCCATGATTTAGGTGTCGTTGCTGAAACCTGTGATACGGTAGCCGTCATGTATGCAGGTAATATTATTGAACATGCACCAACCGAGAAAATTTTTGCTAATCCAAGACATCCATACACACAAGGTCTACTAGATTCACTGCCTAAAATTCATGAAGACCAGGAAGAATTACAAACGATTGAAGGCAGTGTCCCTAGTCCCTACAATATGCCTGCTGGCTGTCGCTTTGCTTCAAGATGCCCTCATCAGCAACCGATTTGTCATCAACAGCAGCCAGAGCTTATTGAACAAAATGATGGTGTAAAGGTTCGCTGCTGGATGTATACAGATCTATGGACAGCAAAAATGGTAAAAGAGGAGGCTGTAAAATAATGCAGGCTGCAGCAGATAAAAACGTATTATTAGAGGTAGAACATTTAAAGCAATATTTTCCTGTTAAAACAGACTCCCTTTTTAAGCCTAAAGCATACGTACAAGCAGTAGACGACATCTCCTTCAAGCTATATGAAGGAGAGACTTTAAGTATTGTAGGTGAATCTGGCTGCGGAAAATCTACAACAGGCCGTGCGATTTTAAGACTTGATGAACCTACAGATGGAAAGGTTTATTATTCAGGGACAGACATTTTAGGATTAAATAAGAAAGAAATGAGAAAGCTTAGAGGGGATTTACAGGTTATATTTCAGGATCCTTTTGCTTCTCTTAACCCAAGACAAACCGTTAAGCAAATTTTAAATGAAGCCATGGCCATCCAAGATGTAGTGGAAAAGTCAAAAAGAATGAATCGAATGTTTGAACTACTTGGTTATGTGGGGCTACCCCTAGAGGCACTTGATCGCTACCCTCACGAATTCAGCGGAGGTCAGCGCCAACGTATTGGGATTGCCAGAGCCCTTGCAGTTAATCCTAAACTAATAATTTGCGATGAAGCTGTTTCTGCCTTGGATGTATCTGTTCAGGCACAAGTTCTAAATCTATTAAAGAAACTGCAAAAGCAGTTTGGACTTACCTTTTTATTTATCTCTCACGATTTGAGTGTAGTTAGACATATTTCAGATCGTGTCATGGTTATGTACCTAGGGAAAGTCGTTGAGATTGCAGATAAAAAGGATTTATTTGATACACCGCTTCATCCATATACACGGGCTTTGCTATCATCGATTCCTGTCCCTAATCCGGAATTAAAACGGGAGCGCATCATCTTAAAAGGAGACGTCCCCTCTCCTATTAATCCGCCAAACGGCTGCCGATTCCATACCCGTTGTCCATTTGCAACAGAGAAATGTAAAACGGAAGAACCAGCTTTAAGAGAATTGGATACAAATCATATGGTCAGCTGTCATTACGCAGAAAATTTTAAGTAAGAGTGTTTTATAATGATAAGATATTACGGTAAAATACTATATTAAAAAAGGGAGAAGCAACTGCCTCCCTTTTTCTTCATATAAAGGAGAATTTCGGTTATGTTAACAGTTGAAGCTTTCTCCCTAAATATTATGATTGCAGCTCTAGTGCCTTTACTAGGGGCCTTTACATTGCTTTTTTTGTTTATTTTTGAAAAGCGAATAGACCTGCTGGAAAAAAAAACACGGGAAATCGCTTTAGAAAGAGAGCTGCAAACCGCCCTCTACAACCAATTGAATCAAGAGATTCAGCCACATTTCTTTTTTAATACATTAAATTCGATATTAAGCTTAGCAAGGCTGGATCGTAAAACAGAATTGATACGTTCGATTGAGACTCTATCAAAGCTGCTTAAATTTAAGTATCAAACAAATAATACTTTTATTACAATAGATGAGGAAATAACCTATGTCAATTATTATTTAGAAATACAAAAAATACGTTTTCGGGACAGGCTGCATTATGAATTTTCAATCGACCCAAATGTAAACCAAGCCATCACCATCCCTTTTATTATTCAAACCTTTATCGAAAATGCTTTTAAACATTCTTTTGAGAAATATGTTGGCGAAGCCTTTTTAAAAACAACCATTGAAAAACGGGATAAAGACATCCATATCACAGTATGGAACAATGCGGTTGAAGGTGCTGAGGAACTTTCACAGGAAAGAGGACTTGGTTTAGAAAACATTACAAAAAGACTGGAGTTATTATTTCCGGATGGTAAAACATCTGTACAATTAATCAACTCAGACAATGGGACAAGTGTTTTAGCTATTTTTCCATTTATACTCAGTTCTGAAATTTAAGGAAGGTGAACATTACTTATGAATATCCTGCTAGTTGATGACGAACCGCTAGAATTAGAGCAGCTCGAGTATTTAATCCTTAAAAAATTTCCAAACTGGAAGATTTTCAAAGCTCAAGATGCTTCCATAGCACTCCAAATCGTTAAGCAGCATGACATCTTTCTTGCATTTCTAGATATTCAGATTCCTGGGAAGAATGGATTGGATTTAGCGAAGGAACTAACAAAAACATATACGCTTGATATTATAATGGTTACTGCTTTTCAAAATTTTGAATATGCTCAAACTTCAATAAGACTTGGGGTCGTTGATTACATAACCAAACCAATTATTGAAGATGAATTAATGGCCGTATTAAGCAAGTATGAAAGATTAGGGCGTTATTCAGAACAAATTGTTAATGCGATAAACATTATTCATGCGGAATATAGTGAAAAATTAACGTTAAATTATTTAGCGTCAAAAATTCATATTAATTCTGCTTATTTAAGCAGAAAATTTCATGAGGAGGTTGGGATGGGCTTTTCCGAGTATTTAAACGAGTTTCGCTTAAAGGAAGCTCAAAGAATGCTCGTTGAGTATCCTGATTTAAGTATTAGTACGGTTTCTGAAAGATGTGGTTTTAACAGCCAGCATTATTTTAGCCAAATTTTCCGAAAAATGACAGGACAATCACCAAGGGATTTTCGCTTAAGGGAGACATTCCATTGAAAAAAAATGATTATCAGTTATATATCAGTGGTGCCATTAAACTCGGGGTAAGCTTTGGAGTTGTTAGTTTATTGGCTCGATGGGTAACAGGAAATACAATCCTTTCATCTCCGGAAACCTTGATTAAATACGGTCTTATCGGTGGAATTGGATACTCACTAGTAGGGGCGTTATCCTCTATTTTATTTGGATTTTTAGCAAAAAAAATCCGTGAAAATCACCCTGGTCAGCACACGATCGGAGATGTTTTAAGACAAAAATTAACACCAAACGGATATTGGTTAATGATGACAGTTCTTATCCTTACAAGCTTTCATTCCTTATTTGTACAAGCTATGGGCGCAGGAATTCTTATTCAGATGATTTTTCCAATTCCTTATTTTATTGGGTTATTGCTTTTTTTAACTATTTGTTTTTTTATCGGAGGAGCTGGGGGCATGCAGCGCCTTCACCAAGTCGCTGGTGTTAATGTCACCCTGATTTTTGCAGCCGTCATTATTATCCCCGTCTACTTTTATATTCAAGAAGGAGTTTATCCTGTTTATGACGGAATTAAGCTATATCATCCTTATTTATTGTATATAAAGAACACAGATGCCTTTTGGTTTATTTTCACAGCAATCTTTGTCTTTTTTGGTCAAATTTTGATTGACCGTGCTTCATGGCAAAGAATGTTTATTATTCAAAAAGAAAAGGTTCAAATAACCTTTACTTTAACAGGATTAATATGGGCAACTATCCCACTGGCTTTATCCTCCTTGTTAATGATTACAATATTCGGCAGAAGCTTTGAAAATATTTATTCCTTATTCTCTGAACTAGTAAACAGAATCCAATCATCTATATTAATCGTCCTATTCGTGGTCTTTGTTTTTAGTTCAATCGCTTCGGCCCTCAGTGCAGAATTGCACGCCACAACTACCCTTTTTGTAAAAAATATAATGGAAATGTTTTTTACTCTAACAAATGATGAAAAATGGAAATACACTTATATTTTTTCGGGAGCAATATGTCTATGTTTACTCGTCATTGTCAGTATTCTTACTCCCAGTCCGCTCACGCTATTATTTTTCACTGGGAATATTTATGCGGCGGTGATTAGCCCCATTCTATATATCATCCTTAGTAAAGGTGTTCTTCCTCTCATAGTCCCCTTTTCATCCTTTATTGGAGCTATTGGAGGCTATATTTTTGTAACAAGAACGGAAGACTTTAAAGGAATCTGGCTAAGCTTTACGATTTCAACAGTTCTTTGTTTACTTGTCTTAATCTATAAAACAATAACAAGAAATAATAGTAAGCTACTATAGGGGGCGGTTTGTTTGGGACAAAGTCATGCACAAATCGAAAATCAAGCCCATTATAGCCCAGATTTATTACCAACTCCTTCTGAGGCTAGGACATGGAAAATAGGTCAATTTTTCTCTATCTGGATGGGCTCTGTTCATAACGTGCCTTCCTATGTAACAATTGGCGGATTCTTTGCATTGGGATTATCTATTTGGCAGGTATTCTTTATCATTATCATTTCTTCCATATTACTATCAGTCATGATGGTATTGAATGGGCATGCCGGCAGCAAATATGGAATTCCATTTTCTATTCTGCTCCGTGCAAGCTACGGAATAAAGGGTGCTCTCTTTCCGGGAGTCCTAAGAGGCGTTATTGCCGCGATTATGTGGTTTGGTCTTCAAACCTATGCTGGCAGTCTTGCCCTTAGTATTTTAATAGGGGAATTTTGGCCAGAGTATTTATCTTTAGGCGGAAATTTCAACTTTTTCGGATTAAATCTATCTGGCCTCCTTTCCTTTCTACTCTTTTGGATTATTAATGTTTTATTCATTTTTGCCGGTATCGATCGATTAGGGAAGTTAACAAAATATCTATCCCCACTAATTTTTGTGGTTTTTGGCGGAATGGCTATCTGGTCCATTAAACTGGCAGGTGGAATTGAACCAATAATAAACTATAGTTCAAAAGGGGGCCACGGAAATAGTATTTTCGTTTTCATAAGTTGTGTTTCGGCCATTTTGGCAACATGGGTTGCACAAACTCTAAGTGTTTCTGATATTACTAGATTTTCTCGTTCTAATAAAGATCAGTCAATGGGACAGATTTCTGGGCTGTTTATTACGTATTTATTATTTGCTGTAGCTAGCATTTCGATCATTGTCGGTTCAGAGATTGCTTTTGGAGTTCCGATTTGGAATGTACTTGAAGTGGTGGAGAGATTCGATAGTAGATTTGCCATTACCCTTTCACTTCTAACGATTTGCTTATCTACTTTATCAGTTAATATGGTTGGAAATATCATCCCTGCCGGCTATCAACTGGCTTCTCTTTTCCCAAAAAGACTGAATTTTAAAACAGGAGCTTTGGCCGCTGCCATTATCGGTCTTCTTATTATGCCTTGGAAGCTAATGGAGAATCCAACAAGCATATTCGCCTTTTTAAATATTGTAGGAGGATTGTTAAGTCCCGTCATTGGTGTGACGCTGACGAATTATTTCCTAATTTGTAAAAAAGAAATTAATTTACAAGAATTATATTATAGTAACCACAATGTATATTCAAACGGGATTAACCTCCCCGCTATGCTTGCAACCATCTTCGCAGGCATAATAAGCCTAATGGGTAATTTTGTACCCTTACTTGGTCCATTGACAAGTATTTCTTGGTTTTCAGGGATATTGCTAGCCATTCCTTTATATCTAGCTTTATATTATTTTTTTTATAAGCAATTAGGATTAAAGGCAATAAAGGAATAGAAAGAAGAGGCAGATTCTAAATGGTTGTCACTCACCAACCATTAGAACCGAGCCTCTCCTCTTATTTATTGCTTATTTAATTGAAACATCATTAAGTTCTAAATATCCAGCCGCACTAATTCTAAATCCTTCTACTTTGTTTGAAATGGCTGCTAAATTTTCTATAACACGGACAGGAATATAAACTGCGTCTTCCATTTCTAATTCCTGTGCTGTCTCATAAAGCTCCTGACGTTTTTCTTGATCCTCTTCTTTACGTGCAGCTTCTATTAAACCATCAACCTCTTTATTACTATAAAAGAAGGTATTCCCAGCTGCTCCTTTTGAAGCAGTATGGAAGAGATTATATTGGTTATAATCAGCATCACCAGTTGCATTTCTCCAGCTGCTTATAAACATTTGTGTATCCCCATTATTTCTTTGCTCAACGAATGCCCCATTTTCCATTACCTGTATCTTTACATCAATACCGATTGTTTTCAAGTGTGATTGAAGTACCTCCGCCAGATTTATTCTTTCCTTGGCATCCATCGTTAGCAATGTCGTTTCAAAGCCATTCGGATAACCTGCCTCAGCAAGCAATTTTTTTGCTTCATTTAGATTATATTCATAAGCCTTCAAACCTTTATGATATCCAAATACTTGAGATCCTAAAAGGGAGTTGGCTTGCTTTCCGATGTTGTTAAAGACCCCTTTAATAATCGTATCCATTTCAACAGCATGGGAAATCGCTCTGCGCACTCGAACATCACTAAATGGTTTATTCTCATAGTTAAAACCAATATATTCAGTTCCAAAACCTTCACTTCGATAGACCCCCATTGTTCGCGAAGCTTCTACGGTGTCCTTCATCGTTACAGAAAGCGGTTCGGCTATATGGGCTTCACCTGCTTCAATCATCGAAATTCTTGTTGTTTCTTCAGGCACAATTTTAAAAACAACTTTATCCACCTTCGCTTTATCACCAAAATATTGATCATTTTTAACTAATACAATTTCTTGGCCAGGAGTCCAGGATTCAAATGAAAATGGCCCGGTTCCATTTGGTTCATTAATGATGTTCTTTCCAAACTTCTCAATGGTTTTAGGACTAATTATTCCCCCCTCATGACTAGCTAGGATGGAGAGTAAAGGTGAAAACGGCTCACTTAAGATAAATTGAACGGTAAAATCATCGATAATTTTCACTTCATTTACCATTTTAAAGACACCTGCTCTAGGTGCATTGACATTAGCATCTAAAAGTCTATTAAAATTAGTTTTAACAGCGCTTGCATTGAATGGTGTTCCATCATGGAATTTCACATCTTCTCTTAGTTTAAATTCCCAGGTTTTGTCATCCACCTGTTTCCATGATTTCGCCAATAAAGGCTTGATTTGAGAATCTTTATCCCTTCCTACCAAGCCCTCGTAAACTTTCCCATGGGTTATACTTGCTGCATTGATCGTATTCATAAAATGGTGATCTAAATTCTCTGCATCTGATAAACGAACAATTACCAAGGTACCTCCATTCTTCGCTTTAACTCCCTTTTCATCTCCAGTTGTCCCTGCATTTTTATTTGTCGAACAACCAGTAATCACCATAATGATTAGTAGAACTAGAAAAAATTTTCGGATCTTTAATTTTTCTTTCATGAACTCTCCCCCTTTAAATCCTGTTTTCTATCTAATCTAATTATAAAAAATTTTCAGACTATTCTTTTCGAAAATCTTTACCTTATTTTTCGTTATCTTTACTACTTTTAGCAGTTTATTGTCCTAATTAAAAATCTACTAAAGACAATATCAAAAAAGAGGATGTAATAAACCATCCCCTTAATCATTGAATTACCTTTAAATGAATAATTATTTAATGCAAAGAACCATATACTACGTTACCTTTATAGATAACAGCTTTACGTTTTGAGCGTCTAGCAACTGCCTCAGCCGCACAGCCCGCTTCAACAAGTACTATACTAGCCACATCACCTGCTTTTGGCCATAACTGGTTTCCTTCCTTATCTAATAGACTTTTACCGCCTGTAATATACTTTAACGTTTGACCAAGTGAAACCTCATCTGTCCATCTGAATCGTTCAAGCAGACGTCCAGCCCTTTCAAGAACATCACCATTTCCTGTTGGCCACCAAGAATCATAGATATTGTCATTCCCAACAGCTACATCCACTCCACAATCTGTTAAAATGTTTACCGGTGGAATGTTCCGTCCAATTGGAAGGCTGGTCACAATAGAGATTCCTGCTTCTCTTAATATTCCTGCCATTTCAATTGCTTCTTCTTTCGAGACATCCCCTAATCCGAATGCATGGCTGACTGCTACTCTGCCTTCCCACCCGGCTTGTTTGGTTAAATAAGCAAGTCGTTTCATTGTGAAAGTTCCTAAGTGACCAGGGTCATGTAAATGTAAGTCGATATCAGCATTTCCTTCAACAGCCAAATCCATTAATTGTACTAATGATGCTTCAATATTATTATCCACAGTTGCCGGGTCAACAGCCCCTACAATCCCTGCACCGTTTCTTACTGCTTCTCTTACCAGTTGAACAGTACCAGGACGCAGCAAGCCATGCTGGGCAAAGGCAACAATTTCTGCACTTAACCTATTAGAATATGTTTCTAGTGCATGCCCGATACCTTCCAAATTGTGCAATCCTGCTTCCGGATAGATATCCACGTGGGTTCTTACATGGGTTGATCCATAAGACAATAATACTTCCAGCAAAGCTTCTGCACGTTGCTGTGTGCTGGAAGGAATGGATGCGAGAATATTTTTTTCTATTTCACATCGTTCAATAACACCTGAAGCTGGGATACAAGCCCGCCAATCCTCCCCCATGTAAGTCTTGTCTAGATGAACATGCTTTTCAATAAATGAGGGTAGCAGGAGCAAACCCTCAGCATCCTTTACAGGCAGTTCATTTCCAAAAGGCACTGATCCTTTAATTATTTTTTCAATTTTACCATCCTCTATTAATAAGTGAAAAAGCTCTGTTTTTGTTCCTGCTACTCTATCATTTTCTTTTATATATCCCGTTTCTAAGCGGGCATTTGTTAACCAATAAATACGATTCATATAAAAACATCCTTTCTACTACTGTTACAAGATAAAAGGGCGTATCCACATGGATATCCCTCTTATCCTTTTTCCTATTGGATTGAAACGTCATTGATTTCTAGATAACCAGATGGGCTGATTGCGAAGCCTTGGATATTTTTGGCTACAGCAGCTAGATTTTCAATGACCCTTACTGGAATATATACGGCATCTTCTAATTCTAATTCTTGTGACTGCGCATACAGCTCCCTACGTTTATTTGGGTCTTTTTCTTTACGGGCAGCCTCGATTAAACGATCCACCTCTTTATTACTATAGAAGAAGGTATTTCCAGATGCTCCGTGAGAATTGGTATGGAAAAGGTTGTATTGGTTATAATCAGCATCACCGGTTGCGTTTCTCCAACTGAGGATAAATATTTCAGAATCCCCACTGTTTGCCTGCTCAACGAACGTACCATACTCTAAGACTTGGATATTTACTTTAACACCGATTCCTTTTAACTGGGATTGAAGTACCTCCGCCATATTGATTCTTTCTTTGCTATCCATTGTTTTTAGTGTCGTTTCGAACCCATCTGGATAGCCGGCTTCAGCTAGCAATTTCTTTGCTTCATTAAGGTTATATTCATAGGCTTTCATATCAGCATTGTAGCCAAAGACCTTTGAGCCTAGTAATGAATTCGCCTTTTTACCGACATTATTGTATACACCCTTTATAATCGAATCCATTTCAACCGCATGAGAGATTGCCTTACGAACACGGACATCATTAAATGGTTTTTTTTGAACGTTAAAGCCAATATACTCTGTACCAAATCCTTCACTGCGGTAAACCTTTACTGCTGACGAAGCTTCTACAGTGGACATCATCGGTACGGAAAGTGGCTCAGCAATATGGGCTTCTCCAGTTTCAAGCATGGAGATTCGCGTGGTTTCTTCTGGAACTACCTTAAATACAACTTTATCCACTTTTGCCTTAGTTCCCCAGTACTCCTTATTTTTCTCAAAGACAATTTCTTGACCAGGAGTCCAAGATTCAAAAACAAATGGACCTGTTCCATTCGGTTCATTGATAATTTCTTTATCGAACTTTTTAATCGCTTTTGGACTAATAATACCGCCTTCATGGCTGGCTAGAATAGAAAGCAATGGTGAGAATGGCTCGGATAAGATAAATTGAACCGTAAATTCATCCACTACCTTTACTTCTTTCACCATTTTAAATACAACTGCTCTTGGTGAACCAACATTTGGATCTAGCAGTCGGTTAAATGTCGCTTTTACAGCATCTGCATTAAAGGCAGTTCCATCATGGAACTTCACATTTTTTTTAAGATTAAATTCCCATGTTAAATCATCAAGCTGTTTCCAGTTTTCTGCAAGCAAAGGCTTAATTTCGGCATTTTTATCACGTCCTACAAGCCCCTCATAAATTTTGCCATGTGTAACACTTGCGGCATTGATCGTCGACATGAAATGATGATCTAAGTTCTCGGCATCTGACAAACGAGCTATAACTAATGTACCCCCGTCATTTGATCCAGAATCGCGGTTATTTTCCTTTGTACTGACGTCCTTTTTAGTAGAACAGCCGGCAATAACGATTGCTATAAGCATGACTAGTAAGAATTTTCCTAATCTCCATTTCTCTTTCATGGCCTCTAACCCCCTGAATATTTTTATTAAGCATGTGCGCTTGTCTAATTATAAAAAAATATTCAGACTATTTTGTTTCGAAAATATCTACTATATTTTTCAATATCTTTACTTCTTTTCAGAATTAGATGAAATCCACGATTTTAAACGATGAAGAAAGCAGTTCATTTTCGGGAAGCTGCTGATAATCTCTTTCCAAATATCCTTTTCTCATTTTGTTAAAATATTTTTGACCTTTGGATTTGATTTCTTCTAAATCTAGATCAGGGATTTTTCGGTCTTGCATAACCAACCTGCCGTTAATAATCGATAATTTAACATCCCTTCCTGATCCACTAGCGATGATTGTCCGAATCGGATCATCAATCACGCCCATATGGAATCCCTCTAAGTCAATCGCAATAATATCGGCTTTCGCTCCTATAGCAATCCTTCCAAGGTCATCCCTTCCTAGGAAGTTAGCTCCGCCGAGAGTTGCCGCACGATATAAATCTGCATAGGTGGAGTCCTCCACATCTTTTTCGATTAATCGTGATAGCATACTGCCAGTGCGAATGTTCTGAAACATATCTGGAGGAAAAGTATCAGTCCCCATTGCTAAATTAATTCCTGACCTTTTATATTTGGCAAATGATTCTAACATAGAAGCATGTCTTCCGATAATTAATGGACAATGGATTACTGTTGTATTAGTTTCTGTTAGCAAAGCTATATCATCACCCTCACCCGCGAGTGCTTCACTATAACCAGCAATAAAATGAGCATGAGGAATCCCGGTTTTCGGTCCTAAAAAACCAAGATTATACAAATATCGAATAGGGGTTATACCGTGTTTCTCAAGTATTGTGTGATATTCATAGCTTCCCTGCGCCGCATGAAGTTTTATTGGAACATCTAATTTCTCACTATAATATTTTGTTTGCATCAGACATTCCTCTGTTTGACATTCGATTCGTTCAGGTGCAAGCATGCCTTTAACCAATCCATTATAGGCACCATCGAATTCTTCAACAAACTTTACAGCCCGCTCGAGTCCTTCTCTCCCTGCTTCTTCGTCCCAGTAAAGCTTGATTGTTCCATCTGGCTCTACGACTCTAATCCCAGATTGGTAACTAGGTCCTAAGTAGATTCTTAATCCTAATCTTCCTGCATGATTGGCTGCTGCAGCTAGTTCCTCATAGGTTTCTGCCCATTTTTTATAAAAAACTGATGTAATCGGCATCGCAGTAGTAACCCCATGAAGAATCAACTGAGAATAGGCATAGAGTGATTTAAATGCTTCCTCTTCCACTGTCATGACTTCATGATGTCCGTTTTCAACATAACTCTTTGACCAGAGCAGATTTTTCTGTTTGTCGCTGCTTGCTTCTAAATGAAGGATATCGTGATCAATATCCCCTAGTGCATTTAAATCGATAAATCCTGGACTAATGACCGCATTCCCAGCATCAATGACCTCATCCACTTCTCTAGGATAGTTTTTTCCAACATAAATAATTGTATCGTTTTCATAAACAACCTCTGAATCTTCTAAAATTACATGATCATCTCCATCAAAACCAATCACATATTTTCCCTTAAGCTTTGTTACCATTTCCATTCTCCTTTCAATCTAGTAATACTGTAATCTTCTTCGTTATATCGCTTTTCATCGATATAGCCGCGAGCATGACCCCAAAAATACTTGGCTGGCTGCATATATTTTTCGAGTCCGGCACGCTTGATGGTTGAATTTGCCTCTTCATTAGCCTGATGTAACACTGTGGTTTCATCAACGGTATGTACCTTACGACCTTCCATAATAACCCTTCCATCAACAATCACATGGTCGACATCATTAGCAACTGCTTGATATACCAAGCGATGGACATGCATAAATTCAGGAGTTAAATGTGGCTGGTTAAGGTTAACGGTAATCACATCTGCCTTTTTGCCGATTTCTATTGAACCGAGTTCATCGTCCCAACCGATGCACTTCGCGGCATCAATCGTAACCATTTCTAATAGTTTTCCAGGTGGTAAATAATATTCATCTCTTAGAGCTGATTGGTGAACAAATTGTGTTTTTCTCATTGCCTGAAACATATCAAAGCTAGTACATGGTGATGTCCCATCTGTTGAGATAGCCACCGTTACTCCCAGTTCAATTAACTCAGGCACCGGAGTTCGCGCACAAACCTGGGTTATACCTGGAGAGGCACTCACATTCGTACCTGTATCCGCCAAGATCCTTGCCTCATCGAATGAAATTCCACGGCAATGCTGAAGGTGCACATCTGGACCTAACAAAGCATTTTCCCAATCATGGACAGCAAGATGAATCATCCCGCCAAAGGCATCAGAATGGATCCGTGTTTTATACTTCCTTGCAATCTCACGAATTCTTTTTGCTTGAAAAAGATCATGATCCGTTAACCCATAAAGCCTCGCTGGTGACGTTGGACCAGATGGTTCTACAGATGTTACGATGACAAATGGGGTTATAAAGGCACGGGTACGGTCTTCATTGGCATGATTTAGTGCTTCAATGACAGCTTCGGCTCCTTGCAGCACTTCTTCGTATGTTACTTCTTTCGTAACCCTTTTACCATCCACCCAACGGCTGAATAAATGTGGCCATGGAGGATTGCATGGACCAGTACAAACAACTTCTCTTACACCAACTTCTGCGTATGCTTTCGCATGATTAATTGCGAAGATCGGATCATCAGATCGCGGCATAGACCCTAAAACAGATACACCAGTCGTAATACCAGCTTTTAATCGCTCAATTGCAGAAAGCTTTCCTTCGTAGTACCAAAATTCATCCGTAACAAAATGCTTATACGTATTCGTCATAATGGGCATCCAGAAATCAGTATTATCCATCGCAATGGTCTTAAACATCGAATGCCCGCCATGACCATGCACATCGATTAATCCTGGCAGAATACAATGGTGACTGCAATCAATCACTTTCTTCGCCTCAAATTTTGACGCTATATTTTCTGTTAAACCGATATCAATAATTCTGCCATCGTTAATAGCAACAGCACCATCTTGAAGAATTCGCCTGCTGGCGTCCATTGTGATAACAGTACCGTGAATTAGCAGCAAATCAATCATTTTTTTCCTCCCAATCCACCAATTCAGGTGTAGTTTCTACAATTTTTGATTGTTAGATTAATTATAGAAAAAGAATCCCAAAATTATTTTCGGAATTATTACTCTTTTTTTAACTTTTTCTACTTCTTGTCTACATCATATTTACTTCAATTATCCTTTTGTTTAAATTAAATGAAAGAACTGCATGGGAATCTTTACAGAGGGGCTGCATGAAAATGAATGTCTTATTACTTGATGATGAACCATTAGAGTTAGAACAACTAGAATACTTGTTGCAATCTGAATTTCCTTCATGGAAATTTTTTAAGGCTTCCGATGCTAGTCAAGCACATTCAATTAATCTAAATCATGAATTAGATTTGGCTTTTTTAGATATTAATCTTCCAGGGAAATCAGGCATTGAATTTGGGGAGGAACTGAGACAAAGCAATAAAGATGTGGAAATAATCATGGTTACTGCCTGCCAAGATTTCAGCTATGCTCAGCAATCAATTAGAATTGGGGTTGTTGACTATTTAACGAAGCCTGTTATCGAGAGTGAATTGTTAAAGATTCTATCAAAGTATAAAAAACATCCATTTTCTCAAAATTATTCCAGCCTAATTCAATGCTCTCTCAAAGCTATTCACGAAATGTTTGCTGAAAAAGTCTCTCTTTCAGATATCGCACGGAAGGTTCACGCTAACCCTACCTACCTAAGTCGGAAATTTCACGAAGAAACAGGTCTATCTTTTTCAGAATATTTAATTCAGTATCGCATCCACATGGCGAAACGGTTTTTACTAACGAATCCAAAATGGACTATAGCGGATGTTGCAGAAAACTCAGGATTTAGCAGTCAAAACTATTTTAGTACATTATTTCGGAAAATAGAGGGAGTTTCCCCAACCGAATTTCGGGAGAAGGAAAGAAGTAAATAGCAATTTTTTTAAAACAAAGTCCGGCACTTTTATAAATAGTGCCGGACTTCTGTTATCACCTACTATTGCATACAATGAGATTTACTTAAACATTTGACAATGTGAGTACCTTGTTTTTCATTAATCGCATCCTGTAAACTTTCTGGGTTTGTAATAACAACTTTCTTTCCACCATTTTCTAAGAAGCTTAAGCTAGCCTCAATTTTTGGCAGCATACTGCCTGGTGCAAAGTGGTTTTCAAGAACATATTGTTTTGTCTCTTCAACAGTAATTTTTTCTAAGGCCAATTGATTTGGTTTTCCAAAATTAATACATACTCTTGGAACACCAGTTGTAATAATTAATGTCTCAGCATTGACTTGTTCCGCTAAAAGGCTGGTAGCAAAATCTTTATCTATTACCGCATCAACACCCAAATACTCATTCTCTCTTGTCTTTATAACGGGAATACCGCCGCCTCCAGCCGCAATCACAACGTATCCAGCATCTACCAATGATTTAATGGCTTCTTTTTCAACAATATCAATTGGTTTTGGTGATGGAACCACTCTACGATAACCACGTCCGGAATCTTCCATAAAAGTCCACTCAGGATGTTCCATTTTCATTTCTTCTGCTTGTTCTAAAGTGAAGAACGAACCAACCGGTTTAGTTGGATTTTCGAAATTCGGATCATTAATGTCAACTTCAACTTGAGTAATGATCGTTGCAACTTTTTTATTCATACCTCTTTTAATAAATTCGTTTGTTAAGGCTTGTTGAATTTGATATCCAATACCGCCTTGTGTATCTGCCACACAATTGACAAGTGGCACATCCGTCATACCTGCAATTTCACTTGCAATTTCAGATCTTCTAAGTCCAAAACCAACCTGTGGACCATTTCCATGTGTCACAACTACATTGTATCCTTCTTGAACCATATCTGCGATATTAACTGCGGTTTCCTGAACAGCTTCATATTGATCTTGAACAGAGTCGCGTCCATTGTCCCGAACTAGAGAGTTCCCACCAATTGCAACTATTACTAAATTACTCATTCACTTACCTCCTGTACATCTAATTGTTGTTTTAATAATTCAAGTGATTGGTTCTTATGCAATTGATACAACGGATTGGCTGGATCGTTTGCAATCGCATTTTCAATTGCCTCAATTGCTGCTTCATGCCTTCTGAGGGACCTCAAGCTGTTTGCTTTATGGAAAGAAAAATCATATCTATTTGGCTGAAGTGCTAAAAGCTTATCCATTTCGGTTAGTGCTTCCTCATGTCTTCCTAGTTCTCTTAGGTAATTTGATTTATGGTAACGGTAAAATGTTTCAGCAGGTTCTAATTCACATGCTTTGTCATATTCAGCTAGTGCTTCATCTGGTTTTTTCATTAACCTTAGGCAATTAGCGGTATAGAAATAATAATCAAGATCATTTGGATTAAGGATTAATGCCTTTTGATATTCTTCGAGGGCTTCATCATAACGCTTTAGTTCTTGCAAAGAATAGCCTTTGTAGAAATAATAATCTAGATTATTGGGATCTATCTCGATAGCTTGATTCATTTCTGAGATTGCTTCTTCATACTTATCATCTAAAAAGAAAGCTTTTGCACGGTTTATATATTCATTTTGTTCAACATACTCATTCGTAAGAATCTTTACTACCTTTTCCTGTTTTAATTCTTTGGCATGCTGAAGTGATGACTTCCCATCCCTGTCTGGTAAATTTACATCCGCACCAGCTTTTACAAGTAATTCAATTATCAGGGAGTAAAGACGGCCGCCATTACCCAAAATGACTGACTCTAATAGAGCAGACCAGCCTAAATTGTTGGCGTGATTGACAGGGATACCAGCTTCTAAACATCTTTGTACGGTTTTCAGATAGCCTTTTTCACTGGAAGGCAATAATGCAGTTCCGCCAAATCGGTTTACGCTGTTTAAATCTGCTCCATAATGAAGCATTTCGCTTAAAATTTCATGAAAACCATTAGCACCAGAACAAATAAATGGTGTCAATTGTGTTATATCTCTCGTGTTTACATCACTGTCAGCTTCTAATAACAGTTTTACGACAGGAAGTTGATTTTTCTGTGTCGCAGCCATCAAAGCTGTTCGGCCATCTGCGTCTTTAAAAGCCACGTCTGCTCCATTTTCTAATAATTGTTTTACAGCTTCTATATCTCCACGTTCACTTGCTTGGATTAGCTCCGTGTTTTGATCCATTATAAACATTCTCCCCTTTATCCATTATTCGAGATTAATAATTATCACCTTCGAAAGCCTGAAGAGCTTTAACTATCGAAGGTGAATTCCGAAAAATTTAATTATGCTGCATTTTTTCCGGATTCAGGTTTTGGCTGAGATTTACTACGATCCATCATAAATTTGATAACAAATATAGCTGCAATCATTAGGTAGCCAAAGAAAAATTCTACAGAAGCACCTTTAGCAAATGCGACTGTTGGGGAGTGGATAAATCCTACGATGGACAATACGGCTGCTACTGCTGCTGCGGCAGCACCACGTAACGGTTTATCGTTGATAGCAAAAATTGCTATACATCCCCATAACAGACTGGCAATCGGTGCACCATTTCCTAAATGAGATAATCCTTCGTAATAAACCCCTTTACTGGCAAGTTTATCAATCCCCACAGTACCCGCGGCCGTTCCTGCTGCACCAAGTACATTATTAGCAAGAGTCAGAGCCCAGTTGGCGATCCATGGGAATAATGCAATAAAGATAACCGGTACTTCGAGTTTCGGTGTTTCACGAACCACTTGGTTGGCCGTTACAACTCCGATATAAACTAGGATAGGAGCGATGGCATAAATCGGAATGACCGCTAATAAAAATGCTCCAATACCAAAAAGTGAAAGAATTAACATTGATAAACCCGTTGCCACTGTATAGCCAATACCTGCGCCCATTGATTTCCATCCTGGGTGTCCAACATATACAGTTACTGGATATGGATTTCCAAATAATGCACCAATACAAGAAGCAATACCATTTGTTAACATAACTTGTCTTGTTTGATATTCATCCCCTGCAGTATGGGCACTTTCAATATTCTCTAAGTCAAACACATAGTTAGAAAGACCTAGTGGTATTGCAGAAGCCAAATACGGAAGGGCATGTGGCAACCCTTGCATAAAACCATCAATATTTAAAGATGGAGGATTGAATCCAAAAGATGATAAGGATTGTGAAATCGCACCTGGCTCCATTACACCTAAAGCCCAAGCAATCCCTGTACCTACAGCAAGCAATAAAAACCCTGTTGGAATTTTTGCAAAGACCGGTGATTTACCAAACCAGTTTATAAAAATGATGATTAACACTGCAAAAGCAATCATTGGTGCTTCAAAAGCTTGTAACATCGGATTCATGGCTAATAACAAAAGTCCAAGACCAGACAAACATGATAATAATACAGTCCTAGGAATGACTCTTCTAATCGTATCTCCTAATAGTGAGCCCACTACCAGGATCATTGCTTCTACAAAACACCAAACTAGTGCAATGCCAATCGCAAATTCATAATCTTTTGTTTGGGTATAGACTGGCAATATAACTAAAAATGTTACCGTGAATATGGACGGTGCACTTGGTCCCGAAGGCAATGCTGTTACATCAGTTCTGCCTGTTTTTTTAGCTAGTCGATAAGCAAAAAAGCCATACGCACAACTTGCGATAAATATCCCCATCCCAAAAGCTGGAGCAATTTTCCCGTAAACGACTGCTGATGGAATACCCACGACAAAAATTAATAATGACATCATGGTTAGAAGATTGGTTAAGTTATTAGCGAGTAAGCCGAAATAAGCGGCTAAATCCCCTTTTTTCCAAAATTTAATTGTTTGATCCATTACCTTTCACCTCTAATATGAATTAGTTTGTTGGATGTAAAAAATTGTTCACATTATTGCATACTCTTTTATTTCATTTGCCTCCTTTGTAGCAGAGAATCTTATTTTTCTCTGGAGATTTTATAAATCTAAAAGAGAAATAATAACATTCGGTAACCCCTTACATCCTTAATTTTAGTAGGTAAACCTTTCTAGGTCATTGGCTACCAAAACCAAAAAGAAAGCTGTTCATTTAGGCAAGTTATACAATAATCTATGTACAAAATATGTCTTAGAAAATAGACTAAAAAAACTTAAAAACAGCAGAATATTTTGTTATGTTACACAATCTTTTAATTGCATTATTAGACTATCTTTTTTAGTATTAATTGAAACAATCATTAGACAGGACGTGTAAATAAAAGTGAAGAAAACTGTAATTTATAAAGAAGATGTAAATTTCTCAATAAAGGCAGATTTTTATGGAACTAACCATGAAAATGCTCCTGTCATCATTTATATTCATGGTGGCGGGTTAATTTGGGGAACAAGAGAAGAAATAAGTGAAGAAATGATCAAACTTTATACCAACAATGGATTCTCACTTTTTTCAATTGACTATCGGCTGGCTCCTTCCACAAAGCTGCCGGAAATTCTTGAGGATATTGAAGATGCAATCCCTTGGATTCAAATAGAAGGACCAAAACAATTTTCCATAGACCCGACAAAAATTGCAGTTGTAGGAAGTTCTGCCGGTGGCTTTTTAGCACTTACTGCTGGAACTTTCACTCATAAGCCCCGTGCAATTGTTTCCTTTTACGGATACGGGGATCTAGTTGGGAGTTGGGCAACAAGTCCAAGTAAATATTATTGTCAAAAGGATATTGTTTCTAAGGAACTTGCTTACAAACTTATAACAGATAAAATACTAACTGAGGCGTCTGTAGAAGAACGGTTTCTATTTTACGTTTACGCGAGACAAAATGGGGCTTGGATCGAAGAAATTACAGGTGTAAATCTTTCAAACAATAAAGAAGCACTCTATCAATTTTGCCCGAATCGTAATGTTACAAATGAATTTCCCCCAACTTTATTACTACATGGAACGAAAGATTCGGATGTTCCATACGAACAGTCTGTATTTATGAGGGGAGCCCTTATTAAACAATCGGTTGAAGCAAGACTTATTACGATACCAAATGGTGAGCATGTATTTGATAAAAACTTTGAAGATCCGATTGTTCAACATGCACTTCAACAAGTCATTGATTTTTTAAAAACTCACCTGAATTAAAAATAGCCCAGCAGATTAACAATCTTAACTGGGCCTTTAAATTTAAGTTTGAATCTATTGAATAGTATAAATATATTGTTATTTATTGGATTTATGGAAAAACTCAAACAAATGATCACAATCTTCTCTTTGCTCTACTTTAACCATCTTTAGAACACTTTTATCTTCACCGGTTAAGTACTTTCGTAAATGCATATCAGAGAAGCCATGTTTATCAGCATCTTCACTCGTATTACAGTAATAAACTTCTTTAATACCTGTCCATATAATAGCGGATACACACATTGGACAAGGTTCACAAGTTGCATAGATAACACAATCAGATAAATCCATAGTTCCTAACTTTTTACAAGCCTCACGAATAGCAACCATTTCAGCATGAGCAGATGGGTCAGTATCTCTCATCATTGTGTTGCTTACTACAGCGATAATTTCATCACCGCGTACGATTGTGGCACCAAATGGTCCACCAACTATGTTTGCCATACCAACAAGTGTTGCATCTGCAGCTAATTTCATATAATCCATATCAAAATTCCTCCTTAATGTACTAGTATCATTTCGTGAAAGACTAATTTTTATTTTTACTCTGTAACAGGACCAATATTATCTCTCTTATTTACATAGAGGGTTTATACGCTAAAAACCCTGCAATGAGTAGATATCCCCAAACGGAAGGCATAGCAGTTGTTTGTGCAATTCCGATAGTGCTTGTATGGATTGCACCAACAAAAGTTAAAGCTGCTCCTAGCACTGCGGCAATTATTCCCCTAATAGGCGTGTTACGGATAATAAATACAAATATGCACCCCCATAGAACACTAGTAATTGGAGCACCATTACCAAGGGCAACCAAGCCATCATAAAAGAGTCCGGCATTGTGCAGGGCAAGTGAAGAAACTTGATCGGCACCAGTCCCCACCGACATACCAGCAGCTGAAATGGCATTATTAACAGCAACAAGCTCCCAGTTAGCACCCATGGGAAGAAACAGACAAAGATTACCGGAATTTCAAATTGCTGACTGTTTTTGACAGCTTGATGTCCTGTTACAATCGCAATAAACACGAGCATCGGAACAATAGCGGCAATCGGGATAACAGCTAGCAACAGACCCATAAGACTAAAAATCGATAATAGGAATATGCCAGCAGAGCTAGCAATAGAATAACCTATACCCGCACCAACTTCCTTCCAACCAGCATGACCTACATATACTGTTACTGGGAATGGGTTACCACAAAGGCCGCCTATTGCAGAACAAATACCGTTTGTAAGCATAACGTCTCTAGTATTGTATTCATCCCCAACAACAGCAGCAGCTTCAACGTTTTCAAGATTAAAAATGTAGTTTGCTAACCCTAGAGGTACAGCAGTTAATAAATAAGGTGCTAACCTAAATTATTAATAGAATACAGAAAAAAAGGCTGCCTCACTCCAAAAGATTTGGAAAGATGGCAGCCTAAATGGTGTTTTTTATGTGTCTCATTTCCCTAGCCTAAGGTCAAAGCTGGGTTTTTTTTGAATATTATTGAATGTTTTCACTTAAAGCTAGCATTGCTTTTTCAAAGGCTTCAACTGGAGGATAGGTAATTCCTGCCCCTATCATTCCAATACCTGCATCTTTATGAGCAATCGCCGTATTAATGACCGGCATAATACCTGTTTGGATAACCTTACGAACATCAATTCCTGTCGGAAGTCCCATGAAATCAAGTAATGGAATGGTGATGTTAGAATTTTCTGTTGTAGTGATTTCCTTCATTCTAGTTGAAAAACCAATAGCATCCTCCACTGTTCCACCTACCAATGCAACGATTGCTGGAGCTGTTGCCATCGCAAATCCACCGAAACCGTATGTTTCAGTAATCGCGCTGTCCCCGATATCAAGTCCAGAGTCTTCTGGCTTGTAACCTGCAAACATTGGGCCAATAACTTTTTGTGCAGGGCCAGTAAACCATGTGTTTCCAGGCATTCCGCTAACACGGATACCGAATTCAACACCATTCCGAGCCATAGTTGTTACGATTGTACTGTTCTCAATGCCATGAGCAGCATCAAGTGCACATTTCGCCATTGCCATCCAAGTAGGACCAGAGAAGTAATCACTGCTTGCAACGAAATCAAATACTTCTTTCTTCTGTTCGATTGTATAATCCGTTTGTAAAATATACGGAGTTAAAGCTTGGATTAATAATGTTGTTCCGGCAACATTGCGGTTATGACACTCGTCACCCATATGAAGGGCTTGTGAAAGCATTAAACGTAAGTCAATCCCATTCGGATTTAGTTTCATTGCATCCCGTAAAATAGGGCCGAAAACATCTCGCATCCAAATCAAACGGTCAATAACACTTTGATCATTTGCACCCATTCTCAGGATTTTGGCTAATTGTTCACTTAAGTTTGTATAAGCTATATTGCCATATGTTTTATTTTCAACAATATGCATAAACATAGACGCGGATGTGACACCTGCCATTGAACCTACACAGTTATGTTCATGACATGGTGAAAAGGTAATTTCGCCGGATGCCGCTAGTTTGGCTGCTTCTTCTACATCCTTAGCTAATCCTTCAAACACGATTGCACCAGTAACGGCACCTTTCATTGGACCATTCATTTTATCCCAAGTAATTGGAGGTCCTGCATGAAGTATCGTTGTTTTTGTCATACCTGGTACGCAATTAATAGCTTGATCATATCCAATTAATACTGGTTGAGAATTAATAATTCTTTCGACTGCTAATCTATTAGCTGCTTCTATTTTTTCCATTAGTTCCGGACTCTCAAACTTGTCAAGTGCAGCAATTAAGGCTGGGTTTCCTCTGCCCGGAGGTGTCCATTCTAAATGAATGACTTCAGCACCCTGTTGTAATAAATCATCCTTAAAAGACTCAATTCCTACATTAATAACATGTGGTTTACTCTTAAATAAATCGCTAATTCGACTCATGCCTATTCTCCCTTCACAACAAATTCTCTAGCCAATAATCCTGCATTTTGCATGCTGCTGGCATGTGTTACTCCTGCAGCTAATAATTTGTCAATTTGCTCTTGATAATTTTGCGGATCTAATTCTGTTCCAAGAACATATCCAATTATCTCTAAATGTCTACCTTCTTGTTCCGCTTGTTGTTTCGCTTCAATGATTGCTGGAAGGAAAGCTCCAACTGGATCTTCATGTGCCCCATAACCTATAACAAAGTCCATTACGATAGCACCAACAGATGGATCTTTTGCCTCCTGAACAAATCTTGCAAGACGTGTAGATGGATCAATCATTGGGTGTGGTTTTCCTTGTGTGTATTCGTCATCACCAAAGTCGATGAAAGTGTGCTCTTGGCTTGTATATCGGTCCTTTAAACGATACTCTGGATTTCTTTGGATATTGCTGTAAACATTATCAAATTTCTCCATTGCTGCATGCATAGCTTCATCTGCCAGAGTTCCGCCGCTGAAAAGTCCACGAACATATTTCTGTTCAGAAGTTAACTTTGTCCGAACTTCTTCAATAAGTGGGATGTTTAATGCACGCTTGTTTAACTTGCTTTCGTCTGCTCCAGCTAATAGTACTGCTTTAAGTGCTGCTTCTTTAGACATTTTCGCAAAATGTGCGCCAGCTGCAATTATTTTTTCTTCATTCCCGCCAACAAACCAAACGACAACTGGTTTTTTACATGTTTTGATTTTCGCTAATACTTTTTCTTCCACACTAGGTGCAGGTGGCTTGGAAATAACGACAATAACTTTTGTCTCTTCATCGTCTTCAAGTGCCTGAATGCCATCTAGCATCATAATTCCGCCAACTTCTTCTTTTAAATCTCTACCGCCTGTTCCAATCAATTGCGAGATACCAAAGCCAAATTCGTGAATGCGGACGCTTACTTCTTGGCTGCCTGTTCCTGATGCTCCAACAATACCGATATTTCCTTTTCTAACCGCATTTGCGAAGCAAAGGGCTGTATTGCCGATAATCGCTGTTCCACAGTCTGGTCCCATCATAAATAAACCTTTTTCATGTGCAAATCTCTTTAATTCAATTTCATCTTCAATGCTTACATTGTCGCTAAACATCATGACATGTAAATCATTTTCAAGAGCCTTTTTCGCTTCTCTAGCCGCGTAAGCACCATTTACAGCAATAATGGCTAAATTAGCTTCTGGGTTACTTCCTGCAGCAGAAGAAATAGTAGAATATTTAATGTCATTTGTCCCTTTTTTACCTGAATTCTTTTTCGTAAATAATTCATTTATTTTTTTGAAAGCGGTTTCGCATAATTCGTCAGTTGCTGCTTTAACAACAATAATTAAGTCACTTGCCCCCGCTACCTCTACTTCAGGTGTCAGTAAACCGACATTTTTCATTACCTCTTTATTCATTTCCGTACCCATAGCAATAATGGCCTGTTCCACTTCTTCAATTTGATTTGCTTTAGTGGAAAGCGACATTAAAGATACTGAATCGAAATATGTGTTTGGCTTAATCAAAGCTTGTACTAACATACTTTACCTCCTGCTCTAATAGTGGCCTCCATTCCGAAAACAATGCCATATGCTATATCTGTCCCGGATGAAGAACCTATGTTTAATAATTTATTTAATGAGAGAATTAAGTCCTGATCATCCTCAACTAATATCGAGTTTAGTAATGAAATAATAGAATCTCTCACTTTACCATTGGCTGCTTTTTTCAAAGTCATGTAACTAATGTCATTCGTTAAGGTTCTTGCTTTCTTTAAAACATCTTCACAAAATGATCGGTAAGGGTAAAAAGGGCTGTTTTTCATATTAAAAATGGTAAATAATCCAGTTAAAAAATCATCCCCAGAAGGAGTTAACCCTGGTCCAAGACCTACAAGTGAAACCGCATGCGAAAAGGCAGATGAAATTCGATCATTTATTAATTCATTGAAAAGTAAAAGAGTTCTTTTCTCAAGCAAATTCGAGACTTCTGCTTCAAAAGGATTTTGGGGTATGAAGTTCTTTTTTATTCCGCCGCCTACACCGTGAATGTTAATATATTCCTTCACTTTCATTACATTTTGTTTCAGGATTTCTACATTAGGTGTGTAGGATGGTAAAATACTTTCCCATATATTGACCTTTTCAATTGAAATAGTGAGCCTATCCCCAATATATAAGAGATTATTCTCAACATGTACCCGGTCATCCACAACAATATTTATGGACTTCATATTATCAACATCAATGATTAACGTATTAGGGCCGTTGTCCAGATTGCTGCATGCAATGGTATATAAGTCCCCATTTTCAAAACATTTAATATTTAATGTCCGATTGAATGTACTATGCACAAAACCAGTGAATTTCGAGTTATTAAATTCCTTTATAAAATCTGTATCACCAGAGATTGCATTTATCACGAATAACACCCCATAAATCCAGAATCATGCAGTCAAATTAACTTTGAGTAGATCGAACCTCCTTTTGAAAAAGAAAGTTTGTAAGCATTATCATAAAATCAGTACAGATTTGGAATTAAATTTGTATGCAAAACCCTAAAAAAAGACATGTTAGTCTATAGGAGCATTGAACAATTTTAGATAACAAACTAAAATGCTTACATGTTTATTTTAGATATATTGCATAACACCGTCATCGTTTAACAAATCCAAAAAGCCATGCATTCAATTGTGCAAATCGTACAATGAATTGTGATTAAATTATGTCAAAGAACAGGGAGGGAGAATAGGATCCAGTAAAAATACCCACATAAAATAATTAAAGGGAAAAAGGTTAAAATTTAACCTTTTTCCCTTTAGCTATACTTTCTTTAAATCTACAAATATTTTCGATGAACGCCTTTTCCATCATATGAAAACAACATTCTTCGATCTTCAATCATCGTTTCAATGTGAACCGGTCTTCCCCATAATTGTTGAATATATGGTAATACTTTCTCAAGATATTTGACATCTAATTCTACATCTTCATACCAATGCTTTAAATAAAGTTCACCATTCTTCAAATAGTCCCCATCATTGACAGTAATGTATGGGAAACCTCCATTTACACGCATATTAACCAACTGATCACGAACATGTTCCCATGTTTTATCAACAATTTTATAATCCCTTCCTTGTTTCTGAAAAAGATACATATCTTCTCTCATTACAAGGTCTTTGTTTAAATAGTTCCGCAAAAACGATATATCTGATTCAACTTCGCGGACTTCAAACATCTTCTCTCGGCCAGAACCAGGCGAAACCCCTCTTCTGATCATATCCTCTGTTGGGTTATTATACCGCTCCTCAATATCCTCAAAAATTTTAATACCTAGGTAATAGGGATTGATTCCTGTTTTTGATGGCTGCACAACTCCGGCATTTAATTTTGCAAACTCAATTGCTTCACCACTAGTTAGGTCCATTTCTCTGATTATTCGTTGGTGCCAATAAGAAGCCCAACCCTCATTCATAATTTTCGTTTCAAGCTGCGGCCAAAAGTAAAGCATTTCTTCACGCATCATCGTTAAAATATCTCGCTGCCAATCGGTTAGCTCTCTGCTATATGTTTCAATAAACAATAATAAATCCTTTTCAGGTCTTGGAGGAAATTGTTTTTTTCTTGGCTGAGCCGGCTGCTTTTTGTCCTTATCATCTAACTTCCACAGATCATCGTATGGAGAGGCTGATTGTTGGACTTCTTCATCTTCAACATCATCTTCAAGTGACCAAGAAAGTTTAGGTCTCATCAGTGAAGGGTCAATATGTTCATCAATTGCAAGTACGGCGTCTAGAAATGTCTCAACTTCCTTTTTCCCAAATTGAATTTCATAACGGCGAATTCTTTCAGCTGTAGCTGCCATGCTTTCAACCATATCCCGCTTCGTATTTTGGAAACGGACATTATTCTTAAAGAAATCACAATGAGCAAGTACGTGAGCGACGATTAATTTGTTTTGAATGAGCGAATTGGAATCCAATAAGAAGGCATAACAAGGATTTGAATTAATAACAAGTTCATATATTTTACTTAGACCTAAATCATAATGAAGCTTCATCTTATGAAATTGCTTCCCAAAACTCCAGTGTGAAAATCTGGTAGGCATTCCATAGGCACCAAATGTGTAAATGATTTCTGCTGGGCAAATTTCATATCGCATTGGATAAAAATCTAAACCAAAGCCTCGTGCAATTTCGGTAATCTCACTAATTGCATATTCAAGAGCTTTGCGATCGTCCCCATTCATCGCCATTCCCCCTTTTCCTCTTAACACAATGTATGAAGAAAATCTGGGAATGATGAAACAAGATGTTAAAAACAACAAGTCTATCTGCTTATTTTGGCTTTTTTCAAATTCTTTGCTTCTTCTGCAAGGGTGAGTCCCACATATTTATTTCTTTCCCATTCGGTCTCAAAGAGTGACAGCGGCGGGGATGTTTCTCCAACAAGTGGACTAATTTCGATGGTTATTGCCGGACGATGATAGTGAGTGATAAACCAATCGGTAAATCCTCCTCCTGTGGCATGTTTAGGCGGCTTACCAAGCTTATATCCGGTCAATTTTGACACCTTTTTAGCAATTTGTTTATCACGATGAAGATGTTTGCCATTCTGATATTTCCAAAAAACCTCTTCACCCGAGGAATGATATGCCACTGCAATCTCTGGATTGATTTCGCGAATGAATTGTGTTAATGCCCTTACCTCTTTAGCTTCTAGGGGTTTCCTGCCTTTGAAAAATTGATAAGAAGGGGAATCAGGTTGTTGTTTTAACTTTTTCCATCCAGCAGGATATTGCCTGTTCAAATCAACCCCTAGCCCGTTTGCTTTCCACCTTTCAAAATTGTCTAATCCTTCATTCATGGATAATAGATGTTTTTGGTGATCATATGGGAATTTATTCAGAGTATTTTGTTGAATCGTAACACCATCTGGATTGAGCATTGGAATAAACCAAATCGAAATATCGTTTAAAATATCGGTTGAAAGGCTTCCAAAATTGGTCTGATCTTGAAAGGCTTTAGCGTATCCCTCAAGCTTCTTCATTAAAAGCATGGTGGTCATCCATTCACGGCCATGATGTGCCCCTATAAGAACGATACTTCGCTTTCCTTGACCAAGTTTAATGGCATAGATTGTTCTTCCAAAGTGGGTCTTCCCAATCTCTTTCACTTCAACTTCCTTATAGGTATGATGTATTTTCGAAATATCCTGTTTCAGTATTCCGTACGAATAAGGACGTGTGGTCTCGACAGCCTTTACCTTTGAACCCGGTTCAAATTGTAAAAATAAATACATCAAAATTAATAATAACTTCTTCATATGACCTCCTTGTTAAAATAAAACCAAACCCTTACTTGTTATACAGGTAAAAGTTGAAAACAGCGTAATCTCGGCTTGTCCAACATTTTCTGTGAAAGTTATTTGCTAAATGTCATAAAATAAACTCAACTCCTAGTAAGGAGGAGACAAAACAAATGAATAAAATGGATTATGATCGAGCCTTGTATTATACACATCGATCTGAATGGGATAATTTGCTAATACTCATGGTACGAACAAAAGACCAATTTTTATCAAAGCGGATAGAGCAATTCCTGCATGCCTATCACTTTGAACGTGACTATTCAGTCATTGAAAACAAATTATATTCACTGCTTCGTTACATCGACCATGCAAACGAAACGGTTGAACCTGATAATGAGTTACCGATGTATAGTCTTTCCTGAAAAAACAAGTGGATACTGTTGAGAAATATTTACCAAACCGGACCAAAGAATTCCACCAAAAAACGGCCTCCCTTTTTGGGAAGCCGTTTAATCGTTAATATAATTTTCACTCTACTCCATCATTTTCTAAACATCTAAGTTGTTTAGAAGGTATTTATTTTTCTGTTACCATTTTAACTTTTTCGTCTACCAGTCCCATAAAGTTCTTTTCAATTTGAGATAACTTACTTCTGCTTTCCTCTAAACTATTACTGTTTACTCCAAAATAAAATTTAACTTTCGGTTCAGTACCTGATGGTCTTAAACATACCCATGAGCCGTCTGTGAAAGTATATTTTAATACATTTGATTTAGGCAAGTCGATTTTCTCATCACCGTTGGATGTTTGACGAATCCCTGTTAGATAATCTTCAGACATAGAAAGGGTTAAGTCACCAAGCTGCTTAATTGGTTCAGATCGGAAAGAAGCTAAAATGCGCTGAATTTGTTCTGCACCTTCTTTACCCTTTAAAGTTAATGATCGAAGTCCTTCTTGATAATATCCGTACTTTTCAAATACTTGCATTAATCCTTCATAAAGTGACATACCCTGTTTTTTATAAAAAGCGCACACTTCTACAGCTAAAAGGGCGGCTTGAACGGCGTCCTTGTCACGTGCAAAATCTCCAATTAAATAGCCATAGCTCTCTTCATAACCAAACAAGAAAGTATGCTCACCTGTGTACTCATACTCCTTAATCTTTTCTGCAATAAATTTAAAGCCAGTAAGAACATCAATTGTGTCTAATTTATAGTCCTGGGCAATTTTTCTGCCTATTTCTGATGTAACAATCGTTTTTAGCACTACTCCATTGGAAGGAAGAGTCCCTTTACTTTGCTTTTGTGAAAGGATGTAATCTAACAGTAGTGCTCCTGTTTGGTTCCCAGTTAGTACTACATACTCTCCTTCTGGGTTAAGAACAGCAATCCCTAACCGGTCTGCATCTGGGTCTGTTCCAATCAGCAGGTCTGCACCCACTTTTTTACCATCTCTAATGGCTAGTTCAAATGCAGCATGTTCTTCTGGATTTGGACTTTTTACTGTTGAAAACTCTGGGTCTGGCAGTTCCTGTTCCTTTACAACTCTTACGTTTGTATAGCCCAATGCAGCCAAAGCTTGGCGAACTGGTTTATTGGCTGTGCCATGTAAAGGTGTAAACACAATTTTTACATCTGTTTCATTTGAAATCGATGGGTTTTCAGAAATGGTTTTTAATTTTTCAATATAAGCTTGGTCAATTTCTGCACCAATGGTATTAATTAACCCTAGGGCTCTGAGGTTTTCTTCAGTATCTACTTCTATCAACAATTCATTTTCAATTTCGTTGACTCTTGCAATTACCTCGTCGGCTGCATCTGGAGGCAGTTGACCGCCATCAGAACCATATACTTTGTAGCCATTGTATTCTGGCGGGTTATGGCTTGCGGTTATGACAATCCCCGAAAAGGCATTCAAATACCTTAAGGCAAATGATAATTCCGGTGTTGGTCTTAATTCATCAAATACGTAAGTTTTGATCCCTTTTGTTGCAAGTGTTCTAGCTGCCTCCATACAAAACTCAGGAGACTTATGTCGTGAATCATAGGCGATTACTACACCCTTTTGTTTTGCCTCATTGCCTTGCTCTTCTATGTAAGCTGCTAATCCAGCGGAAGCTTTACGAACAGTATATACATTCATCCGATTGGTTCCTACGCCAATCTCTCCACGCATTCCGCCAGTACCAAATTCAAGATTTTTATAAAAAACTTCCTCAAGTTGTTTTTCATCGTTCTTAATTACTTCAAGCTGCTGTTTTAACTCTTGATTTAAACCAGAGTATTCTATCCATCTGTTTGCATTTTCTTTCCAATTCATGACTAAATCCTCCCTGTTGTTTCTTATTCCTATTGCTTGAATTTCCAATAAACTTACACTGCTTTTTATTTTATATTGAATCTCTGTTATTTCCTAGGGTAATTAGTAATTTTACATAAAAAAAATGCCTGCAATCCGCAGACATTTTTTTCCATATTAAACAAGTAGTTCATTAGCTGCTTTGGTATAAATACTAAATACACTGTTTTTCATATTTTTTGCTTCAACAAATTGTTCAAACTCAAACGGAAAGAAAAGACCAAATTCTTGTAGATTAGTTACATTCTTATTAAATAATGCAGCATACTGATCATCAAGAGTTGGAGACTCTAGTATTGATATTACTGTTTGCATACTTGCCATTACTTGAAAGGCATCCTTTAGAGTATTAAAGTCTTCTGGGGTATGCAATACTCTTAATTGTTCAAACTCACTAATTTCCTTATCCGTAAAATAGAGTGGAAAAACAGTTGAATAGATATACCTCACAAGTTCACAAATTTCTTCTTCTTGACCCGGTGTCGAGGCAAAAACAATTTTCACTTGTAACCCACCTTTGCGATAGCAATAATCTATCGTAATATATATACATAAGAATAGCATATTTGTGGATGAATGTTCGGTGGTAATTATAACCACGGTATATACTGGAGAAATCTCAAGATAAAAGGAGAAAAAATGTTAAAAACAACGCGTAAAGGCAATTGGATGGAAATGATTACACCAAGAGTTTGGGAAGGAAAAACCATTGAGGATATATTTCGTACGGAATGGGAGGTGCCTAAGAAGCTAACCCATCAATTCCGGATGGAACATAACGTTTTAGTAAATGGGATGAAAGCAAATTGGAATATTCCTCTTAAAAACGGGGATAAGGTTCTAATTAAACTATTTGAGGAAGCGGCACCTCCAATCCTACTGGACTTTTTCTATGATATACAGGTCCTATACGAAGACGACCATGTGATTGTTTTTAATAAACCAGCTAATATGAGTACACATCCGAATGATGAAAATGATAAAAATACACTGTTACATGCTGCACAATTTCATGTACAGTCAAACGGTGAAAAAGTGTCGGTGCGTCAAGTACACCGTCTAGACAAGGATACGACAGGTGCGATCCTGTTTGCAAAACACGCATTATCTGGTGCCATCTTAGACAGAATGCTTGAAAAACATCAAATAAAGAGAACGTACCTGGCAATCGTCGATGGTCATATAAAAAAGAAGAAAGGGAAAATATGCGAGCCAATTGGACGCGACAGGCACCACGCAACCAGAAGACGCGTTTCAACCTCTGGGCAAGCGGCCACTACACATTATCAAGTTATTAAAGAGGAAAAAGATCATTCTTATGTCAAATGCTGGCTTGAAACGGGGAGAACACACCAAATACGCGTTCATTTAAGTCACATAGGACATCCTTTAGTAGGCGATACATTATATGGCGGGAAACCGTTATACAAGAGGCAGGCATTACATGCAGCAAAATTAGATTTCACACACCCTATTACTGGTGAAAACATTAGCTGTTATGCTCCATTTATCGATCAGCCACCTATCTTCAAAAATATTGATGTTTATAGCTTATAAGTCATTTTAAAAGACCTCCTGTCTAGGAGGTCTTTCATATTTTTTACTAGTCTGCTTTTCTAAATGCGCGCATTACTAATGATAATAGGAATACCAATGCTACAGATCCAATGATAGCGGGGATAATTGCAAAATCGGCAACATTTGGCCCCCAATCTCCTAATAGTAAAGTACCGAGCCATGCGCCAACAAACCCAGCAATTATATTACCAATAATGCCGCCTGGAATATTTCTTCCTACAATAAGACCAGCTAACCAGCCAATCACACCACCGACAATTAATGCCCATATGAAACTCATTCTGAACACTCCTTTTTGTGATTATTCAATTTATAACACGGTTTTATAATAAAATTAGTTGCCGTGTACGATTAAAGTACCCATTTTTTTGTTTTTTATTCGTAGTTAGATCCCCAGGTTTTTGTCGATACATATTACTATTTTGTTCTGGAGATATTAAAAAAACAATGAATACGGTCCTTATAACAATTTTCGGAAAATTCTTTTGTTAAGTTTTTGTAAATTAGGTTAACTTTTTATGATTTTTTTGTCTATTTTCGGTAAAATGTTGTCCGTTAGTGTAAAAACTTTTTACATACTATTTAGGAGGATTCAAAAATGGCAAAAAAGGTTGATAAATTTTCAGCACTACTAAGTAATATTTCTTCTAACTTAAAGGAAGGCGCGAATTACTTTGCTGATTATAAATTAAAAAATATAAGTGATTTGAAAATCTTCTCTGAAAAAATGAAAGAAATTGAAACAAAGGGAGATTCCTATGTCCATGAGGTGATTAAACAATTAAATGATGCATTTATCACGCCAATTGAACGTGAGGACATTCTTCATCTAGCAAACAGCATGGATGACGTCCTAGACGGTCTAGAAGCGACAGCAGCATTGTTTGAAATGTACTCAATCACTCAAGCAGATGATTTTATGCTCCAATTTGTTGATGCGTTAAAATCAAGTGTCCATGAAATTGATGAAGCGATGGAATTATTAGCGAATAAGAAACTTCCTCAAATGAGAGAACATGCGATTAAAATAAAAGATTATGAATCCAAATGTGATAATATCCTGCGTCAGTCGATTAAGCAATTATTTACAGTAGAAAAAGATCCAATCAGAATTATTCAGTACAAGGAAATTTATGAAAATCTTGAGGACATTGCAGACAGCTGTCAATCCGTTGCAAATACACTTGAAACCATCATCATGAAAAATGCATAAGGAGCTAACAAATGGAAATTTTAATTATTTTAGTTGTCATTGCTGCTCTTGCATTTGACTTCATTAATGGGTTCCACGATACTGCTAACTCAATTGCTACCTCTGTTTCAACAAAGGCACTAAGACCTAGGCAGGCTATACTCTTAGCAGCGATTATGAACTTTGTAGGTGCGATGACATTTACCGGCGTAGCGAAATCCATTTCTAAGGACATTGTTGACCCTTTTACGCTTGAAAATGGCTCAGTGGTTATTTTAGCCGCACTAATATCAGCCATATTTTGGAACCTGTTAACTTGGTATTACGGCATTCCGAGCAGTTCATCACATGCAATCATTGGGTCTATTGCCGGTGCTGCACTTGCATCTGCTGGTTTTGGTGCACTTAACTACAGTGGTTTCTTAAAAATTATCCAAGCCCTTATTCTTTCACCAATCTTGGCCTTTGCTGTAGGTTATATTGTTTACAGTATTTTTAAAGTGGTGTTTAAGAATGCTAATTTAGCGAAGACCAATCGGAATTTTCGTTATATGCAAATAGCGACTGCAGCCCTGCAATCTTATTCACATGGAACGAATGACGCCCAAAAGGCAATGGGGATTATCACAATGGCTCTCATTTCCAACGGTTATCTTGGTGCGAATGCTGAAGTTCCATTCTGGGTACAATTTGCTTGTGCCACGGCAATGGGACTTGGTACTTCCGTTGGAGGATGGAAAATTATTAAAACCGTCGGCGGAAAAATCATGAAAATTCGTCCAATAAACGGGGGGTAGCGGCAGATTTGACCGGTGCAGCAGTAATATTTGGTGCAACTTGGCTACATGTTCCCGTTAGTACAACCCATGTTATTTCTTCCGGTATCTTAGGGGTAGGTGCCTCACACCGATTAAAAGGAGTTAAATGGGATACGGCTCAAAGAATGCTAATCACTTGGGTTATTACGCTTCCGATTTCAGCAGGTATAGCAGCAATTTGTTATTTTATCTTAAATCTTTTCTTTTAAAATAAAAAAAGAGCAATACAAATTCATTGAAGAGGAATTGTATTGCTCTTTTTTTATTCATTTTTACCTATTTTGCCTTTAAAATCATTATACAAAGCGACGATAACTTCAATATTATTATCAATAAAACTTAGCCGTTCTCTTGAAACCATTGTCCATTCATCTGAAAAATTAATTGCTGACAAAATGTGTCTGAAACTAAAGCTATATCTATCGTGTAGCTGGGAAATGACATAACTTACTCCGGTATGTCTCCCTTCATTTTTCAAAATATCTTGTATGTCACTTATGAGCCAATCCGGAGCAACCTCAAGCGTACGTTTCAGCAATAATTCATAATCGTCTTGCAGCATCATATACCTCCCTGATTTTTGCCAAAAAAACTTATAACCTCATCCTATTATACCATACGTTAAGTATACTCCTTATACTCTGTCACCATACAACATCTATAACAGAACGGTTTTGTTCGATAATCCTTTTTTATTTTCAATACTTCTAAATAAAATTCCTATTCATACTTTGTATGTAGGGACAAGTTTGGGGTGATTTTCATTGAAACAAAAAATTATTGCGATGCTGATTGGCAGCTTACTATTAAGTCTCGGAGTAAATGGGTTTTTGGTTCCTTATCATCTGCTCGATGGCGGGGTGATAGGTTTAGGGTTAATCTTTCATTATTTTTACGGATGGCCTACAGGTCTTACTATGATTGTACTAAGTCTTCCTCTCTATATCTTGGCATGGTTTTTTGAAAGACGGTACTTTTACTACAGTCTGCACGGCCTCATAATCTCTTCTTTTTGCATAGATTTACTTTCATTTATCAATGGAAAAATCCAGATTGGTATTTTTCCTAGTACCATTATTGGAGGTATTCTGGTAGGAGTTGGTATTGGTTTAATGCTCCGTTATGATACAAGCACGGGTGGAACTGATTTACTAGCCCAGATAATTACTAAATTTACTTCTGTTAATATTGGGATTATTATATTTCTGATTGACGGACTTGTCATTACTAGCGGGATTCAAGTCGTAGGTTTAGAAAAATTCTTTTATTCACTAGTAACCATTATCTTTGTAGGTTTAATGACTTCACTGACAGTGATTAGAAAACCTGAACCATATTAGGGTCTTAAGAATAAATCTCACAAGGCTATTAAAGGATTTGCCCTTAATAATGGGTCTTGAGGACAATTCTCACAAGGCTACTGAAAGTTTTGTCCTCAATAATGGGTCTTGAGGACAAATCTCACAAGGCTAATAGAAGGATTTGTCTTAATTACTAGAGTTACCTTAAAAAATAAATGAACCTACGCCGGAGTCGTAGGTTCTTACTTTGAATGTTACTGTAATGACTTTACCTTTCTTGTACAGCTTTCCATGGCGGCCAATACGGAACCTCGAAATTGTCTCTTTTCGAGCTCAGCTACGGCTTCTATGGTCGCTCCTCCTGGTGTACAAACATTATCTTTTAGTTCTCCTGGGTGTCTGTCTGTTTCGAGTACCATTTTAGCTGCTCCAAGGACTGCCTGTGCGGCAAGTCGATATGCTTTATCCCTAGGAATTCCCTGCTTAACTCCTCCGTCCGCCATCGCTTCTATCATCATATAGACATAGGCTGGGGATGAACCACTTATCGCTGGGACAGCATCCATTAATCTTTCATCCAGGCTCTCTGTTTTTCCAAACGTATGAAAGAGAAGTTCAACTTCTAATACCTCTTCCTCATTGAGCCTCTCATTCGAACAAATAGCTGTCATGCCTTCGCCGACCAAGGAAGGAGTGTTTGGCATTGTCCTGATTGCTTTTACATTAACACCAAACTCTCTTTCAATATCATCCAATGTAATTCCAGCTGCTATAGTTATAATTATTGAGTCAGAGTGAACGTCATTCTTTATCTCCTGAATAACGTTCGAATGCTGGTCAGGTTTTACAGCTAGAATCAAAATATCTGCAAACCTCGCTACGTCTTGATTATTTTGGGTCGTTCGTATTTGATAGTTAGATTCGATTTTTTCAAGAGTTCCTTCTGTTTTAGCGCTGGCGATAATATTTTCTTTTGGAATCATCTTGGATTTTAGGATTCCTTCTAGCATTGCTTGAGCCATTTTTCCTGCACCGATAAAGCCGATTTTTTTATTCAAACAATTGCACCTTCTTTTTAATTTTCTTGCTTTGTTTTTCCGTATGTTTTCTTGATCATATCATAAGATTTTTTTAGCCTTTCATAGAATAAAGGCTGTTCCCACTCATTCCACGAATACAGAAATACATCTTTTTGCTGAAGTACGTTATTTGATTGTCTTGGTATTGTTTGGAAGAGTTTACCTTGTTTCATTGCTGCTGCTGCAACCCGAATTCCTTCAATCGTTTCACCTTTTGATAAACCAGCCTTCCAGATGTCCCCCATCACTTCTTTTAAGCTAGGATCTTTAACGTTTACAAGCTGCCAAGGGATTCTGATTTCGATGACTTTTTTATTATCGCTTATACTAACATCTGTCAGCGAGTTAAACTGTTCATGTTCGGGGTTACCATTGCCAAACTTCAATACACCTGTTTCATATCCCTCAAACGGAACTACAATGTTTGTTGTCGGGATTGTCAATTCCTTCGTAAGTGCTAACCGAATGGGATGAAACACTCCATTGTTTTTTTGATTTGCATAAGTTTCTCTTTTTACCATATTGAGCATATGTGCGTATTGATAGTAGTAGGCATCATAATAACTGTCTACCATAATTCGAGAATTTTCTTCTCCTGAAAGATTAATTAAAAAGTCTACACCTAGATCCGTTTGCAGCAAAGTATCTTTTGATAAGGGTATAGCATTCTGTCCCTGTTCACCAATGGTATCAAGGAGTAAATAAAAAGATTGATTTGCAAAGTTGACGGGCTTTGCTAAAGATAAAAGAAGGTATAGATATCCACTATCAGAAGAAATTCTAACCTCATTTATTACCTCCTTCTCTTCTTCCGACTCAAAAACTTTTTGACTATTCGTTTCTTTCCAGTCAATACGGTTACCGTCTACTAATATGGCTGAATCCTTATCACCTGGTTCAAAAGAAAGCAATCCAAAATGCTGTTCGTTCGTTTGCTGATTATTCCAGTAGGGTCTCCGGTCTGGATTATCAAAATCCATCGTATTCCATGTACGTTTAAACCATTCATCCTGCCAGGAGAAAATCAGCCCTCCTGCATACCCCTCCGAAACAATAGATTTAAATAATTTTTGATTAATTTCCCCTTGTTCTTTTTCTGAATGAAAACCCTGATCCATTCCAAAGGCATTTTTGTGTGTTAATCCCCTTGAAGATGGAACCCCAAATTCGGCAACTAGTACAGGCATATTATGTGAACCGATCAATTCATTTAAATATCCTGCGTAATTATTCCATTTACCTGATGAATCCACATACTCTAGATATTTTTTCTCGTAATTTAAAAAATCAGGATAGTATGGATAAATATGATAGGAAGCGAATAGTCCGGCATAAAATTGATCAGCTCGCAGAATATGGTTTGGATTTATTGAAACTAAATCTTCATTTTCTAGCGGCTCTGATGGATGCTCTAACAGGTCGGTGGTTACCCAGTTAGTAAAACTCATCGTATGCTGCCAATTGTATTGTGTTGTTTCATAAGCGGCTGCATATTCCATCAATTGAGCTAACCAAATTTCAAATGGACTGGCATCCGTTGTTTTGAAATATTTACCATTAAATACTTCCATATCTTTATGCTTAAGATTGGTGTTATTAACGATGTATGGGTCCCACTCTGTGCCGACGATAATCCCAAGCACATATTTTGAAATATCATATTTATAAACACCAGAGGCGTGTCCTGGCCGTTCAGGCAGCTCCGCCTGCCCATGAATGATATCAATTAAATGTTTGATTTCCGTTTGAGCATCCTCGACATTTTCGGCAGCGAAGGCATCTTGATTTTGAAGCAGCTTTTCTTCATTCACCCAGGAACCATGAAATAGAAACAATGGTTTTTCTGCAGTCAGATTATATTCATAGAAAGCTTCGTAAAATTGAGGAGGATGCAGTGTATATATTCTGATTGCATTCGCGTTCATTTCACCAATTTTTTTAAACCAACGTGAATATTCTTCCTTCGTAATCGCTGTTTCTCCTGGAAAATATCCAGGCTTCCCAATCCCCATATTGACTCCTTTTATCAAGAAATCGTTCCATTCACCATTCTTTTGGACTTGTATAAAGGAATCTCCTGTGTCGCTATTGGTCTTAATCTTGTTAACCTCAACTACTTCTACTTGCTCTTGTTTAATTGTCTTGTTCACACCGCTATCTAATAAAACCTTCATCATGGGAACATATACTTCCCAGTAGAAGGAATCTTGTGTTCCAAAACGCTCCTTCCAGAGGTCAAGCCCTTTTGTTTGATAAATGGCTGGAACCTCTGCTTCATCAGCATAATCCCCTGCAAAATAATAAGAATTATATCTTGCATTTTGATGATGGATAATGGCTGGGAATTTAGTGGGTATCCCCAATCCTTGTAACTCTTCCTTCTTCTTGTCTGAGATTGGCAACTGATATTCTGCAAGTATTTCTTCTTTGCTTCCTGCAATATTGACATCAAACCAATACTGATATTCTCCCTGCAGCTCCCGATTAAAGAAGTTCTCTCCCTGTTTGGTTAGATTAAATAAGGCCCCGGTTTTTGTAATATCCTTTTCGTCGACTACCACAATTTCATTATTTTTATTAACAAAAACAAAACCTTTTCCGTTATAATCCCATTTTCCGCCATTTTCTTCATATTGCTTTCTCACCCAAACTGGTACTTCTTTATTGTTAAGATCCGGAAAATACCTGCCAATCCAGCCAGTCCACTCGAGATTTAAGAGATTTGCTATTTTATCCCGGACGTCAGCAGGAGTCGGGCTGGCAAATGTATTAAATTCCGCAATCAATGTTTTCCCTTTAGAGGCGAGTAATGCTTGTTCTATCCGATCTACATCCGAAGATTCTAAGCCTCCGTATATAATGGATGATCTTTCACCGGTCTCGTTTTCACCAATAAAATCTTCTTCGTACACTCCATATTGGTCCGTTAAATAATAAACATCATAATTTTTTAAATCATTAGGTAAAGAAGTGATTGAATATTCTTGCCCATCTTTTGGAATAAATCCTTTATAATCCTCATTTATTTCATATGGCTTTTGATTTTTCTTTACATATTTAGCATTATTTAATATCCAGACGAGTCCTTTGTGTTCCCTATATGATTGATCAGGAACGGTTTTATCATAGATAAGTACATTTAATACTTTAGAAGGTTGCAACAGCCAGGACCAAAAAGGACTTAATAGAATTAAGAGGAAGAGTATTGCATAAACAATTAAGGAGGTTTGTCTTGTCATTTTGAAACACCTTTTCTTTTCATTTCTCCCCAGCTCTTGTCCCCAACTAGCATTTGCCAGACTCCTTCACATCGCCAAAAGACTGTCATAGGACGATACCAGATGGTTTCTGTTAATGAGTAAAGAAAGAGCTTTATAATATCTGTTACTTTCGGGTATTTTGTTAAACTCCACTCTTCTAATAAAACTGCCGCCATTGAAAAAAGTGACCCATACAAGCATGATAGGAGAAATAATAATATCGCAAATTCAATGTAAACACCGCCTAAAAATAGACAGAGAACCATAAATATATATCCAAGAAACTCAATGATCGGTCCCAAAAACTCAACAACCCAAAAATAGGGGAATGAAATAAACCCAATCGATCCATATTTGGGGTTAAAGGTTAACCCGCGATGTGTCCATAAGCTTTCAAATAATCCTCGATGCCAGCGCCGTCTTTGTCTTCTTAAGATGGTCATATCCTCAGGTACCTCTGTCCAGCACACTGGATCGGGTACATAGACAATCTTTTTGTTTACCTTCTTTTCTTTTAACAAACGGTGAATCCTGACAACTAACTCCATGTCCTCGCCTACGGTATCCGTTTTATACCCGCCAGCCTCAATGGTCCAATGCTTGGAAAAAACACCAAAAGCACCAGAAATAATTAACAGCAGATTATGTCTGCTTAACCCAATCCTTCCCATGAGGAATGCACGAAGATATTCGATAATTTGCATGATCACTAAAGGATTATTAGAGAGACCTATTTTCAAAATATGTCCATTCTTTATTTCACAGCCGTTTGCAATTCGCACACTGCCACCAGAGGCAATTACCTCTTCATTGGAATCTATTATGGGCTTCATTACCTTAAGAAAGGCATCTGGCTCCAATACAGAATCACCATCTAGTGAGCAAAAATAGGGATAATGGGAAAAATTAAGGCCAACATTCAACGCATCCGCTTTCCCGCCATTCTCCTTATCAACTAAAAAAAGATTAGAAAGGATAGTGGATTGATAGATAGTCTTAATGGGTTTGGTATTAATTTGTTTACGAACTACTTTACTAATTTCTTTCATCTCATATTGGTCAATCATTTTTTCTAATGTCCCATCCGTCGATCCATCATTGACCACAATAATCTCAAAGGTGGGATAATTCAAACTCAAAAGTGAACGTACACTTTGAATAATTCCTGCTTCCTCATTATAGGCAGGAACAAGTATTGAGACCGGTCTTGTATAAAATTCATCCATATAATCTTCATAAGCCTGTATTCGGTCTAATTGATATTCTTTTCGGAGCTGTAACATGGAGATCATTAAAATAACAGAATAGAAAACAATAACAATCACCATGTATACAGCAATAAACCAAGCGAAAACAGATACAAAATCCAGCCATTGCACATTTAGCATGTTCTATACTCCTTTATGCAGCCAATCCCAAGCCATATCTCTAGCAAAAGTATCCTTGGATGTTTCTAAAACGGATTGCAAAATTGCCTTCCCATTTGGGAACTGACTTATTGATTGGCCAGCCTGAGAACGCACCCACCAAATCTGATCATGCAGCAGCTCAATTAATCTCGGTATTCCTTTTTCTTCTTGAATGGAACCTATCAGTTTTGCCGCTACCATCCTTTCCTGCCAACTAGAAGAGTGCAGCAAATGCAAGTACGGCTCTATATTACTTACATAGCCTATTTCTGCTAGAGCCTTCAAAGCCCTCAACCTTACTTCACCTTTATAAGACATAAAAATATTCTCGGTAAAAAACCGGTATTCTATTGCTTTTTTCAATGAGATAACATCCAGAATGGCATATTGCAGCGGGGAAGTGCTTTTGTGAAAGCTTAAAACGAACTGATCAAATAGGTCATGATTTAATCTCATTAAAATACTTCGATACTCATACTCAGATAAATCATGATAGTAAAGTACTTCCTTTAAACCATTATATTGAAATGTTGCAAGGATTCTCAGAACATGGATCAGTTCTTGATGTGTGATGTTCTTTTTCTTACTCAAAATAACTACTTCGTCTAATAGCTTTATCATATAAAAGTCCTCGATATGATAAAGTGCATTCATACGGTGGCTCCATCTAATACTTTTGAGACGTTTTTGATAGTAACCCTGTAAACAGTCAGAAGCCAAATCGGATAATCTTTCTTTCTCTTCCTCACCTTCTAGAATTTTCACATACCTGCTCAGCAGTTCTTCCATTGCCTTTTGTTTTATGGCAGTTTCGCAGCCTATTCCCCTGTAACGTTTCCCTTCAGCTATTATAGAAAAAATTTGTGTGTTTATTTTATTTTTATAGTCTTCAATTTCTCTTCTTTTTTTGATTTCTTTTGCCTTTCGAATTGTTAAATAAAGCAATAGTAAAAATAATAAACACATAAGTGATAAAGTAATAATAGCAAGAAACAATATATCCTGATTGATCATTGCTCCATCCTTTGAATGATTTGTTGTACTCTTGCCTGGAGCTCCTTGATACTAAATGGTTTCGTCACATAATCATCAGCACCTAATTTTAGTGCCTTGTTAATTTCAGTTGGACTTTTTCTGCCTGAAAGCATTAAGACATAAACCTGTTTGCTCAAGTCACTTTTCACTTTTTGTAAAATCTCGATACCATCCATAACTGGCATAATACCATCAAGAATCAAAAAATGTTCTCCTGCATTATCTAAGCGTTTAGATTCAAAAAACTGCAAACCATCCTCATATGCTTTTATATCTATTTCAAACTGATCAATATTCATCATCTTGAGAATACTCACAAGCATCGTTTGAATCATCACATCATTATCGATAATCGAAATAAAAAGTTTCCTTTTGTTTTGGTGCCTGCTAGTTTCCACTCTCTTCTTCCTCTTTCTTCTTTATCCAAAATTATAAATTTCTGCTTTTTATTCTTTTAATTATGCCCTTTTCCATAAAAAGCATGAAAAGATATATATAGATTCTAATCTTAATTTACCGAGGCTACAATAAAATTAAATTAGAAAATGACGAAGATTGATGAATTTTGTCGATTACAATGTCATTAATATATAAAAAAAGAAGCAGGATTCACATCCTGCCTCTAATTATTATTTAAAATTCTTTGGAGCCATCTATATTTTATTGGAAAAGTTTAACCATCCAACTGGCAAGAACGCCTCCAAAATATACACCAAAGACGCCAACGACTGCGGAAAATACGGGGGGAGCAGGTAATGGCAGCTTCATAAATTTAAAAATCATTCCAACAATTAGCCCTGCAATTAAAGCTAATACTACTTCTTTCATTTTCTATCCCTCAAATCGTTGGTTAATAATTGCTTTGAGAAATTTCACCTTTACTAATAGACACTCCGGAACTTGCACCGATACGAGTAGCCCCAGCTTCGATCATGGCTAATGCATCCTCACGGCTGCGAACACCTCCAGAAGCTTTTACACCAATTTCAGGTCCAACAGTTTCTCGCATTAAACGGATATCTTCAACTGTAGCTCCGCCTGTAGAGAACCCGGTGGAGGTTTTTACAAAATCTGCTCCGGCCTTAACGGAAAGTTGACATGCTCTTACTTTTTCTTCATTGGTTAAAAGACATGTCTCAATAATAACCTTTGTTAGTGCTTTACCTTTCGCAGCCTCAACAACAGCTTTAATGTCTCTTTCGACTAAATCATCTTGTTTATCCTTAAGTGCGCCGATGTTAATTACCATATCGATTTCATGTGCACCATTTTCAATCGCATTTCTTGTTTCAAATGCTTTCGTTTCAGGTGTCGATGCTCCTAAAGGAAAACCAATTACGGTACATACTTTTACTTCTGGGGTATCTTTAAGCATATCTGCTGATATTTTTACCCAAGTTGGATTAACACATACGGAAGCGAAAGAATATTTCTTTGCTTCTTCAACTAATTTCATGATTTCATCCTGGGTCGCATTTGCTTTTAATAATGTATGATCAATCATTCGAGTAACATTTTGAGTCATATTGTACATCCTCCCTATTTTATCAAGCTATATATTCTTTGTTTATATCTATAATGAAACTATAACAAACAAGTTGAACATTTGTAAACATATAAATGAACAAATGTAAAATAAACAAAACCTACGTGTTCTTATCAAGTAAAAATTTAGCTGTGAATTGATCGGTTATTAATACATTGGCATATTTCCCCTTTAAAGCCCCATATATTCCCTCAATTTTATTTGGACCGCCCGCAACAAGAATGGAATATTCTTTTTTTCGTAAGTCCTCTAGTTTTACCCCTAATGTTCTGTCATTAAGACTTTCATCACATAATTCACCTTTGTTATCAAAGAAACGTGAACAAATATCCCCGACTGCTTTTTCCTTTAAAGCTTTTTGATCACTCTCGGTAAAATACCCCATTTGGAATAATAACGAGTCTGTCTTGATAGAACCGATGGTAAACAGTGCAATATTCGCCTTTTTACCTAATTCAAGAATTTTTTTAATATGACGGTCTGCCTCCATTGCCTGTTTTACAACAACATGATCCACAATGGCAGGCAACGGCAGATTGAAAGGTGTCGTGTTGTACGCTTTGCCAAAAAGATACAAGATTTCTGAAGCGTAATTATTGGTTTCTGCGTGACTGACACCTCCTTTTAATTGGACCACCTTGACATCTTTGACGAATTTCTGTTTTAGCTCCACAGCAATGTGATATAGCGTTGTACCCCACGTAACACCAATAGTGTCCTGGTCCTTTACAATTTCATCAAGATATAATGCCGCTTTTTCTCCCAGATAATTTTTGATAATATGATTTTCGAATTGTGGAATATGCGTAACGATGGCTTTCTTTAAATTGAACTTTGTTTCCAACTGTTCAGCTAAATTTTCAACATTTTCAGTTGGGTCCATGATATTTATCTGGACTATTCCATTTTCTTTTGCCTGCTGTAATAAACGGGACACTGTGGGGCGTGAAACACCCAATATCTTAGCAATATCGCTTTGATTATGATCCAACAAATAATATAATTTTGCTGCTTCGATAACTTTACTTAGTTTCTCTTGGTCCACTGTTCATCACCTTCTAACCTAACTTTTTTATAATTATAGCAAGACATACTATTAAATCCATAATCTTTTTTACATTTGTAAAATATACGGTGAACATTATTTTACACTTACTCTCTTCCTTTATCTTTGTATTTTCGTTATGAATTGAGGGAATGATTCTTATCATATTTAATCTATCCATTTGATTTGCCACGAAATAGTCATCCAATACTCTTGATGGGTTCTGCTATACTAGGTAAGGGAATTATTTCCTGAATGGAGGTCTTATAATGGAGAAACTTGGAGGCTTCATATATCGTTATCGCAAATGGGTACTTGCCCTTTGGATACTGATAATCGGAATATCAGGGATTTTCGCCTTAAAATTACCCTCCGTATTAAGCGGAAATGGCTTTGAATATAAAGGCGAGTATAATGAAACAAGAAAACTGCTTGAGAAAGATTTTGGGCAGGCGAAATCTTCGATAATTCTTGTTTTTCAAAGAGATAGCAGTGTGAGTGACGATGATTGGAAACAATTCATCCTAACCACCTTTAAAGATCTGAAAAAATTCGATGGTACAAAAAGTATCACCACCCCTTATGATCGAGAGGGAATGATAAAAGAGGATTATGCTTATGGGCTTTTATCCTTTGATAAAAGTGCGGAAGACTTAAGTGATGAAATACAACAATTGAGTAAGATTCTAAAAAATAAAAAGGGATTAAAGGTTACGATGACAGGTGAACCTATCATTGTTCAAGACCTTAATATCGCCAGTCAAGAGGATTTAGCAAAAGCTGAAATGATTGGATTGCCGATTGCTCTGATTGTTTTGGTCCTTGCCTTTGGAGGCCTAATCGCCGCCTCGATTCCGATTGTCATCGGGGTTGTATCAATATTAACAACAATGGGAGCTGTTTTCTTTTTTAGTTACGGTACTGATTTGACAATCTTTATTTTAAATATTGTTCCGATGATCGGGCTCGCATTAAGTATTGACTTTGCTCTATTATTAATTAACCGTTATAAAGAGGAATTACATACCAATTCCATTAAAGAAGCCATTAAGATTAGCGTAACTACCGCTGGAAGATCTATTATTTTCTCTGGTCTTTGTGTTTTTATTGGTCTATCGGCATTATGGTTTATTCAAATTGATATCTTTCAAAACGTTGCCCTTGGCGGTATGGCTGTAGTGTTTATTTCTGCCTTCTGTGCCTTAACCTTTCTCCCGGCATTACTGGCTGTTCTTGGAGCTAAAATTAACAAATTCAGCGTCCTTCGAGTAGCCGATAATAAAACGAGTATTTGGCATAGATTTGCAAAGTTTGTAATGAAGCGCCCAGTGGTAATGGCTTTGGCTGCATTAGCAATACTCCTTGCTGGTCTAATACCAGTCGCACAGATGACGCTGTCAATCCCAGGGACAGAATCCCTTCCGGAAAAGTATCCATCAAGGGTAGCATTTGAAGCCTTTGAAGAGCATTTTATTCCTAAAGATAAACGGAATGAAAAGAAAGTTTCCATCGTGCTAGAAACAAAAGGTAATGTTTTAGAAACAGATAATCTTGAGAAGGTAACCAGCTTTCTCGAACAACTTTCGAAGGATAATTTGGTGGGAACGGTGGATTCACCTTTTTCTGCGACGGGCATTGAAGAGGAAGAAATGTTATCCCAACTGCTTCAGTTTGGACCAAAAGAGCAGACTGCGCCAATACTTGATTATTTTGTTCGAGATAATAAAATGCTAGTTGAAGTTTATTTAAATACAAATGATCATTCTGCGGAAGCTAGAGAATGGATTCGTGAATGGTCCAGCAGGGACTTTCAACTAACGGTACATTTCGGAGGTGCCATAAAGTTTGAGCAGGAGATTTTTGATGAGATTTTTCAGAAGGCTCCTTATGGATTGTTATTAATTGTTGTCTCAACTTTCTTCATACTTATGGCAGCTTTTCGCTCGATCCTTATCCCACTAAAGGCAATTTTAATGAATATATTAAGCCTAAGCTGTACGTTCGGAATTGTTGTCTGGATTTTTCAACAGGGGCATTTAGGTGTAGAACCTGCAGATATTGCCCTGATTTTACCCGTATTCGTTTTCACCCTCGTATTTGGACTTTCAATGGATTACGAAGTGTTTTTGATTTCAAGAATTCAGGAGTTTTATTTCAAAACAGGTGATAATACGGAAGCGACCATATCCGGCTTAACGTATACTAGTAAAATTATTACATCCGCGGCGGCAATTATGATCGTTGTCACAGGAGCTTTTGCCTTTACAGGCGTCATGCCGATTAAGCAGTTAGGTGTCGGAATTGCCATTGCGATTTTTATTGATGCCACTATTGTCAGGATGGTCCTAGTTCCGGCCTTGATGAAGTTGTTCGGTGATTGGAACTGGTGGTTCTTTGGATATAAAAATAAAGGGTTAACAAAACACAAAAAGAAGCCGGCTTAATTTTACAGGCTGGCTTTATCCATTCTTAGATATTTTTAGCGTATTGTTCGTTTGGTACTTTACTTAATGTAACATATAAGCTTACAGGTCCATTGCCTGTGTTATTAAAATTCTATAGGATTAACGCGGCTGTTTGTTATGTAATCTTTTAATGCCCTCGGTACAAGCTATGCTTCCAAAAAAACCAACTAAAAAGCTTGATGATATGATTTTCAATGCATAAAAAATACCTGTTCCAGTAATACAATCTAGTATTAAAAAATTTTTAATGGTTGATCCTTTTATGGTGTAGAAAACAACTTGATTTTGTTTTTTCATATTAATTCATCACACCTATATTATTTTTCCTAAAGATATGATTAATTAAGATTGTCTTATTCCTCTTCCATAAACCAAGGACGCCCCTTTACTATGTCTGCAGAGAATTATGTAAGCCTTACCATTAATATATAATTCTTATCTTTATTATAAAGTTACCTGCCACTTACCTGCATTGACCAATATCCCTTCAAAGAAGAAAAAAGAAGTTCAATGAACTTCTTTATGACATATAGGAAATGATAACTTTTTGCGGAACTTCTATCTCATCTTCATTTTTTGTTTTCAATCGGCCGCATGAAGGCATTTCAAATGAGAAGTCCTCCACCTTTGAAGGAATAATACCATCTTGCTTTAATTGCGAGAAAACTAGCTGCATTGCATCTTCTGTCGAAAGGGTTTTATTCGACCCTTCTACTTGAAAACACTCCACACAGGTTTCAATAATATTTTCAGAAATCCGTTCCTCTGCAAACACTAATTTTGCTCCGGCTATCTTCTCTACTTCCATATTTTCCAGTTCAATGATTGTTGTAATATTCATCTCACAATACCTCCACCTTTTGTCTCTTTTATTATAAATAATCTCCCTTAATAAATTTTTTGAAACCCCTTTAATTCACTTTTTATTCATATGTTTTTGACATTTTTCTGTCACTTTTGAGGATTTTCCACCAATGTATCAACGGCTTCAAATGGTTAAATAATAACACGTATAGTAGAAGTTCAAAGGAGGCTTGTATTTATGAACTATAAAAGGTTATTCCTACTACTCTTTATTAGCACAATCATATGGTCTCAAGTCCCATCTAGTATGTTTGCTGAAGACAGCAGGGCAGTGAACAACAATGGAATAATTGATTTACGAATACTTGAGACGACTGACCTCCATGCGGCTCTAGTGAATTATGATTATTATCAGACTAAAACCGACAATACTATTGGGCTTGTAAAAACAGCAAGTCTTATTCATCAAGCAAGAAGTGAAGCAGTCAATTCCTTATTGTTTGATGACGGTGATCATTTAAAAGGGAATCCGCTCGGTGAATACTTAGTACGAATACGAGGAATTCAAAAAGGTAATGTGCATCCTGTATACCGTGCTTTTAACTATTTAGAATATGATGCGATAACAATTGGAAATCATGAATTTAATTATGGTCTAAAGTTTCTAAACAGTGTTCTTAAGGGAGTGAAAATGCCTGTTGTAAATGCAAATGTTTATTCCGTTAAGGAGAATAAACCCTATTTTAAACCTTATGTAATTTTAAAAAGAAGTGTTGTTGATAAGCAAGGTATGGAACATGAATTGAATATTGGGGTAATTGGATTTATGCCTCCGCAAATAATGAGATGGGACAAGGCAAATTTAGAGGGAAAAGTAACGTCTAGACCTATGGTTGAAAGTGCAAAGGAATTTGTACCTATCCTAAAGGCAGAAGGTGCTGATATTATTATCGCACTTGCTCATACAGGAATAGATAGTGAACCCTATCACCCAGAAACGGAAAACGCAGTATATTACCTTAGTGAGATTCCAGAAATTGATGTCATTTTAGCTGGACATTCTCATAGCGTATTTCCAGGACCTACCTTTAAAGAATTACCTATGGCTAACATCAACGAAGGAAAAATCAAAGGAAAACCTGTAGTAATGGCAGGTGCCTTTGGCAGCCGTCTTGGGATTATTGACCTCAAGCTTGAGGTTAAAGATGGGAATTGGAAAGTGGTAAACAGTACATCGTTTACAAGATCGATTGCAGATGAAACCGGAAATCCTCTTGTGAAGACTGATAAAAAATTATTTAAACTGATTAAACCGGCACATCAGGAAACAGTCGATTTCTTAAAAAAGCTTGGTTTATAGCATATATTAATCGATGAAAAATAAGCTGGATCCTTATAGTGACCTTAACTCTTAGCTTTTTTAGGTTTCGGTCACTATAGAGCCCTTATAGTGACCAAAACTCTTAGCTTTTTTTACATATTAAACTTTTTAAAAATTAAAGTTGCATTATGACCGCCAAATCCTAACGAGTTGGATAAAACCACTTGAACATCCTTCGTCTTAGCAACGTTTGGGACATAATCTAAATCCAATTGTTCATCAGGTGTTTGATAATTAATGGTTGGCGGGATGATACCATCCTTAATTGCTAGAAGAGAAAAAATGGCCTCTATAGCACCAGTTGCTCCCAACAAGTGACCGGTCATGGATTTCGTTGAACTGACAGATAATTTATAGGCATGTTCTTTGAAAACATCTTTGATGGCTAACGTTTCATACAAATCATTATAATAGGTCGATGTACCATGAGCATTGATATAGTCGACTTGTTCAGGGTCAATACCAGCATCTGCTATTGCTAATTTCATTGCTCTTCCTGCCCCTTCCCCTTCTGGTGCAGGGGTCGTAATATGATGGGCATCACCTGTAGCTCCATACCCTGCTAATTCTCCATAAATGGTCGCACCTCGAGCTAATGCGTGTTCTAATTCCTCTAATACCAAGATACCTGCGCCTTCCCCAATGACAAAGCCATCACGATTCTTATCAAATGGCCTGCTTGCTGTAGACGGGTCTGGATTTTTTGACAGTGCTGTCATATTTGAAAATCCCGCGACCGTCATTGCGGTAATGGTGGCTTCCGTTCCGCCAGCAATCATCACATCCACATCCCCCTTTTGAATCACGCGGAATGCATCTCCAATAGAATTGGCACCGGACGCACATGCTGTAACCGAACAATTGTTGATTCCTTTTGCACCAATCGAGATGGACACTTGTCCTGCCGCCATATCGGGAATAAACATCGGGATCGTAAACGGGTTAACCCTTCTTTGGCCTTTTTCAATAAACTTCCGATGTTGTTCCTCGAATTCAGCCAATCCGCCAATTCCTGAACCAATCCAAACTCCGACTCGTTCCGGTTGAATCCCTTCTCCAATTTGGATTCCCGCATCCTTAACAGCCATTTGACTTGCTGCAATTGCGAACTGGCTATAACGCCCCATCCTTCTGGCTTCTTTTTTGTCCATAAACTCTTCTGGTGCAAAGCCCTTAACTTCCGCTGCAATCTTGACGTCAACCATTTCTACATCAAAAAGGGTCGCAGGGCCAATGCCGGAAACACCATTTTTAACCTGTTCCCATGATGTATGAGCATCATTTCCCAAAGGAGTGACTGCTCCAATACCTGTAATCACTACTCTTTTATTCATTCAATGCTCACTCCCAAATAGATTTCGGATGATTCTTACACTCTTTCTATAGTTTAACGAATTAAGAGTGGACGGACAAATTAATTCACTCCGCCAGCGTAGTAAAAAAATCCGAATGGATTCTTCCACGCGGATGAATTTGAATCAATTTATTTAAACTTTTTCTTATATTCTGCTGGTGTGACACCAGTATATTTCTTAAAACAAATACTAAAATATTGAGGGTTACTATAACCTACTTGTTCACAAACTTCATAGGTTTTAATATCACCCTCTCCCAATAGTTCCATTGCCTTCTTCATTCGTAGCTCTAACAAGTAATCCCCAAAGTTAAACCCTTTCTCCATTTTAAAGAGATTACTTAAATAAGGCGTACTAACGTGGATTAACTCTGCCACCTGTTGAAGTGTTAAACTGCTGTCATGGAAATTCCCTTGCATATACTTGATTGCTTGGTCAACATGGCTATAATAATTCTTTTCTTTCTTTCTAAACATGGCTGTAGACCATTGGTCGATTAGAATATGTAATATATCTGTCATTTCTGTCAGCGTTGTTAACTCCATGATATCCTTATAAACAACTGATGAATTAAAGCTATTTTTTAAATCTTCCTTTTTCCATTTTTCAATTTCAAAAAATAGCATGGTACTAAATTTGAGCCCTAGGACTTTTAAATCTGATAAAGCAACACTTTTTCTATCCACTATGGCCGTACTTAAATCCACTAATGTTTCTTTTGCCTTTTCTGGTAAACCGGACTTGATATGATTTTCTAATTTCAGCTCTAAATCCTGGACAAGATTTTCTTGTTCATCACACTTAGAAACCGTTTCATCCAGAGAAATTACTCGGCCTGTCCCCATAATATGTCTCATATCCATCGCTACCCTGGCTTCTAGAAAAGATTTACCGACTTCAAATAGATTAGGATATGCGCGTCCATGTGTAATGGTAATGTTATCGTCTATTTCTTTGTTTAGAAAATTAAACAAAGCTAGGGCTAACTCTGCTTTTCTCGAATCATGGTCGTTTTCCAAGGATAAAAGAATTGTATATTCACCGACATCCGAATTCATCACCAAACAATTTAATTCATTAAAATAAGAAGAAGTAAAACTTGTAATCTTTTCCTTAAAAAAGTATCCCTCAACATCTTGCTCAATTGTATTCTTAACAAGAATAACAGCAAAGAAAGGACCCTCCATTTGAACATCAAGACCTAATAGCTCCTTCTCGACATCAACCCTGTAATCTCCTTCCCGGATCAACTTTTGAAAAAACTTCTGCTGTAGTAATGGCAAGGACTCTATTATTCTTTTTTCTTTGACTGATTCCTTTTCCCAATCAGCTGCTGCTTCTTTGGCTTTTGTTAGCAAGTATTCTGAATCTACTGGTTTCAATAAATAGTCAAACGCCTTCAATTTAATGGCTTCCTGAGCATATTTAAAATCTTCATACCCTGTCAGAAAAATAATTCTTGTCTCAGGGCTTCTTTCTTTAATCTGTTTGGCCATTTCTAAACCACTCATAAAAGGCATATTAATATCGGAAACGACGACTTGCGGCTGTTCCTTCTCGATTAGCTCTAATGCCACCTCACCGTCTCCTGCTTCTCCCGCTATAACAAATCCATGCTCTCCCCAAGGAATTGCCTGGCATATGCCCCGACGAATAATTCTATCATCTTCTACAACAATTACTTTATGCATACTGGTTAATCTCCCCTTTTGCTTTGGGAATTTTAATGCTAACTACTGTTCCATTGCCAGGTTCACTTGCAATTGTTAGACCATATTGGTTTCCAAAATGAATTTTAATTCTTTCATTCACACTTTGCAGACCAATACCGATATACTTCTTCTTCTCCCGATTCAAGGTTTCTATTTCTAGCAAAATATCCTTTAATTTTTCTGGTTCAATTCCATTGCCATTATCAGCTACTTCTAAATGGATGATATCCTTAACTTGATATCCACGAATGGTTATTTTTCCTTGACCTCGTTTTTGCTTTACCCCGTGGTAAATGGCATTTTCAATTAATGGCTGCAATGAAAGTTTAATTATATTATAGGAAAGAATCTCCTTGTCAATTTCAATTTCATAGGAAAAATCATCGCCATAGCGCATTTCCTGGATAAACAAATAATGCTGAATATGTTCCATTTCATCATGGATGGAAATAATATCTCTCCCTTTACTTATTCCAATCCGAAAAAAGCTAGCAAGTGCACTAATCATTTGACTAGCGTCTTTATTCAGCCCCATATCACACAAACCCTTAATCGAATACATTGTATTATAAAGAAAGTGTGGATTAATTTGGGCGTGCATAATCGCAAATTCTAATTGTCGTTTTTCTTCTTGCTCTAATCGGATTTGGTCCATTAAATTATTAATCCGAACAATTAACTCTTTAAAGCCTGTATGGAGGATTTTCATTTCTTCTGGACCTGACATTTCAAAATCAAAGTCTAGATTCTTTTTATTAATCATAGCCATTTGTTTTGCCATTTTTTTAAACGGATCGGAAATATACTTTCCTACGATGTTAGTAAGAATAACTGCACTAAGGATCATCAATACGACCAATAGAATGGTGAAGCCTTTGATGTAATTTACTTTATTTAAGATTTCATTTTGTGGGATAACTGCTGCTATTTTCCAATTATTAGAACTCAATGTATCGTAAATAACAATCATGTCTTCCCCTTCAACATTTTCGTAAGTGAACTTCCCATCATCGTCTTTTAGACTTTGGATGGAGTTTAGTGTCGGCTTATCCAGTTTGTATTTCTTTTTTACTTTTTTAGATTCAAAGATTCCATCAGGGCTAATAAGGGTCAGGTATCCATTCTCTCCGATTAATGATTTATTCAATACTTGTTCAAAAAATTCTGCCCGTAAATTAAATAAAACAATTCCTTTAGATGATCGATTCTTATCAATCAATCTAAATATCGACATTACCTTATTATCTTCATTAAAAACCTGATCTTCATGAATGTTTCTCCAATAAAACCCCTCTTTGTTTCCATTGTACTTCGAAAGATACTCTTCGTAATTTATCGATGGATTGGTATTATAGCTGCTATGATAAAGCAAAAAACCATTTTGCTTATGATTAACAAGAACTGATTCAAGAATGACATTGTATCTTGAATATATAAGCTTCAAATTATTATCAATTTCTACATATGATTCTGGCTTAATCTCGGATACTTCTTTATCAACTAATGATAAGATCCTTGGGTCATTGGATAAGGAGACTAATTGCTGAAAGACGTCTGCCAGCATATTATCAAGATAATTTTTTGTCTGGAAAATGGTATCATTTACATTTTTATAGGCATTTTCTTCGATTTGCACGGTTGCAAGCAAAGATGAAATCCAGCCTGTCGTTAATATAAAAAAGATAATAATAGGTAAATAGAGAGAATTAATGGTTGATTTAAAAGAATAGAAAAAATGTTTGCGAATAAAGCTTTTAATCTTTACTGCCATCATAGAAAGAACTCCCTGTTAATATACAAATTGATTATATTCTCTTATTCTATTGTAACCGTTTTCCGCATTTTATCATAATACGAAATTACCGGTCAATTGGATAAAAAAACAGCGGCTAATTAAAAATCTAGCCGCTGTTAGACTATTTTACTTCGGGACCGAATAATCTCAATGCTTTCACCTGTTCTTTACTACTATTTACTATAGTAAAACTAGAAACTTTAGCAGGGATAAACAGTTGATCACCCTTTTTTACTGATTGATGATCCTCACCAGTGATGACCATGGCATTTCCAGATAGAATATATAATCCAGAAAACACTCCTTCACCCTGAACTTCAACCTTCGTGTTGACCTCTATTTGAGTCATTCTAAAATATGGAGTTCGTTTATAACCGATCAGTTCGATTTCTTTACTGCCTTCTGATTCTATTACTATTTCTGGAGCTACCCGCCAGTTCTCCAGCGTTTCTTCTCTTGTAAAAGTATCGTATTTAAAAATATCAAACATCTTTTCATATCCGAGTCCTTGATGTATTAAGAAATCATCAATTTGTAATCCTGAAGGTGATGTTTTTTCTAAGCGGATGGTAATGTCTGAAGGTTCTTGGATTTCGACCAATAAGCAGCCAGAACCGATTGCGTGTGGAATACCTGCTTCAATTAAGAAAGTATCTCCCGGCTGTACATAGTATTTATGTAAACAATCCAGCATGCCTTGGACATCTTGTTTCTCAAACAAGGTTTTCCATTGATCTCTCCTTACACCTGGTTTAAATCCCATATATACATGGGGAAGTTCACCGTCAATTTCCCTTCCGCCAACAAAATGCCAGCATTCTGTTTTTCCATACAAAGAATTAAAAAGCTCTTGTGCTTGTTTCCTGTCTGGATGGGTCTGAATAATCAAACGCTCCGCAGTGTCGATCAACTTTACTAATACTCCTGTTTGCTTACCGAACTTTTCAACATGTTTTTCCCCTAAGAACTCTACTGGATTTTTATCCACAAGGTCTTTCAAGGAAATGTCCCTGTCAGGTAGGTCTAACTTGCTTAGTCCTTCCTCTTTTAGATGCTGTCGATCGGCATTTCTGTTAGTAGAAACAATCGACATCATCCATTCTTCAGGATAACGACTATCCTTGGGGTCCCTTATCCCATGCAGTTCATCCAGGAGCTTTCCACCTAAATAAGTCCTCCATGACCTAGTAGGTGATAACTTGATTGGCTGGGAACCATCGATCTTTATTGTAGTAACATTCATCGTAATATACCTCCTTAATGTAAGGGTTAAAAGAGTAGAAAGCTCCCATTTATTTATGGAAGCTTCTATTTTTTGGCTATTCTATATAAATATTAATTTTCTTTGTATAGATCATGTAACGCCATGCTGCCTAAAATAAAGGCACCCATTCCATGAAGATCATTTTCAGATGTTGGACGTGATACATAATAGTCGTATGTTCCAGCGGAAGTTCCAATCACAATTCCTTTTAATGTAAAAGAAGTATCATCGCTTTCCACCATATGTTCTAATAAACCTGCATAGGCTTTATCACAAACTTCACGGTAAGAATCCTCCACGATGCCATGCTTAATAGCCTTCGCTAAAAAATATAAGAAGAGAGCAGAACATGAGGATTCTAACCAATTGTCTGGACGGTCTCCTTTATCGACGACATTGTACCAAAGGCCAGACTGTTCATCCTGGAATTTCACGATAGCAGGAATGAAACTTTGTAGGGATTGAATCCACTCCTCTTGACCGCGTTTCTTTTCCCCCAAGACCTCTAACAGATCAATCAATGCAGCACCGTACCAGCCAACGGAACGCCCCCAGAAGTCCGGTGAACAGCCTGTTTTCGGATCAGCCCATGGCTGCACTTTTTTCTCATCCCAAGCGTGGAAAAGTAAACCAGTTTTAGGGTCTGTCATATGCTTTCTCATTAGCTTTTCTTGAAGTAAAACATGCTGAACCAATTCTTCTTCTTGAAAATGCTGGCTGTACATAAGCATAAATGGTCCACCCATAAAGAGACCATCCAACCACATTTGATAAGGGTATTTTTCTTTATGCCAGAAACCATTTTCAGTGGTTCTGTTGATTGTATCTAAGGCACTCCTTAATTTCTTTGCCGCAATCATATATTTAGGATTCTTCGTCTTTTCATATAATGGAAACAATAGAATCCCCGGCATGATAGAGTCTAACTGATCTCTCTCAAAAACGACATTTCCTTCTTCATCAATTAAGTGATCAAAGTATGCTTTGATGTAGTTGAAGTACTCATCCTTACCTGTTTCTTCCCATACTCTATACATTCCATATAGAAAGACGCCTTGGTGATAATGGAACCAATTTACTGGAGGTAAATCCTTAGCCTGGAAAGTATTCATTAATGCCTGGCATGCCTTTTCCGCCATCATAAGCGGCGTTTCTGTTCTGACTTTATTTGCTGTATTTCCCATTCTCTTAATCTCCTTTTCATTTAACAAAATTTATTCGTCTAAATAGGCAAACTGGGTGTTAAGAGAATCAACACCCAGAATGTAGATTTAATTATTTCTTAAACGTTTGGTCATATTTTGCTTTAGAGTCTTCAATTGCTTTTGCCCACTCATCTAGGAAGTCTTTTGCTGACATTTTTCCACTCATCACTGCTTGTACACCTGGGTCTACTACACCATCAAGAATGGCACGATAATCTGGCAGATAGAATGGCGGCTCATATAGTTTTGTATCAGGATTATTGTAAACTTCAAACGCTGTTTTGATATGCTGTGCATCTTGTACCCATTCATCATCTAACACATCAGAGTTTGTAGGAATTTGACCAGTTTGTTGATTCCAATAGCTTTGTGCTTCTTCTGAGTTAACAAATTCTACGAATTTCCATGCTTCATCAGCATGTTCAGTTGATTTGAAGATTGCTAGGTTAACTGCATTACCACCTTCTGCAACATATTGACCTTTTTCTGTAGTTGGCAGTGGAATTAACTTGTAGGAACCTGCTGGTAAGGCTTTATTGTGCTCTCCATAAGAACCTGGATTGTGGTGTACCATTGCTACCACACCAGTATCAAAGCCGGCAATCATTTCTTTATAACCATTTGTGATATCACTCTTAGGCGTTAATTTGTCGTAATAAGAGAAATACTTTTCAACAAATTCTACGTGTTTAGGGTCATTGATGTTCGTCTTACCATTTTTATCAAAAAAGTCTAAACCGCTATAAGCAAACATTGCTCTCTGGATAGTGAAGGAAGCACCTGCACCTCCGCGGATTGTAAATCCATAACGATTATTTGCTTCATCTCTCATTTTTTCAATAACCGTAAAGAACTCATCCCATGTTTTTGGCTCTTTTACACCAGCTTGTTCAAACCAGTCTGTACGGATCCATAAGGCATCTAAATTTTGAGCATAAGGAATACCATAAAGCTTGCCATCTTGAGTTATTTTCTTATTTACACCCGTAGCACTTGGGTTAATTTTTTTGCTGATATCAGACTTTTTGAAATATGAATCCAGTGGCAGCAAAGCCTCACGAATTGAAAACTCTGGCAGCCAAGTTGTTTGTACAGATCCAATATCCGGCGTATCCTCTGCTGCAATTGCTGCATCATATTTTGATTTAGCTGAAGCATTTGGAATACCTACATACTCAACATCGATATTCGGGTTCTTTTCTTCAAAGCGTTTAATTACTTCTTCCCAAACAGGAGTACGTGCTGGACCTGCATTTTCATCCCAAAATTGGAGCGTTACAGGTTCATCCGATTTCGTTGCTGCTTTTTTAGTATCCTTAGTTGCAGCTTTTTCTTCACCGCCGCAGCCTGCAAGCAACATTCCGGTTGCCATTGTTAGTGCAAGAACAGATGTAGTCATTTTTTTCTTAATCATGGTAATGCCCCCTTAAATTTTTTATAATTAGCCTTTTACAGCTCCACCCATACCGTTTACAAGGTGCTTCTGTGCATAGGCAAATAAGATAACTGCAGGAATTAAAGCGATTACACTTCCGGCCGCCAAGGCACCATAGTTGATACTGAATTCACCCATCATCGTACTTAGTCCGACTGGAAGCGTGAACTTTGATTGTTGATTGGTCAGCATGAGTGCGATTAAAAATTCGTTCCAAGTATAAATGAAGGTAAATACTCCTGTTGCTACGATTCCAGGCAGCAACAATGGAAATACAACATGACGGAGTGATTGTAATTTTGTACAGCCATCAATCATTGCAGCTTCTTCTAATTCCTTAGGAACATTTGAAATAAAACCACTCATCAAGATTGTAGTAAACGGAATTTCGATTGCTGTATAGGTAATGATCAGTGACAGTGGATTACTAATCAGCCCAAGATTTTTGAAAATGACGAACAATGGAATAATCATCATCGCTCTTGGGATGAACTGTGTACATAGCAGCATAAGCATGAAGCTGCGTTTTCCTTTGAATTGGTATCTGCTCAATGCATAACCAGATAAAGTTGAACATATTAGAACAGCGATTACTGTAAAAACACCAACGATTAAACTATTTTTAAAGAAGGTAGCAAAACCGACATTGGTCCAAGCCGCGACAAAGTTTTCTGTTGTCGGGTTAACCGGTATATATTGCAGGGGACGTTTTACGATATCCCCTTCAGGTTTAAAAGCAGTATTTAGTGTCCAGTAGATTGGAAAGATGGTAAAACTCAATAACATCGTTAAAGGAAGGTATAGCGTTAAGATTTTGTCGACTTTTTTATTTACTGTAAACATCCTTCAAATCACTCCTTTTCATAACGGGATAGTTTCAGATAAAGGATGGCGAAAACTAGTAATATTCCAAATGACACAACCGTTAACGCCGAACCGTATCCAAAATTGCTTCCATGAACTGCTAAATCAGCAATATACATGGTAAGCGTTGTGGTTGAATGTGCAGGTCCACCACCCGTTAAGTTAAACAATAGATCGACGTTATTAAACTCCCAAACTACTCTTAGTAATGTAGTTAAGACAATCGTATTTTTTAATTGTGGTAATGTTACAAAAATAAACGACTTCCATCTGCTTGCACCATCTACTCTCGCTGCTTCATATAATTCATCTGGGATACTTGATAATGAGGCTAATAAGGTAATAGCAAAGAAAGGAATACCCCTCCATAATTCAGCGATAATCACTGCTGTAAAAGCTGTTGACGTATTTGCTAAGAATGCTTGAGGTTCATTAATGATTCCCATTTTCATCAGTAAGTCATTGAGTACACCCATATGTTCATTAAACATCAATGACCACATAGTGGATGCCAGTACCCCTGAAACCGCCCAAGGGATAAAGGCTACTGCACGTACCAAACCTCTAAACTTAAACGTTTGGTTCAAAAGTAAGGCAAGAATCATACCAAACACTAATTGAAGACCTACTTCTGATACAACCCATTTCAAACTATTTATTAAACTAGGTATGAACATCTTGTCAGTAGTAAATATTTCTTTAAAGTTCTCTAAACCAGCAAACCCATTATAATATGGTGCCGACACATCGTAGTGTTGAACACTATAATAGAATACAGTTGCTATCGGATAAAAAAGAAAACCTAAGATAATAAGGAAAGAGGGCAGAATAAAAAGGTAGGGAACCCATTTATCCTTTTTAATCTTCTTGCGATTCACCGTCTTTTTGCTGTTAATAGCTGTTTCAGTAACACCTTGTGATAAACTCATCTAGTTTCCTCCTCTCTGTTTTTTATAATAAATGAAAACGGTTTCTTAAATAATTAAAGATTTTAAGATGATTGATTAAAATTTTAAGATATTTCAAAATATGGATGAAAATAAAAAAGACATCCGCTGTTTAATGCAGCGAATGCCTAAATTATCTTAGATTAACTAATGATTCATCGTATTGTCTTTGAGACTCTTCCATTGCTTCTGCCCATTTATCTAAAAACTCTTCGACGGTTATTTTCCCACTCAACACCGATTGTGTACCTGTATCAACAATGGTATTTAGAATGGTACGATATTCCGAGAGATAGAATGGCGGCTCAAATAGAATCGTATCCGGGTCATTATAAACTTTCTGGGCTATCTGAATATGTGGTGAGGCCTTTATCCAGTCTTCATTAAGTACATCCGAATTAGTAGGAATCTGACCCACACTTTTATTCCAAAAGCTTTGTGCTTTCTTTGAATTTATAAAAGTGATAAATTTCCACGATTCCACTGGATGTTTCGTTCCTTTAAAAATACTTATTCCAATGGTGTTTCCGTCTTCCGCTACATAATGACCTTCAACTGATTTTGGGAGGGGGATCGCCTGAAATTGGTTGGAATCCAACGCTTCACTGTGCTCTGCAAAGGAACCTATATTATGTTGTAACATCGCAATACTCCCTGAATCAAATCCAGCAATCATCGCCTTATAATCATTTGTAATATCACTAATAGGGGTATAGGTTTGATACATAGCAAAATATTTCTTTAAAAATTCTACATGCTTTGGATCATTGATTGTACTTTTCCCATCTTTGAAAAATGTTTCAATTCCTGAATAGGCATACATCATCCGTTGTAACTGAAAAGAGCCCCCTGCGCCCCCACGGATTGTATATCCGTAGCGGTTATTTGATTTATCTGTTAATATTTCAACGGAACGAAAAAACTCATCCCACGTCTCAGGTATGTTCAAATTGGCGGCTTTAAACCAATCGGACCGGACCCAAAGGATATCGAGGTTTTGTGTATATGGAATCCCGTATAACTTTTGATTACTCACGATCCGCTTATTAAACTCTATCGCACCCTTATTTATCTTGTCCTTTTCGCTCCATTTTGAAAAATAAGAATCTAAGGGCAACAATGCATCACGATTCGAAAATTCTGGCAGCCAACTCGCATAAACACTAGCAACATCAGGCGTTTCCCCTGAAGCAATAGCCGCGTCTAACATTGCTTTTGCGGAGTCCTTAGGCAAACCAACGTATTCAACATCAATGGCTGGATTTTCTTTTTCAAATATAGTGATTAATTTCTCCCAAATTGGGGTCCGCTGTGGTCCTGTATTGTCATCCCAAAAAACTATTTTGACCTTTTCTGCTTTTTTGGGGCTTGATTCTTTAATTAAGGATTCTTCACCAATGCACCCCGTAAGTACCAATCCCATTATCATGATCAGGGTCAACACAGAAGTTGTTAGTTTCTTCCTAAACATGTTTTAATCTCCTCTTTGAACAGCCACTTACTAGAAGTATAAAATCATTCTACTCATTTTGAAGTCATCTGCAAAGGTAATCTCGATAAAAAAAAGAAAAAACATACTAAATCAGTCTTGAATAAACTAATAGTATGTTTTTTCTCTGAACTCCCTTTTAAACTTGGTTAGTTGATGGTCATTTTTTTGATATTGGACTTCTTTTATTGTTAATAGGTCAATGGAAGTGATTCTTCCAACTTTCCCTTCCAGAATCATTTCTTTTATCTTCCGGCGGAATGTACTGTATCGACAATCATGGTTTCAAATTGTTCAGGATTGAAGGTTGGTACTTGTTCTAACTTCGGATATTTTTCTTTACAATTAGAGAATCGAAGTGGGTCAGAATCTAGTAATCCAACAATTTCATTTTCATTTGAAAACTCATTTAAGTTCGGTTTGATAAACATTTCTAATGCGCGATTGCTCACGCCGCAGATTACATACTTTTTCATAAAAATGTCCTCCAATTTTTAATAAAGGCATATTAACTTGCTCTCATTTTATATAAAAACGTTTTCTACATTAATAGATAATCTTTAGACTTTTGTGTAAATATTTAAGATAATATAGTTAGACATTCATTTAAATAAATTACAATATCCTAGTATTTAAAGAAAAAGTTTATAATAGATTTAGTGATAAGACAAAAAAAATAAGGGATTTGGTATGAATGATTGGATTAGTAGTTATTTTAATTTTGGTTTTATTTTTGCCTTTTTCGGTAAAAAAGGTGGAACACAATTTAGAAATCTTTTTGTTTGTGATGGGGGTTGCTGCAGCTTCGATTAGCGGGATGATGAATCATCATCTAATTGAAAAAGCACTGATTGACCCTATTACGATAACTCTAGCTGTCTTGATTGCAGGATTAATCTGTAAATGGGGGCAAGTTCAGTTGGAGAAATCTATCCTGTGGATGAACCGAATCCTATCTCCTAGAATTTTCTTCGGATTAACTGTCATTATTTTAGGACTGGCCTCAAGCATTATTACGGCGATCATCGCTGCGATAGTGCTGGTTATTATCATTAACGTACTTCCTCTTGACCGTAAATCTGAAATTCGCTTTACTGTTTTAGCATGTTTTTCAATTGGGCTGGGTGCAGCCCTCACCCCCATTGGTGAGCCCTTAGCAACCATTACCATTAGTAAGGTAAATGAAGACTTTTTTTATTTACTCAACTTAATTGGTCCAGAAGTAATCCCAGCAGTTGTGATATTTGGGATATTGACAATGTTTTTAGTTAACCCCCGTGAAAGTACTGACGGTTTAACGTCTGACCAAAAGGTAGAAAGCTATAAAGAAATACTGATTCGATCTGCTAAAATCTACTTATTTGTCATGGGACTAACCTTTCTTGGACATGGGTTTGAGCCATTAATAAATGAGTATATTCTTGGCCTTCACCCAATGCTGTTGTATTGGATTAATATGATCTCCGCTATCTTAGATAATGCTACACTTGCAGCCGCAGAAGTCAGTCCATCAATGGACCAAGCAACCATCCAGGCTGTTTTAATGGGGCTAATTATTAGCGGCGGTATGCTCATTCCCGGAAATATTCCAAATATTATTGCAGCAGGTAAACTCAACATTACTAGTAAAGAATGGGCAAGTTTTGGGGTCCCCGTCGGTCTTATAACCATGGCGGTTTATTTTGTTGTTCTATTTATATTTTAGAAATAAAGAAAGAATCGAATCCACTTGAAGTGGTGCCGATTCTTTCTTATTTTGTCAGCATATTCATTCGGGAAATCGCATTTTCCTTCATTAACGGAGTAAATAGGGAATAACAATTTCTTCCCTGCTCTTTAGAATGATACATAGCAAGATCCGCGTATTTTATTAGATTTTCCATATCTTCACTATGAACCGGATGTAAACTAATGCCGATACTAGGGGAAATTGTAAAACTACGTCCATAAATAGAGAATGGTTCTTTCATCACTTTTAATATCTCATTACTTACTTTAAATACATCATCTGGTGAAAGAATTTGCGGCATAAGGATTATAAACTCATCCCCGCCAAATCTAGCTAGAACATTGTCAGCATGAATAACCCCTCTTAACCTGTTAGCAACTGCCTGTAATAACTGGTCACCTGCTTCATGTCCCAAACTATCATTTATCACTTTGAAATGGTCTAAATCTAACAAAAGAACCCCCTTCATCTTATCTATTTCATCGGTACTAGAATGACAATCCCTTAGACATGTTTTTATAAACCAGCGATTTGGCAATCCTGTTAACGCATCATGGTAAGCCATATGCGAAATCTTCTCTTCCGCATTTTTTAAATCGGTGATATCCAATCCAAATCCAAGTAAATAGTCTTGATTAGATTCTTCAAGATGGATAATCGTTTTTCCTGTAAGCATATGGCATTTTTCCCCTTGGAATTCTGTGACTACCTCATTTGTTTGAATGGTACGCTTCTCCCATACTTCTAAGTCTATTTCACGCTGTCTTGAAGCAATCGCTTTAGGAAAGAAATCAAACACTGTTTTTCCTACAAGTTTTTCCATGTTTACACCGTGCGCTTTACAAGCCTGTTGATTTGCAAATATGGTTCGACCTTCAGGGTCCTCTAAGAAAATATTTATTGGTAGGGCATCGAGAATCTTTGAATGCAGTGATTTATTCATGCGGAGACTCTTTACAAGCTGTTTTTCTCTCTTCTCTAATTCTTCTACTCTTCTTCGTAACCTCTCTACTTCACTTTTATCTGTATTTTGGGAATATAGATTCATGATTAATTCCGCCTTTTAGTTTTTAAAATCTTCTAATAGTTTTAACTTAATCATATTGCATTACTGATTAATTTTCCTAATAATTTCTAACAATTTAATGAAATAACAAATGAAGTAAGAACGTTAAACTTCACGTAATGTTCAAGAATTTCACCTATTGTACAAAATTGGGTGTTTGTATTTTTTTTATAATAGTAGTAATGAGGTTTATTAAAAAGGATTGGATGTGTTCTAGTGGGAAAATTATTATATATTACAGCAAATCCTAAAGGATTAGAAAAATCAAAAGGTCTGAAAATCGGGGAAGCATTTATCAATACGATTAAAGAAGAATCCCCTGAAACGGAAATTAAAACAATCGACTTATTCTCCTTAGATATTGCTCATATGGATGCTGAATTAGTGTCTGCTAGAGGTAAATTAGCGGGATATGGTTATACAATAGATCAATTAACCGACGGTGAGCGAGAGAAAATTTTAAAAATGCATGCACTAGCGGATGAATTCCTTTCTTATGACTACTATGTTTTCGTCTCGCCTATTTGGAATTTAAGCTCTCCAGCGGTATTAAAAGCATACTTAGATAACTTGTTTATTGCTGGTAAAACATTTGCACACACAGCGAATGGTCCGAAGGGTCTTCTAACCGGTAAAAAAGCCATTCATATCAATACTCGTGGTGGTCTTTATACAGGAACGCCAATGAAGGAGTTAGAATGTGGAGATCGTTATTTAAGAATTGCGCTTAATTTCCTCGGCATTGGGGTAATGGACACCATAATAGCAGAAGCTTTAGACCTTTATCCACAAAAAGTCCCTGAAATTGTAGAAAAAGCGAAAGAAGAAGCCCTTAGAGCGGCGAAGGAAATGATAAAATCACCCATTTTACATTTATAGCAAAAAAAAGTGGCTGCCCGATAAGTCCATAAAATAAAGCAAGTGGGGAAAAACGGACGGGTTTTCTCCACTTGCTTTTTGTATTTTTCCTGATTGATCCCCTGAAAGTAGTTGGAGGATGCTTCACATTCAAGGGCGGGTTTTGCCTTCGCTTTCATTTCCTCGGAAGACCGTATTCCAGTGAACTTGTCGATTCCCTTTTGCTTTCGTGCAAATTGCCTTCTACCATAAAGTTTCACCTGGTGAAACAACTTGCAACGTTTTAGGAAATTTAGTTAATACACTGCTTCCACTTTCTGTAATAACAACATCATCTTCAATACGCACACCCATAACTCCATTTATATAAATGCCGGGTTCTACCGTCAACACCATTCCTGTTTTCAACACACCATTATTATTCAGAGTTAATGACGGTGTTTCATGTACATCAATTCCCAGTCCATGACCTATTCTATGAGGAAAGTGGTCCCCATAACCAGCATTCACAATGACTGTACGGGCTGCCAAGTCTATATCACCCATACGAATATCAGGCTTGCAGGCATCGATTCCTACTAGGTTTGCTTCCAATACTGTATTATAAATATTTACAAATTCCTCATTTACATGATCATAAACAACTGTTCTAGTAATATCTGATGAGTAACCCATGTATTTAACTCCTAAATCAAATAACACTACATCTCCTTTTTGGAGGACCCTTTTCCCAGGAACGCCATGAGGATTGCTTGCATTTTCCCCAAATAAAACCACGGGCGGAAAGGACATTTCCCTTATCCCCTTTTTCTTTAACAAAAATTCAATTTCTGCCATTACTTCAATTTCTGAAATTCCTTCCTTTAAAGAATTAATCCCAAACTCCACTGCCAAGTCGGCATATTCTGCGGCTGCCTGCAATTTGTCCAACTCATCATCACTTTTGATTAAACGCATATTGTTTAATTTTTCATCTAAAGAAGATAATCGTAACGACGGCTGTAATTCTCGTAACTTTTCAATATAAAAATAAGAAATTTCCTGTTTCTCAACTGCTAATGTTTGTATTTGATTAATGGTATCTCTCACTATATCCCAGACATTATCAGTGTCTGTATAACTAATAATCTCGTTTTCCCACCCTGCCTCTTTGACCATTGCCACTTCCATTGCCGGAACAACCATTAATGATTTCCTGTTTGGAAAAACAAATATTCCAATAAAACGTTCATGGGGCTCGTAATCAAAATTTGATAGATAAAAGATATTATGTTTAGAGGTAATTAATCCACATTCAAATTGATGTTCTATCAAAAACTGTTGCAAGTTTCGAAGTCTATCATTCATATAATAATACTCCTTGTTCTTACTATAAAAATTTATTTGAAGTAACAATTCATAATATTGAGAAAATATAATGTTTTTGTTACTATAATAGTAAGGTCATACAATAATTCAATATAGGGAGAAAATGTATGTTTAATTTGGATAATCGTTTTTACAGCTTTCTTAATAAGATTGTTGATTTTTTGCTGCTCAATTTTCTTTGGTTTTTATTTTGCTTACCTGTTATTACCATATTCCCCGCAACAGCTGCCATGTTTGGCGTGGTAAGAAGCTGGTTAAGGAAAGAAGAGCCAAGTACAACCAAAATGTTTTTTACTCTTTTTAAAGATAATGTTAAACACGGTTTAATATTAGGCGTTGTCTGGACCCTTTTAGGGAGTTTATTTATGTTTAACGTAGTTGTAGGCTTTCAAATGGATGGTTCTATTAAAATGGTTTTAATGCCATTTCTGCTAATCATTATTATTTTATATTTTTACACATCCATTTTCATTTTCCCTATAATGGTAAATTACCAATTAAACTGGTTGGAAGTGATTAAAAATTCATTTTTATTTTCACTAGGGCATCCATTAACATCGCTTCTAGGAATATTCATACTGACAGTTGTGATCATGTTAACTTTCATTATCCCAATCTCATTTCTTGTACTATCTAGTACTGCTGCCTATTTCATTTATTACTTTTGCGGCAAATCATTTAACAAGGTAGAAATGAATAAAAACTTAACTTTAGGAGTAAATCAACATATTAAAGCATAATTGTTAAAATATCTGGACATCGAATGATGCTAAAAACTTTTCTCCAATTCATCAACAATTGTTCCCACGTATGAAATTGTCTGTTTAATAACGTCTGAATTTGACATGTCCAGATTTGCCATTTTATATAATTCCAACCCCCTCATGCTGCCACCCTTTTTAAGTACATTTGTCCATTGTTCACCAACGGCACGACCTTCTGACTTTATTCGCTGGGCAATGATGGTTGCAGCAGAAATACCAACTGAATACGTAAATGGATACAAGCCCATATAATAATGCGGCTGTCTCATCCATGTTAATTTTGCCCCATCATCAATCTCCACGGTATCTCCCCAGAACTTAGATAAAATTGCTCCCTTAGTCTCACTAATAACAGAGGTTGTTAATGGTTCTTTATTCTCAGCGATTTTGTAGAGTCTGCGCAGTAACTCAGCTTCCAAAACATGCGTGACACAGTTATGATGATAACTCATCATCAAATACATATTTAACCAGCGGTTTAGCCTTGGTTCATTTCTATGTTCACGTAAATAGTCAACTACTAAATGTTCAACCAATGTCGATGGTGATTCGACAAATAACATGGATTGAGCATTGTTAATAATTCGTTGATTTTTAGCTGAAAGTGAATAGTGTATAGTATGCCCGAGCTCATGACTTAATAGGAGCATATCAAACAAGTTTCCACCCCACGGATAGAAGGAATAACCATGGACCCCGTGAACTCCTCCCCCAAAAGCGATCATTCTTCGTCCAATATTATCTCCTCTATAAACCCATCTGTCTGAAAATGCTTTACGCATTTCATTTTGATACTCAGCACCTAGTACGCCTACAGCCTCAGTGATAATTCCCCCTGCCTCCTTATAACTTATTGGAGGATCAAAATCAGGATCTAAAGGCGCTTTCACATCAGAAAAATGAAGTGTATCTAAGCCGAGCTGACTTTTTCTTAAACGTGCATATCTTTGCATGTGTGGTGAAAGCCCTTCTTGAAACGTATCTAGAACTTGTTCAAAAAACTCCGTTGTGATCCCATCTGTCGAATAAAAGTTATTTGAGGCCGGTGAAAACTGAAGGTGCATATCAAGAGCAGATGGAAAACCTCGTAATTTTGATAAAGACACATGTTTACTTATTTCATTGGATAAAGTTTTTGCGAGTCCATGTTGATACCCCTTTAAGCCTTTCTTTAAGGATTGATAAGCATTTCTTCGTAGGATTGTATCTGGAGAAGTTTCAATCTGGGTCATGTACATGTGTAAAGACACAGGTACGTTATTTCCATTCTGATCTTTTACTAGTTCAAACTTCAAGTCCGAAGAAGTAACGGTAAGATAGATGGATTCAGGAGAGTCTAAGGTTTGACCTAAAGATGCCAAAGTTTCCTCAATATCTGGAGATAATGAATGCTGACGTGTTTCATCAACCCTTTGTAAGAATCGCTCAAATATTTGAAGATCCTTTTCTTCATCCACGTATTTTGCCATAGCTTCCTTCGGTATTGCTATTAACCCATTAACAAGTTTCGTAGATACCTTATTTCCTTTACCAGATAATAATTGAGATCGACCCATCATCTTTTGATTTAGTGGATCTGATTCATCCTCTGAGTATTTGAAAAAGCAATAGCTAGTGATACGTTCAAGTCTTTCCATTAAATCATCGTATTTCCGTAAAAAATTAAGTATATCAAGTGAGCTGGATAAAGAAATCATTCCTGTTAATATTTCATCTAATTCCTGTTCAGCGGCTAAGTACGCACTTTCCCATTCAAGATCAGAAGGAAAAATATCGGTTAAATTCCATGTTTCTTCTTCCGGTACTTCTTTACGTGCAATAAGATTCATTGATAAATTCTCCTTTTCTATTAATTGCTTCATAACATTTTTCCATGCTCCCTTAATCTGGCAAGCAAACGATCCCGGTTCCATCTACAGAAGATATTCCTTGTTTAATTCCATCGCATGCTTAAATTGGTCGCCCAAAATGGCAACATCTTTTAAATCAAATGCCTGTGCATTCTTTTCCTCCTTCGTGTCTATAGTCATAACTTTTCCTCCCTTTTCCACGATTATTTTACTTCCTCTTGAATCCAAACCCTCATTTGTCCCGGCTCTCGGTTATCCCAAGCATAATATGGAATTGCTGTAATATGAAAAGGCTTGTTCCTTGGTTTGTCGGTCGAATAAAGTTTATCCTCCCATTTAAGATCATCGGCAAGCTCTGCATCTCCTACGATTTTAACTACACCGCCAAGAAGTGTTTCATCATAAATCGAAGTAAGAATTCCTTCCTTAGTAAGAGAAAGTTTATGCAAGGAGTCCACATTATCTATTGATTCCAAGCAATAAACTATTGGTCCCCTTTGGATGGCCACATGATTAGCATTTTGTCTGACATTGGGATGAGAATACATCCTTTCAATTGGCATATAAAGCTCTAATTCTATCGAATCGTTATTCTTCCACTCGCGTTCAATTCTGACATATCCTTTTTCAAGTTTGCCGGTAATTTCTATCTCTTCGTTATTCACTTTTAATTTTGCCCTTTTGCACCAATCAGGAATTCGCAATTTAACACCAAAAGTATCTGGCTTATCTAAGTTAATTTTGATTGATATACTGCCATTCCAAGGATACTCTGTTTTTTGTTTGAATATAATTTGCTGTCCATGTAAGTCAAACTTTGCTTCTCCTTGGACATATAAATGGACAACAAGGTCATCGGCCGTTTGTGAATAAACATAACCACCCAAAGAAGCAAGTAATCTAGCAAGGTTCGGAGGACAACAGGCACAGCCAAACCACTCCTTACGATGACGATCCCCAATACTTGCTAAAGGATTCGCATAAAAGAACTTTTTGCCGTCTAATGAGACACCGCTAATGACACCATTATAAAGAGCTCGTTCCATTGCATCAGCGTATTTTCCATCACATTCCAACTGAAGCATTCTTTGATTCCAATAAACTAACCCAATGGCTGCACAGGTTTCTGCATATGACGTTTCGTTTGGAAGATCATAATCGTAGGTAAATCCTTCATTTTTACCTGTTGAGCCAATGCCACCCGTTATAAACATATTTTTCGTATGTAAATGATCCCATAAACGTTCACATGCTTTTAAGAGTGATGCGTCTCCAATTTCACCAGCAAGATCGGCCATGGCAGAATACATGTACATTGCCCTAACAGAATGTCCAACCACTTTATTTTGTTCCCTTACCGGTTTATGAGATTGGTTATACTCTTTAATATTGTCTAGATACTTCATGAACTCATCAAAAAATCCTTTTCTATCCACTTTTTCTTGCGTAAAATAGTGAGGCTCTTGGCCACGTTCATCAATAAAGAATTGACTCAATTTTAGATAACGTTTTTCACCGGTAATTCGATACAATTTAACAAGCGCCAATTCAATTTCCTGGTGACCGCCATACCCTCGTTTCTTCCCTTCTTCCAGTCCAAATACTGAATCAATATGGTCGGCATAGCGGCAGACAACATCTAATAGTGTTCGTTTTTTTGTTGCCTCGTAATGAGCTACCCCTGCTTCAATTAAATGACCTGCACAGTATAATTCATGTGCATCACGCAAATCGGTCCAACGTTCACCTGGTTTTACAACCGTAAAGTAAATGTTAAGGTACCCATCAGGCTGTTGAGCTGAAGCAATTAAGGTAATTACCTGGTCTACCAACCTTTCCAGTTCAGGATCAGGATGGGTTGCAAGGCTATAGCTTGCAGCTTCCAGCCACTTAGCTACATCGGAGTCCCAAAATATATGTGGTTCATTATCCATGCCTGGTTTCCAATTGAGCTTGAAAGCATCAATTCTACCTGTTTCTTTACATTGTTGATATTGATGAGGAATTGTTTGCTCCCGATTGACTTTTATGCGTGGGGACCAAAAAGCATCATCGATTCCTACATTTGTAAAGGATACTGGTTTTAACATTTTTTGCTGCAGCAAATTCATATTTATAAACTCCCTTCTAATTCAAAAAAATATTGTCCTAAAAAAATAAAGGGTTAGGTTGGTGACTAACCCTTAATACCCGTTAAACTAATACCTTCAATAAAGTATCGTTGACCGATAAAGAAGATAACAATTGCAGGCAACGTCATGACTGCCGCCGCCGCCATCATAAGATGCCAGTCAGCTGCGTAAGATCCTTTTAATTGTAAAAGACCAAGGGCTAACGTATATTTTGCTTCATCATTTAAGAAAATCAATGGACCAAAAAAATCATTCCAAACACCCATAAAGGTAAAGAAGCCAACTACTAGCATCGGGGCCTTTACTAATGGAAGCAATATCTTCGTGAATATTTGGAAATGGCTTGCCCCATCAATTAATGCTGATTCATCAAGTTCTCTAGGAATATTCATGAAAAACTGGCGCATTAAAAATATAAAGAAACCTCCGCCACCAAAAAAAGCAGGGATAATCAACGGCCAAAATGTATTAATTGCTTCAAGTTCAGACCACATTAAAAATGTAGGAATGAGTGTAACCGCTCCAGGGAGCATCATGGTGGCAATAATTAAACCAAACCACATATCCCTGCCAGGGAATTTCAATCTAGCAAAACCGTAGCCGCACATACAGCAGGTAAGAATGGTCCCAATTAGAACAGGAATTAAAATAATTAATGTATTTTTAAAGTAGAGTAAAAAGTCGATGATTGAAAAAATTTCTACGTAGTTCGACCACTGAAACTCTTCCGGAAGAAGTTTTGGTGGAAACTCAAATATTTCAGTTGTAGTCATTAAAGAACTGCGAATGAGCCATACAAAGGGGATTAAGCTAATTATAGCTCCTACAATTAATACGAATAATGATATTGATCGATTTACAGTTTTTAGTTTCATCTTACTTACCTCCCCCGTAATGCACCCAGCTTTTCGATGACTTAAAGATAAACAAAGTGAAAATTAAAATTACTAGGAATAAAATCCAAGACAGTGCACTTGCATATCCCATATTATTTTTCTGAAACGCCTCACGGTAAATGAGAAAGACATAAAATAATGTACTATTATTCGGTCCGCCTTCCGTCATAACATAGGCTTGTGTAAAAGCTTGGAAGGAGCCAATTAACCCCATGATAAGATTAAAGAATATAACCGGTGAAATCGACGGAACTGTTACGAATCTAAATTTATGCCACCAATTTCCTCCGTCAATTTCTACTGCCTCTAATAATTGTTTTGGTACATCTTGTAAGCCTGCTAGAAATATTAATGCTGTTCCACCACAGCTCCACATGCTTAATAATATTAATGAAGGAATAACAGTAGACTCGTCATAAATCCACATAAGTTTAGGAAGATTAACAAAATCTAATATGCTGTTTAATAAACCAAAATCAGGATTAAACAACCATAGCCATAATATATTGGAGGCAACTGCTGGTACGATAACAGGTAAATAAAACATGGTTCTAAATAGTGACTGCCCCTTTACACTTATATTCATAAGGATGGCAACAAATAAGGCTGCAGCAAGGGTAAATATAGTACTTCCGATAGCAAAGTAAAAAGTAACAAATAGCGATTTTTTAAAATTTAGATCGTTCTTGAAAATTTCAGTATAGTTTTGAAACCCTATCCACTGAAAGTCCCCAACTACCTTATAATCTGTAAAACTAAAATACAAACTAGCAATCATGGGTCCAATTGTCCAAATTAGTAATCCTAAAATAGCAGGTAGAGTAAAAAAATAACCCCAAAATATCTCTTTTCGACGAATATTATTGATTCCTTTTACTTTAACAGTCCCTCTCGTACGATTATTTCCCAAAGGAATATTTTCAATATTCATTAAATCCCTCCTTCGTCACCATCGTTAATTTAGTGGTTTGTTACGAAGACATTTGCCTCGTAACAAACCCTTCTAAGCAGGTATCACTTATTGGTATTTATCGCCAAACTTTTGTTTTAATTTTGGCATGATGACATCATTCACAACTTCTCCCGCACTCTTTTTATTCGTCCAAATTTGATCTAATCCTGGAGAAATAATCTGACTTGCCTCAGAACGGTCCCCCCAGTAATAGTTTGGATTTTGGCGAACATTTGTCATAGCCCAATCGATAACTGCTTCTTTAAATTCCTTTGGATGAATTTCAGTATCGGTCCACTCCTTAATTAATTCCGGATCCGTATACCAACTTTCTTCATTTGGCATCCATAAACCGCCATTAATTAACGGTAAGCTATTCTTAGGATTCATAATGAATTTTAAAAATTCTTTTGTTTCATCCCAATTTTCTTTTGTGTTGTCATTATTGAACACAACAATTGGCGTTCCATAACTTGTTGTTACAGCCTTTTTCATTTTAGGTAATACACCAATTCCTAACTTTAGATTTTTTTCCTTTTTAGCCTTACCAAGCTCTTGCAATGCCCAATGACCATCAATATTCATGGCTACCCGCTTTGTAAGAAGTGCAGTATCAACATTAGGAATCGTAGATAGGTTAGCTGGTGTTGGCATTACATGATGAACATACATTAAATCCTGCATTTTCTGTAATGCTTCGATTGTTTCAGGCTCGTCAAGAATAATATCCTTCCCATCTTCAGAAACAACTCCTCCATCGTTACTAAAAAGGATTGTCTCATAATGGTAGGTAAAGTTATTAACTCCATAAGTTTTAATATTTTTTGAATCAAATCCATCTTCATCAGGATGTTTGCCGTTTCGGTCGACCGTCAATTTTTTAGCTACTTCCACAAATTCGTCCCATGTCCAAGCTTCTTCGGCTTTTGTTGGTGGATATTCGACCCCTGCCTCATCAAATAAATCTTTGTTGTAATAAATATTGGTTACTTCATTGGCTACACTGGATCCTGCAATCGGCCCATTTTCTTCATATTGAAAAATGGAATATTTTAATTTGTTTCCGATTTCACCTGAATCAAATAAAGGTTTTAAGTCTTTAATTGCGCCGCTTTCAAGCCAAGGCGGCAAACTTCCCTCTGGGAAATAACCTATATCAGGCAGCGTTTTAGAAGATGCCATTGTTGTCATTTTTTCAATATAGCTCCCCTGGACTTGTTGTCCTTTCACTTGAATGTTTGGATGGGAGTCGTTAAACGCTTTCAATAAAGCTTCAATGGAGTCTTTCTCCAGCGGACCTCCCCAATAAGTAAACTTCAATTGGACAGCATCACTATTACCGCCGCTCTCTTCATCCGTTCCAGCTGCGCTATTGCCGCCAAAACAACCGGATAACAATCCAGCAATCAAAATTAGTACCAAAGAAATTGCAAGATAAGACTTACTTTTTGTCATTTTTCCACATCCTTATCTCATTTTTTTACTCCAACCAATTTTATGTGATTTCGAGGATGTCAAGAAATAGAAGGTTTGAAACAACTTATTTTTCTAGTTGCTAGATTAATTGAAATACAGAATTTCTTGTAGGTTTTTGCTTGAGGGTGTATTAAACTGACTTATTTAAAAATAAGTTGTTGGGTAGTGATTGAATTAAAAAATTATATCAGAAAAGAACTATACATAAGCTTCTAAATTTTTATTTTTCAGTTATCCATACAAGCATTTCACCAGGTTCTCGATTACACCATGAAAAATATGGAACAGCTTTAATTGAAATTGGTTTCGTCCTACGTTCAATAGGTTTATAGAGCTCTCCATTCCATGCAGTTTCGTCAACTTGCTCTGCATGGGCTGTTACCACACAGACTCCATCCAGCAAATTTTCTTCAAAGGTTGCTTGGAGTTTTGAATTTTTTGGTAAGGAAATGCTCGGTAAATTTGCACCATTGTCAGCTTCCTCTAAACAGTACACAACAGGTCCACGCTGTAATGCGACCTTCCCAGCATTTTCACGCACATTCGGATTCGCACGAATTCGTTCAACCGGCATTGGAAAATGAAGTTCAATTTCATCACCTTTTTCCCAAGGGCGTGTTAGATATGCATAGCCATTCTTTAGGCAGGTATTCACTTCAATAAATTGATCATTCACTTTTAATACGGCACCTTGGCACCATCCCGGAATTCGGACTGCGATTGTAAATTCGCTAGACTTTTCTGGAGAAAGCGTGATCTTCACCTGTCCATCCCAAGGATATTTGGTTTCTTGAACCAATTGCACATTCTGTCCATCAATATTTAGTTCTGATTCATTACCCATATACAGGTGAACAAAAACTTCATTTTGGTTAACTGAATAAATGTAACGTCCAATTGATGCAATTAATCGAGCAAGATTTGGTGGGCAGCATGCGCAGCTGTACCATTTTTGTCTTATTGGCTTTACATGTCCTTTATCATGGCGTTTTTCACTTGATTTCGGATGCACTTCTAATGGATTAACATAAAAGAACTTCTTTCCACTTAAATCCATTCCGCTGATTGTCCCGTTATATAAAGCCCGCTCCATTACATCCGCATATTTACTATTTTTTTCAAGATTCAACATTCGATTTGCCCAAAAGACTAATCCAATAGATGCACAAGTCTCGGTATAGCACGTATCATTTGGGAGATCATAATCAAAAGAAAATGCTTCCCCAAAGACTTGGGATCCTACTCCACCAGTAATATACATTTGCTTTTGTGTTACATTTTCCCACAACGTTTCAGTTGCTTCCTTTAAAGATTCGTCTCCTGTTTCTTTCGCCAGATCGGCCATCGCCGTATACATATACATGGCTCTTACTGCATGCCCAACCGCTTCTTTTTGTTCTCGAACTGGTAAATGTGCTTGATGATAGCTATATGGACCGAACTCTGCGTCATCCCACCAGAATTTTTTATCGTCATGTCTTGCTTCCTTTTCTAAATCGAAAAAGTGAGGCTGCTGACCACGCTCATCAATAAAGAGTTTACTAAGGCTTAAATAACGTTCATTTCCTGTTACCTGATACAATTTAACTAATGCTAATTCTATTTCTTGGTGGCCATCATAGCCCCTTATCTTATTTTCTTCTTTACCGAATACGGAATCGATATGATCAACAAAACGGCACATTATATCTAGCAGTTTTCGTTTTCCAGTAACTTGGTAATAGGCAACAGCGGCTTCAATCATATGTCCTGCGCAGTACATTTCATGTTGGTCGCGAAGATTGCTCCATTTCCCATCCGGTTCTTTTACCGAAAAAAACGTATTCAAGTAGCCATTTTTTTGTTGTGCTCTTCCAATTAAATCAATGACTTCATCAGCTGTTTTTTCTAAATCAGGATTCGGATCTGTTTCTAAGCTATATGCTGTAGCTTCTAACCATTTTGCCACATCACTGTCCTGAAACACAAAACCGTAAAATTCACCGGTAGATTCACCAGCTGCAATTTTAAAGTTCTCCATTGCGTGGCTTGCAGGAGCATCTGGAATACGATCATTTAAAGCCTCCCACTGATAAGGGATAACCTCATCACGGATCACATCCATACGACTTCTCCAAAAACTATCTGTAATTTTAACATTTTCAAGCTTTCTAATTTCAGTATCTTTCAAAAAGTTCTTCCCCCTTCAATTTTCTTGATTTACTTAAAATTTCAATAACATGAACACGCTTTCAAATTTTAATGTAAATTTGTAACACCTCCTAGGTAATTTGTTAGCGGGGTTTTCTACATTTCTGATAAAATAGTATTTAATTATCTAACATCTTGTAATCAATTAATATTAGAATTTTTCTAATAGTTTGATTAGTTAAAATGATAGCATTTAGAAACTAATATTGTCAGTAGTCCAACAATAACATTAGGTGTACAAAATCGACTTTTTAAAAAAGAAATGAAGAGGATGTAAAATAGTAAATTCCTAAACAGTAAGGGTGAAATATGTTGAGACAATTTCTGAAATCAGATGTAAATACTCCTATTGAATTTATTTCTTGCGGACAATTTGTTTCAAGTGAACCTTGGATACACACTAAACGTAACCTTAAAAGTTTCGAAATAATTATTGGTGTAAAAGAAACACTTTACATTAAGCAAGATGACATTCAATATGAAGTAAAACCTGGGGATATCCTTCTGGTATTATCTTTACACACCCATGAAGGTTATAAGCTGTGTAATCCTGGAGTATCATTTTACTGGTGTCATTTTTATTGTAGTGATAATTTTTCATTGATTGATGATAAGACTATGGAGGAAGAGGTAATAGCATTTCGTTCTAATCCTGATTATGATAGATTGAACTCACATATATTTATACCAATCTATTCAATTCCTCAAAGAATTGAGAGAATCAATATACTATTTAATCAATTACAAGATGTAGCTAATGCAAACTACTATAACAAACGAAGTGTTGATTATTTAGTAACGTCCCTGTTAATTGAAATATCAGAACAATCCCTTTCCAATTTCCAAACAACAAAAGAAAAAACAAAAGCTGATAAAAATCTAGTTAAAATTGTTGAATGGCTACGTATACATGCAATGGATACTATTTCAGTTGCTTCTATTGCTGAACAGTTTAATTATAATCCAGACTATTTATCTCGTGTTTTCAAGCAAAAGCATGGTATAAATATCCAAGAATATATTCACATGCTCAAAATATCTAAAGCAAAAGACATGTTGTCTTCTACAAACATAGGTATTAAATCGATTGCCCATGCAGTTGGAATTTCTGATGAGAAATACTTTATGAAGCTATTTAAGAAATACGAAAAATTGACCCCTACAGAATTTCGTAAAGCTTACTACCGGACACATTTAAATAAAGAATAAAAAATAATAGAGGGGCAATTTGCCCCTCTATTGACACGATTGCTCCAGGAAGAAATGGGTAAACATGAAAGAAAAGTAAAGAAAATTTGCTAACATCAAATATGCCCCAATAAAAAAATCAGCAGATAGTCGCTGATTTTTTTATTGGGGTTTTCTAAAAATCTATTGAAAGGTTAAAAAGCATAATTAATGGCGTTCAAAGGAAGAAATGAAAGTTTACAATATATATAGTCAATTTAAACCACCTAATCTTATTTTTTAACTACCGACAATAATGACCCTTTTTTGTATACTCTTTATGTAAGCGTTTTATAAATGATGAATGGAGGAAAAATAATGTTAGATGTATTAAGTGATAGGGAAATTGTTGAAAAAGATATTGAAGCTTTATATCTAGGAAACTTAAAAACTGTAGAATTTGATATAAAACTTCCGACTGAAGGAAAATTTGGATCAAACATTACTTGGCGTTCAAAGGATGATCGCTGGATTGATGGTACAGGCAGAGTTCATCGACCAGAATATGGTAAAGGTGATCGAATTGTTCCAATAACTGCAACTTTTTCATATGGTGAATTCTCAATGGATAAGATTTATGAAGTGAATATTTTAGAAGAAGAAAACAAAATTCAATTAGAAAAAGTTTTTCCAATTGTTCTTGAAAAGAAAGTAAATGAAGAATTTTACCTTCCATCAGTAGTAGCGATTCAAACAAAACGTGGCGATGTAATTGCACACTCAATTACGTGGAACGAAGAAGAGAGAAAAAGATATGATGATATTGGTGAAAAAACTGTTTATGGAAGATTAACTGATACAGACTATGAAATAAAAGCAACAATTAACATTAAAAGAAAAATTGATATTCACCAGGACAAATCCACTAAAGTAAATAGTATTTCGACTACCAAAGTTCGATTAAAAGAGAACACACTTTTCAAGAAGGCTCAGGACCGGCGTTTAGCATTTCTACTTTCTGTTAATGACGATCAGATGCTATATAACTTTAGAAAAACTTCCGGTTTGGATACGAAAGGTGCTCCTGAAATGATTGGGTGGGATTCACCAGATAGTTTACTTAGAGGTCACACTACAGGGCATTATCTATCTGCACTCGCCTTATGTTATGCTGCAACGGATAATAAAACTATATTTGAAAAACTAACCTATGTGATCTCTGAACTTAATAAAGTTCAGTTGGCATTTGAAGCAACTGGAAACTATGGATACGGATTTCTCAGTGGCTATTCCGAAGAACAATTCGATCTTTTGGAACAGTATACCCGTTACCCCAAAATTTGGGCGCCTTATTATACACTGCATAAAATATTTGCCGGCTTATTAGATAGTTACAATTTAGTCAAAATTGATTTAGCATTAACCATTGCCGATAAACTTGGGGATTGGGTATACAATCGTCTAAGTGTATTACCAAACAAACAATTGAAAAAAATGTGGGGCATGTATATTGCTGGCGAATTGGGTGGAATGAATGAATCACTAGCTGAATTATATATGTATACCAAAAAGGAAAAACATATTAAGGCAGCAAAACTATTTGACAATGATCGATTATTCTTCCCAATGGAACAAAAGATTGATGCATTGGGTTCACTACATGCCAATCAACACATTCCGCAGGTAATCGGTGCAATGAGAATATTCGATACCACAAAAGAGAAAAAATACTACGAAATCTCTCATTTCTTTTGGAAATCTGTGGTAAACGCACATATTTATTCAATTGGTGGAACTGGTGAGGGAGAAATGTTTAAACAGCCTTTACAAATTGGGACAAATATTTCCGACAATACTGCAGAAACCTGTGCTTCCTATAATATGCTAAAATTAACAAAAAATCTTTATGAATATGAAAATGACGTAAGATTTATGGATTATTACGAAAGAACAATGTTCAATCATATCCTTTCAAGTACAGATCATGAATGTAAAGGAGCAAGCACGTATTTCATGCCAACCCGACCAGGCAGCCGAAAAGAATTTGATAGAGAAAATACTTGCTGTCATGGTACAGGATTAGAAAATCACTTCAAATACACAGAAGCTTTGTACTTTACAGATGAAGAATCACTGTATGTGAATTTGTTTGTCTCTTCTGAAATTGACGATAAGGAAAACGGCATACAAATAGAGCAAAAAGTTCATGACCCATTTTTAGGATCTTTTGAATTGCATATAACAAAATTGGCGAAAAATTTGTTAAAAATACGCTTACCTTATTGGCATAAGGGTGCTGTGAAAATTTTGGTTAATCAATTGGAATATCATGCCAAAGAACTAACTGGATACTTAATAATTGAAAAACAATGGATAAAAGGTGATAAAGTATCTATTCAATTTTCTCCGACCCTGAGACTTGAAGCTACACCCGATAAGAAAAACATTGTTTCTATAGCCTATGGGCCATATATTTTAGCAGCCATCTCAAATAAGGAAAATTACTTAGAATTACCAATAAATGAGAAGAATCTTCATAAAAAATTTATAAGAATTGAGGAAACGAATCATTTTATATATGAGGCAGAACAAATTAAATTTGTTCCACTAGCGGAAGTAAATCATGAGCACTACCATCTTTATATAAAAACAAATACTCTTTTATAGAGGCTTATACTCCAAAATTCCACATAGAGATTTTTGTCCGTTGGCTCTAAAGAATAAAAAATAATAGAGGGGCAAATTGCCCCTCTATTGACTAAATCGATTTTCCCACTACAAAATAATAAGCTCCTTTGGCGATTTTGTAATTATATTATTTCCATATTCAGTTATTAAAATATCGTCCTCTATTCGCACACCGCTTAGGTCGGGAATATATATACCTGGCTCAACAGTAACAATCATTCCAGGTTTTAGAATTATATCACACTTCGGAGACATGAAAGGTTCCTCATGAATATCTAATCCTATACCATGTCCAGATCCATGTCCATACTGTTCTCCATAGCCCTTCTCTGTTATATAATCCCTAGTAAATGCATCAGCCTCCTGACCTGTTATACCTGGTTTTATAGATGCAAGGGCATTTGATAGCGCCTCAAACACAATATTATATATTTCTTTTAATTCCGCTCTCGGTTCGCCTACTGCGATTGTTCTTGTCATATCAGAACGATACCCTTGATAGTAAGCACCAAAATCAAGTGTCACCATGTCGCCTGTTTCAATTAACTTTGTACTCGCAACTCCATGGGGAAGTGCAGAGCGTTGACCAGAAGCAACGATGATATCATATGCCGATGACGTGGCCCCCAATTTCCTCATATAAAATTCTAATTCGTTTGCTACATCAAGTTCCGTTACACCAGGGCGTATGAAGTCTAATATCCTAGTAAATGCAGAATCGGCAATTTTTGCAGCAGTTTTTATCTTTTCAATTTCTTCTTTTGTTTTAATCATCCTAAGCATTTCAATAACTCCCGAGAGTGGAACCATTTCAGCCTTTACTTTCTCATTGTACTGTGAAAATATTTGATAGGTTACATCTTCTGCTTCAAAGCCTAAATGGGTAATGCCTAATCGATCCAGCATTTTCGATATTTCTTCATAGACTGTTCCACATATTTGGATGACCGAAAAATCTTTTACTTGTGAATTGGCTTGTTCTACATAACGAAAATCCACAAATAAGGCAGCTTCTGTTTTTGTAATAACAGCAACCCCAGCACTCCCAGTAAAACCGGTTAGATATCTGCGGTTCCGGCCATTCGTAATTAATAGTGCATTAACCCCTAATTCATCGAACTGGTCCCTTAATTGTGTTAGATTTTGCATTTAGTATCATGCCCTCCTTTATAAGTCTCTCGGAAAATAAAATTTACGCATAAGCTCTAAATCTAGTTGTTATATAATTGATTTACTATCTAAAGAAGATTTTTTTTCTACCTCAATACACTTTTCCTCCCAAAAATCAGCACCTTTTATGCCAGCTTTAATTGGATTAAACACCGGATCTTTCCCAGCCCTTTTTTGAATGTCATAATCCTTTAATACTTTTAAAGCCGGTTTGATTAATAGTAAAATTGCTATAAAACTTAACCACGCCATCGATCCAAATCCTATATCCCCCAGCGCCCACATTGTTGATGCTGAATATACACAACCAACAAATGTCATGATTAGCAAGACAATTTTTAAGATTGTTTTCAGCCAAGGAATATCTTGTTTTCCACTTAAATAAACAAGTGTTGTTTCGGCAATATAGTAATAAGCCATTAAGGTGGTAAAAGCGAAGAAGAATATGGCAATCGAAACAAACGCTGATCCAAACCCCGGTATAACGGTTTCCACTGCCATCTGTGTATAAGCAGGGCCTGCTTCAATATTTTCTAGCGGTTGAACAATTGGTTCTTTCCCTTCAGGTGTAACGTTGTACATTCCTGTTACAAGAATCATCAAGGCAGTTGCAGTACAAACGACAATTGTATCAATATAAATAGAAAATGCCTGTACCAATCCTTGTTTTGCAGGGTGAGATACTTCAGCCGCTGCCGAACTATAGGTTGCTTCACCGGCACCTGCCACATTTGAAAAAATCGACCTCCGAACACCCCAAGCAATAGCAGCACCGACAATTCCTCCAAATGCCTGATTTACTCCAAATGCACTAGTAATAATAAGTGATATCATTTCAGGGATTTCTTTAATATTTGCAGCTAAAATGACAAACGTCATTACTACATATCCTCCTGCCATAAAAGGGACAACGGTTTGCGAAACACTGGCGATTCGTTTAACTCCCCCAAAAATAATCGCACCAAGTAAAACAACTAAGAAAATACCAGTGACTATTTTATTTATACCAAAAGCATTTTCCATACCAGCAGCAATATTATTTGCCTGGACACCTGGTGTCAAAAATCCATAAGAGATGGTTACCACCACGGCCATCAAAACAGCAAACCACTTAAGTCCTAAACCTTTTTCAATAAAATATGGAGTTCCCCCACGGTATTCATTTCCAACTTTCGTTTTGTATACTTGGGCTAGTGTTGATTCTATAAAAGCACTTGCGCCTCCTAATAGCGCCATTACACACATCCAAAAAACCGCTCCTGGACCCCCGAAAGCAATGGCGGTGGCGACACCAGCTATATTGCCAACACCTACACGCCCGGACAAAGCCAAACAAAATGCTTGAAATGAGGAAATTCCTTCCTCAGAGCTTTTTCCTTCGAACAATAATTTAATCATCTCTTTAAAATACCTAACTTGCACAAACCGCGTTGCAACTGTGAAGATTAAGCCTGCACCTAATGCAAGGATGACCAGGCCATTCCCCCATACTAGTCCCGCCAGCCAATTAACGAATTCTTCCATCTTTCCAGCCTCCGTTTCATCCATACAATCGTAAGCGCTAACAATATAGAATTTTCAAAAATCCCTAGATAAAGATATCCGTTTTATCTAAGTACTTCCAACCTATTGTGAAAAAAGAAAGCTGCTGCCGGAGACAGCCTGCTTCTTTTTTCACAACATATCTATTAAAATAGTTACTTGATGTTTACCCAGACGCTTTTGACTTCTGTGTAATTATCAAGTGCATAGGTCCCCATTTCCCGTCCGATGCCGGATTGTTTATATCCGCCAAAAGCTGCTGCCGGATCCTCTAAATTGTAATCATTAATCCAGACAGTTCCTGCTTTTAACTTGTTTGCTACTTTGTGTGCCACTTTAATATCCTTCGTCCAAACGCCAGCAGCAAGGCCATATGGCGTATTGTTTGCTCTTTCAATGACTTCTTCCACTGTATCAAACGGCAATACAACAACCACTGGTCCAAAAATTTCCTCTTTGACAATCACCATGTCATCCGTTACATCAGCAAACACGGTTGGCTGGACGAAATATCCCTTATCAAATGCTTTTTTACCTCCGGCAGCTACCCTTGCCCCTTCTTCGATTCCTTTTTCAATATAGCCTAGCACCCGCTCCATTTGCTTTTCCGATACGAGAGGACCCATTTCAGTATTTGGATCCATCCCAAATCCCAGTTTTACCTGATTGGCCATTTTCGCCAATTCTTCTACTAAATGCTCATAGTGTTTTCTGTGGACAAATACCCGGGAGCCGGCACTGCAGTTTTGTCCATGGTTATACATAATACCATTAAATGCCCCGGGAATCGCCTCTGTTAAATCAGCGTCTTCCAAAATAATGTTTGGCGACTTGCCGCCAAGCTCAAGAGTAATGTTTTTAATCGTTTCAGCCGCCTGGCGCATAATATATTTGCCGGTAGCGGTTGAACCAGTGAAAGCAACCTTATCTACATCAGGATGGTGGACGATAGCTGCACCTGCTGTTACCCCGATTCCTGGAACGATGTTGACCACTCCAGGTGGAAAACCTGCTTCCTGAATAAGCTTCGCAGCATACAGGATGGATAATGGGGTTTGTTCAGCTGGCTTTAACACGATGGTGCAGCCTGTTGCCAATGCAGCACCCATTTTCCATGATGCCATCGTTAATGGATAATTCCAGGGAATGATTTGTCCAACAACGCCAATGGGCTCATGCCTTGTATAATTCAAATAGTCTTTAGAAATCGGCACAGTCTGGCCAAGGATTTTCGTTGCCCAGCCAGCATAGTAGCGGAACTGCTCAACTGTAGCCGGAATGTCATCTGCCAATGCAACAGCGTAGGGCTTGCCATTGTCTAATGCTTCCAGCTGGGCTAGTTCTTCTTTATGCTCCTCAATCAAATCAGCAAATTTGTAAATAACCCGTGCTCTTTCCGCGGCGCTCATATCTGGCCATGGTCCAGATTCAAAAGCTCTCCTTGCCGCTTTAACAGCTAAATCAATGTCTTCTTCCTGCGCTTCGCTCACAACTGCAAGTACTTCCTCTGTTGCAGGATTCAAGGTTTCAAATGTTTTGCCGCTGACGGACGGAACAAATTTACTTTCGATAAAAAGCTCAATTTTACCTTCTAAAAACTCTTTCACTTTCGGTTTTAATCCAAGTTGGGCTGTTAACATTGACCTTCCTCCTTAATGTTTTTTTACTATCCTTCTAGAACAAACTCCCTTTAAACAAGAGACACAGTATTTAAACTCTTTAAAATTTCTTTGAGCGTTTGGTCCTCTTCCGGAGTTAAACCTAAACGCGGATATCGGGCTGGCCCACCTGTTTGACCAAGTAAATCCATTGCCCGCTTAACAATTTGAACATATTTTCCGGAACCTTCAAGGAACGTACAGAGAGGCAGAATCCGGTCGTTGATTTCCCACGCTTGGTCAAGTTCCCCTTTTTGGAATTGATTGTACATGTCTGTTACTAGCTTTGGTACGATATTTCCAGCGACAGAAATCCATCCCGTTGCTCCAACGAAATAAGATTCCATCACCAATTCTTCTGACCCGCAGAATACTTCAAAATCCCCTTTTGCTTGTCTTGCTAAATCCCTTGCCTTACGGATGTCCCCGCTTGACTCCTTGATATGTGTAACATTTTCACAGTCTCTTCCGATTTTAAGCATGAGCTCAGTGCTCATATCTACACCGGATGTGAATGGGTTATTGTAGAGCATGATAGGGATATTTACTGCATTGGACACCTCATTAAAATGGAAGTAGATTTCATCTTCTTTTGGTTTCGCGTAATAAGAATTAATAATCAGTGCACAGTCAGCACCATGAGCTCCAGCCTGTTTCGTATTCTCAATTGTTTCTTTTGTGGTTTCCGCCGCAGTACCAACAATGACTGGAATACGACCGTTTACTTCTTTCATAACGACCTCAACCATTTGATACTTCTCTTCCTTTGTTAAACTAACGAATTCACCTGTACTTCCATTAATGACAATACCTGCTACTCCTTGATCAACAAAATAGTTTACGTTATTCCTTACACCGCCCCAATCAATTTCCTGCTCCTTTGTCATCGGGGTAATTAATACTGGAAAAGCTCCTCTAATATTTGTCATGTCAATTTCCTCCTCTTTTTTCCATTAAATTTTTTTATTTTATCTCTATTAAAATCCTATTATTTCAATAAAAATCCAGCCGCTAATGGGTCTGTCGGATCCAAGATAAATGTCTGCATACCGGTAATAAATCCACGGCTAGTCATGGTAAATTGATAACTAGATTCCTTCCGTTCTGAAACCTGTACTTCCAATTGACTTCCATAAATGCTTTCATTCACCAATGACTCCTGTTTCGAGATGGCTCCGGATGAAAGTAGACAAGTAAAAACAGCTAGTGTCGGTCCAAAACCTGGAGATCGGACTATGAATAAGTCATCCCGAAAGGTGATAGATTTAATGTGCCCCTCAGCAATCCTAGACTCATCAACTAATATGGCGCCTTTTACATCTGGACTTAAGTTTTTCAGAACTGTTTGCCCCCATTTTCGCAAATCTGCTAATTCTTCAATTTGAATTTCCAATGGGAAGTCCTGTTTCCGAAAGACGGCATAAGTCTGATCAGATTGAACAAGTGTATAGTTTGCAGTTAATGCTGATAAAGATTCCTCTTTCCCAATAACCTGACAGAAACCGCTCTCCATCGTAACGGAATTAACTTCATCCCCTTTCATTACCGCTGTAATGGAGACAATGCCCTTCACGGTTTCAATTTTATATCGGCTTGTATCTCTAGGTTTTAGGTCACCGCATTCTAATAAAGCCGTTATCACAGCAGTCAAACCACTGTAATGGACAGGGACTGTTCCATAATGATTGAAAAATACGACAGCAGCATCAGCCTCTCGATTGAGCGGCGGTACGACAATACAGCCATTCAATCCGGCAAACCCGCGAGGTTCATTTAATAATAAATTTTGCTCCTCTTTATAAACCTGGGGGAACAGTTCATATAGCTCTTCCAAGGTTTGATAATGGACCAGCGGTGCATTCCGGATGATTCGAAAGGCCTCTCCGGCAACGTGAACATCTATGGAAGAATAGGCTTTTTCAATTTTCACTTTACGTCCTCCATTTCATGTTCATTCATCGGGGGAATCAGCAGGAACCCTTCTTTTAATGGGTCTTCCTCGTGGTAAAAGAATCGATGCATTCCCATTAGCCAAGCAGAACCGGTAATTCTAGTCACTACTGCCTCAATTCCTTCTACATTAGTTGTTTCAATAATCTTCCCACGGAAAAGTGACCCCACAATACTTTCATGTACAAATTCCTCACCAATTTCAATCTGCTGCTTCGCATACATAACAGCAAGCTTTGCAGATGTACCTGTACCACACGGCGAGCGGTCAATCCCTCCTGGCGGGACGATCACTGTATTTTTCACATCCGCCGCTTCATGTGTTGGGTCAGTAAAAAATTCAACATGGGTTAATCCTTTAATGAATGGATATCTTGGATGAACAATATCGGTACTCTCGTTAATGGCATTTCTGATTGTAATCGCTTTCTCAATTATGGTTGAGGCATTTTCCGGTGTTAAATCTAAGCCGACTGATTGTGCGTTAATAATTGCATAGAAATTCCCGCCATAGGCGATGTCAGCATCTACTTTCCCTATTCCTTCTATGTCCATCGAAACACTTTTTAATAGAAAGGCAGGGATATTGCAAAAAGAAACTTCCACCGCTTTTCCGTTTTCTACAGCAACTTGTACACTAACAAGACCTGCTGGAGTATCTAGATTCAAAGAAGTAACAGGCTCTTGAACAGGAATGAGCCCTGATTCAATGAGGGCTGTGCAAACGCCAATTGTATCATGTCCGCACATTGGCAAATAACCACCTGTTTCAATGTAGATGACCCCGATATCGGCCTCTGGATGACACGGCTCAGTAAGTAAGGCACCTGACATGACATCATGACCCCTTGGTTCATTCATTAATAATTTGCGGATCCAATCATATTCCCTTTTCATGTAAAGCATTTTTTCAGACATGTTTTCCCCAATTAGGTTTGGAAGACCGCTAATGACAGTTCGTGTTGGATTGCCCCCTGTGTGAGTATCAATCGTAGTAAATACTTTATCTGCCCTCATATTGTACACACCCTTTCTTTAAAACGCTCAAAACGAAGCGGTTCAGTTGGAATGCAAGTGTCTTTTTCGTTAATAAGTTCCTCCACCACTTTCCCAGTTACAGCAGCAAGACTAATACCATCCCCCTCATGACCAGCAGCAATATAGAAATTTGGAATTCCCTCAACCCTTGAAACGATTGGCAGATGATCTTCTGTCCAAGGACGCAATCCTGCGTAGGAACGAATCACCATCATATCTGCCATTTTGGGATAAAAACGAATTGCTCGATTGGCAATACACTTAATGATTTCATTGTTTACTTTTGTATTAAAGCCCACAAATTCACGGCTGCTGCCGATTAAGAAGTTTTGACTTTCAGTTGGTTCGAATACAAGTGCCACTCCATATTTCTCTGTTAACGGATCTACCCGGCGCTCCCCGCCAAACTTTGAAATCAAGTAGCCAAACTCCATTACTTTTCGGGAGCCGACATGCTGCTGTCTTGATGCCACGATAATATGGCCTTTTCTTGGTTTGATAGGGATAGAAAGATCAAGCATCTCGCCAATTCTAGGTGACCATACACCAGCTGCATTCACGACATGATTGGCAGTAAATACTCCATTAGTTGTTTCAACAACAAAAATACCATGTTCTCTTTTTATTTCTTTTACCTCTGTTTGCTTAAATGCCTTTACGCCTTGCTTCTTTGCTTTCTCTAGTAACGCAAATGCAAGCATATACGGATTAACGGTTGAATCCGTTGCACACTCTAATCCCCCTAATAAATCATTCGCAAAGAAAGGTGACTCCTGACGTATATCCTCGCGATCCAGCATTCTAAACGCTAATCCGGCTGCCTTTTGACGATCAACCCATTTTTGAGCAGCCACCATCTCGTCCTCGGACTCACAAACGAGGATGCTGCCAGGTGCACGATATTCAAACTTATGTTCAAGTTCCATGCTCAAGTCGTCTACCAAACGTTGACTGACTAAAGACATTTGACTATCAAACCCGGGATCTTTATCAATCGCTAAAATATTTCCATCACAACGGGAAGATGTGCCGCTGACAAATTCCCCTTTTTCAATGACAGTGACATCCCTGCCTGATTTGGATACATAATAGGCTATAGCACAACCAATGATTCCCCCGCCAACTACGAGAATGTCACAGTGTTTCATCATTCCTTCCCCCTTCCAAGAAATCTCACTTAATTTAATGCAATAACCATGCCAAAACAGCATAGCCCCTGTTTCTAGATTAATTAGGAATATTTAAAATTTTTTGACACAAGGTGTATAATCATTTATACAGTGTAAATATTTTTATACATACCTTAAGGAGGAGCTCATGGTTTTTTTCATCCAATCTGCCAAAGATGTATTGAACAACTTCCCGGGTCCCGCATCATCTCTTGAACACCTAACACAGTGTAATGGAAAGATTTATTACACCCCCTCAGAAAACACATCACAGATTCCTTGTAAAATCATCAATGAGGATGATTCTATCGACATTCTCATTCAAGCATTTAAGCACCATTCAGTAGTAGTTCTTCTTAACCAAAACAAGCAGCTATCCGCCTGCATCACAGCTGGTCAAATGATTGAATTCCTCAGTAAGATTTATAGGCAGCTGCTAGCATTCTATGAAACTGTTATTCAAACAACGGATTCATCCGTTAGTGTGATCGATGCTGATGAATATGTCCGTACTTGGACAAAAGGAGCGGAGAAAATCTTCTCTGTTCCACATCAGGAAATTATCGGTAAACCCATTACAGATTTTTTTGACAAAAACAAACTAGAAATCTTGCAAACGTTACAAAAAGGAAAGCGCATTACCGCACAGTACCATCAGCCTCGGTCCGATTTATTTGTATTAATTAATACCAATCCAGTGTACTTTGAAAGTCGTATTATCGGAGCTGTTGCTTCCGAAACTGATGTGACCAATCAAGTCATGTTGAATGAAAAGTTATTTAACATGTCCAATGAAGTTCGTCGTTTAGAACAAGAAGTGGCAAAGTATAAACATTACGACGATTCATTTCGGTTTATAAAAGGGAAAAGTTCTGCCATTCAGGAAACGATCGGAATCGCTAGAAAAGTATGTACGGTTAAATCAACCGTGTTGATTTTAGGGGAAAGCGGTGTCGGTAAAGAAGTTTTTGCCAAAGCTATTCATGAAGCTAGTGAAAAACCCAATGCCCCTTTTATTACGATCAACTGTGGGGCAATACCGGCATCACTTTTTGAAAGTGAACTATTTGGGTATGAACGTGGCGCCTTTTCCGGTGCCGATTATAAAGGCAAAAAAGGAAAAATTGAGCTTGCAAAGGGTGGAACATTATTTCTTGATGAAATTGGTGAAATGCCGCTAGAAATGCAGGTAAAACTGCTTCGAGTGCTTCAGGAACGGAAATTTTACCGTGTTGGGGGCGAAAAAGAAATCAATATCGATTTCCGGGTCATTGCCGCAACTAATCGGGATTTACTTGAATTAATGAAGCAAGAGAAATTTCGTGAAGATTTATATTACCGGTTAAATGTTGTGACGCTCTATATCCCTCCATTAAGAGAAAGGCGGGAGGATATTATCGAACTGACCCACCATTATTTAAATGAGTTTTCTCAAAACTATCAGCGGCCAATTCATGACTTTTCACCTGAGGTAATGCAGACAATGCTACGCTATGAATGGCCAGGGAATATTCGTGAACTTCGAAATATGGTGGAACGGCTTGTCGTTTTTGCGACAGATGGGGTCATCAGGAAAGAGTACTTACTATTTACAGCCTCTGATAAAGTCCAAAACACCCCTACTCTCCCGGACGAGATTGAAAATATAGAAACAAACCACACCATTTTATCCCTCCAGGAAGAAATGGATCAATATGAAAAGAGAGTAATTGAAAGAGCATTAAAGATTGTAAATGGAAATAAATTAGAGTGTTCGAGGAGGCTCGGCATCACAAGGGCAACACTATACAACCGATTGAAGCGACTTGGATTGGATTAACATAACCCCCTCTCTTAAAAGTTGGTACATTTTTTGCATGGTAAATAGGTAGATACTTCAGAAGGAGGAATTCTAATGATTAACATGGAAAACATGGTCATTTGCCGTTGTGAAGAAGTTACCTATGGTGAGCTTCTATCGACAGCAAAGGAGCATAAGTGTACAGCAAGAGAATTAAAATTGAGAACCCGTGCCGGTATGGGATTTTGTGGTGGAAGAACATGCAGGGTTTCGGTGGATAAAATCATCGAAAATACAGTTCCAAATGCTTCTGCGGGGGACATCCTGTTAAAATATCAGCCTCCAGTTAGACCTGTGACTTTTGGATCGGTAGGTGAAAACCAATGAATAGAATATTAGATCACCCCATCCTAGGAAAAATAACAGATCGAAAAACGATTCCCTTCCAATATGATGGAACTACCTATGAAGCCTTTAAACATGAGACCATCGCCGCTGCTCTACTTGCAAACGGATTAAGAAAGCTGCGTGTTCACGAAGAAAGCGGAACACCTCGAGGGATTTATTGCAATATCGGCCACTGTATGGAGTGCCGGGTAACCGTTAATGGACAGGCAAACGTTCGAGCATGCTTAACAGTTGTAGAAAACGACATGGTCGTGGAGAGTGGAAAACAGCTACCAAATATAGTCAAAAGGATGGTGGAACAGGGATGAGTGATGTGATTGTGATTGGGGCTGGTCCTGCAGGATTAGCAGGAGCTATTGCTTCTGCAAGCAACGGCCTGAGCGTAACCGTTCTAGACGAATTTATCAAACCGGGCGGTAGATTACTTGGACAGTTGCACCAGGAACCATCTGGAGAATGGTGGAATGGCATTAAAGAATCGGAACGGCTATTTTTGGAAGCAAATAATTTATCTGTGGATATCCGCTGTGGTGTATCGGTATACAACTTAGAGAAAGATGAAAACCTCTGGAATGTCCACACAAACATCGGGACCCTTACTGCTCGGTATGTGCTGGTCGCTACTGGCGCAGCAGAATATCCAGTACCTGTTCCTGGCTGGACGCTTCCCGGGGTGATGTCAATTGGGGCCGCACAGGTAATGACAAATGTTCATCGAGTACAAGTTGGGAAAAAGGGGATTATTATCGGGGCTAATATTTTATCTTTTGCGATTTTAAATGAGCTGCAACTGGCTGGTATAAAGGTCGACCGGATTATCCTTCCTGAAAAAAATTCGATTAGCGGGAAAGCTGGGGAACCGGAAGAGGTGTTGAAGACACTATTACATGCAGCCCATCTTGCACCATCCCCGCTGATGCGGTTCGGGAGCCATTTTATGAAAAATAATTGGCTCAGAAAAATGGCCATTCACTTTTATCCTAAAAGTGGAATAAAGGTTAATGGCACGCCGCTTCAACTGCGGATGGCAGCAGTTGAGATTGTTGGGAAAGATCAGGTTGAGGGTGTTAAAGTGGCTAATACGGATGCAGCCGGTCAAGTGATACCAGGAACAGAAGTCATTTACGAGGCTGATTTTGTTTGCATTGCCGGAGGATTATATCCGCTTGCAGAGCTGGCTGCTGTTGCAGGATGTCCTTTCGAGTATATTCCTGAACTGGGTGGGCATGTTCCCTGCCACTCGGAAACGATGGAAACCCCACTCGGAGGACTTTTTGTAGCTGGGAATATCACTGGTATCGAAAGCGGGAAAATCTCCATGGCCCAAGGAACCATTGCAGGAATAGCCATCGCCAACCATGCCGGTAAAGTTTCAAGCACCATCGACCAACAGCTTCAACAGGCAGCCCAACAGGTTCGTTCAGTGAGAGAACAGGCAACGATACAATTTAATCCTGAAATTGACAAAGGCAGAAGCAAAATGAAGGAAATTTGGGAAACAAAGTTCGCGCCACCGGATAAGGATTATTCACACGAAAAAATAGTATAGTCAACTTATAAGAATCAGCCCCAAATTAGTGCCACTAATCCATATTAATACCCACGGCGGCCTATACACTAGGACACCCATGAAAGAGCTAGAGTGTGGAGATCATTATTTGAGAATTACCCTTAACTTCCTTGGCATTGAGGTAATGGACACCATTATTGCAGAGGCTTTAGACCTTTATCCATTGAAAGTACCAGGTATTGTTTCAAAAGTAAAAGAAGAAGCAATCCAAGCAGCTAAAAAAATGATAAAAACTCCAATCGCCAAGGCTTATTAATAAGGAAAGCTTCCTTCAAGAGGAAGCTTTTTCATTTCTATGCAAAACGATAATAAATCAAAAGGAAGGTTGCCAATGTAAAGACAAAATTCAAAAATACAAATACCATTTGAGAAATTTTCGTTCTATGGATGTTAATGGGCGGGTCATAAAACGATACTCCCTCTATGATGAAGATAATTAAGACGATATGAATCATAAGGTGTCCGATAATTTCAGTTACACCAAACAACATAGTCGTCGAAATAAATATCAACGTGAGCACAAATGCTAAAAGACGATTTAGGATTCCCACAATCAGCAAATAACCAACAACAAATTCGATAAATGCTGCAAGTACTACAAACGTCGCTGGAGGAAAACCAAACGTAGGGACACCATGCTGATGAATAATATCCATACTCATTGCAGGGTAGACCCATTTCTCAACGGCCACCCAGCACAAGGACAATCCGGTCCCTAAATATAGGAAAGGAAATCCCCAATCTTCTAGTTTCGTTTTTCCCACTAATAATACACCAATAATCGCTAGATAAAAGCCATAATCAAGCATATGAAATAAACCTGAACGGGTTAATTGGTATATAAATAAGCCCAGCAAGATAAGGGCACCAGCTTTTGTGGCATAATGATACGGAATCAATAACAGGATGATGGTTATCCACATTAAAATCCGTATCATTTGGTTCGCGATAGCAAATTCGGGCGCAAAAATAGTTCCTGCTAAAACCTGAATAATTAAGGCAAGTGCCGTTCCATATTTTAAAATGTATCGAGAAGATTTCCGGTATTTGTCCAAAACTTTATCAATTTTTTTGGTGAGCGGGATTTTATCAAGCACTGGCAAAAGCTGCGTCAATACAGCTAGCAGGGCGGCGACCAAAACGGTAATGGTCATAAACATCGGCGATAAGATGTGTTCTATTTCTTCCTTTTCCGGAGTAACTTCTGTAAACCACTTTACATGTGCATCAGTTAAAAAAGGCGAACAAATAATAATAAAAATCAACAATATGAAGATCATAGCTTTATTTTTCATTAGGACCTCCCAAAAAGCGTACTCCTCTATATCGTTTTCGGATGACTGCACAAATATTCTTTTCTAAGAAATATATACACATGTTCATTCACAGAAGAATATTTTTCTTCTATAATAAGTTGATGGCTCAAAATTATTAGGAGAACATGAATGTTAAAAGACTTTTTTTCAAATGTAACGATACTGATTGCTTCGTTTACAGTGATGGGGAAAATTTTAAAGAACAACCCATTACATCATTCCTCTACATATAGGACAAAAATTTATTGGGGAATCTGTTATGGTATTTTAGGAAATATCTTAATGTTATTTAGTTTTCAAATTAACCCCACTACCATTGCCGATTTGCGTCATCTTGCAATCGTAATTGCAGCTGCTTTTGGAGGATGGGTACCTGCAATCATTGCTTCTGGATTAATTGCTATTGGAAGAGTTGTTCTCTTTGGTTTGACTGACACTGCCATTGTTGCAGCTATGAGTGCATTCCTAACAGGTTTAGTGTGTGGTGGATTTTCTAAGTTTAACATTCCTCCAACCTTAAAGGCCTTTTATATGAACCTGATTGGTTTATTTTTTATTTCGATCGTCTTTGCCCTTTATATTGAAGATATAAAGACGCTTTTATATGTTTTAATGCTGCATTATATTATTTCTTTAATAGGCGGATTTTTCGCTTATCATTTATCGATTTACATCGCCAATTCAAATGCAGCCGTAAGAGAATTAAATCATAGCCTAATAAAATTACAGGAAAGTGAACAGAAATTAAATAAAGCAAATGAGTTTCTTAATCGATTATCTTATTTGGATGGCCTAACAGGCATTGGAAATAGAAGACATTTTGATGAAGTTCTTAACAAGGAATGGTCTAACCTGCAAAAAACGAATTCACCACTAACTCTTCTAATGTTTGATATCGATTATTTTAAGAAGTACAACGATACATACGGTCACCTCGCTGGAGACCAATGCCTGCAAATCATAACATCTGCACTAAAAGACCTTATTGCTAATATCCCATATAGCACATTTTGTCGATATGGCGGTGAGGAATTTGCCATTATCTTCACGAAAACGAAGTTGGATGTGGGCATCGCTATCACTGAATTGATTCAAAAGAAGGTGCAATCACTTAAAATTGCCCATCGCAACTCAGAAATATCTGATATTATTACCATCAGTATTGGCATTGCCACCATCATACCGAGCTCGGAAACTCAGCCAAAGGATTTAATCCATTTAGCGGATACTTGTTTGTATACCTCGAAAACAAAAGGAAGAAATACCATTTCAACTCCATAAATATAAACGGAAGGATTCTCCCTTATGTTTTATACATAATTCTACAATATCCTTCTCTTTTCATGTGTTTATTCGAAATAATTAGTAAATTTAGTTGTAAAAGGACTAAGTTAAATGTAAAATTTTCCTTATAAGCCCTTGGGACGGTGAAAAATAGATGGAAATTACTAAACACCTATTCTTAAATCTTTCCATTTTAATAATATTGCTCCTCTTTTGCTTAATTTGGCTGGACCGCAGCAGAAAAATTACATTATCAAAAACCACTATGATTATTATTTCTGTCCTAGTTTTATGGATTTGTATCCAGTTCTCCTATAATCCCGTTCCCTATGCACGATATGATTTAAGAATCATTCCAATTGTCATTGGCGGATTATATCTCGGAATCGGTCTGATTATTGTTGTTGCCATGATAATCATTAGAAGCTTTTATGGCTTGGACACAGGTTTGCTTGCAACAATCCTTCTTTACGTCCCGCTTGCGATAACTTTTTTCCGACTGACACCTTGGTTTTGGAAACAATCTTCTAATCGTCGAATATCAGTAGCTATTTTTTTAGGAATCATACTTGGAATCCTTACGACTTGGGGAGAATTAATTAGGTATACAGGCAGCCCATGGTATGATGTTTTACTTGCGTTCTTTGTGATCCCCCCGCTAGGTATTGGTCTTATTGCTTATTCAATCGAATATATCAAAAAAAGTGTAGAATTAAGACTTCAATTAATCAAAGTAGAAAAACTAAAAGCTGTTGAACAAATGGGTGCAGCCATTTCCCATGAAATTCGGAATCCACTGACTGCTGCAAGCGGGTTTGTTCAATTGCTAAACGATGACTATCTTCCAAGACATAAACGCAGAGAATATCTCTCGATTGTAAAAGATGAACTTCAATCTGCCGAGCGAGTCATTCAGGATTATTTAACATTTGCCAAGCCATCCTTAGCATCCATCGAAGAGCTTAATGTCAAAAATGAACTAAAACAAATCATTAACATCGTCACTCCGATGGCTAACCAAAATTCAGTGGAAATTATTACTGATTTTTCAGTGATTGGATTTATTAAAGGTGATAGACAACGCTTCCGTCAATGCTTTATTAATATCCTCAAAAATGCTGTAGAGGCAATGCCAAATGGCGGTCAGCTATATATTGAAACTAATTTTAGTCAAGATTATGTTACGATTTGTATCAAAGATACAGGTATAGGGATGACTTCCGAACAACTTGAACGACTTGGTGAACCCTATTATTCTACAAAAGGTAAGAACGGAACTGGGCTTGGAATGATGGTAGTTTATAGTATTGTACGTGCTATGCATGGTCTTATCAAAGTGGAAAGTGAACTCGGCGCTGGCACTACATTCTATATTAAATTTCCTACTATTACCTTGATCCAGAAGAGTGAAAATTGACGTATAAAGAAAAAATCGACAGGCATTGTACCTGTCGATTTTTTTAAGCATACATTTTGTTTTCTTCTTTTTGGAAAAAGCTCTTCATTGCATGGAATACATCCGCTTTTTGTTTGAGAATATAGTACCGGAATTGCTCATCCTTAATATTTTTGTATGCAGACATTAAAGTAGAATGACGATTATACTGATTTACCTCGCCGTATCCAAACATGTTTGAGACTTTCATTAATTCTTCAACCAGCTTGACGCAGCGTGCATTGTCAGATGTAAGGTTATCACCATCAGAAAAGTGGAATGGATAGATGTTGAATTTTCGTGGGTTATATTTGGCATCAATAATTTCTAGGGCTTTACGGTATGCGGAGGAACAGATGGTTCCGCCACTTTCACCCTTGGAGAAGAAATCCTCCTCTGTCACAACCTTCGCTTCTGTATGATGGGCAATGAATTCAATTTCAACTGTTTCATATTTTGTTCGTAGGAAGCGAGTCATCCAGAAGAAGAAACTTCTAGCCATATACTTTTCCCATATCCCCATTGATCCACTCGTATCCATCATGGCAATTACGACTGCCTTGGAATCTGGTTTAATTACTTCATTCCATGTTTTAAATTTTTAAATCGTCTTTGTAAATCGGATGGAAAGCAGGTTTTCCGTTCATTGCATTTCGCTTAAATGCAGACATCATGGTACGCTTTTTATCAATATTACCCATTAAACCTGTTTTGCGGATATCATTGAATTCAATATTTTCCACTAGATGTTCCTGTTCTTCTTTTCTTTTCAGATTTGGCAGCTCTAGTTGTTTAAACAAAGCTTCCTCTAATTCCATTAATGACACTTCAGCTTCAAAGTAATCCTCACCGGCTTGATCACCAGCGCCTTGCCCTTTTCCTGGACCTTTTTGCTGGCCTGTTCCGTCACGAGCAATTACGTCACCTACTTGGCTCTCACCGTCACCTTGGCCCACGTGTTTGTTTTTGTCATAATTGTAGCGGATTTTATATTCGTCCAATGAACGAATTGGAATTTTCACGACATCGCGTCCATTAGACATAATGATGCTTTCTTCTGTAATTAAGTCAGGAAGATTGTTTCGAATTGCCTCCTGGACTTTTTCTTGATGCCTTTGCTGGTCATCGTGGCCTTTACGGTGGAGGGACCAATCTTCTCTTGAAATCACAAATTGATGGTTATTGTCAGACAATGTAAACCCCTCCTTATGAATTTTTTGATTTGTTGAGTCACATTTTTTTTTCAAATGTCATAAAATAACCCGAGTGTAAAAATGCATATAATGTTGATTACTTTATCCTATGCAGAAGCCGCAAATAATTTACAAATTATTTTGACAATTGGGCTTATGCTTTTAAAAATGGACGAGCATTGTTAGAGTGATTTGCGCTCCACGAGAGAATGCTTTCAGCAGTTAGTTCGTATTGAAAAAAACAGACTGGCAGATCTTTCCGCCAGTCCATGCTATTTTTCTTGAAAAATCTAAATTAGCGGTTTAACAGGCTGCCAACATACCGTAGGAGTTCGTTTGCGGATGTTGAGTTATAGCCGTGTTCGTCAATTAATCTAGCAACAACATCATTAATTTTCTTTAACTGCTGCTCATCAGGCGTTTTGGATGAAGTGGTAATTTTCACAACATCCTTAAGGTCAGCAAATAATTTCTTTTGAATGGCTTCACGCAGTCTATCGTGTGAGTTGTAATCAAATCGTTTACCTTTTCTAGCAAAAGCAGAAATTCTTATCAAGATTTCTTCTCTAAATGCCTTTTTCGCATTCTCGGAAATACCAATTTGTTCTTCAATCGAACGCATTAGTTTTTCATCAGGATTGATTTCCTCACCAGTAAGCGGATCCCGAAGTTTAGCTTTGTTGCAATACGCTTCAACATTATCAAGATAATTGTCCATTAGGGTTTTTGCAGACTCTTCATAGGAATAAACAAAAGCTTTTTGAACTTCATTTTTGGCAATATTATCATACTCTTTACGAGCAACAGAAATATAATTCATATAGCGCTCACGTAGTTCAGCTGTGATTGAAGGATGTTGATCTAATCCGTCTTTTAATGAACGTAATACATCTAAAGCATTAATAGAAGGTACCTCTTTGCGGATAATAGTAGATGAAATTCGGTTAATGACATACCGCGGATCAATTCCACTCATTCCTTCATCTGGATACTCTTTCTTTAGTTCACTTACGTCAACTGCATTAAAGCCTTCAACATTTTCCCCATCATAAAGACGCATTTTCTTTACTAAGTCAATATCGCCTTTTTTAGGTTCTTTTAGGCGAGTTAGAATCGTAAACATCGCAGCTACACGTAATGTATGAGGTGCGATGTGCACATCCGATACATCACTTTCACTAATCATCTTTTCATAGATTCGTTCTTCTTGTGATACTTTTAAATTATACGGAATTGGCATAACGATAATCCTGGAATGCAAGGCTTCATTCTTCTTGTTCGAGATAAATGAGCGGTATTCCGTTTCATTTGTATGTGCTACAATCAGCTCATCAGCCGAAATTAATGCAAACCTGCCGGCTTTAAAGTTTCCTTCCTGCGTTAATGAAAGCAGGTGCCATAAGAATTTTTCATCACACTTCAACATCTCTTGGAATTCCATCATTCCGCGATTTGCTTTATTCAATTCACCATCAAAACGGTAGGCACGTGGATCAGATTCTGAACCAAACTCGGCAATCGTGGAAAAGTCAATACTTCCTGTTAAATCGGCAATATCCTGTGACTTCGGATCGGATGGGCTGAACGTTCCAATTCCAGTTCGCTTATCCTCGGAGAAAAAGATTCTTTCAACTAATACATCTTCAATTCTTCCGCCATATTCTTGCTCTAGCCTCATCATATTTAATGGCGAAAGATTTCCTTCAATTCGAATACCATATTCTTCATAGAAATCACGACGTAAATGATGAGGGATTAAATGAAGAGGGTCTTCGTGCATTGGGCAGCCTTTTATGGCGAATACAGAGCCTCTATCCGTATGAGAATAAGCCTCTAAACCACGTTTTAGCATGGTAACAAGTGTAGATTTACCACCGCTTACTGGACCCATAAGCAATAATATCCGCTTCCTTACATCCAGCCTTTTAGCCGCAGGATGAAAGTATTCCTCAACTAATCTTTCAAGTGACTCCTCTAAGCCAAATAATTGATTACCAAAGAAATTGTAATTCTTAGTTCCTTTCACTTCCTCAATTCCAGCGTCTTTGATCATATTATATACGCGTGAATGTGCAGATTGTGCTACCCATGGCTTCTCTTTTAACAACTGTAAATAATCTCCAAATGATCCTTCCCAACGTAGCTTTTCTTCCTCTTCTCGAAACATCTCAATTTTTTTTAGGATATCCATAAGGCCCTCCCCCTGTAGAGTTATCAGAGACGATTAATATACTCTATGCGCCAATGAACTTGAACATGCGTAACGTTGAAGTATTCTTGCCTATCTTTTTTGTTTTAAGAAAAGATTGGAATATTGCTCTTTTCATTTTTTCGAGATAGGCTATAATAAATGTATATGTGTCTAATTAAAGAAATATCTTAAAATTAAGGAGGCTTTACATAAGCATGGGAACTTTTCTAATTGTTTTAGTTATGGTGGCGTTTCTAGCAGCTATCTTTACAGCAGGTTATAATGATAAGCCAGGTTCAAATAAATAATATTTTTCCATCAAAATAGGCTGCCTTGGAGGCAGCCTCTTATTTTTGTAAAGCTTATTCGTTTTGTAAAAGCTGTACGCTTTTATCTCAAATCCATCTTATTTTTTTGAACAAATTCTTTCATATACATCCGTGTTTGTTTTTCAAGCATTTTCGCCATTTGCTCAGACCAGCGATCTTTCCGCTTGCCGTCAGTGCGCTGTTCATAATAGGTAGAAATGATTTGGTCGTATTCTTGAAGCTGTTGTAAATATACTTCTTTATTCTGCTCGTACTCCTCTTCATGATAAACATGCTCTAGTGGCAGCCTTGGCTTTTGATCATTAATACGTTCCGGATAACCGACTGTCATACCGAAAAGAGGAATGACTCTCTCTGGTGTTTTTAATAATTCCTTCACTGCCTCGAGATTATTGCGGATTCCACCTATGTAACAAATGCCCAGCCCCATCGATTCCGCTGCGATTGCCGCATTTTGTGCTGCTAATGCCGCATCAATTAGTGCCACCATAAATTTCTCTGTACTTTCAATTGAAGGGAGGACATCTTTCCTTTCCATTTCTCCAATGCGTTCATGCCGGCTTAAATCGGCGCAAAACACGAACAGATGACCATTCTGTGCAACATATTCTTGGTTTCCGGCAATCTCTGCAAGTTTTCGCTTCTTTTCCTTGTCCCTAATGCCAATAATCGAATAGGCCTGAATAAAACTAGATGTAGACGAAGCTTGTGCACAAGCAACAATTGTTTCAATTTGTTCATTACTTAATTGCTTGTCCTTAAAATCACGGATAGATCGATGATTTAATATGGTAGAAATGGTTTCATTCATTGGAAAACTTCCTTTCTATTTAGCAAAAAGAGGCCTTATCTTGGCCTCTCTAGTCTTATTTTAAATGACCATAATCTTGTTGGCGCAATGCTTCATAAATTAGAATCGCAGCAGTGTTCGATAAATTAAGCGAACGAATATTGTCATTCATCGGAATCCTCAGACTGACATCCTTATTATTTTCTATCACATCTTTCGGCAGCCCAGTCGTTTCCCGTCCAAAAATGAAAAAATAATCTTTATCAGGATTGCTATAGTCAAAGGAACTATAAGCCTTCTCGCCGAATTTCGTGATATAAAAAAACTCTCCGCCTTCATTCTTCTGATAAAAGTCATCGAGAGAATCATAATAAACAATGTTTACAAACTCCCAATAATCCAATCCAGCTCTCTTTAACATTTTATCATCCGTTGAAAACCCTAATGGACGAATTAGATGTAAGGATGTATCAGTTCCAGCACAGGTTCTAGCGATGTTTCCTGTGTTTGAAGGTATTTGCGGCTGATATAGAACTACATGTATTGCCAAGAATCTCACCTCATCAAAAAAACTCTCTCAACATTATACCACTATCCACCACCCAAACAAATTTTCTTAACCATCTACAATCGTGAAAAATTTATATTTAATATTTGGTGTGTAGGCGGATGAATCTTCATAGGCCCAATACCGCATACGGCTGTTGTATGTGTTCGCATTAACAAGCGGCATTCCATAGGCATCCTTACCCGTTACCATTGTGTTATGGTTATAACGGCCATCTCCCTCGAAATCATAGCAGATGACATCCCCTAGTAACAATTGATCCGGGGAGCTGACCTCCCTCGCCCTTAAGCCACTTTTAGAATTACCTAAATACAGACGTAATGAATGAGCCACTGTCCAGCTGTAACTCCAATTGTTATTTCGGAACCACCATCCTGTTCCTTTGCCAGGATAACCCCTCATCGGCGCTCCCCCAGCGTGAAGACATTGCGAGACATAATTTGTACAGTTGTTCTCAAAAGCCTTATAGGCAGGATTGTGGCTATTCCACCAGCGTTCCGCATATTGAACAGCTTTTAAACGATTATACTGGTAACTATTCCGCTCCACGTGTTCATCCTCTGCCATGATTTCCAGCTCGGGCTGCTTAACATAAGGATTCATTTCTTTATCCATAATCAAATCATTTTTAAAAAACTTGCACATTCGTACTTCTACTTCTTCCTCTTGGTATAGCGTTCCTTTTTGTCTAATCAGGTATTGGTAATGAACCTGGTAGAGCGTGGTTTGAAAGTCCCCGTCTACAGATTGATTGATAATGTCCCCTCGAGCCTTCACCTTGACGATTTCCGCGGAACGTTTCGCTAAAGACTCTAGCTTTTGTTCGGCCTTTTCATAATTCCCCGATTGCCTCTTATTCTTTGAAACAAATTGTTCAACTCGACCATCAAACAATTCTTGGAGTGATTGATCCATCTTCATCTCCCCCTTCTGTTTCATACATATGTGTATAAGGTTAATTTAATCAAAAAAAATGAGCAAAGACAGATTGTCCATTGCTCATTTAGTTCTTTAGTTTTAGTATGCTTTTTTCAATTTCATTCTTCACTTCGAAATCGGTTTCTGTTGCCGCTGCCTTTTCCAGTGCTTCAATTGCTTCTGGGCTGCCTATTTTCCCGAGAGCCCAAGCAGCGGTTTCCTTTAGAACATTACTGGTTTCATTTTCTAAAACAGCCTGTAAATCAGGGACGGCAGTTTCGTCCTTGAAATGTGCCAGCGCGATGATCGCATTGCGCTGAATCGGCTTTTTGCCTCTCCACGATCCTGCTGCTGATCCAAATTTGTTCTTAAATTCACGATTACTCATTTTTAACAACGGTCGGAGGAGTGGCTTGGCTATCTCGGGGTCTGCCTCCATTTCCTCATGGAAGTGAAAATCCTTTCCTTTATTGACTGGGCAGGACGTTTGGCAGGAATCACAGCCATATACGCGATTACCAATCTTATCTCTAAATTCTTCGGGAATAACAGCTTTCGTTTGTGTTAAAAAGGCGATACAGCGCTGAGCATTAATTTGGCCGCCTTGTACCAGCGCTCCGGTCGGGCAGGCATCGATACAAGCTGTACAGGAACCGCACTGATCCTCCATCGGTGAATCTGGAACAAAAGGAATGCTGGTAATCATTTCGCCTAGATATACGTAAGATCCATACTCTGGCGTCATAACTGCGCAGTTTTTACCGCTCCAGCCAATCCCAGCCCTCACGGCAACTGCACGGTCAGAAAGCTCACCTGTATCGACCATTGATTTAAGACGAGCATCCGGTACCTTTGCTAAAATAAACTCTTCCAGCTTTTTTAACCGATCTCGTAAAATATGATGATAGTCCAATCCCCATGAAGCACGTGAAAAAAAACCTCTCCGCTCGCCTCTTTTCCCTTCAACACGAACTTTCATTTTCGAAGGATAGGCTAAAGCGATAGAAATAATTGAACGTGGTTCTGGAAGTAGTAAAGCTGGTGTTACCCGTTTTTCAATATCCGGCTCTTCAAAACCTGATTGGTACCCAAGCTCCTGTTGGCGAATCAGTCTATTCTTTAACTCAGTGAAAGGATCTGCAGTGGTAAAACCAATCTTATCAATGCCAATTGTTTTGCTATACTCAATGACTTCCTTCTTCAATTGGTCAATATTCATATGAAAACCTCCCTTCTTCAAAAATATCTATAGTAAGCCGTTAATTTTTCGGTACACATCTCATTATGATAAACTATTTTTATGAAATTTTGGAGGTGGAATGATTGGAAATTCAGCTTTCGTCAGAAATCATTAGCAAGATTCCCAATTTTAAGCTTGGAGTCATCGAATACAAAGATATTACCGTCGGTGATTCCCCACAAATGGTAAAAGGAAGACTGCAGCTTTTTCAAGAGTCGATTTACTTTGATTTAGAAAATAAAAATCTAACAGAGTTTCCAGGAATACAAGAATGGCGCACTATTTTTAAAACATTTGGCAAGGACCCTAACCGTTATCGCCATTCGGCAGAGGCTCTATACCGCAGAGTCCAGAAACAGAATTATCTTACCACAGTCCAAAGTGCCATTGATATCAATAACTTTTTTTCCCTGCAATATCAAGTGCCGATTGGTATTTATGATAGCGATCAATTAGAGGGAACGATTAAAATCAAGGTAGGTAAGGCCGGAGAAGAATATTTAGGTTTGAATGGCCGGATGAATTCATTAGAAAATCTGATTGTCTCATCGGACGAGCTTGGACCATTTGGGAGCCCTTTTGTAGATTCCAATAGAGCACCGGTAACAGAAGCTACCAAAAACGCATTGCAGATCATCTATTTACAGCCTTCTACAACAATGAATAGTGCTGAAAGACTGACAGAGTCATTGATGAAGATGTTTACTCAGATTCATGGTGGTGACGCAAAGTACTATATCATAGGCAGCCATTAACGCCGCCTTATAAAACAGCTTAAAAATAAAAAAACGCAATGCATCGTTCTCAAGTAACGATACACTGCGTTTGGTAATATGTATGGAGCGGGTGATGAGAATCGAACTCACGACATCAGCTTGGAAGGCTGAGGTTTTACCATTAAACTACACCCGCACAAAAGTAAGTATTAACAACAGATGAAGAACTTAAACACAGTTACTATATTACAAAGTTTTCACTCTATCGTCAAGAGCAATTTGCGTTTTTTGTCGAAAAAAATCATTAAACAAAAAACATCCGATTGGACATTTTTGTTTAATGATATGCCAGCGTAAAAGTATAAATACCATTAATAAAATTTTTCCTTATATAAATTTCTAATACATTAAAATAGGCACCGTTACCGAACAAGTAATAATAAAATCTGTGAAGGATAGTAATAGGTATATTTAATCTGTCTGCTCATGAACCTCTATTATTCCAACGAAATCTTTATAACATCATCCAAATATTTTGTTGCGTTATATCCATAAATCTCCAGCCTTTTAGGGATTACATTTTCTCCTGCGGTGTTACTATGTAACTCCGTGGTTTGAACTGTAATGAAATGACGGGGCTGCTCGATTTCTTCAAATGGGACAGGTTGATTCGCATCATATTCGACCCCATTTTTATCAATAAGTACGCCTTCAGAACTCATCTCCAATGAACTAATATCATTTTCATCCTCACCGACAATTTGAAAGTTCAACGTCTCATATGCACGGTTCTCAATTTCATGATTGCTGATGACAACTTTGGTGGGTTGTCCAATTTCCACCTTGTCGATGGAGATTGTACTTCCCGCATATTCAAATGTTTGAGGATATACCTGAGAAGCATCCAGTTCAATGTTTTTTGGGTCATCATATGATAAATGAACTAAATCCAGTTGAATGTTAACCTCCTTCAGCTTTTCTCCAAAAAGAGGGCCAAAGTGTTTTTGAAAAGTAAACCAATTTACGTCTTGCTGTGAATCAAAAAATGATCCTCGATACATATCAGATTTCAGTATTTTATTGTTTACTTCCAGATTGTCAAAATTAAGATCATCTATCCGTTTCTTTGCCTGTTTATTACTAACACTATATTGCAGAATTGTCGCTGTAGGAGCAATGGTTAGTTTATTAAAACGAACCGGAATTCCTTCGACCTCAATTTCTTCATCAAGTGCATATTCGACGGAAGGCTGTTTTGTTACAGGAATTTCGAAGTTCCACTCACCAGATTTATATTCCATGTTCCCATAAGCACTAAAACCATTGGGGTCCGAGGAATTACGAACCAATTTGTGAAGTTTTGTGATCTTCAGTTTGATCGTCCCGTTATTACCTTTTAGTGGCAGGAGACTCATCTTCCCTTGAAACACATTCTTTTCTTCCTTATTTACATCCGATTCGAGGTCGGGAGGATAGTAGCTTTGATATCCTTCAGGACTCATAATTTCATCTTGGTTTTCTACAAAAATACCTTCAAAGTTTTCCATTGCATATTGATTGTCCTCTTCCGCATCCTCTATCTCATAAAAAATAATCGTCTGCACTTCATCAGCAATCGCGCTTTTTATCTTTATTTTTATCCCGCTGCTTTCGGCTTCAAGGTTCAAGGGTTCTCCCAGGTCCTGTTGAAGAAATGTACGCAATTCCTGATCCTCTTCTGCCCAGGTATAATAAAGGTTGGAAAACGCCCTAGTAAAAAATTCTACACCTATTAATAATGCGAGTACACCTGCAAAAACAAGTCCTATTCTTGCACGTTTCTTGTTCTTCTGTTGTCTGTGCTTTTCCTTTTCTGCCAGCCTATCTTTTACATTTTCTATGAAACCAGCTGGCATATATAATTCTTTCATCCTTTCAGGAAGATTTAACAAGGTTACCATGACTTCCTGAAAGGATGCCAAATCCTCCTGACACTCTTGGCAATGATATAGATGTTTCTCTAAATCAATCTTTCTCTGCCGGTCTAGCGTTCTTTCTAAGTAATCGATGTAAACCTCATGATACTCCTTACAGCCATTGTAGGTTGCTCCGTTTCCCATTTCTTTTCTAAATAACTGGATTCCGTAAAATAAAAGCTCTTTCAACTTCCCCTCAGAAACTTGGAGAAGTTTTGCAGCTTCTTCCTTTGAGATTCCTTTAACATATGTAAGGACCATCGCTTCTCTCTCATTCTCTTTCAATTGATCAAGTGCGTTAAATAACTCTTGTTGTTCTTCACTTTTTTCTGAAACTTGTAAACTCCTACCAACAGAAAGCCCTCGGCAGGTATGTATAAAAATAGATGTAACCCACGTTTCGAATGATGTTTCTCTTTTAAATTGAGGCAACTTCTTGTGAACTTTTATAATTGTCTGGTAAAAAAGGTCTTCCATTTGCTCCTGATTCCGAAGATAGGACCAACCGAGCGTATAAAACGAATGTTTATGCTGATCGAACCAATCGACAATGGAATCCACGCCTTTTTCTCTTATCGGAGTGATTGAACTAGATTCTATTTTTGGAATCATAAACGTATTTCCCCCTTTGACTCTCTTACCTCCAATATAACAAAATTTGGTTACTAAATCTCTTTATCGACGCAAGTTCTCTTCTATACCAAATATAATCATCCCTAGCTACAATTTTTCCTCTTGTTGATGAACATGCATCATTATTTTTGTTACATACTGTTCCTTTTGGTTTTTGACAACTGTATCATAAATATATTCTTCAAAAACGTATTCACCTAAAACTAAATTTAAATGTTCCATCTCTGATAATAGTCGCTTATATGTTTTATGTATGGTTTTCTCATCCCCAATATGATATCCAATAAGGAAGTTTCCCTTAACGGCTTTTAAATACGGATATCCTTTTTTGGGATTAGGTTGTTCGATATATAAATAGCTATAATTTGTGAATTCTCCCTTTAATACATGCTCGCGTTTGGTTATCACACCTATTGGATAACCTGTATCAAGCTTTGATATGTACAATTCATCAATAAAATCTGAAATGACTTTTACAAATTCTTCATCACTTATGTTTTCAATATTTTTACTTAAATAGAGAGTTGCTTCTGGTAATTGCTCAAGGGAAATTTGTTGAAAATCAAGTTGTGAGGCCTCTACCATTAAATTTATTTTTGCCTGAATAATTTTTTCCCTCATTTCAATCTCCTGCCGCTTTTTCACAATTTCTTCTTTTTGTTGATACATTAAGGACAAAAAACTTTCAGGTGATTTATTTTGCATATATTGATGAATGTCATTTAGAGACATACCAAGACTCTTTAATAAATCAATAACAAAGAATAGCTCTATTTGGCGAATGGAATAATATCGGTATCCTTTTTCATTTTTCAATAAAGGAGACAAAAGTCCTATTTTATCGTAATAAAAAAGTGTCTGTTTATTTACTTTACAAAGCTTTGCAAATTCTCCAGTGGTTAGGTATTTTCTATTTTTATTTATCATTTTTTACATCACCATCCTTGACTATATAGTTACTATATACACTAGGATAAAAACTGTAAACAACTGAGAACCATACAAGACACTGTGTGGTATTCGATTTAGTTAAGGAGAATGTAAAGATGAAAAATAATAAAGTCACCTTAGGATTACTATTAATGAATTTATTTATTGCCTTTTTGGGTATTGGTTTAGTGATTCCGGTATTACCTACACTCATGAATGAATTAGGTATTTCAGGAACAACGATTGGGTATTTAACGGCAGCCTTTGCGATTGCTCAATTGATTGTTTCACCATTTGCAGGAAAAGCAGCAGATAAATTTGGTAGAAAAATTATGATTATCATAGGGTTATTTATTTTCGGATTTTCTGAATTTTTGTTCGGAATAGGTAAAGAAATCGAAACGTTATTCATTTCCCGCATTTTAGGTGGAATTAGTGCCGCTTTCATAATGCCTGCTGTAACAGCCTTTATTGCAGATATTACCAATTTGGATACACGCCCTAAAGCACTTGGTTATATGTCAGCTGCAATAAGTACAGGATTTATCATTGGTCCAGGGATTGGTGGATTTTTAGCAGACTTTGGTATACGTGTACCATTCTTTTTTGCAGGAGCCCTTGGTGTGACCGCTGCAATTCTATCGATTATTTGTTTATCTGAGCCAAAACGTGCTGATGAAGAAATTGAAAAATCTTCGAGAGGAAAACTTGGCTTCAAACGTGTTACTGAACCAAAGTATCTCATTGCTTTTTTACTAATTTTTATTGCTTCATTTGGGTTAGCAGCTTTTGAATCATTCTTTAGTCTTTTTGCGGACCATAAATTTCAATTTAAACCTTCCGATATAGCCGTAGTGATCACAGGTGGTGCAATTTTTGGAGCAATTTCTCAAGTCTTACTCTTTGATCGACTTACACGAGTTTGGGGAGAAATAAAGCTGATTCGATACAGTTTGATTTTATCTGCAGTACTTGTTTACTTAATGACAGTAGTCCAATCGTATTTGTCTATCTTGCTTGTTACATTTATTGTTTTTGTTGGATTTGACTTATTCCGACCGGCTGTTACGTCATATCTTTCAACGATTGCAGGAAATGAACAAGGTTTCGTTGGTGGCATGAACTCTATGTTTACAAGTTTAGCAAACATTAGTGGACCCATTTTAGGAGGGATGTTATTTGATATGGATATTAACTACCCTTACTACTTTGCCACAATGATCATAACACTAGGAATTATTTTAACATTGTTCTGGAAGAAGCCAGCCAATGATTCTTCTGAATTAAAATTGAAGGCTAGTAGTAGCTGATTTGTAAATGAATAAATGATAAAACCAACATTTTTTAAGCACGAACAAGCCAAAAATAAACCAGTTTTGATTGATAACTAGTTTATTTTTGGCTTTATGCTGTGTTTATTGCCGAGCTAAAGCATTCATACTAGCTCTTTCTTTCTTTCCGTGCAATAAAAAGTAAAGACCAGAAGATAGAATCACTACAACTCCTAGAATCATATAAAGAGTACTATAGCTAGAAAAAGGAAGGACGAAGCCTAGCAAATAAGGACCAAATCCAAGCCCAGCGTCAAGGAATATAAAGAAAGTCGACGTGGCAAGACCCATACGTTGAGGAGGTGTCAGTTTAACAGCGATTGCCTGAGTGCACGACTGCATATTCCCAAATCCGAGACCAATCAGTATACCCGCAAATAACAAAGTGATGCTGTTGTGGGCTGAACCTAAAAGCAGCATTCCTGCTGTAAAAAGAACAAAGGCTGGATACATCACATAGTTTGCCCCTTTCACGTCCAATAAACGGCCTGTGAATGGGCGCGAAATTAATACTGCTATAGAATACACAAGAAAGAAGAAACTTGCTGCACGAACCTGGTTAATTTCAATTGCATAGAAATTAATAAACGACAGAACACTCGAGTAACAGAACCCGATAATTAACGTAATCAATGCAATCGGAACTGCTTTTGGCTCAATAAAACGAGAAAGTTTGACACCTTTCACTTCATTTGTCTTTGTTGCTCCTTCCAGTGCCGGCACATTTACAAAGAAGGCTGTAATCAAACTGAAGATTCCCAAAGACATGCAGAGACTAAAAATGGATTGAGTGCTAGTATGTTGGCTCATATATAGTCCAATGAACGGTCCTATTGCTGTAGCCAATGTGGAACTCATACTATAATAACCGATACCTTCTCCTTTTCTACTTTTTGGAATAATTTGAGCCACAATGGTTCCTGTGGCTGTGCTTGCGATCCCCAGAGTAATACCATGTAATAGCCGCGTAATAAGCAGGAAGGTGATTCCCAAATGGATAAAATATAATGACGTTGTTAAAATATAAAGAATTAATCCAATAAACAATGTTCTTTTACGACCAATTGAATCGATACTGCGGCCAATAAACAGACGCCCAATTAGTGTTCCTACTATGAAAATCCCGGTAACAAGCCCGGCCTGGCTTGCAGAAGCATGGTATTCATCTACGGCAAAAACACCTATTATCACGATTAATAAATAAAAGACTAACGTTAACAAAAAATTAACGCTGGATACAATGATAAAATCCTTTGTCCATAATTTTGGTTTACTCACTTTTACTTCCATCGCCTTTCATAATATTTACCTGTATTTTAGGGAGCGTTTGAAACAAAATCATTTGATTTTCATGTGCGATGCCATCCATAATACTATTTTCTAGTGCGGTTATTTTATTTCTACATGCTTGGTAAATTTCTTCTCCTACTTCTGTAATCTGAATGACTTTCTCACGCTTATCCATTCCAGGAATTTGCTTCACAATTTGGAGATCCTCCAAACGTTGAACTCTCCTCGTAATGGTTGGTTTTTCCACATTATATTGATTTGCAATATCTACAAGTGTCGAAGGTCCATTGTTTTTTATATAAAAAATTACTTGCCATAAAGAATAAGAAAGCTCATAAGTACTCATTAGTTCATTTAATTTAGTTATAAGTGGTCTATACAGACTTAAATACCTCTGAAAAAAACCTTCCAATTTCTTCTCCTCTTCTCCTGTAAATTAGTTACCATAGATAACTATTGCCGAAGATAACCATATATTTTTTTTAAAAAAATGTCAAGTGGTATGGCTTTTTCTAAGCACTTGATTGAATCATAATGAGATCCCATTTATTCTAGAAAGGCATGCTCAAAACTAGGTACCTAACGTATATTGTTGATAACTACCTTTTCAGGAGAGATGTGTTTTGTACAACTATAATCGTCCATATTTGAACCACTTCTATGACGGTTATTACAATACTATGACTATCAATATCTAACCAATGGAAGTCACTACTGGTATAGAAATAATCGCCTGCAACGAGAGTTAAATTTTTTTTCTAAAGAGGAAGCAGCAGCAATTGCTTTACTTTTAGGAATTGATTTTAATAAAAGCAAGTTTGATTCAGATGAGTTTTGGATGGGAGTAAATATAGAGCTTGAACATGGAAAAATATCCAGCCAAACTAATGTCACAGGAGATAATCCAATTACTACTGGAAAAATTGCATTGGCTCATCTTAATGAAATTCCTGATTATTACAAAAGATTAAAGGTACTTGAGGAAGAAGCAAAGGCCTCTTGGAACGAATAATTAATTGGATAACTTAAAATTGTAAGGTTCTTCGTGATTCCTCAAAATGAGGTTAAGTAAGTGCGATTTAATATTTTGAATTTTTAATCTAATGCTATATTAATAAATTATATTGACTCCCCATTTCACTCGTGATAAATTATTTTTTAATAATTAAAGTCTATGACGAGAAAGTGCACAAACTCGTCCCAATTTAGGGGCGGGTTTTTTTATACATAAATGGAGAAATTAACATTCGGGTTATTAAATTTACATAAAAAGTATGTGTCTGTTTTCGAAGAAACTTTAACCCCACATTCTACCATTTCAAGTAATCATACTATATTTATTTAAAGGGGTTTATTGGTTTGAAAAATCTATTTGTTATCGCAGGCTCATTGGTTGTGGCTTTTGCCTTTAATTTCTTTCTAGTTCCATATGGAATCTTGAGTAGCGGGATAAGTGGTATTGCTATTTTGATTGGGTTAATCACTCCATTTGATATTGGCTTAATGAATCTGCTGCTAAATCTACCCTTACTGATTTTAGGCTATTTTAAACTTGGGAAAATGATAACAATCAATACACTCATTTGTGTTATATCACTCTCGGTTTTCTTATATCTTTTGCCTGCAGTTCCTGTGACAGACAATATATTACTCTCAACCATTTTTGGCGGGATCATTGGAGGCTTTGGAGTCGGCATCATTTTAAAGTCCTCCGGAACTTCTGGTGGTTTGGATATTATTGCGATTATCCTTTCCCGAACAAGTAATGCTCCCGTTGGTCTTCTCCTGACTGCTATGAACGGCATTATCGTTCTTATTTCTGGAGCTGCTTTTAGTTGGAATATCGCATTATACACACTCTTGTCTATCTATCTGACTGGTAAAATGATTGATACCATTCACACGGATCATATAAAATTGACTATGCAGATTGTGACTTCGAAAGGTGAGTTAATACGAAAAGAATTACTCGAATCAATCTATAGAGGGCTTACAATTACGGAAGGTTATGGCGGCTACTCTCAAGAGAAAAAACAGATAATCATGATGGTCGTTACACGATACGAAACGGCACAAATAAAGAAAATTGTCCGAAACCATGATGAAAATGCATTTATAAATATATTTGAGACAGTAGAAGTTGACGGTTTATTCGCTAAAAATTAGGAGATTATGATTATTTTCCATATGCATTTTGAATAAGGAATTGTACAAACCTTTGTCACTCAGTTTAAGTGTAAATGAGTGATTACCAACAAAAGAGCGCCTTTCAATGTGAAAAGCGCTCTTTTAAGTTTTGCTTCTATGCTGATAGTTTGATATCTTTATCCTTTTTTCTACTATTGGGATACAAAATAAATAATAGAATAAACCATAGCGGTGTCAACAATAAGGCAGGACGTGTTTCTTCCGCAACCATCATAATGATGAGAACTATTGCAAACAACGTAAGGACAGCATAGTTAATAAATGGTGTGAAAGGTGCTTTGAATGTTGATTTTGCCTGTAACTGCGGCTGTGTTTTCTTGTATTTTATATGGCAAAGGAGAATGACTCCCCAGACCCAAATAAAACAAATAGCACTAATGGTTGTTACGATACCAAAAGCTTGTGTCGGAATAAGTTTACTCAACAGCGCACCGACTGATACCACAAGCGTGGATGTCAATAATGCGTTGCTTGGTACATAATTTTTATTCAGTTTTGCAAAATTGGATGGCGCCTGATCATTTTTGCTTAAATTGAAAAGGATCCGGCTTGTTGAAAACAACCCGCTGTTACAAGCAGAAGCGGCTGAAGTTAATACGACAAAATTAATAATTCCTGCGGCTATTGGAATTCCAACCAAACTAAACGTTTTTACAAAAGGACTTTCTGCTGCATTTAGCTCTGTCCATGGATTCACACATAATAGAATAATTAGTGCGCCAACGTAGAAAAAAAGAATTCTTGCTGGAATTTTATTAATAGCCGATGGGATATTCTTTTCTGGATTGGAGGTTTCCGCTGCCGATACACCCACTAGTTCGACTCCTACATAAGCGAATACAACCATTTGGAATGATAATAAGAAACCTGAAATTCCGTTTGGAAACAGTCCACCATGTTCCCAAAGATTTTGAACTGTTACCGTTCCTGCATCTGTATTGAATCCCATCACAAGCAAAATAACCCCAATGCTAATTAAGACGAGAATGGTAATTACTTTTATTAAAGCAAACCAAAACTCCAATTCACCAAAAAGCTTTACCGTTAATAGATTGAGTCCTAATAAAATGATTAAGGAGATGATAGCAGGTACCCATTGTGGAATATCAAACCAATATTGTACATAGACTCCAACTGCAATAACATCAGCCATAGCAACCATAATCCAACAAAACCAATACGTCCAGCCAGTCACAAACGCAGCCCGAGGTCCAAGATAATCTTCCGCAATGTCTGTAAAAGATTGATAACCCGCTTTAGACAACAAAAGTTCTCCTAGTGCCCTCATAACAAAAAAGACAGCAATACCCACGATTAAATAAGCAAAGATAATCGATGGTCCAGCCAATTGAATCGCTTTACCTGAACCTAAAAATAATCCAGTGCCAATGGTGCCTCCAATTGCAATTAGCTGAACATGCCGATTTTTTAAATCCCTCTTTAATTCTTGCTGTGCCATACCTTACTCCTCCTAGAAAATAATGTGAAACGATGATCAATAAACTATTGCAAAAAAAAAAGAGATTGGAAGTTCTCCAATCTCTTAGGTCTAAGAATAATAAATAATAGTTGTCATGCTACGATTATCAGCACAACAAATAAATATTCAGTACTCTTCTGTCCTTTTGCCTGAGATAGTGAACCCTTCGGCGCCGCGGTATTTCAGCGGTCTCTCCAGAAGCTGCTCCTGCTATAGTTTGATCCATAGCATTCATAGCTGCTAATATTAATTTTTTATTGAAATAGTTTTTTCAATATTTTTTAATTTTAATAGTAGGTAAATAATTTGTCAACAACAACAACAATTTAATATTCAAACCAATTGTTATTTACTACTTTTTTATACCAATAGTAACTGTCTTTTTTCCGACGTACTAATGTATTATAGTCCACATGGACAATTCCAAACCTTTTACTAAACCCCTCTGCCCATTCAAAATTATCTAACATAGACCACAAGAAATAACCTTTAATATTCACTCCTGATTCTATTACTCTGCTTAAGGCTGTTAAATGCTGCTGAAGGTATTTAATTCTCTTGGCATCTTTTACAGTGCCGGAGACAGGCTCATCATTGTAGCATGCCCCATTTTCAGTAATATAAATGGGTACATTTCCATATCTTTCAGTCACATACGATAATACGTTATAAAATCCATCCGGATAAACAGGCCATCCAATATCAGTACGATCATAACCCATTTCGACTATTTCACAATCAAATAGCCCAGTATTCTCCTTATAACGTCCAATTTGACCAGCATAATAATTGATTCCTAAGAAATCAATTGGCTGTTGGATGGAATCCATATCGCCTTTCTCTATAGGGAGCTCTACACCTTTTTCCTTAAACCAATCAACTAAATTCTGAGGATACTCCCCTATAAAAACAGGGTCCATAAACCATCTAACTTGATGATCGATCTCTCTGTAACAAGCCTCAACATCTTCTAGCCTATTGCTAAATGGTTCAAACCATGTTGTATTTGGAGCATAGCCAATTTCACCTTTAGTGCCAAGCTCTCTAAATTTTTGTACAGTCCTTCCATGGGCAACTAGTAGATGATGAGAAATATCAGTGGCAAGTTGTAAATCTTTATTTCCAGGCGCATGGGCACCTACATAATTAGCGATATATGAAATACATAATGGTTCATTTAGCGTAATCCATTTTTTTATTTTCCCATTGAATTCCTTAAACATTGTCTCTGCATATTCCACAAAAGCTTTAACCGTATCACGGTTTGCCCAGCCGCCAGTATCTTGGAGGGCTTGGGGAAGATCCCAATGATACAATGTACACATTGGTTCAATACCATTTTCAAGTAATGCATTAACAAATTTATGATAAAACTCTAATCCTTTTGGGTTAATTTCTCCCTTGCCGTTTGGAAAAATTCTTGGCCAAGCTACTGAAAAACGATAAACACTAATTCCTAATTCCTTCATTAGTTGAATATCTTCTTCATATCGGTGGTAGGAATCACAGGCAACGTCCCCGTTATCACCATTTACCACCTTTCCAGGTGTATGAGAAAAGGTATCCCAAATCGATAATCCACGCCCATCTTCAAAAGCTGCACCTTCAATCTGATAAGAAGCAGTTGCGGTGCCCCACTTCATGTCTTTTGGAAATTGAATAATTGTCATAATTAGACCCTCTATCAATGCAATTTTTTTAATCTAAAAATTTCAGAACACACCTAGTAAAGAGGTATGTCCTCTTGTTATTATCCAGTTTGATTACAGACTAACTTTAAAGCTTTGAGTACCTTGTTCTGGTATCAGTTTCATCCCCAAGTCAGTTGCCTCAATTTTCACATTATCAGTCTTGCTTATTTCAGAAATGCCTCTCAATAAAAGGCTCCATGGTTTTCCAGTTGTTTCAGTAGCATTTACAATAAGCTCATTTCCAAATCGAGTTGCTGTAACCGTTAATTCTACTTCTGATTTCGGGTTACGGACTGTAACAGTTGTCGTTTTACCATCCTCTAGTTGAAAGAGATGAAGTTCCACATTATCCGCATAATCATAATCTGCATGGTATTCATCTGAACCCATTGCGATAATCGAGTTAGGACGTGCATATAATGGAAGACTTAAATAATCGTGATTCTCATGGGTCCATGTCCCGCCATCGACTATTTCATTTGTTAAAAGGTGGGTCCATTTACCTTTAGGCAGATAAAATGAGACATCCCCCTCTTCATTTAGGATTGGAGCTACAAGCAGGGAATCCCCAAACATATATTGCCTATCAAGTGTTTCTGCGGCTAAATCATCTTGGAATTCAAGAAGCATTGCTCTCATCATAGGAAGTCCTAGGGTTGAAGATTCATTTGCTGAATTAAATATATACGGCATTAATTTTGCCTTTAATTTCGTAAAGAATTTTGTTACCTCTACTGCTTCTTCATCGTATGCCCAAGGTACACGGTAAGACTTGCTGCCGTGTAATCGGCTATGACTTGATAGTAAACCAAATGCAACCCAGCGCTTAAATAAATCAGCTGGTGCTGTACTTTCAAATCCGCCAATATCATGACTCCAGAATCCAAAACCTGTCAATCCAAGCGACAATCCTCCTCGGATACTTTCAGCCATAGATTCATAGGTAGCATCACAATCACCGCCCCAATGGACTGGGAATTGTTGACCACCCGCAGTGGCTGACCTGGCAAATAAGGTTACCTCTCCATCTCCGAGCTTATCCTTTAATACATCAAATACAACTTTGTTATATAAAAACGTATAATAATTGTGCATTTTATCTGGGTCTGAGCCATCATAGTAAACAACATCCGTAGGTATTCTTTCACCAAAATCAGTCTTAAAGGAATCAACACCCATATCTACTAATCTTCTAAGATGGCTGGCATACCATTCACAAGCAGCTGGATTTGTAAAATCAACAATTCCCATACCTGGCTGCCATCTATCCCACTGCCACACATCTCCATTACGTCGTTTAATAAGATAGCCGTTAGCAGCTGCTTCATCAAATAGTTTGGATTCCTGAGCAATATACGGATTAATCCAAACACAAATTTTTAAATTTTTCTCTTTCATCCGTTTTAACATTCCATCTGGGTCAGGAAACATTTTCTGATCCCATTCAAAGTCAGTCCAGTTTAAAGCCTCCATCCAGAAACAATCATAATGGAAAACAGAAAGTGGAATATCTCTGTCACGCATTCCTTCTACGAAACTATTAACCGTTTCTTCATCATAGTTTGTCGTAAAAGAGGTAGATAACCATAGTCCAAATGACCAGGCAGGCGGCAATGCAGGTTTCCCTGTTAAGGATGTGTAATTGGATATAACATTTTTCAATGTTTCCCCGCCAAAAATAACGTATTCTAATGATTCACCTTTAACACTGAATTGAACTTTTGATACTTTTTCTGAAGCGATTTCTAATGAAACATTTTCTGGATGGTTAATAAATACTCCATAACCTTTATTAGATAGGTAAAAAGGGATATTTTTATATGATTGCTGTGATGCCGTTCCACCATCCTGATTCCATAATTCAACAACTTGGCCATTCTTCACAAAAGATGTAAATCGTTCTCCAAGACCGTAAATATTTTCCCCAACACCTAAATTCAGTTCTTCTCTCACATAGGTTGTTTTATCAGCACTTTCGGTAATATGAGTCATTGCCTTATAACCGCTGGCCGTCATTTTTTTACCATTATAAAAGTATTTGACTTCCCATGGTCCTTTTTTATTGATAACTGCACTCGTTTTCCCACTAGTGAAGCTAATTTGTTCTTCCGTTTCCTCTATTGAAACAGGGATTTGCTTTTCAAATAAATTAAATTCCGGTCCTCGCTTAACCTTCCCTTTATGGTGGACAATTTTTACGCGAATTGCATTTTTGATTGGTGCTGAAAATTCAACTGTCAATAAAGCTGTATCTAACTGGAATGCACGGTCAGAGATATCCTTTGGCGCAACTAGTACCTTTAATGTGTTTCCGGATTGAGTAGCTTTAAAAAACTGCACCCCGGAAATTAGCTCGAGTCCTTCTCGAATCAACCAATAACCATCTGTAAATTTCATGATTTCACCTCGTAATTTATGGAATCCATTTAAACTATAAAAAATGAATGCCATTTTGTTTAAAAGAGACCCAGATGTTACTTGGGTCTCTTATTTTGTTTCTTATTCACCTAGTCCATTTTTAGTTATTCCAAAGCTCTACTCTTTCTTTAATTAGTTCAGTACGCATTACTTCTGCTTCTTTTGCACCAGCCTTATCTATTTCTTTTAAGAAGTTATCATAAACTTTATCAAAGTCAGCAGGCTTCGCTAAAATGGCCTCTGGAATACGTTTCTTCACAATATCTAGTACTTTTTGTTCGATTAGCGCTAAGTCTGAATCACTTGGAACTTGGATATTAAAAGATACACCCCAAGGTTTTACAGGGAATTCATCTTCTTGTGGATATAATTCTTTCCACATTTCAACTCCATAGTTAGAAAGTACTTCTTTTTCTACATCCGTATAAGAATCTTTTACTTGCTCAGGAGATGCGATGGTATAGGTCTGTCCATTAGAGTCTAGAACACCATCGCCATAAGCAGGTGCAAACCCTTTTAGAACACCAATTCCAGTTTCTTTTACATAGTTAGCATTGTTATTTCTTTTATCCATTTCTTCATCAGAAATGACACGTTTACCATCTTCGATTGTGTAGTGTTCTCCTTCAATTCCCCAGTTTTGAAGAATTTGACCTTCTTCAGAAGCAAGATAATCAAGGAACTTAATAGCCGCTACTGGATCTTTACAATCAACTGTGATACCAATACCCCATCCAGCTAAGTAACCAGCATTTTGGAAGTTAGCGTGTCTCATATCCTCCGTTAACGTTGCAGGGTATAATCCATACATTTTGTCATGTGAACCTTGTTCACGTAATGAGCGCTGTGCCTCAGCAAATTCCCAATCATCGTCAATAATCCCTAATACACGGCCGGAAGATAATTTTGCTAAGTATTGGTCGTATTTTTGAACAAAGCTTTCTGGGTCTAATAAACCTTCAGCATTCATATGGTTCAACCAGCGGAAATACTCTTTTTCTTCTGGACGTTTGTAATGGAAGATGGCTTCATATGTTTTAGGATCAACATAGAATTCACCATCATCCGATACTCCCGTTGTCCAGAAAGCCGGGTTAGTGGTAGAAATCATAATACGCCAATCATCTGCGAGTAATGACAATCCAATGGTAGGCTGCCCATTTACTTCAGGGTATTTTTCTTTATATTGTTTAATAGCGTTTTCATAATCCTTTAGCGTTTTAATCTCAGGAAATCCTAGTTCCTTCACTACTGAGTGCTGTAGTCCAACACCATGACCTGGACTAAAATATTGTGTATCTACTGGGGTTGTTGGCAGAATATAGATAGACTCGTCTTTACTGCTCCATTTTAAGCGGTTCATGTAATCACCATAGATTTTTTTCAAGTTTGGAGCATGCTCTTCTATAAGGTCAGAAAGATCGATAAGTGCGCCAGCTTCAACTAATGTACCTGCTCCACCTTTTGGTGTGATTAAGTCAGGGTATTCGCCACTTGCAACCATTAAGGCAATTTTCTGATCTCCACCATTTACGTCAAATTCTGGTTTTAAGGTTACTCCTGTTTTTTCTTTTACCATTTTACTGACAGGGCTGCTCATATCATCCCATTGGTTATGTGGATCGGCGCTGAATAATGTGAACTCTGTTAGTCCTTCTTTATTTTTCTCGCCATCACTATTAGACTTACTTGTACAGCCAGAAATGACCAGTACTAAGCAAGCAACTAATAACAAAGTAATCTTGCTAATACGCTTTTCCATGTTTTATCCCCCTATAGTCTGTTATTGGTATTTTACATCGACGAATCGTTATATCAACTATTTCTCTTACCTGCTTTCTCCAATCACCCCCCTACAGTTACGTTTTCGTGACAAGTAATCCTTAACGTCACTCTAACTTTTTACTGCACCAATCGTCATTCCTTGAACAAAATACTTTTGAACAAAAGGATAGATGACTAAGATAGGAACAATCGTAACAATGGAAATGGCCATTTTTATTGATTCAGGAGAAACAAATGTTTTTAATTGATCCGCAGTCATCCCTTTCATCGAATTAGGATCCGTACTTCCCATGGACGTATTTTGTAAGATTTTCATTAATTCATATTGCAAGGTAGTTAAATTTTCATTCATGCTATTGTATAAATAAGTATCAAACCAGGAGTTCCAATGCCCAACAGCAACGAATAATGCAACCGTTGCCAAAACAGGCTTACACAATGGCATAATAATTTTCCAGAAGATTGTAAAGTCATTTGCCCCATCAATCTTTGCTGATTCCTGCAAAGCATATGGAAGTCCATCCATAAACGACCGAACAATGATAATATTAAATGCATTTACAATACCCGGGATAATGTAAACCCAATAACTATTTATTAATCCTAAATCCCTAATTAACATGTAACCCGGAATCAGCCCGCCTGAGAAATACATCGTTAGTACAATTATGGTTGAGAACCATTTCCTGCCTTGAAAGTCTGCACGGCTTAGTGTGTATGCAACCATAGCAGAAGAAAGGACTCCTAGGATTGTCCCAATAATGGTACGAGAAGCTGAGTTAATAAATCCTGTAATCAAGTTATCGTATTGGAATATTTCTTTATAATTGTCTAATGTAAACGATCTTGGCCATATATAAATGCCGCCTCGAACAGTATCTATTGACTCATTTAAGGAAATGGCTAATACGTTTAAAAAAGGATATAAGGTTACTACCGAAATAAAGAGTAAATATATATATATAAAACTATCAAACAAACGATCTTTCATTACTGTTTTGTTAAGTGTATTATGTCTTCTCAATTTTGTTCCTCCTTACATCACACTGGAGTTTGAGTATTTCTTGAAAATTCCATTGGCCACAAATAATAGAATAATACTGATTACAGAGTTAAATATGCCGATTGCAGTCCCATATGAGAATCGACCTAACCCGATTCCATAATTCAATGCATACAAATCTAGTACTTCTGCATAATCAACGACTAAGTTATTTCCTAACAGCATTTGTTTCTCAAACCCAATGCTGGTTAAATGGCCGATATTTAAAATTAATAAAACGAGTACCGTTGGCCTTATACCTGGCAGCGTTACATGCCAAATTTGCCTTAACCGGCCTGCACCATCTACCTTTGCTGCCTCATATAGCTGAGAGTCAATCCCTGAGATTGCAGCAAGGAAAATGATTGCATTCCATCCCATCTCTTTCCAAATATCAGAAGCTACAACAATTCCCCAAAAATACGTACCTTCTGCCATAAATTGGGTAGGTTTATCAAGAATACCTAAGCTTACTAACATTTCATTAATAACCCCACCATCAGTAGAGAGCATTTTTGTCACTATGCCAGCAACAACCACCCAAGATACGAAGTGTGGCAAATAAGTAATGGTCTGGACTGTTCGTTTAAATATGGATATCCGTACTTCATTTAACAGGACTGCAAAAATAATCGGCATTACAAAACCTACCGTTAATCCAAGAACACTCATACCAAGTGTATTTCTTAGTGCCCGATAAAACCGTTCGTCTGAAAACAGTTCTATAAAATGTTCGAACCCAACCCATTCTTGCTGGAAAAGAGAAAGAGCTGGCTTATAATTTTGAAATGCCATTGTCCATCCCCATAAAGGAAAATAATTAAAAACAATAACTAAAAGAACAAAAGGGACAGACATCAAATATAAATATTTTTGTTGCACCAATGTTTTCCAGAAGCTCTTTTTTGGGGGTTTTTGAATAATAGTAATTGATTTCTCTTTGCTAGTAACCGCTCTCACACATTAGACCTCCTCCTTACTTATATACTAATGATAACGCATTCAAAATGGACATAATACCTAACAAATTGAAACAAAAATCATATAAAATTTTGATATACGGAGGTCAAAGGACAGGTAAAAATAAAAGAACGTACACCGAATGAATCGTGTACGTTACAGCTTCTCCTTTCTAAAGTTACTAGGAGACATTCCAATATATTTTTTAAATTTATTATGGAAATAATCTACATTAGAGTAGCCAACCTTTTCAGCTACTTGATAAACCTTCATACCACCGGATAATAATTTTTTTGCATTTTCCATTCTAACCTTATCTAGATACGTATTAAAATATTCCCCGGTATGGTTTTTAAAAATCTTACCTAAGTAAGCACTGTTGTAATCGAATATCTTAGCTAGATTTTCAAGCTTTAGATTCTCATGATAGTTACGATGAATGAAATCTACAAGTTTTTTTAGTTGGTCTTCATAATTCCCAACATTTAGACTAGTAATCACTTTATTGAATAAACTATAAATAAACTCTAGTAGTGAATTGATAGAAGTTTTACTATTTATTTTGTGTAGTTCTGCCGTTACATCGGATAATGTCTCGCCAAGCTCTGGCTTATTTACTGAACATTTGCTAAAAACTAGAGATAATAAGCGTATATAATTAATTTTTATTTTCTCTTCCGTATGATTGTTATTGATCATCGTTTGAGCAGCATTGATAATTTCATCTTTCATTGCATTTTCATTTAACGCATCAAGGGCAAAATATAATTTTTCCGCAAAGGAATGCACTGGGAATTCATTTAACGGCACATCCTGTATGTATGCCTCTTTAGGTTGGAAAACAAGTTCTGAGTCTGTTCTTAGAAATTTAGTCTCCTTATAAAAGAATTGAAAATCAAGTCTAATCTTTGTACTCTTATACTCTTTACCTAAACTGCTAATCTCATTAAATACTTCGCTTAAGCACATAACAATTGACGAGTTTTTAAGATAGCTTTTCACTTTATCATACAGTTCGTTATAAGATTTTAGGCTTGGTCTTATGTTTTTTAGTAAGATACAAAGATAACGATCTTTAATAAATAAATAACCCCAATTCCCTTCAAGGTCTTGTGCTAAAAGCTGCCTAAAATCCTCAAGTTCTAAGTTTGTATTATGAAGCAGCCGAATCATCACTAACTGGTAAAACCTACCATCCAATCCAAGTTCTGAAATATCCCCATATACTTCCTCGATAGGCACCTTTTCACTTTGATCAATAATCGTCTGTACTACAGTGTGTCTGATTTCCTGTAAACTGGCAGTCCTTACCTGATTACCTGATTGATCCTTGTCTAAATTCAGCTTAATTCGTTGAATAAAACCAATCAAATCCTCTTCCTCGACAGGTTTTAATAAATAACCAGCTACATTTTCTCGTATAGCCTTTTGGGCATATTCAAAATCGGCATATCCACTCAAAATAATAAACTGTACCTTATCATCCTCTTTTCTGATTGTTTCGATTAGTTCAATACCGCTCATCCTTGGCATACGTATATCGACGATGATTAAATTTATTTCATTTGCCCTATATTTCTCTAAAGCCTCTTTACCATCTTTTGCTGTATCGATTACTTGGTAACCAAAATCATCCCACGAAATAAGTGTTTTCATACCTTCACGGATCATCGGTTCGTCATCAACTATTAACACGTTATACATGATTATTCCCCCTTACTGGTATGACAAATGAAACCTTTGTCCCACTATTAGGATTGCTCTTAATGGAAAGACCGCTTCTCTCTCCAAATGTAAGTGTAAGCCTTTGATGCACATTAACTAATCCAATTCTATTGCCTCTATTATCTTCTGTTTTTTCTAGTACCTTGTTAATGGATACCAATTTATCTTCACTGATACCTTTGCCATTATCAAAAACGATTACATGTAATTCCTCTTCCATCATCTTTGTTGTAATTTCTACTTTTCCCCCGTGTGCTTGGTCTTCTAAACCATGAAGGACTGCATTCTCTACGAGAGGCTGGATGATAAGAGGATGTATTGAAATATTTTCTGTTAAAGGATCAATAGTTAATGAATACGATAAACGATCATCATAACGAAACTTTTGAATGTCAAGGTAACACTTGACTAATTCCATTTCACTTTGTAACGTTACCATTTCTCCTGTAACAGAAATGCTTTTTCTCATTAGTTTTCCGAGCAGCTTGACCACTCCTGCTATTTCCTTTTCACCTTTCATATGAGCTTTCATTCTGATTGATTCTAGGGCATTGAAAAGGAAGTGAGGATTTATTTGACTTGCCATCATTTTTAATTTAATTTCCTGTTGACGCTTCTCTAAGATGTTGTTTTTGATATGGGCTTTCTCCACCTCGTCTATTAGCTCTTTAATATTTCGAACCATATGATTTACTTGATTTGATAATAAGCCTATCTCATCTTCCCCATCCACATGGATATCGACGGTCAAATTTCCTTCAGAGACTGTATCTATTTGTTCACCAAGTTTAAGGAACCGGTTTGCTAAAAGTTTTGAGAAGAAGTAGATTAACATAACAGCAATAACTAAACTGAATATGATTACAACCAAGCCCAACAGTAGAAATTTGTTTGCATCCGCCATAATAATCTTCTTAGGTATGACCGAAACGAACCTTACCTTGTTAGAACTAATCTCAGGTAATAAAATATCAACAAGAACTTCTGATTCTTCTCCATCAACCTCTCCAGTAAATGTACCAGACCATTCACTAGGTGGGATGTCAATCTTAACCACTTCATCAATCTTTTTTCCGATAAATTTTTTGCGATTAGAAACGACAATATAATTATTATCATCTAGTATCATAACTGGCGTTCGTTCTTGGCTGAGCATATCCGACAGATGATTATTGTTAACATTTATTACAAGAACAGCATTTGTTTTATAATCGTGATAATTTATATTACGTACTAAACTTAAAAATTTTCGATTCTTTTTTGTCTCATCTGGGATATAATACCATCCTATCAATCCATGAGCTTCTTTAGCTGAACGATACCAAAAGTCACTATGAATAGTGTTTTCAGGCATAAACCTCCAGTTATTTAACATCGTTTCATTCTTTGTATAAACTCGTATATTAGAAATTTCTTGATAAGTTTTAAGATATTCTTCGAATTTATGATAATTATTATAGGCTGAAACGACCTCATGAATGGTACTGTATTGTGTATTAACTATTTCCTTTAGCTCCGTATCTAAGGTTAAGTTATTCGATACATAAATCGCCTTTTCCAATGTCTCGGCCGTTCGCTTTTTAACCCTTTCTAAATCAGATGACACTTGTTCTTTTGTCTCAGTGAGAGCATTCGATCTTAATTCATGTGTTAAAAAGGAACCAACAGTAAGCAGAGGAATGAACACAGCTATGATAAAACAAAATACTAACTTAGAGTGGAGCTTCATATTATTAAAATAGTTTTTAATTTTTCTCATTAAAATTGCACCACCAAAACAATTACGCGTAAGCGCTTTAATCATTAACCTAACATGTATATTTATTATTCTATAGTAGTTTACAAGATTAGCAATTATTAATGGGATAAAAAAAACTCCTATAAACAAAGAGGCTATTTATCGTTATAGCCCCTCCGTTTGCTCCCTTTACCCTTGTTCAATAATAGCTACATCAAATGAAGCTAATTCAATAGCTTCCACTACTTCACTTTGGGTTAATAGATTAACACCTCTTATACCAGGCAGTTCAACACTTAGGGAATCATTATTATGATTTAATACAAAAATAAAGGTTTTATCTCCCTTTGTTCGTTTTGTTATTTCTATTCCATGTTTATTTGCTGGAATTTTGTTTTTTATACCTTTTTCTTCGGCAATTTGATTGATTAAATCAGCTAAAAATGGTTGATCAGGGCTTGAGGCAATATACCACGCTTGGCCTTTGCCAAACTTATTCTTCGTTACTACTGGTCTGCCCTGGTAGAAATCTTCCCCATACCTTGCTATTACATCCGCACCTTCAGAATGAATAAGGTCAAATAACAGATTGCAGGTGTACGTCCCCTTTAAATTGCCATATTCCTTCTCGATCACAATCTTATTACTATGTTCTGGAGCAAGTGCGTCAACTTCTTCTGACCAAATTCCTAATACATTTCGTAATTCACCCGGGTAACCTCCGAGTATAACAAGATCACTTTCATCTACGATTCCACTAAAGAAAGTTGTTAAAAATGTCCCGCCATTTTCTACAAATCCCTCTATCTTTTTTGCATATCCCGGTTTTACCATATACAAAACGGGGGCGATGACAACTTCGTATTGAGTTAAATCTGCCTCTACACTTACGATATCCACTTGAATATTCATATCAAACAATGCTTTGTAGTATTTATGAACTTCATCTACATATCTCAATGCAATGGACGGACCACTTGAATATTCAACACCCCACCAATTATCCCAGTCAAACACAATCGCTGCTTTAGCGTTAACCCTCGAATCTAGTAACCTATCTTTTAATAGAACAAGTTCTTCCCCGAGTTCTGCTACTTCACGGAAAACTCTCGTATTTTCATGGCCAACATGTTCAATCACAGCGCCATGAAATTTTTCACATGCCCCTCTTGAACGTCTCATTTGGAAAAATAACACGGTATCGGACCCATGCGCAACTGCCTGATAGCTCCATAAGCGCATTACACCTGGACGCTTTAAAGAGTTGTATGGCTGCCAATTTTGTTGACTTGGAGTTTGTTCCATTAACATAAAGGGTTCGCCATTCTTTAACCCTCGCATTAAATCATGCATCATAGCTGTATAACTTACGGGTGTATCCATAGATGGATAATTGTCCCAAGCGATTACATCCATATAAGGGGCCCATTTCTGATAATCTAATGGTTTATAAGCACCCATAATATTGGTAGTAACAATCGTTTCCGGTATTTCTTTTTTAATCAATTTATACTCCATTTTATGGCATTCTAGCATACTATCAGAATTAAACCGGGCATAATCTAATGATATCCCTTGAAACATCGTTTGCCTTTCTCCGAAGTGCTCACTTAAAAGATTCGGTGTTACAATTTCATCCCAATCGTAAAACGTATGTCCCCAAAATTTTGTATTCCACGCTCTATTAACGTTATCTAATGATTGGTATCTCTTTTTTAGCCAAACACGAAATTCCTTCTCACAATTTTCGCAATAGCAGGCACCGCCCCATTCATTCGATATATTCCAAAGCAGTACAGCCGGATGATTTTTATAGCGGTCAACTAGTTTTTCAACAAACAGAGATGCATATTTTCGGTAGGTAAGACTGTTTGGACATGAATTATGTCTGCCGCCAAACTTTCTTTTCTTCCCATCAAATTCAGTCCTAAGGATATCAGGGTACTTCTTTGCCATCCAGGCCGGATGGGCTGCTGTTCCTGTTCCAATCCCAACTTGGATTCCATTGCCATATAAAGTCTCAATCACTTCATCTAACCAGGTAAAGTCATAGGAAACCTCGTCCTTCTGAGAGGTTGCCCACGAAAATATATTTACTCGAACAAAATCAATTTTAGCCTTTTTAAACATCCTTATATCTTCATACATGGTGTCTCGGTCATACTGTTCTGGGTTGTAGTCTCCACCATAAATCATTTTTGAGATTTTTGTACTAATCATAACTTTCACTCCTTATGTGTAGTCTTTACAAGACCTACTGATTACTCCACTGCTATAACTTTAATTTTTTCATTTTTCTCTACTGCCAGCACATTAGCTGTTATAACTGTACCGTCTTCTTTTTCCATCCTTATTCGCTTTCCATTGTATGAAACTTTTAGCTGGTTTTGACTACTTGATATTATTTCTGCTATTTTTAGTTTGCCTTCAGCCCACTCCATATTTACCTCAAAACCACCTCGTGTTCTTAAGCCGCTGACTTGGCCACTCCTCCATACATCCGGTAATGCGGGTAAAAGTTCAATTTCTCCCAGATGGCTTTGGACTAACATTTCTGCGATTCCCGCTGTCCCGCCAAAGTTGCCGTCAATTTGGAAGGGAGGATGATCATCGAAAAGGTTCGGATGTGTGGAACGTGCTAATAATGTCTGTACAAATAAATGTGCATTTCTGGCGTCGTAAAGACGTGCAAATAGATTTATTAGCCAAGCACAACTCCAGCCAGTATGCCCGCCCCCGTTCTCTAAGCGGTATGTTAAGGATTTTTGTGCAGCCTCAACTAAATTTGGGGTCTCTATATGATTAATTTGGCTGCCTGGGTATAGCCCATATAAATGGGATACATGTCTATGACCAGGTTCGTACTCAGTGAAATCCTCCACCCATTCCTGCAAACGTCCTTCACGATTAATCCTGAATGGCACCAACCGTTCTAATACATGAGAGAGTTCCTTGCAGAAATCATCTTGAATGCTTAATCGTTGACCTGCATTTAGACAATTTAAAAATAACTCTCTGATCAAAGTTACGTCCATTGTTGAGGCATAGGAAACAGCTGTTGGCTTACCATTATGGGAAAGAAATTTATTTTCCGGTGATGTTGAAGGATTTGTAACTAAGTACCCGTTTGGTCCTTCAATTAACCAATCTAAGCAAAACTGTGCAGCGTTTTTCATCAATGGATAGGCTTTTTCCTTTAGGAATCCCTCATCTCTTGTGAATAAAAAATGTTCCCATAAATGACTTGCCAGCCAAGCCCCTGCCATTGGCCAAAAGGCCCATGAGGCCTGGCCTGTTGTAGGAGTAGACTTCCGCCATAAATCAACATTATGGTGTACAGCAAAGCCCCTTGCTCCATATAATTCTCTCGCTGTTATTTCTCCTGTTAGACATAAATCCTCGATCATAGTAAAAAGAGGCTCATGACATTCTGTTAAATTGCAAACCTCAGCTGGCCAATAGTTCATTTCTGTATTTATATTGGTCGTATAATCACTATTCCACGGTGGTTGGATATACGGGTTCCATATTCCTTGCAGGTTTGCTGGCTGAGTCCCGGGTCTAGAACAAGCAATCAACAAATAACGTCCGTACTGGAAATACAATGCCTCAAGTGAAATATCATTCCGGTTGCTTTTATAACGTTCTAGTCTTTCGTTTGTAGGCAGTTCTTCATATTCTTCCTCGCCGCCCAGAAATAGGGAAACACGATTAAATAAAGCTTGATGATCCTCAATATGACGTTGCTTTAATTCATCAAAACCTCTTTCTGCTGCTGTGGTTAATATCGTCTGACATTGATTTTCAACAATTCTTAAATCTGGGTTGGGCATTTCATTAAAGGTTGTAAAATTTGTTTTAGCAGTTAGCAGTAAAATAACTTCATTCTCACCTGTAGCATCAATTGTTCCATCTGACACAGATTTGTTCCCATTATCTTTCGAAGCTAGCAGATGAAATTGAAAGCTCAAGCCTCGATGTTCATCGTATAAAATCTCCCCAGGCTTTTTCACGGAAATAGGGCTTTTTCCATTCAATATAAGCAACTTGTTATTGGTTTTTTTTATTACATGCGGGTGTAATGAGTCTAGATGAACTCTCAGTTTTATAGCAGGACTGTTTGGACCTACAGCTTTTACCCTTATCGCAAGAACCTGATCAGGGTAACTTACAAACGTTTCTCTACGATACTTACAATCCTTTATCTGATATTCAGTCAAGGCAACAGCCGTTTGTAAGTCTAATTCACGCCGAAAGCTTGTTACAGCCCCTTCACATATATGTTCAATCGTCAAATCACCTAGAGGCTGGTACGCTTCACAATCTTCTCCAACCATATTTTTTTCTATTAATTGTTCAGCCTCAGAATACTCACCTTTAAAAATAAGCTCTCTTGCCTTCTCTAACGTATGAATGGCATTTTTATTTATCTTTGCTCCTGGTTCACCCGACCACAGTGTATCTTCATTCATTTGAAGTCTTTCGTACTTTGCACCTCCGAAGACCATGGCTCCTACTCTTCCATTTCCGATAGGCACTGCTTCCTCCCACTTTGAGGCAGGAGATGTATACCATAATTTCAAATCATTTCTTTTGGCGTTTTCCAATATTTCACCTCTAATCTGAAAAGGTCAGTAGGCATTGACTGCCTGCCTGACCTTTTCACCTTTATAGCCCTAGTCTCCATACAACTAAGCAATGAAACGGAAATAACTGATCAATAGCTCACCGTTACTTACAAAATAAATCTTGGTATTTACCTCATTTTCAGGTAATGTAACTGCACCTGTTATGGTATGCCAGCTTTGACTGCCACCTGTGTTATTAACCACTAGCTGGCCAATCTTTTCTCCCCCAGGCTGCCCTATATATATATCAATCTCGGCTTTTTCAGATTGATTGGCTGCACGAACTTCAATCGATTGTAAGCCTCTGCTAGCATCTACATCGGAAAACATAATCCAAGATCCTGTTTTCATTTGGACGGAATGGCCGCCTTCCTTACACTCATTTATGACAGTCCCATAATAATCATCATAGTTTTCTGCTCTGGTATTCACGTAAAGATTTCGTAAAGGTATGGTTTCTCCATTTACCTTTAGTCGTTCATGCATCTGTATTTCAGAGGATGATTTTCCAACTAATAACTGATATACGCCTGTTTCCACACAATATTTATCCCTTGTAACATCCCAAACCGCTAGATCACCGGCTCTAATGGTAAATTGTACTTCTTGTGAATCTCCAGCTTTGATAGAAACTCTTTTAAAACCAATTAGTTGTTTAAGCGGCCTTTGGTAGCGAGATTCTAGTGCACGGAAGTATAGTTGTACAACCTCATCACCGGCAATCGAGCCACTATTTTTTACGTTTACGCTTATGGATACCTCTTCGTTCTCATTTATTTCACTAGTGCTCAGTCTAAGATTACTATACTCAAAATTTGAATATGATTTTCCATGTCCAAATGGGTATAATACATCCCCATCGAAGTACAGATACGTACGCTTACCTTTAATAATGTCGTAGTCGAAAATATTTGGTAACTGGCTGACCGAGCGGTACCATGTCATATTTAATCGTCCCGCTGGATTATAGTCTCCAAATAATACATCGCTTATGGCATTCCCCAATTCTTGACCCGCATGTGAGGTGTAAAGAATGGCTGGAATATTGTCATCAACCCAATTTATGGAAAATGGGTAGCTTCCAACAACAACTACAATGGTATTAGGGTTCACTTTATATACTTCTTTAATTAACCGTTCTTGTGATTCCGCTAAGGTAATATCTGGTCGATCAATTTCTTCCTTGCCATTAACCACAGGATTATTTCCGACAAATACAATCGCCACATCAGACTCTTTTGCTGCTTTAACCGCTTCTTCCAAACCATGTTCGATCATTTCTTTTTCAAGTAAAACAGAATTACTACTACCTTTGTCCTCAGAAACCTGTAATTTACCGTTTTCACCAAATACGACAGCATGATTATTCCAAGATGATAGCTTAATCTTGCTCTCATTTTCTGGAATTATGTGTAGAACTTCTTTTACAAACCATCCATAGATCTCTTCAGCAGAAGCAGCGATATTTTTATCATCAGCCGATGTTACGTACTTACCATTATCTAATGAACGGACTGTATAGCTTCCCCATCCCCAATCCGAAAGCTCAAACCGCGCTGCTTCTTGTTTTTCTTGCTTAGTGATGATTAGCGGGCTGTTTTCTTCCGCTCCTAGAGAAACAAAATCACGGCCATGTTTTAACATGATCTTATCATTTCCGCTATGGAAAGTTACCTGTTTTCCTTCTAACTTGCTTTTTATTCCTTCATAAGGAGTAAGGGAATAAGGGAAATCTCCTGAATACCAATCTCGATAAACAATATCTCCTAATGGTCCGATTACTGATACCTTATTAAGAGCTTTCTTATTTAATGGTAGTGTGTTATTTTCATTTTTTAACAGAACAACAGATTCTTTAGCAGCACGGTTCGATATCTCAGCGTGTTTCGAGTCACAAATAATCGATTCAGTGATCGTAGCATATGGATTATTTTCTGCCGGGTCAAATTCTCCCAAGCGAAAACGTACCCGAAACGTATTCCTCAATGCGCAATCTAGATCATTTTCATTTATTAAATTTTTTTCCACTGCTTCAAATATCGCCTTCGTTGTTTCATCAAAATCATCTGTCATACTATCAATTCCATTTTTAATCGCCTCAGCAACAGATTGGGCATGATTATCATAATAGCCATGCTCTCTTACAACCCCTAACAAATCTGCTGCGTCACTGACTATAAACCCGTTCATTCCCCATTTTTCCTTCACGATTTCTTTTACATAATGATGCAGAATAGCTGGTGTACCATTAATGGAATTGTATGCTGTCATCATGGAGTAGGCACCGCCTTCTTTAAAAGGCACTTCAAAAGCTTTAAGATAATATTCGTGCATGTTCCTAGGATCAATACTCGCCGAACAGCTTCCACGGTCAATTTCATTGTTGTTTGCAAGAAAATGTTTTAGTGTCGCAACAGCTTTGAAGAAAAACGGATGATCCCCCTGAATTCCTTTTACTAGCGAGGCCGTTAGTTTCCCTGTTAAATACGGATCTTCACCATATGCCTCCTCCGTTCTCCCCCATCTTGGATCTCTTTCCATATCAACAGTAGGAGCCCATAATGTTAACCCATTTATTTCTGGATTTTTCTTATAAAAAGCCCTGGCTTCACTGCTAATGACATCCCCAACTTCCTTCAGCAATTCCTGGTTCCACGTACAAGCTAATCCTATTGTCTGAGGAAAAGTAGTTGCCTTCCCTAACCAGGCCATACCATGTGCGGCTTCCGTTCCCTGTTTATGCGCTTTTATTCCTAGTCGGTCAATTGCCGGTTGATATTGACACATCAAATTAACCTTTTCTTCAAATGTTAATCTTGAAATATGGTCATTCAGTCTAGTTTCCAATGGTAATTCGGGATTTTGAAAGGGAAATTCGTATATCTTTTTTTCTGCTATTCTTTCCATCTATTTCTCATCCTCGCTATTTAATTTTATTTAATGTCGTGTAGGAAACGGTTACAAATATAGAAACATTAAATGTAATCGCTATCCTAACTCTAGCATCTTTCCTCGATACCAAAACACCCTAATTATTATAGAAATTATCCATTGTAATTTAGAGATAATCGTTGATAAGGATATTTTGGTCATTAGGGCAATAAAATAATAGATTTACAAAGTTATATTTATATGGTTTATTGAAAAAAGAAGAATGGAAGAGGAGTGAGAGTCGTTGAATAATGTATTCGGGAGAATGCAGCCCATCTTTGAATGGATTACTAATTTGGCTGCATTGAACATAACATGGTTAGTATTTATTTTACCTATAGCTTATCTAAGCGTACTTTTGGTTCTTGTCGAAAATACGAGTCAGGTTCTTATGGTATTACTTACAATTGTAATCTTATCACCATTCTTGTTATTTCCTGCTACTACGGCCATGTTTGGGGTTGTTAGAAAGTGGTTCATGAAGGAAGAGATTAAAATTGTTAAATCCTTTTGGACATTTTATAAAGAAAATTATAAGCGCAGCCTCTCCGGAGGACTTATTCTGTCTTTCCTATGGTTAATGGGAGTAGTTGATTACCTATACATCAAATCAGACGTATCTTTTGTAAATTACATAGTTTTATTTATTTTGGCCATCTTGTTTCTCTATACTTTGTACTTTTTTTCAGATACTGTTCATACTGAATCAAAGCTTACACAGAGCTTAAAAAACGTACTGATCATTACGGTTGCAAATCCTATATTCTCTTTTGGAATTGTATTAATATGTATTTTTATTTTATATGTTAGTTTTACCCACCTTCCCTTTCTAATTATTCTCTTCATAGGACCTTTTATTGCCATACTTGGTTTTTATGGATATCAAAAAGTATTTACTACCATCATCAATGTGCAGAAATAATATCTTTACCTTTTAGACATACATGGAGAGATAACTAATCTTCCAATGCATGTCTCTTTTTTAATTCAGAGCCAAAAAAACCAGAAAAGTCTAATTCTTCCATGAAATTATATCCAATTTTTTACGTATTACAAGCCCTAATAGTTTGATACCATATTCATGTAAACGTTTACACTAAAATATTATCAATAAAGGGGAGTTTAGGTTGAAGTATTTGAGTAAACTATTTTTATCTGTCCTTTTACTTTTCGGTTTAACATTGCCTAACAATAGTTTTGCAGCGGAAACAGTGGAAAGAAAGGAAAAACCAGCCTATGATATTATGAAGTATGCGAATGAAATGCAGCCTGGATGGAACTTAGGAAATACTTTTGACGGATTTGATACTGGAAAAGTAGTACTGGATGAAACCGCCTGGGGCAATCCCCTCGTTACAAAAGAATTAATTTCTAAAATCAAGGATCAAGGTTTTAATAGTATTCGTATACCCATTACATTTGATACAAGATTAGGAGAAGCCCCAGAATATACGATTAATCCCGAATTTCTAATCAGAGTAGACCAGGCTGTAAATTGGGCGTTAGAGGCAAAGTTGAAGGTTATGATCAACATTCACCATGATTCATGGAGTTGGGTTGCAAATGGCATACCTTGGAATCATGATATTACATTAGCAAAATTTAATGCAATCTGGTCACAACTCTCCAAACATTATAAGTATTATTCTACTGATTTAATGTTTGAAAGTTTGAACGAACCTCAGTTCTGGGGGTCTGGCGGGGATGTTGAAGGTCAGCAATTTTTAAATGAACTTAATGATTCTTTTTATAAAATTGTTAGGGAATCTAAAGGATTAAACAACATTCGTCCACTGGTTATTCCAACACTCCATACTAATTTCGAAAAACAAGAAAATGTAGACAACCTATACAATTGGATTGCCAAAACAAATGATCCTTATATTATCTCAACGGTTCATTATTATGGCTTCTGGCCATTTAGTGTCAATATTGGTGGATATTATACCTTTGAAGAAAACTCCATGAAACATATTACTGAAAATATTAACCGCGTGTACGATAAATTTATTTCAAAAGGAATCCCTGTAGTAATTGGTGAATTTGGTCTACTTGGATTCGATCAAAATACAGGTACCATTCAACAGGGTGAAAAACTTAAATTCTTCGAATATATGATTAATCATGCGGAAGAAAAAGGAATCATCCATATGCTTTGGGATAATGGGCAGCATTTTAACAGGAAAACGTTAGAATGGAATGACCCACATTTGTATAACATAATGGCAGCCAGTTGGAAAGGAAGGTCCTCAACTGCAGATACAGATTTCATTTTCTTAAAACATGGCGAAAAAATGACCGATGTAACTAGAACGTTGAATTTAAACGGTAATAAATTGGTTTCTCTCAAGTTAGGGAAAAATAATTTAGTTGAAGGAAAAGACTTTATTCTAGAAGGTAACTCTTTAACATTAAAAGCAAGCTTGCTTTCCCAATTAGTTTCAAACGAAATAGGAAAAACATCTGTATTAACCGCAGCATTTAATAAAGGCGCTGATTGGTACTTTACTGTTTATAATTATGAAACGCCAGTTATCAAATACTCAACAGGGACAACCAGCAATTTTACTATTCCATTGCAATATAATGGAGATCTTCTCAAGACAATGGAAGCAAAATATGTAGATGATGGAAGCAATGCTGGACCACAAAACTGGACATCTTTCAAAGAATTTGGTTATGCATTTGCTCCTAATTACCAGGATAACCTCGTAACCTTTCCATATGGAAATGAGCGCTTCTTCAAGGAGCTCAAGGATCAACGTGAAGTAGAGTTAACATTCCATTTCTGGAGTGGTGAAACAATAAAATATTTTGTGACAAAAGATGGCGGTACAGTCATTGGTAAAAGTGAATAGCAGATAAACCGGACGAAGCAGCGGGGTTACAGCTTTCTATCCAATAAGAGCAAAAATAATAAGGAGGGTTACCAAAATTCAAAATTTTGGTAACCCCTTTTTTTATAAATACTCTAACATAATTTTTCGGGTCTACTCGTGCCCAGATGATATGTATACCCTAATAGAGTGGATGCAATATCAAACAGTAAAAAACTTTTAAAAGTATTCTTTCTTTCATTAAAAAACACTCACAAACGTTGAGTAAACAACATTTGTGAGTGTTTTTGAGATACCGGTGGTCGGGGTCGAACCGACACTCCAGAGGAACACGATTTTGAGTCGTGCGCGTCTGCCAATTCCGCCACACCGGCATTATATAATTTTGTTAAAGTAATGCCGAGGACCGGAATCGAACCGGTACGGTAGTCACCTACCGCAGGATTTTAAGTCCTGTGCGTCTGCCAGTTCCGCCACCCCGGCACAATAAAATGCGCTTTTAAATCTCAAGTAAAGAATTAAAGGCGGCAACCGGATTCGAACCGGTGGTAAAGGTTTTGCAGACCTCTGCCTTACCAC